>CAYUCZ010000009.1:0-94961 GCA_964443505.1 uncultured Porphyrobacter sp. | reverse complement strand
GTCATCGACACACCGCCAGCCATCACCATGGCGATCCAGTCAGTGATTGGCGTTGCCGAACTGATCGTTGTCCCAACCCGCCCAAGCCCGCACGATCTGCGCGCCGTTGGCGCCACGGTTGACCTGTGCGAACGCGCTGGCAAGCCGCTGGTCTTCGTGGTCAACGCGGCAACCCCCAAGGCCAAAATCACGTCAGAAGCCGCTGTCGCGCTTTCACAGCACGGCACGGTTGCCCCCATCACACTTCACCACCGCACCGATTTTGCCGCCTCGATGATCGATGGCCGCACGGTGATGGAAGTCGAGCCCGAAGGTCGCAGCGCAGCGGAAATCACCGCACTTTGGAAATACATTTCCGACAGGCTCGAAAAGAACTTCCGCCGCACTGTCTTTGCCGCTCCGGGTACGGGTCCGGGCGCTGCCAACGCGCAAGGGGGCGTCCATCGTCCTGCTGGCGGGTTTGGCCGCCGGGTCGCACAGTAAGGAGGCAGGAGAGTCATGTCCGAAGCCAGCTTTGCCTCGCTTGGACCGACTTTGCTCGCACGGAAAGGCGGAGCAAAGCCTGCCATGCGCCCGCAACTCGCGCCGCTGCCTGAACTGGTGGCGGATGAACAGCTCGAAGATCTGGGCTGGAACGATATGGGCCAGGACGATGACGCGTCCGCGGCTGCCAACAACAATATCGTTGCGATCAAGCCGTCTGCTCTTGCGCAGGCGACACTTGACATGCCCGGCGACATGGCCAGCGACATGGCCAGCGATGCTGAGGACGAAGCCGATAGCCCGCTCCTCCAGTGTCCCAAGCGCAAGGCCAAAAGCCCCGCAAAGGCAAAACGCAACTCTGTTCGCAAGGCCACCGCAGACACCGCTCGCCGCGCAGCTTTCACATTGCGCCTCGACACGGATCGTCACCTCAAACTGCGCCTCGCTGCGACCATGCAGGGCATGAGCGCGCAAGCTCTGGTGACCGAAGCGCTCGACGCGCTGCTCGCCGATATCGAGGAGCTTGATGATCTCGCTCAGAAAATGGGCGGTCACATGGGCTCTCGCCTCAAACCCAGCTGATTTTTCGAAGACGACACCAACCGTTCAACCAAGCCGCAGACAAACATGGTTAAATTGAAGGAAACCAACATGGCCAGCCGTAACCAGGGATTTACTGAAAAGGCCGCCAAGGGCGCCAAATTCGGCCTTTTTGTCAGCACTGCGCTGGCCAGCTTCGCGCTTGCAAGCTGCGCATCTGCACCGCCTGCTGAGATTTCGTTCTCCAAAGCGCAGGCCGCGCTGGAAGACGGCAAGGTCGACCGTGCGATCCAGCACGCCGAAGCCGCCGTGCTCGCAGAGCCGCGCAATCCCGGCTACCGCGCCATTCTGGGTGCGGCCTATCTCGAAGCGGGCCGTTTCAATTCGGCTGGCACCGCTTTTGGCGAAGCGCTTGAGCTTGGCGAAAGCGATCCGCGCACGGTTTTGAGCTATGCTCTTGCCAAGATCGCGACCGGCGACAGCCAATCAGCACTTGCCCAGCTTTACCGCTCGGCAGACCGCATTCCGCCGGCTGACTTTGGCCTTGCCCTGGCGCTTGCCGGTCAAACCGATCGCGGTGTGCAATATCTCGTCAACACCGTTCGTCAGGGTCAGAACAGCCCCAAGGCACGCCAGAACCTGGCTTATGCCTATGCGCTGTCCGGCAATTGGCCCGCTGCCCGCGTGATGGCGGCAGAAGACGTTCCGGCCGATCAGCTTGACGCGCGCCTTTCCGAATGGGCCGCAACCGCCCGCCCGGAAGATTTCCAGGTCCGCGTTGCAAACCTGCTTGGCGTGACGCCTGCTTATGACAGCGGCCTTCCGCAATCGCTGGCACTCGCCAACTTCCCGAGCATGGACACCATGGTCGCCGAAGCCGAAGCACAGGCCGAAGCGCCGGTTGAAGTGGCGGCAGAAGCCCGCGAAGAGCCGGTTCAGGTCGCAGCCGCTGCGCCAGCGCCTGCCCGTGCTGCGCGCGACGAAACGCCGCTTCCGTTCGGAATTGATGGTATCGACAAAGTTCAGTTCGAAAGCGACCCAGTGGTTCAATCCGTCGCACAGGCCCCAGCACCTGCTGCAAGCCCGGCCCCGGCGGTTGCCCGTCCCGCGCCAGCTCGCAGGCCAGCGGTTGCAGCAGCAGCACCGTCTGCGCGTTCGGCAACCCGTTTCATCTCGCGCGCTGTGGTTCAGGATGTGCCTGCCACGCCAGAGCCCGCCGCTGTCGCAGCACCGGCTCCGCAGCAACGCCGCATGGCGGTGGCGAGCGGTTCGGCTGCCACGCACCTTGTCCAGCTTGGCGCGTTCAACAGCCGCCAGGTTGCCGAAAACAAGTGGGCTGAATTCCAGCGCCGCTATTCTGACCTGAAGGGCCGTGACGTTGTGATCACAGAGGCTCTGGTCAATGGCCGCACCTATTTCCGCGTCGCTGCTGCCGGCTTCGGTTCACGCAGCGCTCGATCGATGTGCAACACCTTGAAGGCAGGCGGCACTGGCTGCTTTGCTTACGCCGCTTCGAACCCGCCCGCCGGCGCGGTTGATCGCGGCGTGCGGATTGCTGCCCGCTAACGCAATGCGCCTTCGCCTATTTCCGTCCTCTCTTTATGAGAGCTTCAGCGAAACTGCCCTCGGAGCCAAACGCTCCGGGGGCATTTTTCGTTTTGCCGCGCGCGTGGTGGTGCCGCGCCAGATACGCGAGCCACACAGGCGTTTTCCTACTTGCAGCACTGCGCCTAGAATGGCTGCCTTGTTGGCCCCAAAGGGAAGTGTGGACGCACCAAAATGGAAAGTGACACTAACTTTCTGAATTTATCAATGAATTCAGATCATTAGGGTTTTAAAAAGTTTAGAAACAGGTGGCTCAGACGGTCCATGTCTCGCCTCACAGCGCGATAGCCACCCCGCCCTTTATTAATGCCCTCACCCGGCCTTGCGCGCCCTGGCGATCAAACGGCGTGTTGTCGGCGGTCGCTTCCATTTTGCGGCGATCGACAATCCACGGGGCATCGGGGTCGATCAAAGCGATATCGGCCTCGCGCCCTGCTTCAATCGCGCCCGCCTCAACCCCCAGCAGCGCGGCAGGGTTGGCAGCGAGCAGGTCAAACGCGCGGGGGAGGTCGATAATCTCCTCGCGAACGAGGTTGAGCACCATGGCAAGCAAAGTCTCCGCCCCTGCCATGCCCGGCGCCGCATCGGCAAAGGGCAAGCGCTTGTCCTCTGGGCCGCGCGGGTCATGGCCGCTTGCGATCACGTCGATCGTGCCATCGGCAATCGCCGCCCGGGCCGCTTGCCGGTCCGCTTCGCTGCGAAGCGGGGGGGACAGGCGCGTGAAGGTGCGGAAATCTGCCGTCGCAAGGTCGGACAGCATGAAGTGCGCCGGCGTGATCCCGCAGGTGATGTTGACACCGCGCGCCTTGGCAGCGCGCACGAGGTCAAAGCCTGCGGCAGTGGTGACCTGGCGGAAATGGACCCTCGCCCCGCTCATCTCTGCGATGGCGATATCGCGGGCTAGCGCGAGCGTCTCCGCCTCGGCTGGTGCGCTTGGCAGGCCAAGCCGGGTGGCGATCTCGCCTGCGGTCGCGGCGGCCTCTCCTGCAAGGCCGCTGTCCTCGGCATGGGCGACCACCACAAGGTCCAGCATCGCGGCATATTGGCACAGCCGCAGCATCACGCCGCTGTCAGCGATCCAGCGGCGCCCGGTTGAGACGCCGCGAGCCCCGGCATCGCGCATCAGCGCAATTTCGGCCAGTTCGCTGCCTTCAAGCCCGCGCGTCGCAGCAGCAAGCGGGTGGACCCACAGGTCGGGCTTGCCGCTTTTGGCGATGTAGTTGACGCGGCTGGGATAATCGAGCGGCGGCGACTGATCAGGCATCAGCGCCGCACGGGTGATCCCGCCAAAATGGAAAGCAGGCTTATCAACTGCGAACACGCCAAAATCGACGATGCCGGGCGCAACCACCAGCCCCTTGGCATCGATCACTTCGTCACCGTCTCTGGCGCTGACATCGCTGCCAGCTGCCTCGATCAGGCCATCGACCAGACGCAGTGCTCCGGGCGCCGCGCCTGTTGGCGTGATCAATTGTCCGCCGGTGATCGCAAGGGGCCGCATCTGCTTCATGACCAGCCCTCCACACCGCGCGCCTGCCGGGTCAGCACGTCGAGACACGCCATGCGGATCGCAACCCCCATCTCCACCTGCTGGGTGATGATCGAGCGGTCGAGCATGTCTGCAACCTCGCTGTCGATCTCGACCCCGCGGTTCATCGGGCCCGGATGCATCACCAGCGCATCAGGCGCGGCCTGGGCAAGCCGCTTTTTCGTGAGGCCGTAAAGATGGTGGTATTCGCGCGCCGATGGGATGAACTGACCCGACATGCGCTCCGACTGGAGCCGCAGCATCATGACCACATCGCTGCCCGAAAGCGCGGCGTCAAAATCGTGGAACGGCTCAGCGCCCATCGCCTCAACCCCTTGCGGCATCAAGGCAGGCGGCGAACACAGACGCACGCTCGCGCCCATCGCCTGAAGGCACAAAATGTTCGAGCGCGCCACGCGGCTGTGAAGAATATCGCCGCAAATCGTGATGGTGAGCCCTGTAAAATCCTCGCTCGCCTCGCCTCGCCGCGCCAATGCCTCGCGCAGCGCCAGCGCATCCAGCAGCGCCTGTGTCGGATGTTCGTGCTGCCCATCACCAGCGTTCAAAACCGGGCAATCCACCTTGTCGGCAATCAGCTGTGTTGCCCCGCTCGATCCATGGCGGATGACAATCGCATCCGCCCGCATGGCGTTAAGCGTGATCGCGGTGTCGATCAGCGTCTCACCCTTCTTCACGCTGGAGGTGGCCGCGTGCATGTTGACAACGTCAGCGCCCAGCCGCTTGCCCGCAATCTCGAAACTCAAAAGCGTTCGCGTCGAATTTTCAAAGAAGGCGTTGATGATGGTGAGCCCGGACAAAAGCTCGGTATGCTTGGTCCGCTGCCGATTAAGCTCCACCCACTGGGCTGCCTGATCCAGCAGATACAGGATCTCGTGCCGCTCAAGCTGACCAATACCGGTAAGGTCGCGATGCGGGAATGCGAGCCGCCCGGCCGGAAACCGGTCGTTCGGCGAGGAAGGAGGCGTGTTGTCCATTAAAGCCACGCCCTTAGTCGAGCCTTGTGCAACGCTCAACCCATCACAAACGCGCTTCCCCATGGAACTTTAAGCAAATCACGCCTACTTCCCTTGAGAAAGCGGCATTCACAGCAGGAAACCCATATTCAATGAGCTTCGTCGGAAAGGCATGGAAAGTCATCGTCGGGATCAAGGACGCAATGGTCCTTGTGTTCCTCTTGCTGTTCTTTCTCGCGCTGTTCAGCATCCTGTCGGCCGCGCCCAACCCCGGACAAGTGCGCGAAGGGGCGCTGTATATCGACATGTCCGGTTTCGTGGTCGAGGAGCGCTCTGCGGTTGATCCGCTTCAAACGCTGTTGAGCGGGCGCGCGCCCCCGGCTGAACTTCAGGCCCGCGATCTTGTGCGCGCGCTTGATGCAGCAGCCGGTGATGAACGGATCAAGGCCGTTGTGATGGACATGTCAGCCTTTGTCGGCGGCGGGCAGGTTCACATGCAGGCGATCGGCGAAGCGATGGACCGGGTGCGCAAGGCGGACAAGCCTGTGCTGACCTATGCGGTCGGCTATGGCGATGATCAGATGCACCTTGCGGCTCACGCAAGCGAGGTCTGGGCCGATCCGTTGGGCGGAGCGATGATCGTCGGACCCGGCGGCAGCAACCTGTATTATGCCGAGCTGCTTGACCGGCTGAACATCAACGCCCGAGTCTACCGCGTGGGCGAATTCAAATCGGCGGTTGAACCCTATCTGCTTAACGGTCCTTCCGATGCAGCAAGAGAGAACCTTGCGAGCCTTTATGGGGCGCTGTGGGAGGAATGGCAGGCCAATGTGAAACAGGCCCGCCCAAACCTCGAGCTTGACCGCGTAACCAGCGATCCGGTCAGCTGGGTTGAGGCTTCTGCTGGTGATCTTGCCGAAGCCGCGCTTGAAGCCGGCCTTGTCGATAAACTTGGCGACCGCATCGAATTTGGCGAGCGTGTGGCCGAAATCGCCGGCGAAGACAGGACCAGCAAGAAGCCCGGTGCCTATGCAAAAAGCGCCCTTGCGCCGTTTCTCGCTGATATTGGCGATGACGCCTCAAGCGGAGAAATCGCCGTGGTGACGGTCGCTGGGACGATTGTCGATGGCGATGCCGGACCCGGCGCAGCAGGCGGTTCGCGGATTGCGGGCCTGCTCGATGAAGCGATTGGCAATGATACGATCAAGGGCCTTGTTGTGCGGATCAATTCGCCCGGCGGCTCGGTGCTCGCATCAGAGGAAATTCGCCGCGCGGTTCAACGCTTCCGCGACAAGGATATCCCGGTCGCTGTCTCCTTTGCCAATGTTGCGGCAAGCGGCGGCTATTGGGTGGCGACATCGAGCGACCGTATCTTCGCCCAGCCAGAAACGATCACCGGATCAATCGGCGTGTTTGCCGTGCTGCCGACATTCGAGGATGCCGCAGCCGAAATCGGCGTCAACGCCGACGGCTATCGCACCACTCCGCTTTCTGGCCAGCCCGATCTGATCGCCGGATTGACGCCAGAGGTGGACTCGATCCTTCAGGCGGGCGTCAACGATACCTACAGCGACTTCATCACCCGCGTCGCCGAGGCACGCGGGCTTTCGGTCGCGCAGGTTGACGAGATTGCGCAGGGCCGTGTCTGGGACGGCGGGACCGCTCGCCAGCTTGGGCTTGTCGACCAGTTTGGCGGGATCGAGGATGCGCTGGAATGGGTCGCTGGCAAGGCCGAACTTGAGGAAGGTGAGTGGAATGCGCGCTATCTTGGAAGCCAGGAAGCCAATTACGATTCGCTGATCCGGCAATTGGTCACCAATGCCGTTGCCCCGCAAGCGGCGGTGCAATCGGGTGACATGTTCGCCATGGCCGCACGTCAGCGCGAGGCCCTGCTTGGTCAGTTGGCGCGCGATGCAACGCGGCTTGCAGGGACACAAGGCGTACAGGCCTACTGCCTAGAATGCCCAAGCGAACCGCGGCCCCTTACGCCGGGCGAAAGAGGCAGCCTGATCGGGCTTGTCGGCAGATGGCTCGGACGGTGAACCGGGCCAATCGCGAAGCGCACAGGCTTGCAATAGGGGAACCAGCGCAGTAGATGCGCGCCCCTGTCCGAGGCCAGATCGAGAACTCGGTCTCGCAAGGGACGGGCGCGTAGCTCAGTGGTAGAGCACACCCTTCACACGGGTGGGGTCGCAAGTTCAATCCTTGCCGCGCCCACCATCTTTTCTCTCGCGACAATTCGCCCAAAAGGCTTTCGGGCTCATGTCTCCGAGGGGCGGCCTGACCGGCCGACGCGCAGTCGCGCTTGCGAACCCGGTGGGTTCGAGGTTGCCTCATCGCAGCCCACCAATTCTTGAAGCCCTCGAAGCTGTTCCCTCCGCCTTGCTTCGCGGCGAGATTGCCCTTCGTTGAAGCCGCCGGCATCTCAGATTGGCCAATTCCGCGAATGCGTTCAGTCGGCGGGTTCGGGGCTCCGCATGAAGCCAAGGTCCGGCGAGTTGAAATTGGCGATATTGGGTGAGACGATCGGGATCTCGCCTGGCGAAACGCCGAGCCACGATGCCAAGGTGGCAGAATACTCATCCACCGACGTGCTCGGAAGCAACCGCCCCTGGCCCACCTGATCATCGGACTCGACCGAAATCTCTGGCGCCCGGCCATAGAACTGGCCGCCCGCGACAGAGCCGCCCAGAACGATGTGATGGCTTCCCCATCCATGGTCTGTGCCATCTCCGTTCGAAGACAGCGTGCGCCCGAAGTCGGAGGCGGTGAAGGCGGTCACGCGGTCTGCAACGCCAATTTCGACCAGCGATCGGTAGAAGGCATCGAGCGCAAAATCGACACCGGCTAGCAGGCCTTCGTGCGTTCCAATCAGACCGTCATGCGTATCAAACCCGCCTGTCGCGACCAGGAACACCTGCCGCGTCACACCCAGGCTGTTGCGCGCCGCAATCAGCCGGGCGACGATCTCCAATTGCTCTGCCAGGCCGTTCCCACTTCCGAAATCGGTCGAAAGGCTGACATTGCGCAAAGCATCATTCACGAAGCCGGAAAACTGGATCGAGCGCGCATTGGCCATCGCATAATCGTTTTCGAAAATATGCCCGGTCCCATTGGTGAGCAGCTCGCGCAGCGCCTGGCTGGCAGCAGATGATCCGTAAAGGTTGCGATCAAGCGCCCGTATCTCGATCGCACCGTTCGAAGAGATGCCATAAGGCTGGACCTGATCACCAGACAGGAACACCGCATTTCCGGTCGCGTTGATTGCGGTGAACATGGAATTGGTGTTGCTGCTTGCCGCAAAGTCACCGATCCTGCCGCCCCATCCGGAAACCGAGCCTTCGGGCGAACCTGATTGCCAGGTCGATTGCTGGTCATTGTGCGAGAACAATTTGGCAGGGCGGGGAAATGTGGAATTGTTGCCGCTTTCAAATTGCTGGCGGGTAAGCGGAACGATCAACGGTCCCACATTCAGAAGCGGTGCCATCACGCCTTCATCAAACCGCGCTTTCAACCGCGGCATGGTCGGCGCAAGCGCCAATTGCATATCATCGGTCAGCGTTTGTGGCTCGATCGGATTAAGCACCTGGTTGGCCAAGGCACCGCGCTCGATCGCAATTCCGCCATCTGCGGGCAGGCCGCCCCTGATCGCGCTGTATTTCGCATAATTTGCGCTGTCGAAGGGGATAAACGTGTTGGCGTGATCATTGCCGCCCAGCAGGAAGACGCACACCAGAGCCTTGTATCCGCCGCCCGATTCAAACGCCAAGGCATCGCTCAGCCCGGACAGACCCAGTGCATAGCCAGAGGCAGCCCCCATCACGGCAAGCTGGCTGGACCGGTGCAGAAAGGCGCGGCGCGAGATTTCGTTGGCTTTTCCGATATGAAACATCGCCGCCCCCTACTTCTGGATCAGGTAATCGTTGGAGGACATGACAAGCATTACAGCTCTGTGGACCTGCTGAAGCTTGGCCTCCTCGCTTGCGGTTTCCGACACAGCCGTCGCGGCAAGCGCGTCTTCAATGATGCCCCGCGCAAAATCCGACAATTGGTTGGCTGTCAGCAGCAGGTCGAGCCGGTCGACCAAAGCGGCCGTGTCAGCGGCGAGCGCGATCTCTTCAGAATAGGTCGCTTTTACATCGAACATCCACGGCCCGCGCCCGTCAATCGTGCGCTCCATGAAGTTGATATATCCTGCTGCCGTTGTCTCATTCACCAACTGAAATTCGGGAGCGAGCAGGTCATTTTCGGACGATTGTGAATTGGGAGGCGAATAGCCCGGTCGGAAAAAGTTGAAGACCGATGGCGAGCGCAGCGGAGACTGGCCGAGACGGTTGGAACGCTCGGACAGGTTCTGCATCAACCATGCGCCGGTTTCAGACTGCGCACCAAAAGTGCGTCCCCATTGCGCAAATCGCAGCATCGGTTCGCGCAGCTTGCCAAATGACGGATCAGCCAGCGTCGCATCGGACAGCGCTTCTTCATCAAGCAGCACGGCTTTGAACACCGCGCGCAAATCCCCGCGCTGGCCAGAGCCGTTATCGTTGAAGACCTGTGCGACCCGCTGAACATAAGCAGGAGAGGGATTGCTGGTCACCAGCCGCTGGATCATCTGCTTGCCGAAAAACGGGCCGACATTGGGATGATTGAACAAGGTATCAAGCGCGATCCTCAAGCTTTCAGTCGCGCCTGTCCCGGCTGGAATGGTCGTTCCCAGAAAGCTCTTTTCCTCCAGCGAATGCGTGTCTTCACCAAACGGGAACCGCAGGTTCGGGTCAGCTGTCATCGGGTTGCGTAAGAGCCGCGCCTCGGGAACGTCCACCTGCGCCATGACCGGTGAAGGCGTGAACTGAATATCGCCGGTGAAATTGTAGCTGTATCCGGTGAACACCTTGGCGATGCCGGTCACATCTTCATTGGTGTAGGTCTCGATCGGGTCCCCGGCGCCATCGGTCCGCACGGTCCCGTCAAGGTTGAGCTCAAACAGGCCGATCGAGAAGAGCTGCATCACCTCTCGACCGAAATTTTCATCCGGGACACGACCTGTCGTGGGGTCCGCCTTTTCATTGCCCAGCGTGTTCAAGAACACCCCCATCGAGGCATCAAGCGTGACTTGCTCAAGCACGTCCCGAAAATTGCCAAAGGCGTTGCGCTTGAGAATGTCCCAGTAGGAACCGATCGACGTGCTCGGCCAGATGGTGATGTTGTTGACCGAGACGACGAAGAATTCAGACAGCGCCAAAGCGACGCGTTTGCGCACCGAATTGCTTCCGGTGAGCAATTGGTTCCAGATCATGTAGTCAGCGGGATCGCTGCGAAAGAACCACTGATCTTCGTTGATCTGTTCAAAGCCAAGGCCCGACAGGAATTGCTCGGCTGTGCGCTCAATCGGTTGGTTGATTTCAGCATCCAGCCAGGGTTCGTAACCTTGCGAACGCATCTCCGCGATGTCGCCGGTTGTCACCGACAGGCCTGCGCGAAGAGCAAATCGAGCGGCTTGTTGATCGGTGTCGGGTGTTATGAATGTTGGTCCGGGATTGCCGCCTCCCGTAGGCGGTGGAGCGCCGCCGCCACTGGTGGAGGTGGATCCGCCACCGCCGCATGCAGCAGTGGCAAGGCCCAATGCCAAGACGCCGGCACCTGCGGCAAGGTCTGCGTTCTTGCTGCGGTCTGCCGCCTGATCATCAGCGGCAACCTCATCAGCTGCCGCTTGGTCTGCTAATGCCCCGCTGAGCCCTTGTTGTTCCATACGGCGCTCTCCCAAAGCTGATCCGCAGAAGACTGTTTGAGTCTTAGAATTGTGTCAAACTCACCTCAGTCACACTATCGATCAATGCGGCCGTATCCAACGCTTGCGCGGTATCGTTTTGTAACGCGGCATCGATTGTTGCCAGCAATGCGGTTGAACACGTTGGGAGAGCGGCGGAAGCAAGCCCCTTACAGGCCGAGCTCTGATAGTCCGGGATGGTCATCAGGGCGCCGGCCCAATGGCCAGTGAAGCTTGCGCTCCGCTTCCGAAATCGGCAGCTCATTGATGCTGGCGTGACGTTCGGTCATGAAGCCATTGGCATCGAACTCCCAGTTCTCATTGCCATAGGCCCGGAACCAGTTGCCGCTGTCGTCGCGATATTCATAAGCGTATCGAACCGCGATGCGGTTGGCATCATGCGCCCACAATTCCTTGATGAGCCGATAGTCATGCTCACGTGACCATTTGCGCGTCAGGAACGCTTCCACCTGCTCGCGGCCAACCGGAAATTCTACGCGGTTTCGCCATTTCGTATCTGGTGAATAAGCGAGCGCGATCTTTGCAGGCTTGCGCGAGTTCCAACCATCTTCGGCAAGGCGAACCTTTTCGATTGCGGTTTCACGCGTGAACGAGGGGACGGGTTTGCGAATATCCATGGGTTCTTCTCTCATTAGACCCGGCGGCGTTCGGGGACGCCGCCGGGCCTGTGGGCTTGCCGGATCAGGCAGCCTGATCGACCGGCGCGGTCCAGGCGTTGGGGGCAAAGGGCGCATCAACCGGCGTTTCGGCGATGTGATTGGTGTAGTTCGACATCACTTTGAGAGCGGTGCCCAGGATCACTTCGAGAACGGTCTGGTGCGTGTATCCAGCGGCGAGAAACGCATCGATGTCTTCAACCGCTGGCCAGCCGCGGGTTTCGTTGATGACTGCCGCAAAGGTGCGCAGCGCCTCAAGCTTGGCATCAGCGATAGGGGTGTCGTTGCGCAGCGCCTCGATCACGTCAGCTGGCACGCCCGCACCTTGGGAAATCGTTGTGTGCGCGGCCATGCAATATGTGCAGCCATTTAAACGGTTGTTGGTCATCAGGATGATCTGGCGTTCGGTTTCGGAAAGCGCAGTTTTGTCGAAGATCCCGGCCAGCGTCATGTAGCCTTCGAGAATGGCCGGAGCCTCTGCCATGGTGCCGAGCAGGTTGGGAACAAAGCCATAAGCGCCCTTTGCGGCCTTCAGGAACGCTTGAGCATCAGCAGGTGCTGTTTCGAGTGTGTGGGTTTCAAACGGGGTCATGGGAAATCTCCTTGGCATTGAGAGAAAGGGGGCGGACGGTGACCGTGGCTATCCGAAGGGGGGCAAGGCGGATGCACTGTCGGTCACCGTCCCATCAGCCGGCTTTGGGGTGAGGGGGAGGAGCCCGGCTGATGTGGGGTGGGGTGAGAGGGTGGAGCGGGATCTATCCCCGCAGCTGCGTGAATGGCGGCGGTGCGAATGCCAAACCGGCAAGGCAGGCGCTTACCGAAAGTGACGGGGATCGCGCCCTGACCGCGCGGCGGGGTTGTCTGGACAACATCAATTCCTCCTAGTGTCGGCCCGACCATAACCGATCGGTACACCCTTTTTGGTGAAAGGTTACCGATCTGTCAATGTCTTGATTGAAAAATGTGATCTGACCCAGCCATACAGCCTTTGTCTTGCGACCGCATACGGATGACTAGAGGTGTAACGGAGGACCCGCGGCATTGAGAAGGTCCAATCGAGCAGTTTATTATGTATCTCAATTTAAATGTGTTTTTTCGCTCCATGCTCCCAAAGGCCGTCATTCTGCCAAAGGATCTCCGCCGCGCAGCTGTTGGCAAGCGTGAGCGTAAAGGTTGTAATGACCAATCGCCTCACCCATTTACCGAGCCGTAAATGTGATACCCTGTTGGAGCGAATATGAGTGCCTCAAAACGTGATGAATTGGTCCAGAAGGCGCTCGAATCGTTTTACAGGGGCGGGTTTCACGCGATCGGGATGGATCGCCTCGCGAAGGAAACCGGCGTATCCAAAACCGCGATCTATAAGCACTTCCGCACCAAGGAGGACCTGATCCTCGCCACTCTGCGCCTGCGCGACGAACAGTTCCGCAATTGGCTCAGACGCCGCATCGAAGCACTGGCCGATGATCCAAAGGACCGCTTGCTCGCGATTTTTGATGCGCTTGAAGAATGGTTCGACGAACCGGCTTACCGCAGCTGCATGTTTGTGAAGGCCTCTTCAGAATATCCAAATCGCGATCACCCGATCCACTCGATCTCGGCTCAGCACAAAAGCCTGCTCGCGCGGTATTTCGAAGAGCTGGCGAGCAAAGCAAACGCGCCCGATCCCAAGGACCTCGCGTTCAGGCTCTTGCTGATCAAGGAAGGCGCGATTGTTCTGGCGCATCTGCTCAGCCCGAAGGAAGTCGCTGATCACGCCAAGTCACTTGCCAAGACAGCAATCGACGCCGCTTTCCAGAACTGATGGTAAGCCTGACTGCGGGGCCACAGTTTCAGCAGTCAGGCAGCGCGCAGAACGGGCCTGCCCAGCTTTGCCTCAAGCTCCTTCGCCCGGTCAGCTTTCAGCACCGCCACAACCGATCCGCCGAACCCTGCACCAGTCATGCGTGCACCGCCTGCCTCGCCAATAATGCGCTGCAGCGTGTCGACGAGTTCATCGACCATGGGGTGCGAGACTTCAAACTTGTCACGCAGCGAGGCGTGCCCTTCCCGAAGGATCGCGCCGAACCGGTCAAGCTCAGCACCTCTGAGCGCATCTGCCGCATGGCGGACACGCGCGATTTCAGTGATGATATGCGAGGCCCTTAATGCCTCTTTCTCGCCGAGCTTCGCAGCCGAAAGCATTGCCAAATCGGCATCGCGCAGGCTCGCCACGCCCATAGCGCTGGCCGCTGCTTCGCACTGGGCGCGGCGTGCATTGTATTCGCCATCCACCAACCCGCGGGTTACGCCTGAATTGATCACAAGCACTGCCCAGTCGGTTGGGACCGGAAGGTTTTCAAACGAAAGATCGCGGCAATCGAGCAGCATCGCCTTGCCCCCCTCGCCCGCTGCCACCGCCATCTGGTCCATGATCCCGCAGGCGACGCCTGCATAATGGTGCTCGGTTTGTTGAGCGCGAAGAGCAAGGCTGCGTGCATCAATTGTCTCACCGGCGGCCATGGCCAGCGCTCGGCCAATGGCAATGCACAAGGACGCCGATGACGACAGACCCGATCCGCGCGGAAGATCACCTGTAATCACGATGCGCATTCCGGTGAGCTTGTCGCCCCAGCCCGCTGCCATGCCGCGAACATAGGACCGCCAGCTGACGGAATCGGGCTTTGCTGGCGAAGAGGCGAAGAATTGATCGTCCTCGCCGAAATCCGCCGCGAGAACCTCGATCTGGTCACCAGTGGTTCGCCCCCATGCGACTGCTGTGCCAATCGCTAGCGGCATCGGCATGACCAGCCCGTTATTATAATCGACATGCTCGCCAATCAGGTTGACGCGTCCCGGCGCAAATACGGTTCCATCAGGGAGGAAGCCGAACCGCTGTTTGAACAGCGCCGCGGCATGCGCTTGCAGAGCCTGGCTCATGCCATCACGTCCCGCAATCGCTGGGCTGCCGCCTCAGGGGTGAGGTCACGCTGCGTTTCCGCCAATAGCTCAAAGCCAACCATATGCTTGCGGATTTCCGCTGATCGCAGCAATGGCGGGAAGAAGTGCGCGTGAAGCCGCCAGTGTGATGTGTCCTCGCCCAGCGCATGAGGCGCGCCATGCCAACCCATCGAATAGGGAAATTCCGTGAGGAACAGCGCGTTGTAAGCCCGGAGCGATACGCCAAGCACATTCGATAGCGCGCCGCGCGCCTCGTCTGTCAGTTCCTCCAACCGTGCAACAGGCTCACGCGGGACGACAAGCGTTTCGAACGGCCATGCCGCCCAGTGCGGGACCAACATCGCCCAATGGTCGTTTTTGGCGACGATCCGCTCACCTGAGGCAAGCTCGGCAGCAAGGGCATCGGCGAGCAGAGCGGTTCCGTGCTCTGCAAGATAGCGCCGCTGATTGTCATCCTCGCGTTGGACGATCGTCGGCACGAAATCGCCCGCCCAGATCTGACCGTGAGGATGCGGTGAGGAGGCGCCCATCATCGCGCCGCGGTTTTCGAAAATCTCGACATGGGCCCAGCGCTGCCCAAGCTCTTGCGACTGTTCGCACCACGTATCAATGACAGCCCGGCGCGCGTCATCGTGCATGGTCGCAAGCGTTGCCGAATGGTCCGGTGAATAGCAGATCACGCGCGCTTCACCGCAGGCCGGTTCTTCGCGCAGCAGACCTTCGCGGCGATCGCCTGTCGCATTGGTCAGAAGAGCAGGAAAGTCATTCGCAAAGACATAGGGGCCGGTATAATCCGGGTTCACCGCGCCCCCGACCCGCTGATTGCCGGGGCAAAGATAGCAGCCCGCATCATAGGCTGGCCGCTCGGTCTTTTCAGTGGGCTTGCGCTCTCCCTGCCAAGGGCGCTTCATGCGCTGCGGGCTGACCAGCACCCATTCGCCGGTCAGCGGATTGAAACGGCGATGCGGCAATTCGTTTGCGCTCATCAGACAGCCTTCAGGTGAAAGATCAGCGCGCTCTCAGCAGGCAATGCAGGGACAGGCAAGCCCGCATTTGCAAGCCAGCTGCCCGAAAAGCCCTGCGGCGCATCGCGCATGGCTTTGAAAGCGGGGGCCGAGCGAGGCGTAAGCACACCGTTTGAGACTGCGGCTTTCAGCAATGTCACCCCCCAATCGCGGTTCTCCGCAAAGGGGAGCGCAATGGGCTGTGACCGCCGATCTTCGCCGTGATCGCGGCGGATAACCCACAGCAGCATTTCATCGCCTGTGCCCTGCGCCTGCCAGAGGACGCCGTCATTGGCCTTGCCAAGGTGGACCGCCCCGCCATGAATGACTCTGCGCCACTTCTTGTAAAAGGCAATCCAATCGCAAAGCTCTTTGCGATCACTCGCCGCCATGCCGGCAGGATCAAGCTCAACGCCAAGGTGACCCTGACAGGCGATTGCAGCGCGAAAAGCGAGCGATTGTTGGCGACCGGTCGCATGGCTTGGGCTCGCACCGACATGCGCGCCCATCATTTCTGGCGGCATCCATGCAAGAAAACCGCGCTGGATCGGCACGCGCGCCAAAGCGTCGATATTGTCGCTGGTCCAGAACCGCTGAACATAACGGGCAATCCCTGCGTCAATTCGCCCGCCGCCCCCTGCACAGCTTTCGATCTCGACATGCGGATGAGCTGCCCGCAGCCGTTCCATCAGGGCATAGCTGCCCCGCGTTTGCGCCGCGCCGCCCGAAGGGGCGTGGTCGCGATTGTGATCCCATTTGAGGTATGAAATCGGCGCGGACACCAACAGCGTATCGAGGCATTCAAACAGATAATCACGCACATCCTCGCGCCGCATGTCGAGCACGAATTGCCCGCGTGCGGTCGGGCGATCACGTTTAGGCAAATGCAGGGCCCAATCGGGGTCGGCGCGGTAGAGATCGCTGTCGGGATTGACCATTTCCGGTTCAACCCACAGCCCAAACTCCATGCCCATTGCGCGGACCTTGTGCGCAACCGGTGCTAGCCCGTCTGGATATTTTGCCGGATCAGGCGTCCAGTCACCCAGCCCTGCCCGGTCATTGTTGCGATTGCGGAACCAGCCATCATCGATGATGAAGCGCTCTATGCCGATCTCTCGCGCGGCTTCGGCAAGTGCCAGGATGCGCGCTTCGTCATGCGCGAAGTAGCACGCTTCCCAGCTGTTGAGATGCACCGGACGCGGCGGCATTTCGCTGTTTGTCCATGCGACCAAATCGCGCACAAGCGCGTGCATCTGAGCCATCGCACCGTTGCGCCCACCAGTTGAGATCGCGAGCAAGGCTTCAGGCGCGGCGAGGCTTTCACCGGGCGCCAATCTCGCTTCGCCCGCTTGCAGCAATGCTTCGGCCTGCATGACCCAGAAGCCTTCATCATCGCGCTCAATGGTCAACCTGCTGTCGCCCGACCATGCGAGCTGCAAAGCGAAGGTCAGCCCTGCGTCATAGCCCGCGTCCTGTGTCAGCACATAGGCGCCGCAAGGTCCGCCATGCCCGGTCAGCCCGCGGCGGGTTTCGCGCACCCAGCCGTGCTGCGGCATCGCCTCGGCGCATTCGACCAGTTCGGCATTGTGCCGCCCGCGCCAAGAAATGATCTGATCGCTGATGGCTGGCAACGGCAACGTCGCGCTCACCATGCGGTCAACCATAACCGGCGCATCGCTGCGATTGGTCACATCGCTGGCAAAGACGATGCCCCCACCCGCTTTGGCGGTGATCTTAACCGTCGCCGCAATGCTTGAGACCGGATCAGACAATGCGATGGTAAGCGCGTCGTCATCAACCACGACCTGCGCATCGCCGAACTGCACGTCAATCGCATGACCTGCCTCATCGCGCAGAGCGAGCGCGGGCGGGGCAAAGGATCCAAGCCCAGCCGTCGGAAAGACATCAAGCGGCTTGTCTTGATCCATCGAATACGTCGCCGCGGCCCGCAATTCGCCAAGCCCCGGCACACCTGCCGCATCAACCCTTGCCCCCAGATGCCGCCACAAGGGCGCGGCCCCCTCGCGCTTTTCCAGCACGAGGCTTGCGCCCTTCGTATCAAGCGTGATCACTTGGCCTGCTCGGCATCAGGATCAGGGGCTGACCGGAACAGTTCA
This sequence comes from uncultured Porphyrobacter sp., assembly GCA_964443505.1. Lineage (GTDB taxonomy): Bacteria > Pseudomonadota > Alphaproteobacteria > Sphingomonadales > Sphingomonadaceae > Erythrobacter. Next base: position 77,326 of record CAYUCZ010000009.1, on the reverse strand, counting down.
AACCCGATCCATGTTGCCCGGCGTCCCATCACAAATCGGTTGAACGCGAGCGCGGCAATCACAGAGGTGAACAGAGTGACCACCATGAAGTCGATATAGTGCAGACCAACCGTCGCCGAAAATTCGTCGATGAAAGTGTAAGCAGCATAAAGCCCAATGCCCCATGCAACTCCGGCAATCGCGGAGCGTGCCGAGACATTGCGAAAGAGGAGGCCCACGATAAAGGCCGACAGGATCGGCATCGATGACAGACCATTGAGCTGCTGCAGCAGATTGATAATGCTTTCCGCGTTCTGATAAAGCGGCACCAATCCTATCGCGAGAGCTGTGGCGAACACGCTCATCACCGCGCCAAGCCGCCAGTGGTTCTTGACCTTGCCAACGAATTGTTCGTGGAAATCGACCGAATAGAGCGCAACTGTCGAGTTCAGAACAGCGCTGAACGTTGTGATGACAGCCGCTGCCACCATCGCCGCAAAGGCGCCTGACAGCCAGCTTGGCAGGACTTCGGCGACCAGCCGTCCATAGGCCGCATCTCCCACATCTCCGAACAGCTTGTAAGCAACAACGCCCGGTATCACGACAATTGGAGGGACGACCAGAATGCGAACCGCAGCGGCGGCAAACACGCCCTTTTGCGCTTCTTTGACGGTTGGCGCGGCCATCGCCTTTTGCGTGATGTTCTGATTGGTCGACCAGTAGAAGATCTGAATGAAGGCCATGCCCGTAAACAGCGTGTGAAACGGGATCGGGCTATCGGCAGCTCCGACCATGCTCAGCCGTTCAGCCGGCACATCGGTGACAATGTCAAAATTGACCGCCGAAAGCGCGAGGAACACAATCAGGAGCGCCAGCGCAAGAATACCGATGCCTGAAAACGTATCCATCACAGCGACCGCGCGAAGACCGCCAAAGACAGTGTAAGCAGCACTCACCAGCGCAAGGCCGATGGAAAACGCAATCAGCGGAATATTCGCGCCAAACAAGGATTGGAGGAACAACCCGCCCGAATAAAGCGCAGCGGGCAGATAGATCAGCAAATTGCCCGCGATAAAGATCGCCGAGATCAAGGTGCGGATTGAGCGCCCGTCATAGCGCCGCTCAAGCAGTTCGGTGACGGTCGTGCAATTGTAGCGATAATAAAGCGGTACAAAGATGAAGGCGAGCGTCATCAGGCCCACAAAGCCCGCAATTTCCCACCAGGCGAGCAGCAGCATCTGATTGCCGTTCATGCCAACCAATTGATCGGTTGAAAGATTGGTGAGCGTGATCGCACCTGCGACGAAGATCCAGCTCAAGCCCTTGCCTGCAAGGAAAACGTCTTTTTCCGAACCATCGTGGCGCGCACTGCGCACTTTCCACCAGGTCAGCAAGCCGACAAGTGCGGTCAGGGAGACGAAGACGGCAAGCTGAGTGGCATTTGCGAATTGGGCTGTTTCGCCGAACATTTGCATCCTTTGAATTTTGCGCTGGCCTGCATCGCACAACAAACGATAAACGCAAGCGCATGGACCTTGGTGTTTGTTATTATCCCGAACATTGGCCGCAAGAGCGTTGGGCCAAAGATGCCGCGCAAATGCGCGAAACCGGCCTTACCCGCGTGCGGATTGGCGAGTTTGCGTGGAGCCGGATCGAACCAGAGCCGGGTCAGCTTAACTGGGCATGGCTCGATCAGGCCATTGAGACACTGCATGAAGCAGGCCTTGGCATCATCATGGGTACGCCAACCGCGACCCCGCCCAAATGGGTCGTGGATGCGATGCCTGATATGATCGCGATCGACCGCAATGGAAAACCGCGCGGGTTCGGGTCGCGCCGTCACTATTGTTTCAGCCATGCCGGATACCGGGCCGAAACCGCCCGCATCACTCGCGCAGTGGCGCAGCGCTATGGCGATCACCCGGCTATCGTCGCCTGGCAGACCGACAATGAATATGGCTGCCACGATACCGTGCAGAGCTTCTCTCCCGCCGCACGCGATGCCTTTCGCGCATGGCTGGCAGAGCGATATGGCACGGTGGACACGCTGAACGAGGCATGGGGCAATGTCTTTTGGAGCATGGAATATCGCAGCTTTGACGAGGTTGAGCTGCCCAACCTCACGACAACCGAAGCCAACCCCGCGCATTGGCTCGCATTCCGGCGGTTCTCATCCGATCAGGTGATCGCGTTTAACCGCGCGCAGGTTGATATTCTGCGCGAACTCTCTCCGGGCCGCGACATCACCCACAACGCGATGGGCTTTTACACTGGCTATGATCACCATGATCTTGGCACAGATGTCGATGTGATTGGCTGGGACAGCTATCCGCTCGGCTTTCTGGAGATGTTCCCCTTCAGCGACGAGGACAAGCGCACCTATGCTCGTCAGGGGCACCCTGATATCGCAGCCTTTCATCACGACCTGTATCGCGGCTGTGCCAAGGGCGGCCGGTGGTCGGTGCTCGAACAGCAACCGGGGCCGGTGAATTGGGCGCGATACAACCCTGCCCCCCTGCCCGGCATGGTCAAACTGTGGACGCTTGAGGCCTTTGCGCATGGGGCAGAGCTGGTGAGCTATTTTCGCTGGCGCCAGTTTCCCAAGGCGCAGGAGCAAATGCACGCTGGCTTGCTGAGGCCCGATGGCAAGCCCGCGCCTGCACTGTCTGAAGCGCGCGAAACAGCCGATGCGATCAACGAATGGGGCGAGATTGATCATTCCAAGACGCCTCGGCACGCAGCGATCATCTTTGCCTATGATGCCGAATGGGTGACACAGATCCAGCCGCAAGGTCAGAACCGCTCTGCTCTGTGGGCTGCTTTCGCGAGCTATTCAGCATTGCGGAAGCTGGGCCTCAACATCGACATTGTCCCGCCTACAGCCGATCTTTCTGACTATCCATTGGTTGTCGTTCCATGCCTGCCGATCGTGCCTGATGCGCTGGTCCACGCGCTTGAGAGCCATCAGGGGCAGATGGTGATCGGCCCGCGCACCGGCAGCCGCAATGCTGAATTCGGCATTCCCAGCAACCTTGCTCCGGGCAAACTGTCGCAGCTGGTAGGCGGTACAATCACATTGAGCGAAAGCCTTCCCGACCGGCTCGACCATTCGAGCGCGATGGGTACAGCAGGCGGTTGGTATGATCACTATTCCGGCGCTGCTGAAGCAGACCTCATCGCCGACAATGGAGAGACAATCTGCTGGAAAAAGGGCAATGTCCGCCTTGTGACGATCTGGCCTGACAGGGATGCCTTTGCGGGCGTTATCGGTCAGGCTGCCCGTGATGCTGACCTGCCGGTGCGAGACCTGCCCGAAGGGGTGCGAGAGCGTCAGATTGGTAATCTCATAGTCCGATCCGACTACCTCAACGCGGCCACCCAGTGGAGGCGCGCTTAACGGCACGCGAATTTTTGCTTCTTTGAGTGTCCAGAAAACTGTACACTTTGGCTGTATGCATTTGTTTGAAGTCCTCGTTGTCCTGCATGTGATCACCGGCACGACCGGGCTGATCGCCTTCTGGGTGCCGATCCTCACGCGCAAGGGTGCTGCAAACCACCGTCGCTGGGGCCGGATTGGATGCTATGGCTTCATGGGGGCAGGCGCACTCGCCGTCGCGATGGCGCTGTTGTCGCTCTACGGTCCAGAGGAACGAATTCCCTCGGTTACTGACCGTGTCTTGTTCGACGGGTTGTTCGGTTGGATGATGCTGTATCTCGGCATCCTCACCATCGGATTTGCCGATTATGGGTTAAGCGTCGTCAAGCACGCCCGCGACCGGGCTCAACTGCGCCGTCCGCGTTATCAGATAGTGATTGCGGCGGTTGTCATTTCCGCCCTGCAATGCGGCCTGTACGGCGCCCAAATTGGCGAGGTTTTGATGATGGCTCTCGCGCTGTTGGGCGTGGTTGCGATGAGCATCCAGCAAGTCTTCATCTGGCGCAGCGAGCCGCCGACACCCAAGGCTTATGTCGGGGAACATTTCCGCGCGCTGATCGGAATGGGCATCTCGGCCTACACCGCTTTCATGTCGGTTGGGTTGATCCGGTGGGTGCCCGAACATGTGTTCAACCCGATGATCTGGGCCGGGCCAAGCGTGGTTGGGGTGAGCCTGATCATCTGGTTCACGCACAAGACCCGGCGGCCCGCAGCAAAGCCGCGCGCGGCTAAACCTGTCCCCACATCCTGAGCAGGTTCGACATGGATTTGTCGAGCGTCAGCAGCTCCTGCGATCCGGCAGGCAGCTTTTGGCGTAGCGAAGTGCGCAAATTTTCAAGATCGAACATCAGTTCGCGCTGCGCATCATCGCGGATAATGCTCTCAATCCACCCGACACTGACAATCCGCGCACCTTTGGTGACAGGGCGCACTTCGTGGATGCTGGTCGATGGATAGAGGATCAGTTCGCCCGGTGCACCCTTGATCGATTGAGTCATCCCGGCGGTGTGAATGACCAATTCGCCGCCCTCGTAACTGTCAGGTTCGCTGAGGAACAAGGTAAAGGAAATATCGGTCCGCATACGCGCATTGGCCGAACCCATTATGGCGTTGTCGACATGCGCGCCGTAATGGCCGCCGCCTTCGGTCTTGCTGACCATCGGGGCAGAGATTCTGCGCGGACGCGCTGCGGCCTTCACCACCGGATTTTCTGAGATGAGCGGTGTCAGCACGGCGTTGAGATCGCGCCAGGCAGCATCGGTCATCACCGCTTGCTGGTTGTGTTTGACCTGCCGCGCCACAGCGCCAGCGGTCGCGCGGCCATCCTGCCAGGTAAGCGCATCAAGCTTGCCCAGCAGCTCTGCCAGTTTTGCTTCATCAGTGATCGCGGCGATCTTTAAAATCATGATTCACTCTTGATAACGAATTGCAAAAACTTTGCTCGTGCGTAAGGCTTGTCCAAACGCGATAGTGCTGGAGACAACGAAATGAAAGTCGAGTTGAAGACCTGGGCAGGCCTTGGCCTTGCAACCGCATTGGCAGGCGCTGGCCTTGCCGGATGCGCGGGAGAAGCTGGCGAAGGCGGTGAAGGCGGCGAAGCCGTTCAGGTCGGAGAAGCCGGAGAAGGCGAAGGCGCTGGCGAAAGCGGGGGCGGCGAAGCCGGTGAAGGTGAAGGCGGCGAAGGAGGCGAAGGCACCGGGGGTGAAGGAGGCGAAGGCGGCGTGAATGTTGGTTCTGCCGCAACCGATCCGGTTGTCTATGGCTCTGCGCTTGCTGTCGCCGAAGCCCATGTGATCGCCGCGCGCGATGCATATCGTGCGGGCCAGGGCGAAGCCGCCGGGGAAATGTTCGCGCATCCTGTTTCAGAAGTTCTGCTTGAGATGGATCCGGTCTTTGCGGAGCTCGGCGTTGAAGATTTCAAACCGCTTTTCAGCACCGCTTCGGCCGCAGCGCTTGGTGGGGCAGATGTCGCAGTTGTTGATGGCCATGCCGACGCGATCATTGCAGCCCTTCGCTCAGCAGCGGACATGGCGCCTGACAATGGCAGCGCTGCTGGCGCTGTCGCGGGCGGCGTAATTGCTGACCAGATCGAACGCGCAGTGGCCCAGTATGCGCAGGCATCGGAAGGCGAGGAATACGGCCCTTATCTTGATGGCTATGGCTATTACAAAGCAGCCGAAAGCGCGTTTGCCGCTTCGTCTGATGCGATCAGCGCTGAGAACAGCGATCTGCACGAACGCATCGGGCAGGCTCTGGAGCTTCTCGGCGAAGCCTATCCCAGCGCAGAACGCCCGGCGAGCCTCGATGCCAATCAAGGCGCACTTTCGGGCGCATCGTCAAGGGTGATGCTCACCGCAGGGTAATGCCGGGCCGGATCGGCCCGTCGCAGCCGATCCGCTCTTTCAATCGTCATACGATACAGGCATAGGCGCGCCCATGCATGATATCCGACTGATCCGAGACGATCCGCAAGCTTTTGACGCCGCGCTGGCGCGGCGCGGGGCAGAGGCTGCGGCCAAGGCCGTTCTTGCGCTTGACGAAGAACGCCGCGCGCTGACCACCCGGCTTCAGGAATCGCAGAGCCGCCGTAACGAGGCATCCAAAGCCATCGGTGCTGCCATGGGTCAGGGCGACAAGGACAAGGCCGAGGCGCTCAAGGCTGAAGTTGCCCAGATCAAGGCGGATATGCCCGGGCTTGAAGAGAGCGAGAAGGCGGTTGCCGAAAAGCTCCAGAACGCGCTGGCCATCATTCCCAATATCCCCTTCGATGACGTGCCCGAAGGCGAGGATGAGGACGGCAATGTCGAACTCGCCAGCTGGGGCGAAAAGCGCATGTTCGATTTCGATCCCAAGGAACACGCCGATATCGCGCCTGCGCTGGGCATGGACTTTGAAACCGGCGCAAACCTTTCTGGATCGCGATTCACGTTCCTGCGCGGACATATGGCACGGCTGCACCGCGCGCTTGGCCAGTTCATGATCGACCGGCAAGTGGCAGAGCATGGCTACACCGAATGCAACCCGCCCGTTCTGGTGCGCGATGAAGCCATGTATGGGACGGACAAGCTGCCCAAGTTTGCCGAGGACAGCTTTCGCACCACCGATGATCGCTGGCTGATCCCGACCAGCGAAGTATCGCTTACCGCCAGCGTGATGGGCCAGATCATCGATGACGCGGCGCTGCCCATGCGGCTTACCGCGCTCACCCAATGCTTTCGTTCCGAAGCTGGCGCAGCCGGGCGCGACACGCGCGGCTTCATTCGCCAGCACCAGTTTGAAAAGTGCGAACTGGTCAGCATCGTGCGCCCAGAAGACAGCGCCGCTGAACATGAGCGCATGACCCGAGCGGCAGAAGAGGTGCTTGAGGCGCTGAACCTGCCTTATCGCAAGATGTTGCTGTGCACCGGCGACATGGGTTTCGGCGCGCGCAAGACCTTTGACCTTGAGGTCTGGCTGCCCGGGCAAGGGGCTTACCGCGAGATTTCCTCCTGCTCGAACACCGGCGATTTCCAGGCGCGGCGCATGAATGCGCGCTATCGACCAGAGGGCAGCAAGAAGACCGAATTCGTCCACACGCTCAATGGCTCTGGCCTTGCCGTGGGGCGCACGCTGGTCGCCGTGATCGAGAACTACCAACAGGCTGACGGCAGCGTTCTGGTGCCCGAAGCGCTCGCTCCCTATATGAGTGGCATAACCAAGCTGGAACCGGCGAAGGGCTAACCAAGAATGCGCATTCTTCTGACCAATGATGACGGCATTCACGCGCCGGGGCTCGAAGCGCTTGAGGCAATCGCCCGCGAGTTTACCGACGACGTGTGGATTTGCGCGCCCGAAGAAGAACAATCGGGCATGGGCCACGCTCTGACGCTGACGCGGCCCGTCCGGCTGCGCAAATACGGCGACCGGCGTTTCTCCGTCACCGGAACGCCGACCGATAGTGTGACTATGGGTCTGCGCAAAGTTGTCGACGCCGCACCTGACCTCATCCTGTCCGGCGTCAATCGCGGGGCAAACCTTGGCGATGACATCACCTATTCGGGCACAGCATCAGCCGCGATGGAAGGCGCGCTTGCAGGCATCCGCTCAATCGCGTTGAGCCAGGTCACCAGCCGTCACGGTGCAGCCGATCACGATACGTTCCAGGCTGCGCGCGCATGGGGCAAGCGCGTGATTGAGCCGCTGCTTGATGCCCCGCTGCCAGAACGCGGGTTTTTCAATGTGAACTTTCCGCCGCTTGCAGCAGATGCAGTCAAAGGCATTCGGGTGGTGCGGCAGGGCTTCCATGATTATGCCCGCGGCACGGTTGTCGAAGGGCGTGACCCGCGCGGGTTTGAATATTTCTGGTTCGGGCTTGAAGCGATTGAGCACACGCTTGACCACGGCACCGACCTTGAAGCGATCGACGAAGGATCGATATCGGTCACCCCGTTGCAGCTTGATCTCACACACCATTCCTCGCTCGGCGCGCTGGCCGAGAGGTATCAGGGTTAAGCAGCAACGCATGTTTTCAGCGATCACAGAACGGGCCCGCACACGCCGCCGCTTCCAACCTCTGCGGCGCGCGGTCAAGCTGCCGGTTTGGGGTGATCTGAGCATCAGGCTGGGCGCAGCGCTGTTCCTGATCTTGCTCGTTGTCATGATCCACTGGTGGGATCGCGGCGGGCTGGTTGACAATGTCGATGGCGAAGTCAGCTTTCTCGATGTCGTCTATTTCACGATGATCTCGATCACGACCACCGGCTTTGGCGACATCGCCCCGGTGACAGACCGCGCGCGGTTGGTCGAAGCGCTGATCGTGACGCCGGTGCGCTTTGCCGTGCTCTTCATCTTTGTGGGCACCGCCTACAACTTCATTATCAAACGCAGCTGGGAGAAGTGGCGCATGGCCCGCATCCAGGAAAAACTGTCCGATCACGTGGTTGTGCTCGGCTATGGTGTGTCGGGATCTGAAAGCGTCGGGGAACTGATCGAACGCGGCACCGATCCAAGCGCAATCGTGGTCGTCGATCCGAGTGAAGAGCGCCTTGTCGAAGCGGAAAAGCTTGGCGTCAACGTGCTCAACGCTGACGCGACGCGGGACGAAACCTTGAAGGATGTGCGCATTGCACAGGCACAGTCCGTGCTTGTTTCGGCAGGGCGCGATGACACCTCGATCCTGATCACGCTGACTGTTCGCCATTTGGCGCCCAATGTCCCCATCAGCGTGGTCGTGCGCGCCAATGACAACGAACTGCTGGCCCGTCAGGCCGGCGCCAACAATGTGATCAACCCGGTTCGCTTTACCGGGCTGCTGCTCGCCGGCAGTGCCAAAGGCGCTCATATCTCCGACTATCTTGCCGATCTCGCCTCTGTCACAGGCCGCGTCCAATTGGTTGAGCGCGTCGTTGAAGAGGCCGAATGTGGCTGTTCCATCAGCGACCTCAAAAGCGGCGGCAGGGGCCTGCGCATCTACCGCAATGGCCGCGCGATCGGCTATTGGGAAGACGAATGCCAATCCCTTGAGCCCGGCGACGTCGTGGTCGAGATCGTCCCAACCCAGAACGGTACGACCAGCGGCGACGGGCATTGATCTGAGGATGCTCACGACACGAGGGTGAACGTCCTCGGATCGCGCCTCACAAAAACAGCAGGAACACGCCGCCCATTGCTGCCATGCCGGCGATGTAATGGCCTGCATCAATCGCGAACAGCACACCGCTTTTGCGTTGATAGAGGTAGTTGATCCCGACCGCCGGGATCATGACGCCAATGGCAAAGCCGACCGACATCATCATCACAACATGCGGCTCCGGCCCGGTGCGCGCGATCAGGTGCCACAGCACCATCGCGATCAGCATTTCGAACAGAAATGTGAGGCCAAAGATCAGCGCCATATTGCCGCTTTGAACGTCCTCATCCGACATTCCTGCCGCCTTTTGCCAGGCCTTGCCGAACAGCACCCCGTACCAGATCGCCCCAACCACGAAGAAGGCCGCGGTCCCTGCCAGCACCGGCCACAATGCAAAATCACTCATCTTTGATCCCTCCCGATCTTGCTAACGTCCCTGCGGCGGCATGGTAACGGCCACCAACGCAGTAGGAAAGCTGTGCGCGCGGGTGGCACTGGCGCTTCTTGGATAGCGGCTCGCAAAGGCTCGCAGCCGAGCCACCCACTCCCTCCACCCTTCCACCCGGATTATCACACCGGGGTACGATCCGGGTGGAAGGGTGGAAGGAGTGGGTGCTCTGGCAACATCTGACAAACCAGTGTAGAGGCGCGGCCATCATGACAACCGCCACCAATATTCCAGACGCCAAGCGCGTCGGCCCGCAGAAACGCGTGGGTATGGTCTCGCTCGGCTGCCCCAAGGCACTCGTGGATTCCGAGCGCATTCTCACCCGGCTGCGCGCAGATGGCTATGCGATGAGCCCTGATTATGCCGGGGCTGACGTGGTGCTCGTCAACACTTGCGGCTTCCTCGACAGCGCCAAGGAAGAGAGCCTTGCAGCGATCGGAGAAGCGATCACGGAAAATGGCCGTGTGATCGTCACCGGCTGTATGGGCGAAGAGGCAGACGCAATCCGAGCGGCGCATCCGCAAGTGCTCGCGGTCACTGGCGCGCATCAATATGAGCAAGTGGTCGAGGCTGTTCACGAACACGCCCCGCCCAGCCAAGGCCCGTTTGTCGACCTGATCCCGCAGCCATCCGAAGCGGATATCAAGCTGACCCCGCGCCATTACAGCTATCTCAAGATTTCCGAGGGCTGCAACCATTCCTGCGCCTTCTGCATTATCCCGCAGCTGCGCGGGAAGCTTGCCAGCCGCCGGATCGATGCGGTGCTGCGTGAGGCGGAGAAGCTGGTCGCTGCCGGCACGCGCGAATTGCTGGTGATCAGCCAGGACACATCGGCTTACGGCGTTGACACAAGGCACGAGGCAAAGCCGTGGAAAGGCCGCGAGGTGCGCGCGCATATGACCGATCTGGCGCGTGAGCTGGGCCAGCTGCGCACACCCGAAGGCAAAGCGCCATGGACCCGGCTGCACTATGTCTATCCCTATCCGCATGTCGATCAGGTGATCCCGCTGATGGCAGATGGGCTGCTGACGCCGTATCTCGATATTCCGTTCCAGCACGCCGCGCCAAGCGTGCTCAAGAGCATGAAGCGTCCGGCGAACGAGGCAAAGGTTCTCGCCCGGCTTAAATCGTGGCGCGACATCTGCCCCGATATTGCGATCCGGTCCTCCTTCGTCGTCGGCTTTCCGGGTGAGCGCGAAGAAGACTTCCAATACCTTCTCGACTGGCTGGAAGAAGCCCAGCTCGACCGGGTTGGCGCGTTCCGGTTTGAACCAGTTGAAGGCGCAGCGGCAAACGATCTGCCAAACCCTGTGCCCGAAGAGGTCAAGGAAGAGCGCTATGCCCGCCTGATGGAAGTGACCGAGCGGATCAGCGCGGCCAAGCTTGCTGCCAAGGTTGGCCGGGTGCTGCCTGTGATTATCGATGAGGTGGGCGAACCTGACGAAGATGGCGACATTGGCGCCACCGGCCGCAGCCAGGCTGATGCGCCAGAGATCGACGGCGCGGTTTATCTGCGTGATGTGCCGGCTGATCTGGCGCCTGGCGCGATCGTCGAGGTTGAGATCGAAGATGCCGATGCGCACGATCTTTATGGCGCGATCAGCGGCTGACTTGGACCGCCTAAGCCGCGCTTTTTAAAACTTTGCGATTCCCACAAGATCATGAAATTGCTGGGGAATTAGGCATATTGCAGGCATCAAAGTGTGACCTTTCATCTTCGCCGCGCCAGCGCCGTTGTGACAGCGCGCATGGGGTGAAAACAATCGCAAAGCGCGCTGCCGATCTTACCCCTGCCCAGCATTGTAGGAAAATATCAGCAAGGCCGCATCGCTTTGCTCTTGCGCAGCGGGTCAAAACCCTCACCTAGTCGAGTGATCATGACCGTACTTGTCGCCTCGCGTTTTGCTGTTTCCTTTGCGCAGCCAACCTCTGCCCTGCTGCAATTCGAGGTTGCTGACACTGATGGGCAGGACATCCTCCATTCGAAATGCCGCATCGCCCCGTCAGATCAGGCAAACCGCGTTGCCGCGCAGGATGGGATCGGAACCCGCACCTGGCTGCTCGGCAATGGCCGGATCGAGGTTCAATACGAAGCCGAGGTGAAAGCCGCGCGCACGCTCCACCGGCTCGACACGCTTGATGCCCTGCCCCCCTACAAACTGCCCGGAGACGCGGTGAAATACCTGCTCGATTCGCGATATTGCCGCGCGGATGAATATCAGGGACTGGCCGCAGCCGAATTTGGCGGGACCGAAGGCGGCGCGCGCATCGCTGCGATCCGCGACTGGATCAACCAGCATTTCACGTATCGCCCCGGCGCAAGCGACACCTCCACCGATGCAACCGCCAGCTTCATCGCGCGCGAGGGCATCTGCCGCGATTACAGCCATGTCCTTGTCATGCTTGCGCGCGCATCCTCGATCCCGGCGCGCTATGTCGCTTGCTATGCGCCCGGTGTGACACCGCAGGATTTTCACGCTGTCGCGCAGGTCTATCTTGCTGATCCTGATGGCGCCGGCGGATCATGGCACCTTGTCGATGCGACCGGCATGGCAGACCTTGCCAATGCCGCAATTATTGGGGTTGGACGCGACGCTGCAGACGTTTCCTTCATCACCAGTTTCGGCCCGATGCAGTTCGAATACAGCAAGGTTTCCGTAGCGTTTTGAGACTGAAATCGATCTATTCGCACCTGCAATAATTCTATGATTGCAGCTACGCGGTCTAATGAGTAACGCCCTATCAAAATTGGGGATCAAAATGACAGAATTTGCTGCTGACCGACTGCTTTTGTTCGGCGCCACGGGTGATCTTGCACGGCGCAAGCTGATCCCATCGCTTTGCGCGCTGGATGCAGATGGTCTTTTGCCTGAACGCCTTGCCATTATCGGCACCGCGCGCAGCGACATTGATGATAGCGAATTCCGCAATATGGCGCGTGAAGCGCTGGAAGAATTCCTTCCGGCTGAACGGCGCGGCAGCATGGCGGGGTTCCTCAACCGGCTCTCATATCAGGCGCTTGATGCATCAAGTATCGAAGGCTTTGATGCGCTGGCGGAAAAAGTCGCTGCTGCTGGCAAGGGTGATGAGGATAACGGCGGCCTTGCGATCTTCCTGTCGACCGCGCCCAGCCTGTTCGGCCCGACGATTGCAGGCCTGCAACATGCGGGCTTGACCGGCGAGAAAGTGCGCATGTGCCTTGAAAAGCCGCTCGGCACTGATCTTGAAACCAGCTGCGAGATCAATGACGCGGTCGCCGCGGCGTTTCCCGAAGACCGGATTTTCCGGATCGATCACTATCTGGGCAAGGAAACGGTCCAGAACCTTCTCGCGCTGCGCTTTGCCAATATCCTGTTCGAACCGATCTGGAATTCGAACATTATCGAACACGTCCAGATCACTGTCGCAGAGACGGTTGGGCTGGAAGGCCGCGTGACCTTCTATGACGATGCAGGCGCGCTGCGCGACATGGTCCAGAACCACATGCTGCAATTGCTCGCGCTTGTCGCGATGGAACCGCCGACCAGTTTCGATGCAACCGCGGTGCGCGATGAAAAGGTCAAGGTTCTGCGCGCGCTTCGCCCGGCAATTGCGAGCGAGACGGTCACTGGCCAATATCGCGCGGGTGCGGTGAACGGGCAGGCAGTGCCCGGCTATGACGAAGAGCTTGGCAAGCCGTCGGACACTGAAACCTTCACCGCGATCAAGGCGCATGTCGACAATTGGCGCTGGAAGGGCGTTCCCTTCTATCTGCGCACAGGCAAGCGGCTGCCCGAACGTGTGACGGAAATTCTGGTAAAGTTTCGCTGTGTCCCGCACTCGATCTTTGAAGGCATGGGCGCAGGGCTTCAGCCCAATCACCTGCTGATCGGCATCCAGCCCGAAGAAGACATCACGCTGTCGCTGATGGCGAAAGTTCCCGGCCTTGATCAGGACGGCGTGCGCCTGCGCGAAGTGCCGCTCAAGATCGCAATGCCCAGCGCCTTTGCCGAAACCCAGCGCCGGATCGCGTATGAACGCCTGTTGCTTGATCTGATCAAGGGTGACCAGACGCTGTTCGTGCGCCGCGATGAAGTCGAAGCGCAATGGCACTGGATCGACGCAATCCGCGCCGAATGGGAAGCAAACGGGGTCAAACCCAAGACATATACATCCGGATCATGGGGGCCGAGCGCGGCCATTGCCCTGACCGAACGCGATGGGGTGAGCTGGCATGAGTAATCTCAACGAGACAATCCGCCGGGTGACAGAGCGCGTGATCGAACGCTCGCGCCCTTCGCGCAGCGCCTATCTCGAACTGATGGAACGCGAACGCACCCGCGCCCCCGAACACAAGGATGTCGCCTGTTCGAACCTTGCCCACGCCTTTGCAGGCGCGCTGGAAGATCAGGACGCGATGAAGAACCAGCGCGGGCCGAATATCGGCATTGTCAGCGCCTATAACGACATGCTCAGCGCGCATCAGCCTTATGGCCGCTATCCTGATCGGATGAAGATCTACGCCCGCGAAGTCGGCGCGACTGCGCAGGTGGCAGGCGGAACGCCGGCCATGTGCGATGGGGTGACGCAGGGCGAGGATGGCATGGAGCTGTCGCTGTTCAGCCGGGACAACATCGCCATGGCGGCAACTGTCGCGCTGTCGCACCAGATGTATGACGGGGCTGCTTTCCTTGGCATTTGCGACAAGATCGTGCCGGGTCTGGTGATCGGCGCGCTGCGCTTTGGCCATCTGCCCGCGATCTTTGTGCCATCTGGCCCGATGCCAAGCGGCATTTCGAACAAGCAGAAGCAGGAAACCCGCCAGAAATACGCCGCTGGCGAAGTTGGGCGCGATGAACTGCTCGAAAGCGAGCTTGGTTCGTACCATTCGCCGGGCACCTGCACCTTCTTTGGCACAGCCAACTCCAACCAGATGATGATGGAGATGATGGGCCTGCATGTGCCGGGCGCAGCCTTTGTCCAGCCGGGCAGCAAGCTGCGTCAGGCGCTTGACCGGGCAGCCGTGCACCGGCTCGCAGAGCTTTCCGGTACGAGCGAGCGCACCTTTGCGCAGGTTGTCGATGAAAAGGCGATCATCAACGCGGTGATTGGCCTGCTCGCAACCGGCGGATCAACCAACCACGCGATCCACATCCCGGCAATGGCGCGCGCAGGCGGCATCATCATCGACTGGAGCGACCTTGCCGAACTCTCCAGCGTCGTGCCGCTGATCGCGCGGGTCTATCCCAATGGCCTTGGTGATGTGAACCAGTTCCACGCAGCAGGCGGCATGGGCTATGTGATTGGCGAGCTTCTGTCAGAGGGCCTCGCTCACGCAGATATCCTCACCGTGTGGGACAGCGGCTTTGAAGCCTATACCGGCGAGCCCGTGTGGGAAGACGAAGCGCTGCAATGGACCCGCGTCACCCAGTCGCGCGATGACAACATGCTGCGCCCTGTGTCCAACGCGTTCCAGCCTGATGGCGGGATGAAGCTGCTGACCGGCAATCTTGGCCGGGCGTGTTTCAAATCATCAGCGGTTGCCAAGGACCGCTGGACCATCACCGCGCCGGCGCGCGTGTTTGAAGACCAGCAGGATGTGTCCAAGGCTTTCAAAGCGGGTGAGCTTGACCGCGATGTGGTTGTTGTCGTGCGGTTCCAGGGCCCGCGCGCCAATGGCATGCCCGAACTTCATTCGCTGACCCCGGCGCTCGCAGTGCTTCAGGATCGCGGCCACAAGGTCGCGCTGGTCACCGATGGCCGCATGTCTGGGGCCTCTGGCAAGGTGCCAGCGGCGATCCACTCCACTCCCGAAGCGATTGGCGGCGGCCCGCTCAGCCTTGTCCGGGATGGCGACATGATCACCGTGTGCGCCGCAACAGGAGAGCTGTCGACCACCGCAGACCTCGCATCGCGCACCCCCGCCCCTGACCCTCAGGCGCAATGGGGCGTCGGGCGCGAATTGTACCGCATGATGCAAACCCAGGCCGACAGCGCGGAAAAAGGCGCATCGGCGATGCTCGCCAGCGCAGGGCTGTAAGACCTTGGCGGGGGTTACCGAGATTGTCGCTGTCGATGTGGGCGGCACGCATGCGCGCTTTGCCATCGCCGAGGTCAGCGCGGATGGCAGCATCGCCATGGGCGAGCCGACCACGCTCCACACCGCAGAGCATGCAAGCTTCCAGACCGCGTGGGAGGATTTCCGCGATCAGCAAGGCGGCAGCCTGCCAGACAATATCGCCATGGCTGTTGCTGCCGCGATCAAGCCTGACATCATCCGCTTCACCAACAATCCGTGGATCATCCGCCCGCCGCTGATCGCGGAGAAGCTGGGGGCAAAGCGGCAGGTGGTGATCAACGATTTCGCCGCTGTTGCGCATGCCGCTGCGCGCGCGCCGGCGGATCAGTTCCTGCACCTTGCAGGGCCGCAAGAGGACTTGCCCGAACGCGGCACGATCAGCGTGCTTGGCCCGGGCACAGGGCTTGGCGTTGCCTATTTCTACCGCCGCCCGGATGGCACGTACCGCGTGCAGGCAACCGAAGGCGGCCATGGCGATTTTGCCCCGCTCGATTCAATCGAGGATGCGATCCTTGCCCGGCTGCGCCAGCGCCACACGCGGGTTTCGAACGAACGCGTCGTGTGCGGCCCGGCGATTGTCGATATCTATCACGCGCTCGCCGCGCTTGAAGGGCGCGCGGTGATGGAGCTGTCCGATGTCGAGATCTGGACCGCTGGTGTTTCAGGCGAAGATTCGCTGGCATCGGCCGCGGTGGACCGGTTCTGCCTCGCGCTGGGATCGGTCGCCGGCGATATCGCATTGGTCCAAGGGGCCAAGGGCGTCGTGATTGCAGGTGGGCTTGGCTACCGCATTCGCGAGACGCTGCTCGCCTCCGGCTTTGCCTCAAGGTTCTGCGCCAAGGGCCGGTTCGCCTCGCTCATGTCGGCAATGCCCGTCAAGCTGATCACTCATCCCCAACCCGGCCTGCTCGGCGCCGCCGCAGCCTTCGCACAATCCCATCTGGAGAACGCGTCCTCATGACCTTGCCGCTCAGCACGCTTGGTGATCTCTCCCTGCGCCTGCAGGAACTCCACGCCCGCACGCGGGAGACACCCTTGTTCAACCCGGTGTTTCAACTGGGCCTTGATCTGTCGCGCGCGCTGGAAAGCGATGTCATGGATCTCGATGCGCTTGAAAAGCTGATCGTCGAGATGGAGTGCACCTCGCTCAAAGCGCGGGCCAAGCGGCTTGGGCGTATGCTTGCCCCGGTTGATCCGCAGGCCAACCGCACAGCGCTGACCGAAACACTGAAATCGCAAGCCGACTTTGATGCCTTTAGGGTGCATTGGGAAACGCCCAGCCTCCATGCGGTGTTCACCGCTCACCCGACTTTCCTGATGACCCCGGCGCACACCGCTGCCGTGGCTGAGGCTGCGTCAACCGGCGCCGCGATCACACAGGAAGCCTGCGCGACCAGCGAGCCGCGCCCGGCGGTGACGCTGGACTATGAACATGCAGAGGCGATGCGCGCGATTGCGCATGCGCAGGATGCGCGCAGCGATATCGTGAAAGAGGCGCTGTCTCATGCGGCGATGTGCTGGCCAAAGCAGTGGAAGATTTCAAAGCCGCTGCCCTTCCGGTTTGCGACCTGGGTCGGATACGACATGGACGGGCGCACCGATATTGCATGGTACACATCGATCCGCTTCCGCCTTGCTGAAAAGGCCGAACGGCTCGAAAGGTATGCTGCCGATCTTAAGGCGATTGATGCAGAGCACGCGCTGATTGAAACGCTGGTTGGCGCTGCCGAGCACGCGGCGCGCAGCGCGGCGGATTTTGCTGAAGACTTAAGCGATGCGCAAAGGCTGTCTGCTGCGGCCAATCGCCTGACTGCCGATGATCCGGCAAAGCTCACCTCGCTTGATGGCGTCATCGCTGCGCTTGAGAGCGAAGCAGAGGCGGCAGACGATGACGCGCACGCTATCGCCCTGCTCACGCTTGCCGCAGCAATGCGGGCCGATGGGCTGGGCATGGCGCACATCCATTTCCGGGTGAACGCCAAGCAGCTGCACAATGCGATCCGCGTGCATCTGGGCGAGAATGCCGGGCTCGACCTTGCCAGCAAAGGCGCGATGGCAACCTTGCGGCGGATGCTCGACAAGGTTGAGCCAAAGCGCACCAATTTCGCATCGCTCGCGATCGAGAGCTCCACTGCGACACGGCAATTCCTCGCTATGGCGCAGATCCTTGCGCATATCGACGCCGATACGCCGATCCGCATGCTGATTGCGGAATGCGAACAGCCTTCAACGATCCTGTCAGCGCTCTATCTCGCGCGGTTGTTCGGGATCGAGGACAAGGTTGATGTCTCGCCTTTGTTTGAAACCGAAAGCGCGCTTGAACATGGCGGCCGTTTCCTTGAGGCGCTGTGCCGCGAAGAGCAATATCAGGCCTATGCTCGCCTGCGCGGACGGGTGTGCATTCAAACCGGGTTCTCCGATGCTGGCCGGTTCGTCGGGCAGATCCCGGCGAGCCTTGCGATTGAGCGGCTTCAGGGCCGGCTCGCACAGGCGATGGAGCGCAACGGGCTGGCCGATGTCGCCGCGCTGATCTTCAACACGCACGGCGAAAGCATGGGCCGCGGCGCGCATCCGGGCGGATTTGCAGACCGGTTGACCTGGCCGCTCAGCCCTTGGGCACGCAGCCGTTTCCACCGCCACGATATCGAGCTTGAACCCGAAGTCAGCTTTCAGGGCGGCGATGGCTATCTGCTGTTTGCCAATCCCGCGCTGGCACGCGCGACGCTGACCCGGATCATCACCGATGCGCCTGAGCGCAGCGACGTGTGCGATGATCCGTTCTATGCGCGCACGGACCTCAGCCTTGATTTCTATCGTGCTATCCGCGCGCATCAACGCCGCCATCTGCGCAGCCAGACCTATTCGCGCGCGGTTACCGCCTTTGGGCTTGGCCTGCTCAATTCAACCGGAAGCCGCGTCTCTCGCCGTCAGTCCGATCTCAGCGCTGATCGCGATATGAACCTGCGCCAGATCCGCGCGATCCCGCACAATTCGATCCTTCAGCAATTGGGCTTTCCGGTGAATGTGATCGCCGGGATCGGGGAAGCGGCCGATGGCAATTATGAAGAGATCGCCGCGCTCCTGTCTGAAAGCGAACGCGGGCAGCAATTGCTGCGATTAGCGCGCGCTTCCAATTCGCTGGCCAGCATCAAGACCGTCGCGGCGCATGGCGAACTGTTCAATTCCGCCTATTGGGCAAGCCGCCCCTATCGCGGGACCGAACCGCACCTGTCTGCTGCATGCGAGACGCTGGCTGAATATCTGACCAAGGATGATCGCACCGGGGTCTATCGCCGCCTTGCCTCGCGCCTCAGGGCCGATGCGCTCAAATACCACCGGCTGCTTGGCCAGTTGCCGCCGCACGAAGATGACACGCCGGTTGAGGAAACCCGCCGGATGATCGGAGCGGCCCAGGCGTTAAGGCTGGCGCTGATGCAGCATATTTTCCTGCGTGCAGTATCCGTCCCGGTGTTCAGCCGCGCCAATGATATCAGCCGCGAAGACGTGCTGGAAATGGTGTTCAGCCTCAGGATCGAAGACGCGCTTGCGCAATTGCGCCGAGCCTTCCCCACGCGTTTCCCCTCGCCCAGCGACTTTGCGATGGATGCGCCTGCTGACTATCCTGACGAAGCGAGCGAAGGTTATGCCGCGATCACGCGCGATTATATCGACCCGATCGAACGCGCTTACGCACTGATGCTGCGCCTGAGCATTGCCATTGCCAACCAGTTCGGCGCGCACGGATAATCGGTTTCGCTGGAAAGCAGACGCGCCAGCTGTGCGCATTAACTTTTACCCCCCGATCCCGTCCCCCGAAGGGACGCGTGCCGGTTAGTCACTGGCAGTTAAGCCGAAATAACGGCATAATACGCGCAATTGATCGAGGGATTTTGACAGCAAATGGCTTTCCAGACACTCCGCTTCGCCGCTCTTGCCTCACTTGGGGCGCTTGGTTGCGGTGCCAGCATCGCGCTCGCGCAGACGAGCACTGAGGAGGCAGCCGACGCCGCTGTACGGGTGGCCGCCGAAGCGGAAAACGCGATCCGCGCGATTGATCCGACAACCGGCGGTTCATCGCTTGTGGTCGATCCCAGCCTGCCGCAGCCATATGGCCCGCAGCTTGGCGAGGAAGACTTGCCCGAACTTCCCCCTGCCCCGGCTGAGCTCAACGCTCTGGCAAGCGCGCCAGTTGAAGCCGCTGCTCCGACCATTGGATCAGCAACGGCAGCAGGCTCGTATTTCGATTTTGACGAAGTCACCTACAACACCGTGCCGGCGCAATATGTATCAGCTGACAGCGATGCTGCGCCGCGCGGCCCTGCTGCGCGGATGATTTCCGAACCGCAGGTTCAGACCATTCCGGCACCCGCTCCGGCACCGACACGCGCGCTTGCGCAAACGGTGGCAAGCGATGATCCCTTCGTGATCAAGTCGATCCTGCCGATCAGCGGCACGATCCGCTATGGCGAATGGTATTGGGATGAAAGCCGCGCACCTGCCACAGGCAAGCTGGTGATGACGGTTGACCTTGATGCGCGCGTAATCAGCGTTTTCCGCGATGGTCACGAGATCGGCACTGCGGTGGCGCTGCTTGGCACGACCTCGCACCCGACCCCGCTCGGCACCTTCCCGATCCTGACCAAGGAACGCGACAACGTTTCGGAAAAGTACAACAACGCGCCGATGCCATGGACCTTGCGTCTGACCTGGGACGGGATTGCGATCCACGGTTCGCCGGTGATGAACGGCTTTGCCTCGCACGGCTGCATCGGTGTGCCTGATCCGTTTGCTGAAAAGCTGTTCGCGATTGCCAAGCGCGGCGACAAGGTCGTGATCACGCGCGGCAAAATGATCGGGCTTGGCGACAAGATCATGTCGTAGGCCGCAAGGGCGGCGGATGCTCGCCCTATTGCGCGCTAATGCGTGTTGCGCGGCGGTTCGGGAGAGAAACGCCAGACCCGCATCGTCAATTGCGTGCCTTCCAGCTTTTCCGCGCCCGGCACGCATAACACCCCGCCCAGTGATGCGTTCTCGCCGCGCCACAAGCGGTCAGCAGCCCTTCCTGCCTCACTGCGAGACACCATCCCGCCAAGCTCCGTGACGATCCGCTGGACTGTCTCGACCTGAATCGCGCGCGGAGCGTTACAGAAATAGCGGTAGACCGGCCCGCCATCTGCATCCTCTTCGGCGGCGACCATTTCCTCCCAATCGACCTCTGCATACCATTCGAGCGCTCGCCAGCCTTCGGCAAGATGCTGAGCTGACGCTGCGAGCATGTGCGGATCAAGCCAGTCATGCTCGGCCAGATGCTGGCGCACGCGCACGCGGTCAAACGCGCGGTCAGCGTTCGAAGGGTCGCGCACCGGGGTCAGCCCGGCATCGGCAACGATGGCTTCAAGCTCGCTCTTGCGAAATCCCAAGAGCGGCCTGATCAGCGCGGGGGAGTCTTCGTCAAGGGCGCCTGGTAATTGCGTGACCGCGCGCACACCGGCAAGCCCTGCAAGCCCGCTTCCCCGAGCAAGCCGCATCAGCAGCGTCTCTGCCTGATCGTCGGCATGGTGAGCAGTGGCAATCGCGCCGATCCCTGCCTCGTCCGCCCACCGCGCAAGCGCGGCATAGCGCGCAGCGCGGGCACGGGCCTGAAGATTGCCTTGACTGACCTGAACCTTGGCCGCGGCAAAGGGAACATCGATTGCAGCGCAAATCCCATGAACCAAAGCCACCTCGCTTGCCGCTTCGGGGCGCAGACCATGATCGATGGAGAGCGCTGCGATCTCTCCCGGCAGGGCCGCGCGCGCGAGCACCAGCAGGGCAAGGCTGTCTGGCCCTCCGGAAACGGCCAGCCCCAGCGGCCCTTCGCGCTCCTCGGCAGGCCAAAGCTCGTCGAGAGAATGGCGAAAACGGCCGATCAGCTCAGCATCGAGCTGTGTCAGGTCAATTTGTGTATCAATCAGCGCCCCCAGTATCCCCCATCAGCCGCCGCAGTTCACGCGTTGCCGATTGCTTTCATACTGGTCTGCCAGACGCCCGGTTGCAACCGCGGGATAGGTATCGCCAAATTCCGCCAGCGCGATGCAGGCCCGGCGCGTGTCATCGAGAGCGATCATCGCTTCTGCGAGGAACAGCAGGCTGTCAGGTGCGCGGCGGGCGGTGCGGTCGGCCTGATAATTGCGCAGGAACCAGCGCGCGGCCTCTTCGGGCATGCCATCATCAAGAAACGCCCGGCCCAAGAGATTGCGGCCATACGTCACGCGGAAGTGATCGGGATGGTTTTCGACGTAGGAAGCAAGCTGCTGGCGTGCTTCGGGGTAGAAACCGGCATTCCACAGGCGGAAACCATAGGAATATTCATCATCTGCCGGATCATCGGTTTGCGGCTTGGTGATCGCCTGAACCGCGGCAAGGCGTTCGGCGCTGGGTCCGGTTTGAGCAGGCGCCTCATCCTCTTGCGTCATGGCAGCAAGATTGCTTTCGGTCGCGCCCGCTTCCTCAGCCCCTTCTGTGTCCTCGGTGGCTGCGGCAGCGGCGGTTTCTGCCTCAACCGCCGCACGTTCGGCAGCCAGTTCGAGCGCGCTCACGCGGCTGTCCATCACGCTGACAGCGTTGGAGTTTTCCTCTGTCAGCGCGGTGAGCCGCTGAAGCTGAAGCTCGATCGCATCAAGCCGGGCAAGGATATCGGTCACTGCCGTTGTCGAAGGCGCGGTCGAAACAGTCGGGCCGGTGGCGGTGCCATCTGCGGTGATCTGCGGTTCAAAGAACCGTCCATCGCCGCCGGGGAAGACCGCCCGCTGCAAAGCGCGGATTTCGGCTTCGGCGCGGCGCAGTCTGGCTTCTGCATTGTCCTGCGCCATCGAAGGCACAGGCGTGGTTGCCACCACAGCAGCAGCGACAATCGCGCCAAGAGTGGGAAAGCCCCAGCGCAGCGAAACAGGTGAAGATTTTCCAGGGGTCATGGTGGTTCAGGCTCCCTTGCAAGATAACGCGCTCAATGAATGCCCGGAAATGTGGCGCGGCGCGCATGAATATCAGCCGAATCTCTGGCTCAGGCGCACGCGCAAGTCGACCCCGCAGCATTACTAAACGGGGGAATGTGCTGTGTTATCGGTCAGTTGCTAGCAGCAGGCCCGCTTACCGCCTGATCCGCCCGCGCGAGCAGGGCAGCGGCAGAAACCGGCGCATCGCTGACCGGGATCATTTCATCGGCAAGCGGCGGAACCCTTTGCCCGCCAATCGTGATCGCGAACAGATTGGGCCGTCCGGTGTTAAGCCGCGGGTCTTCGGCATCGGGCGGCACTTCGAATGTGTCACCTTCTTCCATCACACCTTCATAAAGACGTTCGCCGCCCTCTTCGTAAAAGCGCACCCATGCGCCTTCGCCAGTGGCGGTGAAGATCACCTGCCCACCTGAAGGCGGAGCCGCTGCCGTCTCTGACGCAGGAGACGCGTCGTCATTGGCAGCCAGCGCCTCGCCGCTTTCGGCAGTGTCCGCCGCCTCTTCGGTTTCATCCTGCGCGATCAACGATCCAAGCTCAGCGCCCGCGCCGAAATACGTGCTGGCAAAAGCGAATGCGCCAACCGCAAGGATCAGCGCAGCGATCGCGCCGAACCAGGCAAGGCCCGCAGATGGCAGCTTGGCCGGATCACCCGGCTCCATCCCGCCGCCCATCGCCGATTGCCGCGCCTGACCATCGGCCAGCTCTTCGCGAACCTTGGCAGCGATCTCTTCTTCGTCGAGCTCCAGCGTCCGTGCGTAGGTTTTGGCAAAACCGATCGCATAGGTTCGCGAAGGCAGCGAGACAAAGTCGCCTGCTTCGATTGTTTCGAGATGGCGTTGCGGGATCCGGGTTTCGGCAGCGATATGCGACAGGTCAAGCCGCTTTGCCTCGCGCGCCGCGCGCAGCTGATCACCCACCCTGTCAAAGGGGAGTTGACCTGTCACCGCTTCCTCATCGGCGGGCAGCTCTTCAGCTGTGCTGTCCTGTTCGCTATCCATGACCCAATCCACGTTGGCGTGGTTATTTTGCAGTTTTGTTGTGGTCACACTCAAACTTGCCAGTCGGTCAGCTGTCAAGCTCGCACTTGCAAAAAAAGCCACGCAAGAGCCGGATTGCCCTGCCTCATCGTTAACTGGAGGAGGCTTGGTGTTAATCCGTTTCGATTTCGCGCTCGGCTGCCCATTGGCTGATCGCTTCGCGCAGATTGGTGCCGGGTTCGGAAAGCCAGGTGTTCATCGCCTCAGACAGCTCCGCCAGATCAACCTTGCGCACCAATTCCTTGATCGGGCCAACCGCTGCGGGCGTGATCGACAGGCGGCGGAAACCGATGCCGAGCAGCGCCAGGGCTTCGAGGCGGCGCCCGCCCATTTCACCGCACACGCCAAGATCAACATCGCTGCCAATTGTGTTCTGCACCACTCGGCGCAGGAACCGCAAGATTGATGGGCTGAGCCAATCATAACGCTGGGCCAGCTCAGGATTGGCGCGGTCTGCGGCAAACAGGAACTGCGTCAGATCATTGGTGCCAACCGACAGGAATGACAGCTTGGGCAGCAGCAGATCGAGCATCTCGGCAAGCGCAGGCACTTCGAGCATGGCGCCGAAATGGATCTGTTCGGGCACCATCTTCTTTTTTGAACGCAGGAAAGCGAGCTGTTCGTCAAACACCGCTTTGGCTTCGTCAAATTCCCACACTTCGGAAACCATCGGGAACATGACGTAAAGCGATCGTCCCGCTGCCGCTTCGAGCAGCGAGCGCGCCTGCGCTTTCATCAATCCCTCGCGCGTCAGGGCAAGGCGAAGCGCGCGCCAGCCCATGGCAGGGTTTTCGTCATTCGCAGCAATGTCAGAGGCGAGGTAAGGCACCGTCTTGTCGCCGCCAATATCGACCGTGCGGAAGATAACCGGCTTATCGCCTGCTGAATCCATCACATCGCGGTAGAGTTTCAGCTGGCGTTCGCGCTGCGGCAAAGTCGCGGAAACAAGGAACTGGAATTCAGTGCGGAACAGGCCAACGCCGTCTGCCCCTGTCATCGACAGCGCGCTCATATCATCGCGCAGCCCTGCATTCATCATCACCTGAATGCGCGTGCCGCAGCGGGTAAACGGTTCGACATCGCGCAGCTCTGCATACGCGGCCTGACGTTCTTTTGACTTGGCAAAGCGTTGTCCAAAGGCGTCTGCCATCTGGGTCGACGGGCGCACGGTCGCATTGGCCGCTGTCGCATCAAGCAGGATTTCATCGCCTTCGCGGATCACTGCCCGCGATCCTGTCGCCCGGCCCAGAACAGGCACACCCATTGCGCGTGCGACGATCACGACATGCGCGGTCAGCGAGCCTTCTTCAAGGATCACGCCCTTCAACCGCCGGCGGTCATATTCGAGCAATTCAGCCGGGCCGAGATTGCGCGCGATCAGGATCGTATCCTTGCGCAGACCCTGCTGGGCTGCGGTGCCGATCTGGCCGGACACGATCCGCAACAGCCGGTTCGCCAAATCTTCCAGATCGTGCATCCGGTCTGCCAGAAGCGGATCGTCAATCTCGCGCATCCGCATCCGCGTGTGCTGCTGAACGCGCTCAATCGCGGCTTCTGCGGTGAGACCGGAATCGATCGCTTCGTTGATGCGCCGCGACCAGCCTTCATCGTATGCGAACATCTTGTAGGTCTCGAGCACTTCCTCGTGCTCTCCGCCGATCCCGAATTCGGCCTGATTGGTCAGGCCATCGATCTGTTCGCGCATCTTTTCAAACGCGCTGTAAACCCGGTGGCGTTCGGCCTCGATATCCTCGGCCATGACCTGCGTGATCTGAACGCGCGGCTGGTGATAGGCGGCAACGCCCGCAGCAAGCCCTTTGACAAGCGTAAGCCCGCTCAGCTGTTGCGGGCCGGATTGCTGCGGCGACAGGCTGAACGCTGCTTCCTCATCCACCAATTCGGCATTGGTGATGAGCTCGGACAGAACCATCGCTGTGGTCTGAAGCGCCTCGATCTCGACCTCTTCATAGCGGCGCGGATCGACATGCTGGACGCACAAAACGCCAACCGCGCGTTCGCGATAGACAATCGGAACGCCGGCAAAGGAGTGGAACTTCTCCTCACCCGTTTCGGGGCGATAGAGGAAGTCGGGATGCGCCTTTGCCTCAGCGAGGTTGAGCGTCTCGACATTGTCGGCGATCGTTCCGGTCAACCCTTCACCAATCGCCATGCGGGTGACGTGAACAGCGCTTTGATTAAGGCCGCGCGTTGCAAACAGTTCCAGCATGCCTTCGCGCAGCAGATAGATCGAGCACACTTCGCTCGTCAGGCTTTCGCCGATGATTTCGACCACCGAATCCAGCTTGCCCTGCGCATGCAGGCGCGAGGCCATGACCTCGTGCAGGCGGGTGAGGATCAAGCGGGCGGAATTGGCAGCGGTCATGATTGCGCTAAGCCTAGGCGGTCAGGCGCGCAAAAGCAAAGCGCGCAAGGCCACCGCTTTCGAAGTGTTAATGGATCAGCCCGATTGCTGCGGCACGCGCCGCCAGACCATTGGCCTAGCAGCGCGAGATCTCTTCCTTGAGCCTCAGCTTCTGCTTCTTGATAGATTGGATCATCGCCGCATCGGGAGCGGGCCGAGCAAGCTCATCGCGGAGCTGGGCGTCGAGGCCTGCATGTTTGGATTGGAGAGCATTCACGTGAGATGAAGCTGCGGACGATGCCATATGCGTTCTCCTATATATGGGCGGGGGTGTGCCCCCGTGGAGCGACTCGGCATCAAGCGGCCGGGCCGCAGATCATCAATTGATCATAAAATCAGCATTCATGCAAAGCCCTGATGAAAGATGAATCGCTCACTAGGGGCAATATTGCGGCATCCTGCGGGCATTCCTCAGGAAAACCGCTTAGGCCTGCTGGCAGGGTTTGGCGATGAGTTGTCTTTGAAACCGAAAAGACCATAGCGAGCGAGCGCAATTTGACGCATGAGGAACGCTTGGTGCGACACTTGTTGAGGACGATTCGTTTCAGGCCATGAATGAGCAAGAGCTCCTCAAACGCCTCGAATTGCTGCGAACCGAACATCGCGACCTTGATGCAGCGATCGCGGCGCTCAGCGATGCAGGGTCAACCGATCAGCTTCAGATCGCACGCCTCAAGAAGCGCAAATTGCGGCTGAAGGATCAGATCGCGATCATCGAAGACACGCTGCTGCCCGATATCATCGCGTAAATCACCGCCTGCAAAGGCCGCAAAGGCCACGCTTTCACCCGTTACCTATTGTCAGCGCAACACCTCGTTAAACCCGGTGGGATATTGTGCCGCTACGGGACGGCTTTGAAACACTACGGGATAGTAACCATGGACCGCTGGTAGAGCGGTGCGAGGACGAATAGCGCACCATATCCATGGCACGTACGACCAATCTTTCACGCCCGATTATCGAGGCGCTTTATACCGAGGCACTGGTGCTCGCTGATGACGTGCGCGCGGTGTTTGCAATGGGTGCGCGCGAGCCGGAGATCGGTGAGGATGCGACCACGCGCCTCGCGCTTTCAACCGAAGGGCTCAAGACCACCACGCGCATGATGCATGTGCTGGCATGGCTGCTTAATCAGCGGGCCTTCTTTTCCGGCGAGTTGAGCGAAACGCAGGTGCGCCTGCATGGCACGCTTCCGGCTGATCGTCAGGCTGATCCCAAGGCGCTGGCCGCACTGGAGCCTGAAACGCGCGAACTGATCGCTGAGACAGAGCGCCTTCACGAACGCATTGCGCGGCTTGATGAAGCATGGCGCAGCGGGTTCGAAATGGCATCGCCAGCGCGCGCGATACACAGCCGGTTGAAACGGCGGCTTGAGGACTTGTAGCCGGTCGCAGGGCGTTGGACTCTGGACGCGCTCTAGACCGCTTTGAGAGACTTGCGCCACCGCGCCAGCCGTTCTTCGCGCACTGTATCATCCATCGCAGGCTCAAACGATTTGAGCGAACCGCGCATCTTTGCAGCGGCGCTGTCAAGATCAGGATAAAGGCCCACACCGGCAGCCGCGAGCATGGCTGCCCCCAGCGCGGTGGTTTCGATGAAACTGGGCCGCTCTACCGTGACGCCCAGCATGTCAGCGAGATCCTGCGCCATCCAATCGTTCGCGGCCATGCCGCCATCGATCCGCAAAGTGCCCCAGGCGGTGCCATCAGCGGCAAAAGCTTCGGCAAGGTCGTGCGTCTGGTGCGCCATCGCCTCCAGCGCGGCGCGCGCCAACTCCGCCTTACCGCTCGCAAAGCTGAGGCCGGTGATCACGCCGCGCGCATCGGCTTTCCAATGCGGTGCGCCAAGACCAGAGAGTGCGGGCACGATGGTCACACCGCCGCTGTCAGCGATAGAGCGGGCCAGCGCCTCGGTCTCGCTCGCGACCTCTACGATGCCAAGC
Source organism: uncultured Porphyrobacter sp. (assembly GCA_964443505.1). Lineage (GTDB taxonomy): Bacteria > Pseudomonadota > Alphaproteobacteria > Sphingomonadales > Sphingomonadaceae > Erythrobacter. The sequence goes on along the minus strand of CAYUCZ010000009.1, from coordinate 49,401 downwards.
GAGTCGCGCAGCCATTGCACAAGGCTACCTGCAACAAACACCGATCCTTCGATTGCATAGGTCCGCTGGCCGCCGATCTGGGTCAACACGGTGCCGAGCAAACGGTTTGCAGAATGCGGGACGTTGTCCCCCTGATTGGTGAGCACAAAGGCGCCGGTGCCATAGGTCGCTTTGGTTTCTCCCGGTGACAGGCAGGCTTGCCCAATCGTTGCCGATTGCTGGTCGCCGGCAAGACCTGCAATCGGGATCGCGCTGCCGAACAGCGCAGCATCGGTTTCGGCAAGGCGCCCGGACATATCGGTCACCTTCGGCAGCGCGGCCAAGGGCACACCGAAGAGCGCGCACAGCTCTTCGTCAAACCCATGATCGGCAAGCCCCATCAACAGCGTGCGGCTCGCATTGCTGGCATCGCTGATGTGCGCTGATCCGCCGGTCAGCTTGTACGTGAGCCAGCTTTCAACCGTGCCAAAGGCGAGCGTGCCCGCATCGGCAGCGGCGCGCACTTCGGGCACATTATCGAGCATCCAGCGCATCTTGGTGCCCGAGAAATACGGATCAAGCAGCAGGCCGGTCTTGCGCTGAACAGCCTCTTCGTGGCCGCCTGTGCGCAAGGTTTCGCAGAACGGCGCGGTCCGCCGGTCCTGCCACACGATAGCGCGGGTGAGCGGCTCGCCTGTGGTCTTGTCCCACGCGACCACGGTCTCGCGCTGATTGGTGATCCCGATTGCCGCGATACAGGCCGCGCCGCCTGCCTTGGGGATCACATCATTGGCGCAGCGAAGCGTCTTGTCCCAGATCTCAGCCGCGTCGTGTTCTACCCAGCCGGATTGCGGATAGTGCTGTGTCAATTCCTGCTGCGCGCTCGCCGCCAGCACGCCATCGCTCGCAAACAGCATGGCGCGGGTTGAGGTGGTGCCTTCATCAAGAACAAGAATGTAGTCGGACATAATCGTAGGCTCGCTCACGCTCGCGACGTGGCCACCCGCACCCTCCGCCCTTCCACCCGGATTGTCACACCGGATCATGATCCGGGTGGAAGGGCGGAGGGTGCGGGTGGCTGTGGCCCAAGGGCCGAACACATGTTCGGCACGCACGCAACAAACTCAGTCGTGACTTCTGGCACCATGAACGGCATATGCAACCCCATGTCGAAGATACCGCCAAAGCCGTGGCCCACGGGCCTTGCCGATCAGCTTGAGCCGCTGGTGGTGCGCGTACTCGCGCCCAATCCCTCGCCTTACACTTACACCGGCACGCAAACCTATGTGGTGGGGCAGATTGATGGGCCCGATTGTGCCGTCATCGATCCGGGGCCAGATGAGGCGGCGCATATCGAGGCGATCCTTGCCGCTGTCGGCGAACGCACGATCAGCGCGATCATGTGCACGCACACTCACCGCGACCATTCACCCGCTGCCGCGCCCCTGGCCGCGCAAACCGGGGCTCCGATTGTTGGCTGTGCGCCTCTGGTGCTCAAAGTCGATGGCCCGCGTTCGGATGAGGCCTTCGATCCGACTTACGAACCCGACCGCGTGCTTGAAGATGGCGAGCAGATGCGCGGAACCGGATGGACCTTGACCGCGGTGGCAACGCCCGGACACACGTCCAACCACCTGTGCTTTGCCTTGGAAGAAAGCGGTGCGCTGTTCACCGGCGATCATGTGATGGGCTGGTCAACCAGCGTGGTGATCCCGCCGGATGGCGATATGGGCGATTATCTGGCGAGCCTTGAAAAGCTGATGGCGCGCGAGGACGTCGTTTACCACTCAGCCCATGGCGATGCGATCACCAAGCCCAAACAATTGGTGCGCGGCATGATCGGCCACCGCCGCCAGCGCGAAAACCAGATCCTGCGTTTGCTGGGTGAGGAAGCGCGTCCGGTCGGCGGGTTCATTCCCGAAATGTACAAGGGGCTGGATGAGCGCCTCATCCCCGCGGCGGAGATGAGCGTGACAGCCCACCTGCTCGACCTCGAAAAGCGCGGATTGGTCGCGCAGGAGAGCGAGGTTTGGCGCACTGTCTGAGACAGGCGCCCGCCCCCGCTTAATCGATCCGCACCGGCAGGTGAGTGATGCCGCTGATGAAAGAGTTTTCAGCGCGCCTGATCTCGCCCATCAGTTTGGGCATCAGCGCGCGGGATCGCATCTCTGACAACAGCACCTGTATCTGCAATTCGGCAAGCCGCGCGCCAACACAGCGGTGGACGCCATACCCAAAGGACAGATGGCGGCGCGCATTGTCCCTCTCAACCGATACGCGCTCACCATCCTCGAACAGCGTTTCGTCCCGGTTGCCAGAGACATACCACATGATGATCTTGTCACCCTTGCGGAACTGATGCCCGCGGAATTCGGTATCTTCGACGACCGTGCGGCGCATATGTGCAACCGGCGATTGCCAGCGGATCAGTTCGCTCGCCGCATTGGGGATCAGGCTCTCATCATCGAGCACCTTTTGCCATTCTTCGGGATATTGATTGAAGCCCGCGATCACCGCAGACATCGAATTGCGGGTGGTGTCATTGCCGCCCACGATCAACAGCGCCATATTGCCGAGGAATTCCTGCGCGTCCATTTGGCCCAGCGCATCCGAATGGATCATCATGGAAAGCAGGTCAGGAGCAGGCTCTGCCTTTGACCGTTCATCCCAAAGCTGATGGAACCGCGTCGCCATCTCGAAAATCATCGCCATGCGTTCCTGCGGCTGGTTCTCGATCATGTCGAACGAGGTGATGGCATCGGACCATTTGATAAGATTGTCGCGCTCTTCCCAAGGGTAATCGAACAGGATCGCGAGCATGTCTCTGGTCAGCGCGACGGAGACTTTCTCAACCCAGTTGAACTCCTCACCGCGCGGCAGATTGTCGAGCAATTCGCTGGTGCGTTCGCGAATGCTGGCGGACAGACGTTCGATTTCGGACGGAGAAAATGCCGGAGCAACCGTGCGGCGCTTGGCGGTGTGGCGCGGCGGGTCCATCGCGATAAAGCTTTCCATCGTCGATTGCTGCAAGGCCTTGTCGGCATCGATGATCGAGATGCCGCCATTGGCAGTGTCGGATGAATAGACCGCCGGAACCGCTTCGATCTCGATAATGTCGCGGTGCCGGGTGATCGACCAATAGGGGCCGTATGTGCTGTCCTTGCAATAATGGATCGGCGATTGTTCGCGCAGGCGCTTCATCACGGCGTGAACGCTGCCATCGGCAAAGCGTGAAAGTTCGCTCGGATCAAGGTCTTCAAGCGCGATATCGGGGTCTGATTTGAACTGGGTGGCCACGGGTCCTATCCTTCCAGATTGGTCATGATGCGGTTGAGAAAGGTATGAAGCAGCGCGACATCCTCGTCGGAAAAGCCGGCAAACATCTGTTCGTAAATCTCGTTGATCGTCTCGCGCAGAGCCGGGACCAGAAGCCGCCCCTTCTCAGTCGCGTGGATGCGCCAGACGCGCCGGTCGCCCGGCGATTTCGTCCGTTCGACAAGTTGCTTGCGCTCAAGCGCGTCAATCGCCTGCCCGACGCTCGCGCGTTCCAGTTCCAGAAGCCGCGCCAGCTCGGTCTGGGTCATGCCCTTGTGGCGCAGCACATAAGCCAGCAGCCGCCATTGCGAGCGGCTGAGCTCGTAATCCTGGATCGCAATATCTGCGATGCGGCGCAGGACGCGCGGAATGTCCTCAAACCGGAAGGTGAGAGCATCGAGCGCGGTCGGGAACGGTTCTTCGGCGTGATTGGGGACAAGCTTCATGCCCGCCGGAATAACGCGCAGGCACAATATTGTAAAGAGCCATACATTATGGCCTTAAACTGTATGAGGGTGGCGCAGCGATCCTCGCTGTGTGCCTACCCCATTTCCCCCTTCGCGAATTGCTCAGCCAGCTGGAATTTCTGGATCTTGCCTGATCCGGTCAGCGGGAATTCCTTGACCCAGACCCAGTGCGCCGGGGTCTTTTGCGGAGACAGACGTTCGCGAACGAAAGCTTTGAGGTCATCGTCGCTTGGCCGCTCTGCCCCATCAGCAAGCCGCATGAAGCAGGCAACGATCTCGCCCCATTTTTCATCCGGAACGCCCGCGCACGCGACCTCGGCAATCGCCGGGTGTTCAAGCATCGCCGCCTCAATCTCTGCCGGGAACAGGTTTTCACCCCCGCGGATGATCATCTCTTTCACCCGGCCCGTTATCTTCACATAGCCGCGCGCGCTGATCGAACCGAGATCGCCTGTATGAAGCCAGCCGTCCGTATCGATTGTCTCGGCGGTCGCTTCGGGGTTGTCGTTATAACCCGCCATCATGTTGTAGCCGCGCATGCAGATCTCGCCCTGCTGATCAACGGCGCAAACCGAATTGTCGCTGGTCGAGCGGATCGAGACCTCTACATGCGGGATTGGCTGACCAATCGTCTCCACCAATTCTGTGCCCGTATCGGTTGGCCAGGCAGCGGTGATGCCAGGCGATGTCTCGGTCTGACCGTAAACAATCAGGATCGGCACGCCGAAAGCTTCCTGTGCCGCGCGGTTCAGCTCTGGTGGAACCATCGCGCCGCCGCTGATCACGGTCTTGATGCAAGACACATCGGTGTTGGTCGCCCGCGATGCCTCGATGATGGCATAGATCATGGTCGCAACTCCGCCGAGCATTTCGGGCTTCTCGCGCTCGATCCCCTTGGCAACCGCGACGGGGTCAAACACTGACACCAGCAACAAGGTCCCGCCATTGGAGATTGTGCCGAGCACGCAGACCGCGCTGCCTGCGGTGTGGAACAGCGGAAACGGACACGTCACCTGCATGCCTGCTTCAAGGCCCCACCGCGCAAAGGCATCCTTGTTGCTCTGGACCAGCCCGTGTTGGTGCAAGAACACACCCTTGGGAAATCCGGTCGTGCCAGATGTGTACTGGATCATCACGATATCGCGCGGTTCGCTCGTGCGCAATTCGCCATCATGTTCGCCCGCAAACAATTCGCCGTGATCCTCGATATCGATGACGTAATCATGCGCAGGCAATCCTGCCGCTGCCTCATCGACAATCGGGCGCAGCGCGCTGGTGCGCACATGCGGCTGATAATAGACCGCTATCGACCCCGATTGTTCGAGCACATAGCGAACTTCGCGCGCAAGGAAGCTGGGATTGACGGTGACAATGGTGATCCCCGACATGGCAGCGCCCAGCTGGATCAACACCCATTCCGGGCAATTGCCGCCCATGATCGCGATCCGGCTGCCGGCCGCATGACGCGAGGCAAGCGCGCGGCCGCAGCGTTCGGCATCATGCAGCAATTCGGCATAAGTCCATTCGCGCCCGATTGAGCCATCGGCCAGCATTTCGCGCAAGGCCATTGCATCAGGCCGCGCCGCTGCCTGAGCGCGCAATTCGCCTTCAATCGTGCGTTCTTTATACTCGGTGTCGGTCTGCGCCGGGCAATAGGCCTCGGTCAGATTGAGATCATACATCTGCCTCTCCCCTCTTGCATCGAACGCTAGCACACATTGCGCGTAAATCGCTCGCAAAATGACGCATCAATCCCTATGTCGCTCGCAAGATAGTTAGGCTCAAACGCAGCGGGGATTAGCCATGAGCATCGAAACCAAAATGCCCACGGGTGATGATTTGCTGGCCGAGATCAATCGGCTGCGCAAGGAACGCAATGCCGTGATCCTCGCGCATTATTACCAGACCCCCGACATTCAGGACATCGCCGATTTCGTGGGTGACAGTCTGGAACTGTCGCGCAAGGCGGCAGAAACCGATGCGGATGTGATCTTGTTCTGCGGCGTGAAGTTCATGGCTGATACGGCCAAGATCCTGTCGCCTGAAAAGACCGTGATCCTGCCTGATATGGATGCCGGGTGCAGCTTGGAAGACAGCTGCCCGCCCGAAAAGTTCAAAGCCTTCCGCGAAGCGCACCCCGATCACATCGCGCTCACTTACATCAATTGTTCGACCGAGGTGAAGGCGCTGTCAGACGTGATCGTCACCAGCTCCAGCGCTGAGACGATCCTTGCCCAGATCCCGCCGGAACAGAAGATCATCTTTGGCCCTGATCGCCACCTTGGCGGATGGCTGTCGCGCAATTTCGACCGCGAGATGCTGTTGTGGCCGGGCGTGTGCATCGTGCACGAGGCATTTAGCGAAACCGAGCTTCTGAAGCTGAAAGAACAGCACCCCGGCGCGCCGATTGCCGCGCACCCGGAATGCCCGCCTGCGATCATCGACCATGCGGATTATGTTGGCTCAACCAGCGGCATTTTGAAGTTCGCAAAGGGCTTCGAGGGCGACACGCTGATCGTCGCGACCGAACCGCACATCATGCACCAGATGGAAAAGGCGCTGCCTGAGAAGACCTTCATCGGCGCGCCGGGAGCAGACGGCAACTGCAACTGCAACATCTGCCCCTACATGGCGCTGAACACCATGGAGAAGATGTACACCGCCCTGCGCGATCTGGAACCGCGTATCGAAATGGACGAGGACCTGCGCCTCAAAGCGAAGAAGAGCCTCGACCGCATGCTGGAAATGGCCAGCGGGACTGTGGGTCAGGGCGATTTGGGCTTTGTGAAGTTTGGGGGGTGAACTCACTAAAGGCCTCGCTTTTTAATCGCCTGAAGGGGTGGCGGTTTGCCGGCACACCAATCCAAGGCGAGGTCATGCCACATTGGCCATGCAACTATTGGAATGTCTGCACGGAAGGATCAGGCACCGTCTCGTTGCGTGATCCAATATACGGCCATCACCGCGATTATCGCGTATACGAAGGGGGTGGCTACACATTCGCTTTTGAAGAGGTTTCAAACGGCGTCTTTGCCGTTTTCGAGAGAGCCTAGTCGCCCTAGATGCCAGCTTTCGCTGGCATGACGCACCTCTCTGAACTCGTCACCCCAGCGAAAGCTGGGGTCTCGGGCGGCTAGGACAGCAGCTTCAGGTAAAGATCATCCCAAGCCGGATTCTGCTTCTCAATCGCCTCAACCTTCCAATCGCGCTTCCATGCCTTCATTGCCTTTTCGCGCGCTATGGCTTCTTCGATAGTCGGGAAATCCTCGACATAGACGAGCCGAGTGCAACGATACCTGGCGGTAAACTCACCGCCTTTGCCTTCGCGGTGCCGGGTTACGCGCGCGGCAAGGTCTGCGGTCACTCCGACGTAAAGCACGCCGTAGCGCTTGTTGGTCATAATGTAGACGTGGCCGCCGCGCTTCATGTCAGCAGATTAACGCATAGTGGCCCTAGACCCCAGCTTTCGCTGGGGTGACGGGTTCGCGTTGAAACACCTTGGCCACCACCAGCGCGCTCCCAAGCAGCAGCATCCCCATCACATCCAGCGCGGTGAGCACTTCGCCAAACACCGTGTACCCAATCACCGCAGCAATTGCGGGCTGGGTCAGCAGCGCCAGACCGATAATCAGCGGCGGGAAGTGGCCCAATGAATAGACCAGCAGGCCCTGTCCGATCAGCTGGCTGGTGATGAACAGCGCGATGATCGGCGTCCAGTCGGTGGGCCAGACCGGTTCGCCCAGACCAATCGCAAGCATCAGCAGCACCGGGCTTGCAAACACGCTCACCCAGACCAGCAGGCTCCATGACCCAAACCGTGCCCGCTCTCCTTGCAAGGTGAGCAGATAGACCGCGTAAAGCAGGCCTGCGGTGATGCAGAACAGGTCGCCGACAAAGGTCTCCTGCGATATCTCAAGGCTGCGGCCCAGCAGGATCCCCGCGCCTCCCAAAGCGCACACAATCGCCAGCCACTCAAAACCCTTGGGCAGCATGCGCGCAATGATAAAGCCCCAGAACAACAGGATGATCGAACCCGCATTGCCAAACAAGGTCGCATTTCCAAGCCGCGTCATCTCGATCCCGATATGCCAGCTCGCCAGATCGCCAGCAAAAGCAAGCGCGCCGATTGCGACCAGCACCAGCGTCTTTGTCGGCATGCCGGTGAGCCGCTGCCCCGCCACTTTTGCAAACACAATCAGGAATGGCAGCGCCAGAAACAGCCGCCAGAACGCAGCGCTGACCGCGCCGGTATCCGCCAGACGGACGAGCCAGGGCCCCAAGGCAAGCGCAAAATTTCCGCCCAAAAGCGCCGCCAGCAGCAAGGCAGCGCGAAGGCGCGAGCCTTGCTCTGAATCTTGTCCAGCAAGATTAGCTTTTGAGGTCCTCTCATTTTCCATGCTTGCGCCTTAGGCCGCTCAGCGCCAAGTGGATAGCCAATTGAAACTCAATCAAGAGGATTTCCGCATGCATGATGCCTTGTTCCAGCCGCTCAAAATGGGCGCTCTTGAAACCAAGAACCGGATTTTCATGGCCCCGCTCACCCGTGGCCGGGCGGCTGAGCCGATGTTTGTCCCCAATGCGATGATGGGCACCTATTACAAACAGCGCGCGGGCGCTGGCCTGATCCTGACCGAGGCAACCGGCATCAGCACTGAAGGGCTTGGCTGGCCATCGGCTCCGGGCATCTGGAGCGATGAGCAGACCGAGGCATGGAAGCCGATCGTCGAAGGTGTGCACGAAGCAGGCGGCCTGATCGCGATGCAGCTGTGGCATATGGGGCGGATCGTGGCGCCCTATTTCCTTGGCGGAGAACGTCCATTCTCCGCGAGCGAAACGCAGGCCCCTGGCGAAGCGCATACGCCCGAAGGCCGCATCCCCTATGCTGTCGCACGCGCGATGACGCAGGACGACATCAACCGCACGATCGACGATTACCGTCGCGCCGCCGAAAACGCGAAGAAGGCCGGGTTCGACAGTGTCCAACTGCACGGCGCAAACGGCTATCTGGTCGATCAATTCCTGCGCGATGGCACCAACCTTCGCGATGACGATTATGGCGGCAGCCCGGAAAACCGCACCCGCTTCATGCGCGAAGTGCTTGAGGCGATCATCGATGTGTGGGGCGCGGACCGCGTCGGCATCCGCCTGTCACCCAATGGCGATAGTCAAGGCACCGATGACAGCAACCCGCCTGCAACCTTTGGCGCGGCTGCCAAGGTGATTGAGGAATTGGGCCTTGCCTATCTCGAACTGCGTCAGCCGGGTCCCGAGGGCACGTTTGGCCAGACCGATGTTCCCAAGCAGGACGCGCTGATCCGTTCGCTTTATTCGGGCGCGCTGATCCTTAATTCGGACTACACTGCGCAGGAAGGCGATGACGATGTTTCAAGCGGTCGCTGCGATGCGATCAGCTATGGCCGGCCGTATATCTCCAACCCCGATCTCGATAAACGGATCGCGGCAGGGGCGCACTTCAACCCGAACAAGGACGTGCCCAAAAGCTGGTACTTCCCGATCCCTGAAGGCTACATCGATTACCCGACGCTTGAAGAAGAACAGGCCGCATCTGCCGCCTGATTCTCTGAGCACAAAGGCTTAGTCAGCGCGCCTATTCCTGCACTGCCGGTGGCACCGGCGGTGCCGGGGTGGGCGCGTCGCTGTTGGTGGTGGTGACGCTCGTCTCGACCGTGGTTTCACCATCCTCGCCCTCGCTCACCGTAGTCGTTGTGGTGGTGGCCGCAGGCCTGCGCGCTGCGGGCGGCGAGGTCGAGGTCAGCTCTTCCAGCGGCAGCATATCATCGCTGATCGTCCCGCCCAGGATTTCGCCAGCAGCCTCGCCGCCGACCTCGGTGTTCTCAACCGGCGCTGCCTCTTCTTCGCAGGCGCTCAACACCACCAGCGGAGCGATCAGCAAAACGGGCTTGAAACGTCTCATGATTTGCATGCCTTTTGTCGTGCAGCCTCTAGCGTGGCGAGAAAACCATCGGCGCGCGCGATAAGCGCGTCATCCCACTGCTCGCTCGACACCTGCTTGCCAAGCCGCGCGAGCGAGGTCACGCCGAACTCCTCGATCCCGCAAGGGACGATGCCGCCAAAATGCGAAAGGTCAGGGTCAAGATTGACCGAGAAACCGTGCATCGTGACCCAGCGCCGCACCCGCACGCCAATCGCCCCGATCTTTGCCTCGCGGCCGTCAATATCCTCGCACCAGATACCAACGCGCCCTTCTGCGCGCCACGCCTCGACCCCGAAATCTGCGAGCGTGTCGATAACCCAGCCTTCGATCGCATGGACAAAGCAGCGCACATCCTTGCCGCGTTTGCCAAGGTCGAGCATCAGATAACCGACGCGCTGGCCCGGCCCGTGATAGGTGTAACGCCCACCGCGCCCGGCCTCGACCACTTCGAAACGGGCATCGGTTAACTCCGCGGGATCCGCGCTTGTTCCGGCGGTATAGACCGGTGGATGTTCGAGCAGCCAGGCGAGCTCGCGCGCTTCGTCTGCCGCAATCGCAGCGTTGCGCTGCTCCATCACCTCAAGCGCATGCGTGTAAGCAACGGGCGCGCTTTCGCGCAGCCATTCAAGGCTGTCAGACGCAAACTCTTGCGGTAAATCAGGGGCAATGCTTGCCATGGGCTTTGCGTGGGGGCATTGATCGACGAGATCAAGTGCCAATGCGAATAGGGAGCGCCGCAGACACCATGAAATTCGACATGAATGCCTGTTGGGCGCGCGCGGTTGACCTGGTGCGCAGCAATTCTCAGCTGCTTCTCGTCATCGCCGGGATGTTCCTGCTGCTGCCTTCGGTTGCGATGTATCTGCTGGTGCCGGATATCGAATTGTTCGCAGACCCGACAACCAGTCAGGAAGTGCTGGCTGAACGTCTGGGCGAGATAATTGGGCCGATGCTGGGGGTCGGGCTGATCTCGCTGATGGTGCAGTTTGCCGGATATGGCGCGATGGTGGCGCTGATGGGTGATGATCGCCCGACTGTGGGACAGGCGCTTGGTATCGGGCTCAAAACCGTGCCCAGCCTGATCGCGGTGATGATCCTGTTCATGCTGCTGTACATGTTTGGCGGATTTCTGATCGCCTTGCCGATTTCGCTGATTGTCGGGGTTGCCGGGGTTCCGGCGCTGGGGCTGATCGTGATCTTTCCGGTGCTGCTTTATGTCTTCTGGCTGATGGCACGCATGTCGCTTGTCATGCCTGCGCTGATCCTTGGCGGGACGCTCAACCCGATCAAGGCGATTGCCAATTCCTTCCGTCTGACCCGCGAAAGCCAATGGTCGGTGCTGATCTTCTGGGTCGTGCTGGGCGCTGTATTTGTCGTTATCAGCCTGCTGCTGACTGGTATCACCAGCCTTGTCGCAGCCGTGTTTGGCGGAGGCACGATCTCGCTCCTGATCCTTGGCCTTGCCAATGGCCTGTTGGGCTGTGCCAGCGGGATCATGATCTGCGCCATTGCAGTGGCAATGTTCAATCAGCTTGCCGGTCCTAACCCCAAGGCGATTGCCGAAACCTTTGACTAGATTGGCGATGCCGTTTGCGCGGCGCTCAGGTGGGCAAGCCCAGTTTCAACCCTGCTGATCATTGAAACCGGCGCGGCGCTGGCCTAGCGCGCATGGCATGGCCGATGCCGACCCTTCCCGCGACTCGATGTCGAACGATCCATCACCCCCCGCCCCGGTGACAGGAACGGGCGCGATCTCGAATGCGCGCATGGCGCTGTTGTTCATGGTGATGCTGGTGACGGCGGCAGGCAACACCGCCATGCAATCGGTGATGCCCTCGATTGGCACCGCGCTTGAGGTCAGCGATGTGTGGATCAGCCTTGCGTTTAGCTGGTCCGCTTTGCTGTGGGTGTTTTGCGCTCCGATCTGGGCGCGTCGATCGGATCGGCGCGGGCGCAAGTCGATGATGTCGCTGGGGCTGGTCGGTTTCGTCGCTTCCATGGTGATGTGCGGATTTGTGCTGTGGGCGGGGCTTGCCGGATGGCTCGGCGCGTTTGCGACGCTGCTCGCCTTTGCCGCCGCGCGCAGCCTGTATGGCGGGTTCGGAAGCGCGGCGCCGCCTGCGGTGCAAGCCTATGTGGCCTCGCGCACGCCTCGATCAGAGCGCACAAATGCGCTCTCGCTTATCGCATCAAGTTTTGGTCTGGGCACGGTCATCGGTCCTGCGCTGGCGCCGCTAATGGTGCTTCCCTTCATGGGTCTGGGCCTGACCGGGCCGTTCATCGGCTTTGCACTGCTTGGGTTGATTGTGCTGGCGGCGCTGTGGCTTCAGCTGCCCAATGACACCCCGAAATTCGCAGCGCGCGGGCTTGCGACGAGCTATTCCGGACCCAGTGAGGGTTTGGGTGAGGGTTTGAGCGAGGGTTTGAGCGAAGACCTGAGCGATGAGTTGGGCAAGGAGGCTGAAAGCACTGCTACACAAAGCGAGAGCGAGCCGCCGCGGCTGAAATGGACCGATACCCGCATTCGCGGCTGGGTGTTTGCGCAATTGGTTGGCGGTCATGCACAGGCGATGGTGCTGGGAATAACCGGCTTTCTGGTGCTCGACCGGCTTGGCCTGCGTGCGACACCGGCAGAGGGCGCTGGCCCTGTTGGCCTTGTCCTGATGGCAGGCGCGATTGCGTCTCTGCTCTCGCAATGGGGCATCATTCCGCGCTTCAAGCTGGGCCCGCGTGCAGCAACGCTTTCAGGCGTTCTGATCGCCGCTTTCGGGACTGCTGTTCTGGCCGCAGGCACGCAATTGCATGTCATCGCGCTTGGCTATGCGATTGCCTCGCTTGGCTTCGGACTGTTCCGCCCGGGCACCACTGCTGGCACATCACTTGCGGTCACGCGCGCGGAACAAGGGCAGGCATCCGGCGTAGTCGCCAGCCTTGCGGGTTTCAGCTTTATCTATGCGCCAGCGCTGGGCGTGTGGCTGTACGGCCAATCTGATTGGGGCGCCTTTGGCGTGATCATCGCGCTGTGCCTTGCGGTGTTCGCGCGTGGCTGGGCCACGCTGCAAAGCGATGAGGCGATGACCAAGGATCGCTAACCCGCGCTGATCCCGCGCTTTTGGGACGCGAGCGTTACAGGAGTTTGAGCACTTCATCCTGCGGGCGGCAAAGCGCTGTGCCTTTTTCCGTTTCCACCAGCGGGCGATTGATCAGGATCGGGTCAGCGACCATCGCATCAAGGATCGTGTCGGGATCCGCATCAGGCAGGCCGCGCTCTTCGGCGTCGGTGCCGCGCAGGCGCAAACCCTCTGCGGGCGTGATCCCGGCATCGGCATAAAGCTGTTCGAGCTTTTCACGGGTAGGCGGCTGTTTGAGATACTCGACCACCGTGACATCGACCTTTGACAGGTTCTCAAGGATCGCCAGCGTCTTGCGCGAGGTGCCGCATTTGGGGTTGTGCCAGATGGTCGCCTTCATGTGTCTTCCTCTCCCTCAATCGTGAGCGCCGCCGGGGGCGCGAAAACCGCTGCGCGCTCTAGCTCAGACGCGGCACAAAAACCACAAAATGCGTGTTTGAGAATAATTCTCAAGAATCGGGTTGCATATGCGAATGGTTTGCAATAGCGACACCTCACCAATCGGAAGGACACAATGATCAACACCCTCTCTCGCACGGCGCTTTTCCTTTCCTGCGCTGCCATTGCAATGCCTGCTGCTGCAGAAGAATCCGCCCCTCAAGGCGCTGACCTGCTGCCCTCACCTGGCCCCATTCTCGAAACCCAGGGCGATCCGATCCTGGTAACCGGCGATGTTCTGCAATCGAATGTCGTGGCTTCGGTCAAGACACCGACACCGATCATTGATGTCCCGCAAAGCCTATCGATCACCACGGATGAACAGATCACCGAACGCGGCTGGACCAGCATTGGCGAAATCATCGACTACACCCCCGGCGTGAACACCTCGCAAGGCGAAGGCCACCGCGACGCGATCGTATTTCGCGGGGTGCGCTCAACCGCAGACTTTTTCATCGATGGCGTGCGCGATGATGTGCAATATTATCGCGGCCTGTATAACCTTGAACAGGTAGAGATCCTGCGCGGTCCCAACGCGCTGTTGTTTGGCCGCGGCGGGACAGGCGGCATCCTTAACCGTGTGACCAAGAAAGGCGCGCTTGGCGAAACCTTTGGCGGCGGCCAGATCGCAATCGATACGTTCGGCGCGTTCAGCATTCAGGGCGATATCAACCTTTCAGCCTCGGACACAGTCGCCTTCCGCCTCAACGCGTCTTACGAACAGCTCAACAATCACCGCGACTTCTTCGATGGTGAACGCATTGGCGTGAACCCCACTGCGCGGTTTGCGCTGGGTGAGGAAACCATCCTCGATCTGTCCTACGAATACGCCAATCACGACCGCTTCATCGATCGCGGTATTCCCACCGGCAGCGATGGCCGCCCGGTCGAAGCTTTCCAAGACATCGTGTTCGCAGACCCGGAGCTCAACTTTAACGAGCTTGAAGCGCATCTGGTGCGCGCAAATTTGCAGCACAATTTCTCCGACAATTGGAAAGGCGTCGTCAGCGCGTTCTATGGCGATTATGACAAGGTCTATTCGAACTTCTACGCGCAGGCTTATGATCAGGCGAACACGCCTGACGAAGTCACGCTGGATGGCTATATTGACACCACCCAGCGCCAGAACCTGATCCTGTCTGCCAACCTTGTGGGCGAGTTTGAAACCGGCGGGGTTGAACACACGCTGTTGGTTGGCGGTGAATACATCAACACTCAGTCCGATCAGGATCGCTTCAACCCGATCTGGGATCAGACCAATGACGATCTTGAAGTCTTCAACATCACGCGCCCGCTGAACCTGCGCGGCGGAATTGGCGTCAACGCATCAGGCAATCGCACGGTTGTCGACCTTGTGACTGACCTCAATGATTTCACGCAGGTCGATATCGACGTTGTCTCGCTCTACATTCAGGACGAGATCAAGCTTACCGAATGGCTCAATGTGGTCATTGGCGGGCGCTTCGACAGCTTTGACATCACCGTCAACAATGTGCCCGCTGCCGATATCCGCACCCGCAAGGATGAAGAGTTTTCACCGCGCGGCGGGATCATCGTCAAGCCGCAAGACAACATCTCGATCTATGCGAGCTATTCGGAAAGCTTCCTGCCGCGTTCGGGTGAACAGTTTGCCAATATCAACGGCAACAACAACGCGCTTGATCCCAACACCTTCACCAATCTTGAAGCCGGGGTGAAGTGGGACATTGTCGAACGGCTCAGCCTGACAGCAGCAATTTTCGAGATCGAGCAAAGCTCGCCCCAGCCCAATGACAACGATCCGGCAACGCTCGACGTGATCGATTCTACCATTCAGGGTTTTGAGCTTCAGCTTCAGGGCGAGGTAATGCCCGGATGGTCGGTTTCAGCTGGCTACAGCTATCTTGATGGTGAGCAGGTGAACCGCACCGGCCCCACTGGCCTTCGCCCGCGCGAACTGCCGGAAAACATGTTCTCGATCTGGAACAGCGTGACCATCACAGACCGGATCGGCATCGGTCTTGGTCTCACTCATCAGGATGAAAGCTTCATCAACAACGGCAACACCGCCGTGCTGCCAAGCTACACCCGGATCGATGCTTCGGCCTATTACGAGGTGAACGACAATTGGCGCCTTCAGGTCAATGTCGAGAACCTTACCGACACGCTCTACTTCCCCAACAGCCACGCGACCCATCAGGCGAGCGTCGGCGCGCCGCTCAATGCGCGGTTTGCCATTAACGGACGGTTCTGATCACACCCGTCTGAACAAGCCCCCCGAGGGTCGTGCCGCTATTCTTCTTCGGATGGCGGTGCGACCCGTAAGGCGGGCACCATTTGCGCAGCGTCTTCGGCATCGATCCCGGGCGCAGGCGCCGCGCTGATGCTTTCGCGGCGCTGGATCACGCGCCCTGCACGCTCAATCACGCGGACAAGGCGCGGATAGACCCCGCAGCGGCACATATTGCCGATCGCTTCTTCGATCTCTGCCCGCGATGGCGCGGAATTGCGCTGAAGCAGCGCGGCCCCCGCAATCACGATGCCCGGCGTGCAAAATCCGCACTGGATCGCCTGTTCGGCAACCATTGCCTGCTGCATCGGATGCGACCGGTCGCGCGAAATCCCCTCGATCGTGGTGATAAAGCGCCCTTCGGCCTCTGCCAGTGTGATCCGGCAGGACCGCAAGGCAGCGCCATCGACCAGCACCATGCACGCGCCGCAATCGCAATTGCCGCCGCCGCCGGATTTGGTGCCGGTGAGGTTCGCCGCCTCACGCAGCGCGTAAAGAAGCGGCATGTCGGGATCGAGATCGAACTCGACCGGCCGGTCATTGATCGTCATGCGCGGCATAAGCGCGGCTCAGCCCGAGTTTACGATTGGCAGCGTGCGGCGATCAGGAACGCCAGCTGTCGTCGATCTTGTCGATGCGGCGCTTCCAGGCTTCGAAATCGAACACGCCCGCGCCGCCCTGGCTGGCCATGACCGAAAGATCGCGCTGGTGCACGTCGATCACCTCTTGCGGAACGACTTTGGGTTCGCCCTGCGAAAGCGTGGCGATCTGGATTTCGCAGGCACGCTGAAGCGCCCACATCTTCACAAACATGCCCTGGATCGAACCGTCCATCACAACCGGGCCGTGATTGCGCAACATCAGGATCGAGTGGTTGCCAAGGTTCTGAACCAGCCGCTCCCCTTCTTCGGGCCGAACGGTGACGCCTTCGAAGTCGTGATAGCCGATATTGTCCTGAAAGTTGCAGGCATAAAAGCTGATTGGCAGCAATCCGTCCTTATGGCTGCACACTGCCATCGTTGCGGTGGTGTGGACGTGGCAGATTGCGTCTGCGCGTGTGCCAAGGTGCTTGTGGAAGTAGGCGTGCTGCGTGAAGCCGGCCTTGTTGACCATATATGGCGATCCGCCGACGTTATTTCCCTCTACGTCGATCTTCACAAGGTTCGAGGCGGTGACTTCGTCATAGAGCAAACCGAAGGGGTTGATCAGAAACGTGTCTTCCTCGCCCGGAACCTTGAGCGAAATGTGATTGTAGATCGATTCCCCCCAGCCCAGGTGATTAAAAATGCGGTAGCAGGCCGCGAGGTCGAGCCGCGCCTGCCATTCTTCCTTGCTGACCTTGCCTTCAAGGCTGCTGTCGGGCTTGAGCTGGGTTGCCATCGGTCTTTCTCTCCATTGCGATGTCTTTGAGGCCTTATCGCATGCGATCCGCGTGCAAGACAAGCGATTCACGCTGCATTTCGGCTGGCCAGCGATCACTTGCCCGTCTAGGCGCGGCTGACTGATGAGCGACGACACCCCATCCTCTCCCAAACCGGCAAACGCAAAGCTGACCACAGGCAGCGTCACGGGCCATCTGGTTGGCCAGACACTGCCCGCGATCATCGGCGTCACCGCGATCATGTCAATCGGGCTCGTCGATGCCTATTTCATCGGCCAGCTTGGCCCTGATGCGCTGGCCGCCATTGCCTTCATCTTCCCGATCACGGTCGCACTGTCATCACTCGGCGTAGGCGTGATGGTGGGGATCAATTCGGTGGTGGCGCGCGCGCTTGGTGAAGGCGATGCGCAGCGCTGCGCAAGCCGGGCGAATTTCGGCCTCGTCTTCGCGGTCCTGATCGGGATCATCATTGGCGGGGTTCTTTACGCTTTGATCGGCCCGTTGTTCACCCTGATGAATGCGCCTGACCACCTGCGGCCCTTGATCATGGATTACATGCAGCCATTTGCGCTCGGCTTCCCGCTGATCCTTGCGATTATGGGCTTTAACGGCGTGCTGCGCGGACAGGGTGAGGCGCGCAAGACGAGCTATATCTCGGTCACTTATGCCGCAGCCAACTGGGTGCTCGATCCGATCCTGATCACGGGCGCGTTCGGGTTTGAA
Source organism: uncultured Porphyrobacter sp. (assembly GCA_964443505.1). Lineage (GTDB taxonomy): Bacteria > Pseudomonadota > Alphaproteobacteria > Sphingomonadales > Sphingomonadaceae > Erythrobacter. Next base: position 31,742 of record CAYUCZ010000009.1, on the reverse strand, counting down.
GGCTATGGGATTGCAGGCGCTGCTTATGCAACGATCATTGGTTATGCGATTGGCGCTGTTCTGGCCGCGATCCTGATGCGCGGGACAGATGTGCCGATTGACTTCACTCTGCTGCGCCGCGGCAGCCTGATTGATCCGGCGATTGCGATCATGCGCGTCGCAGGCCCGGCGGCCTTTTCCAACGCGATCAACCCGATTGGCCTTGCAATCCTGACTGCGCTGGTCGCGCTTCAGGGCGAGGCGGCTGTCGCAGGCTTTGGTGCAGCCGGCAGGTTGCAGGGCTTTGCAACCGTGCCCTTGCTCGCGCTGTCGGGATCGATTGGGGCGATTGTTGGCCAGAACTGGGGAGCGCGCGAATATGGACGCGCACGGCAAGCGGCGCTTTATGCGTTCGGCTTCTGCCTTGTCTGGGGTCTGTCGCTGGTCCTGTTGATCATCCCGCTGTCCGGTTGGTTCGCAGGCTTCTTCACAGATGATCCTGAAATCATCGAAGAATTCGCGCTCTACATCAATATCGCAGCATGGGGATATGCAGGCTTTGGTCTGCTCATCGTTGCCAATGGCATTTTGAATGCAATCGACAAGGCATCGCTCGCGCTCACCCAATCAGCTGCGCGAGTGTTCCTCGTCATGCTGCCCTTTGCGCTTGTGCTGGTCGCCAGCTGGGGCAGTTCAGCGATCTATGCAGCAGAGCTTGCCGCCAACCTGTTTGGCGGCCTGACCGGTCTTGCGCTTGCCTATTGGACGCTGGTTCGAAGAGCGCCGGATGCAGCGCGAACCCCCTCGCAAAGAGCACGGGGCTGAGCGGTCAGGTAGGCATTCATTAACCATCTGTGTCCATACAGATGCGCAACTCTAAGAGGGGCATGCGCGTCATGGATGACCTGCTGGCGGATTTCGTCGCAGAGACACGGGAAATGCTGGAAGCCAGCGCTGGCGAGATCGTAGCTTGGGAAGCCGATCCGGCTGATCGTGCGCGCCTCGACAGCATCTTCCGCTTTGTTCACACGGTTAAAGGCAATTGCGGCTTCTTTGATTTCCCGCGCCTTGCCGGGCTCAGCCACGCTGCCGAAGACGCGCTCGCTGATTGCCGCGCCGGTCGCCGCACGCCTGACAGCGCACTTGTCACCGCGGTGCTTGCGATCATGGATCGGATCGCGCTGATGGTTGATGCGATTGAAGCTGGCGAAGAATTTGTCGAAGGCGGCGATGAGCAGCTGATCGCTGCGCTCGAACCGGGCGTTGAAAGCGTGACAGGCGATGCTGTCCCTTTCGAAGCGGAAACAGAACAAGTCACCAGCGCAGGTGATGAAGGCGCAGCGGGCGCTGCCAAAAAGGCAGAAGCCCCCGCAGCGCAGCGTTCGATCCGTTTACCGGTTGATCTTCTCGACCGGGTGATGAGCGGTGTCTCCGACATGGTGCTGGCGCGCAACGACCTTGCGCACCGTCTGCGTCAGGCGGGCACGCAGCCGACCATCGATGGGCCGTTTGAACGGCTCACAACAATTCTGTCCGATGTACGCGATGCGATCACCCGCATGCGCATGCAGCGGATCGAAACCCTGTTCGGCGCGCTCCCCCGGCTGGTGCGCGATCTGTCCAACGAACTCGGCAAGCAGGTGCTGATTGATCTTGAAGGCGGCGATGTTGAACTCGACCGCGAAATGATCGAGATGATCCGCGACCCGCTTACCCACATCATTCGCAACTCGATCGACCACGGGATTGAACCGCCGTCTGAACGCCTTGCCAATGGCAAGCGCGAAACCGGCCTGCTTTCGATTGCCGCGCGTCAGGCAGGCAATACGATCTCAATCGTGGTCAGCGATGATGGTCGCGGGCTTGATGAAGAAAAGATCGCCGCCAAAGCGGTCAAAACCGGCCTGATCACCCCGGATCAGCGCACCGAGATGAAGCGCGATGCGATCCTCGAATTGATCTTTGAACCCGGTTTTTCAACCGCAGAGGCGGTCAGCAATGTATCGGGCCGCGGCGTTGGGCTTGATGTCGTGCGCGACAATCTTGAACGGGTTGGCGGATCGATCAAGGTGACTTCGACACCGGGGATCGGCACGCTGTTCACGCTGCAAATCCCGCTTACGCTCAGCATCATCGCCGGGCTGACTGTCGAGATTGGCGATCAACGTTTCGCGGTCCCGCAAAGCTTTGTCGAAGAGATCATTCACGCCTCGTCCAAGGCGCTCGACTTCACCCGCGCTGGCGAAACATCGCTTGTCACCTTTCGCGGCAACCGCGTTCCGTGTCTCGTGCTCAGCCAGGTTCTCGGCGTGGATGCAGATACCTTGCCGGTTGAGCAGCGCACCATGGTGATGATGCGGCTTGCCAGCGGCGATCTGTTTGCTCTCGCAGTTGATCGGATTCACTCGCACGGCGATCTGGTGGTCAAACCGCTCGCCCCCTCGATCATGAAAGCCGGCGTCTATGCCGGATCCACCCTGCTCGATGATGGTCAGCCAGTGCTGCTGCTTGATGTGACCAATATCGCCGCGCAGCACGGCCTTGTGTCTGATGCGCGCAGCCGCGTCTTCCGCAATGCCGAAGACAGCACACAGCGCCGTGAACATCGCGGCATCCGCGCAATGCTGTTTACCGATTACACCGGCCGCCGCTGTGCGGTACGGCTTGAACTGGTGCAGAGGATCGAAACCGCGCCTGTTGCGGCCATCGATCTGTCAGGCGACCAGCCGCGCGCTGTCATTGACGGTGTGATCCTGCCGCTTGTCGGGCTGCCCGATGGGCCGATTTCCACACCGAAAGTGCGCCTCTTGCGCCTGACGGACGGAACCACGCAAATGGTTCACGCGGTCCGCGAAGTTGACGATGCGGTTGAACTGAACAGCACTCTCAAACCGGTCGAAAGCGATCCGATGATCGAGGCTGTGACCTTGCTGGGTGAGCAGACCGTGACCCTTATCGACGGGCACGAACTGTTTGCCCGTCATGGCGAAGTTCCGGTGGCAGCAAACCGGCCCGTATGCCGCCTGCCTGAAACAGACTGGGCGCACACGATCCTTGGTCCGCTGGTTCAATCGGCAGGATACGACATCGCCGAGGATGCCGACATGCGCGAAGATGTCGCGATCTGGTTCGACGACGAATACGAAGCCGCGCTTGCGCTTGATGTGGAGTTTGAAACGCCTGTCATCCGCCTGCGCGACGTGCCGGATGGCAGCAATATGGCCGAAACTGTCTATCGCTACGATCGCGATGGTCTGGTTGCCGCGCTTCAGAAAGCGCGCTCGGCAGGGGGAGCGCGCTCATGAATGAACTTCTCGTCATGTCCCAGATCGCCGGACGCCGGTGTGCTTTTCGCGCCAACGACGTGCAATCGGTGATCGAGATTGGCGCCATTACACCCGTGCCGCGCACGCCCGATTTCATCACCGGGCTCACCGCCATGCGCAGCCAGGCGCTGACTGTGATCGATTGCCGCCGCGCGATTGGTTTTGACCCTGCCTCGTTCGCTACCGATCACCGCGCGATCGTGGTGACGATTGCTGGCTATGCCTATGCGCTGCGGATTGACGCGATCGAAGACATCACCTCCAGCGTGTCAGAGGCAAAGGAAGTGCCCGGCGGATTTGGCCCGGAATGGTCACGCGTCGCCACAGGTCTGGTCGAAACACGCGCTGGCCCGGCGCTCCTGATCGATCTTGGCGCCATAATCGGCGGCCAAGTGTCTTTCGAAGATGCCGCTTAATCCAAAACTTACCTTCTGCGCCTATCATTTCACGCGTGTAGCACCGAGGTCCCAGCATGAAATCCTGCCTAGTCGTCGATGATTCCCGCGTGATCCGCAAGGTATCAAGGCATATCCTTGAAACGCTTGGCTTTGCGGTGGAGGAAGCCGAAAACGGGAAAGAGGGCCTTGAGGCCTGCGAGGCAGCCATGCCCGATGTCGTGCTGCTTGACTGGAATATGCCGGTGATGACCGGCATTGAATTCATCACCCAGCTGCGCAAATGCCCCGGCGGCGACAAGCCAAAGGTCGTGTTCTGCACCACCGAAAATGACGTGGCACATATCCGCGAAGCGATCAGCGCAGGCGCGGACGAATATGTCATGAAGCCGTTTGACCACGAGACTTTGCAGATCAAGCTGCAACTGGTGGGCTTCGCGTGAACGCCCATTCCCCCACCCCTTCACGCATCCTTCGCAGGCCGGCGGCTGAGCGAAGCGAAACGCGTGATGCTGCGCGCTCAAAAGCGCCGTCTGGTGATGCCATCCGCGTGATGATCGTGGACGATTCGCTCACGGTCCGCACCGTGTTGAAGCGGATCGTGGAGAGCGACAGCGCGATGGAAGTCACCGCGACCGCATCCAGCGGCGAGCGTGCGATTGCTCAGCTTAAGGCAACACCTGTTGATGTGATGCTGCTTGACCTTGAAATGCCGGGCATGGGCGGGCTTGAGGCACTTCCCGCGATCCTTAACCTAGCCCCTGATACACAGGTTCTGGTCGTTTCTTCACTTACGGAAGACGGCGCAGAGGCCACCGTCGAAGCGCTTTCAACGGGCGCTGCTGACACCATGCTCAAGCCGCGCCCCGGCGGGTTCAACGATGATTATCGCAGCCAATTGCTCGGCAAGATCCGCGCGCTTGGCGGCAAGGGTGAAAACTCAGCAGCAAGCGATGGATCATCTGCTGTCAGCGCCCGGCCCGACACACAGCGCCGCGCAGTTCAACCCGAATTGATCGCAATCGGCGCATCAACCGGCGGCATTCACGCGCTAAACCTGATGTTGCGCGAATTATCGCCTGAGATGGACCTGCCAATCCTGATCACGCAGCATTTGCCAAGCTCATTCATCCCTGTCTTCGCGCGCCAGATCGAAGTCGCGAGCGGCCGCCCGACGCATATCGCCGACGACGGGACAGAGATCCGCAAGGGCGAAGTCGCGATTGCAACCGGCCACGGTCATATGGACATTCGCCGCACAGGCGACCGATTGGTCGCCCGCATTTCGAGCGAGCCCGCCCGCAGCGGATGCCTTCCTTCGGTTGATCCGATGCTGCGCAGCGCCTCTGATGCGTGCAATGGCCGGGTGCTTGCCGTGATCCTTTCGGGCATGGGCCGTGACGGGATCGAGGGGGTTGAACACCTCATTGAGGCTGGCGGCACCGTCTGGACCCAGAATGCAGACACCAGCGCAGTCTGGGGCATGCCGGGCGCTGTCACCAAGGCAGGCTTTAGCAGCTATGTCGCTTCTCCCAATGAATTGGGCGCAGCCCTGATGGCACAGCTCGTCCCCGGCAGCTGCGCCGCGCATCAGGGCGAAGATGGACTGCCCGAGACGGCTGACACCTGATCAATCATGGAAGTCAGTCAGGCCTCGTACCAGATCATCGCAGACCTGCTTGCAGAACGCACCGGGCAACACCTAACGGAAAGTCGGCGTTGGAGAGTTGGGACCGCGCTTGCAGGCGTGTTCCGCGAACACGGGATCAGCAATGTCGACCAGCTTGTCTGCCTACTGGACGAACCGCGCCGCCGTTCGCACGACCGTGATCTTGCGACACAGGTTGTCGAAGCGCTGCTCAACAACGAGACCTATTTCTTCCGCGACAAGCCAACCTTCGACCAGATCCCCGAAGACATTCTGCCTGAACTTGCCCGCCGCCGAAAACATGCGCGTCGCCTGTCAATCTGGTGCGCCGGATGTTCAACCGGACAGGAAGTGCACAGCCTTGCCATGCTGTTCGAGGAACAAAAGGCCGCCTGGGACGGCTGGACGATCGATATTCTGGGCACCGATGTCTCGCACAAGGCGATCCACCATGCGCGCACGGGGCTTTACACGCAATTCGAAGTCCAGCGCGGGCTCGGCGTTGCGCAAATGCTGCGCCATTTCGAGGAAACGCCGGGTGGCTGGCAGATTTCGGACCATGTGCGGCAGATCACCCGCTTCCAGCACCACAACGTGCTCGGCGAGCCACCTGCACGCGCGCGTTTCGACCTTGTCCTGTGCCGCAATGTGCTGCTGTACTTTGCCGCAGACACGCGCAAGCTCGCCTTTGACCGGCTCGCAAGCGCGATGGCGCGCGATGGCTTCCTGATGCTGGGCGCGGGAGAGACGGTGGTAGGCCAGACCCGCGCTTTTACGCCAGCCGGCAAACGGATGAGCATTTACGAGCTTCCCGACCAGCTTGTCCGCGGTGCTGTCACGGCGGCGAATTGAGGCAAAAACCTGCGTATTTTCCTCTAGTTGCGCCCGCGCGATTTACCCTTCGTTAGCCATTGCTGTTTAGGACTTGCGCGTCGCCTCGCCTTACCAACCCGCGAGTAAAGGAAACCACGTGTCCCGTCCGAGCAAACCTCTGCGCCTCACCCCTTGGGGGATTGTGCTGGCGCCGATGGTCACGCTCAGTCTCGTGTTCGGGTTAATCGTGCTCGTCATCAGCTTCAGCCGGACAATCGACATTGTCGCACCACAGGCGCTGCTGATCGCAGGCGCTCTCGCTTATGCAGCGACGATCTTTCTTTTGAGCCGCAACGGCATCGCCAATGTGCATGAGCTTCAGGAATTGGGCGATACGGATACACTCAGCCGACTTCCCAATCGCCGCGCGCTGCACAATGACATCGAAGAGTTTTCAAGCGGTGATGAGGAAGTTGCGATCGCCTTGATCGATCTAGACCGGTTCAAACAGGTCAACGATCATTACGGCCACGCTGTCGGCGACCAGCTGATCCGCCAATGCTCAGCCATGCTCCAGGATCTGTGCGGCGATGAGGCGCGCTGCTATCGTCTGGGCGGCGATGAATTTGCCGTTGCGATGAAAGGCCATGTGGCAGGCACCATCCTTGAAGGCATGTGCCGTTCCTTCATCGAACAGCTTGGAACCCCCATCGCCGTCGGCAAATACGAGATCGTTATCGGAGCGAGCATTGGTCTCGCCCGATCAACTTCGGACAACCGCTTGCCCTCTTCTGAAATGCTGCGCCGGTCGGATGTCGCAATGACCATGTCGAAGCGCGACGGCAAAATGCGCTGCACCTGGTTCAATGATAGCTTTGACCAACGCCGTGAGGCCAAGCGCGAGCTGGAAGATGAATTGCGCGCGGCGCTGACCAAGGACGAATTTGAGCTGTTCTATCAACCGCTCGTCGATGCCGACAACAGCACAAATGAAGCGCGGATTGTCGCGGTCGAGGCGCTGCTGCGCTGGAACCGTTCGGATGATCGCAAGATTGGCCCCAACATCTTCATCCCGGTGGCTGAGGAATCAGGAATCATCAATCCCATTGGCCTGTGGGTGCTGCGCGAGGCGATGACCAAGGCCCGCCGCTGGGAGGGCATCACCCTTTCGGTCAACATCTCTGCGGCGCAATTGCGCAACCCTGCATTCCCGATCAAGCTTGGCGAAATCCTCGAAGACACCGGATATCCGCCCGAACAGCTTGAGCTGGAAGTCACGGAAACCTGCCTCGTGCTTGACCCGGTCGTGGCCGAGCGCAGCCTTGATGTGATCCGCAAGTTTGGCGTCAAAATCTCGCTCGACGATTTCGGAACCGGATATGCCTCGATCGGCTTTCTGCGCCAGTTCCGCTTTGAAAAGCTCAAACTTGATCGCAGCCTGGTGGTGCAGGCAGGCGAAGATGACGGCAGCCGCGCGATGATGCTGTCAAGCATTGCGGTCGCGCGCGCGCTCAAGATGGGCGTCACCGCCGAAGGTGTCGAGACCCACGAACAGGCCGACATGGTACGGCTTGCCGGGTGCGATCAGATCCAGGGCTGGCTCTATTACAAGGCCATGCCCGCGCGCGAGATCGACCATTTGATCGAAGCACAAAATCACACGACCTCCCAATCAGCCGATGACACGCGGCAAACCATCTCCAGAACGGGTGAGCAATCAGCATGAGCGCTTTGCAGGAAATCGCAATCGACCTTGAAGCCGAACGCGTCAGCGACGCAGGTGAAGAGCCTGCTTCGAAACCCGTGCCCTTTGGCGCAGCGGGCGAATGGTTCAGCAATCTTTCGATCGGCCGCAAGATTTCCGCCTTCTTTGGCTTCAATCTCGGTTTTGCCTTGCTTGCCGGTCTCGCGATGATCGGCTTCTTCATGCAGCTTGGCAACAATGCCGAACAGATCAACGCAAGCCACGATCTGGCCATCGATGCCGAGCGTCTTGTGACCCAGCTGTCCGAAGCCCAGCGCCATGCAGAAGCTCTGGTCACCACCGGCAATCCTGTCCGGGCGGATCAGGCTCTTGCGGTCCTGACTTTGGCAGATACCAAGCTCGAAGAGCTGCGCGCAGCGACACCTGAAGGCGAGATTGAGGTCCGCCAGCAATTCGGCGTGATTGCCGCATCGATCGAGGATTTCCGTCGTCAGATCCGCGGTTTCGATCCAGATACGCTGGGAACCAGTCTCAATTCCATGGCCGCCGATGAAGTGACGGCAACAGGCGCAGCGGCGTTTGATGCAGGCAAGGAACTGGCCGAATTCAAGTCGACTGAGGCCGATACCATGTCGGATTCCGGCGTCAGCCTCGTCACGACCCTGCTGTTCGTGTGGATCGCGCTTGCTGGCCTCCTGACCGTGCTCACGCTGATCGCACAGCGCTATTTCGACCGCTCGGTCGGCGGCTCGATCAAGCAGCTTTCCGATCAGATGACGCGGCTTGCAAGCGGCGACAAGGATGTTGAGATTCTCGGTCGCTCTCGCAGCGACGAGATCGGCGAAATGGCCCGCGCCATGGGCGTGTTCCACCGCGCGGGAATGCGGCTTGAACGCCTGAGCCGCGAACGCTCTGAAAAGGCCAAGGCAGAACTTGAGGAGCAAACCCGCCTGCAAATCCAGCAGGAAGAAGCCCGGCTTGAACGGGAACGAACATTGCAAGGGTTCGCTGATCAGTTTGAGCGCACTGTCGGCGATGTGGTGAACGGCGTCGCCAGCGCATCGAGCCAGTTGCAAACCACCTCGACCATGATGGCAGCAACAGCCGAACAATCCTCCACCCGCACCGGCGAAGTCGCCCATGCAATGGAAGATGCCAATCGCGGCGCAACATCAGCAGCCGCGGCATCGGATGAGTTTGCGATGTCGATCGGCGAAATCAGCCGTCAGGCCGCCTCCTCGGCAGAGCTCGCCCGCAAGGCGACCTTGTCCGCTAACGAGGCAGACCAAACGATTTCAGCGCTGGCCGACAGCGCCGAACAGGTGGGCCAGATCGTCGAACTGATCCAGACCATTGCCCAGCGCACCAACCTGCTGGCGTTGAACGCGTCCATCGAGGCGGCGCGCGGCGGCGAAGCGGGGCGCGGTTTTGCGGTGGTCGCAAGCGAGGTCAAGGAACTCGCAATGCAAACCAGCCGCGCAACTGAAAACGTCGCCGAACAGATCCGCGCGATGCAGGATACGACCGGGGCAAGCGTTTCCGCGCTGCGTTCAATCGCGAGCGAAGTCGCCCAGCTCGAAGCAACCGCTGTCTCCATCGCGAGCGCGGTCGATCAACAATCGGTCGCTGGTCAGGACCTTGCCCACAGCATTGACCTTGCCGCGCGCGGGACCGAACAGGTATCAGGCCACATCAAGGAAGTGAACGAACTGTCCGTTTCCACCGGCGCTGCTGCAAGCCAGGTGCTCACCAGCGCAACCGCGCTCGAAGAACAGGCGCTGACCCTGCGCGTTCAGGTCGACAACTTCCTTTCGCGCGTGCGCACCGGCTGAACACTGCAACCGCTCTGTCACGAGAGCGTCATGCCCCTGCAAAGCGCGCGTCGCATAAGGCGCCATGCGTTTGGAAGACGGCCTTGCTCAACGCGCGCACAATCCGCGCGAAGGTGCCGCTGAGCTCGTCTGTGAAAGCGAGCTGATCGCAGCCGATCCATCGCTTGCTGCGCAATATGTTCACGCATTGGCAGAGCATGGTCCGCAGGCGCTGATCACGAACGCCGCCTCGCAGCCGCTCGTGATAAGATATGGCGAGCGCAGCTTCCCCGTTACGCTCGAAGATGGCGAGTTTGGCCACACCTATGTCACCAGCCCGCACAGCGCCTATGTGCTTTATGCGCGCGATGAGATCGACATCATCGGCATGCGCGCGGGGCGCACGGCTGCCAAGGGCGTGCTTGGCGTGCTTGATGGATTGCTGCGCTCGCTCCGCCTTAACCGGACCGTCCATCTCGACAATTGGCTGTTGTCAACCAACCTGCACGGCGAGTGGCAAGGCGAAGGCCTCCACGCCATGCGCGAGGTTCTCGCCGATCGTTTCCCCGACCGCTTTGTCATCCTGCGTTCGCTTGACGAGTGGAGCTGCCCTGCCCTGCTTGATGCAGCGCGGCGCGATGGCTGGGTGCTGCTCCCCTCGCGCCAGATCTGGGTGACCGATGATCTGAAGCGCGACTGGAAAAAGCGCAACAACACGCAAAACGATCGGCGCGCGCTCAGGAAATCAGGCTTCAGCGTGGATGAGCCTGAATACCTCACCCCAGCCGAAACAGAGCGGATCGCCGAGCTTTATTATCAGCTCTATGTCGGGCGCTATTCCGCGATCAATCCGATTTTCACGCCCCGTTTTATCGAGACCGCCGCGCGCATCGGCCTGCTCCATTTCCGGCTTGTGCGCGCAAGTGATGGGACGATCCTCGCGGCAAGCGGGATGCGCAGCGCGGGCGGCGTCGCGACCGTCCCGCTGCTGGGCTATGACCTTGCCCGCCCGCAAACCGAAGGACTTTACCGTATCGCGAGTTACCTCGCCTCGGACTGGGCGATGGCGCGCGGCCTGCGCTTCAACGGTTCGGCGGGTGCTGGCAAGTTCAAGGCCATGCGCGGCGCGCGCGGGCAGATCGAATATATGGCGGTTTATGCAGGCCACCTGCCAGCCGCACGGCGCGCCGGGCTCAAGCTTCTGGCAACAGCGCTGAATGGGTTGATGGTCCCGATGCTTGAAAAGCAGGGTTGGTGAACGCGAATTCAGGCGATTTTCTCGCCCGAACGTCTCATCTTCGCCAATACCCGTGCCTGCACGGCCCAATTGCACTGTGAATTTTCTCACAAATCGCGATCATATCTTATGTTATGCTTCCACCTGAGCCGCCAGTTTAGTACTTTACTGCAACGGCTTTACTCTTTGGGGGAGGAAACCCGATGCATCAGCTCGTGTTTGTTCATGGCGTCGCGACGCGTCAGGATGAGAACTACGATCGTGTGGTCGCCAATCGTGACGAATTGTTCAAACAGGTCCTGTTTCGCGGTTCGCAGGTCAATATCCGCAATCCGCATTGGGGCGATCTGGTGCCCGAGATCGGCAGCGAGATTTACGATTCCGGAGGGAGCGTTCGCACCTTTTCGGTCAATGCCGCGCTTGGGCAGCAGGCAGCAGGCGGTGCGGGCCGGTTAGGCGGGGCGTTTGGCGCCGCGCCTGCTCCGGCCGCGACACCCGCAGTAACAGGTACAAGCCTGACCGATCAGGCCAAGGAAGATCCCGCTGCCGCGCTCGATGCTTTGTTTGTCGAGATGCTCGAACGCCACGATGCCGCAGATGAGGCGCTGACCAATGCGGATATCGAAACCTTCGTGAAGATCGCAGAGGCGATGGAAGCCGATGAGGAGGCGGCGGATCGTCAGCAACGCTCCAATAACGGCGCGCGCGCGATGATGATGAACATCGACAATGATGATCAGTTTGCAGCTGCAATCAACGATATGGACAGCGGTCCGGGCACTTACGGCTTCTTTGACGGGGTAGGCTCTGCCATCGGTGCGATCACCGATCGCATTCGCGATATTGCAGCGCATCCCGCAGATATTCTGGTCGATCTGGTGCGGCCAACGATTGGCTTTTTCATCGGCGATGTGTTCACCTATCTTCGCGAAGACGAAACGCGAAACGCCATTCGCGGCAGGTTGCGCGATGCGCTTCTTGGCGCGCATGCTGATCGCGGCGAGAATGATAAGCTGATTGTTATCGGCCATTCCATGGGCGGCGTGATCATGGCTGATATGCTGCTTAACCGGGACGCGGCAGGCCTGCCCAATGATCTGACAGTCGATGCGCTTTTCACGGTGGGATCACAGCCCGGCTTCTTTCAGGCGCTGGGCCTGTATCGTCCGATTGGCTCCAACCCCATTGCGCGGCCTGATCATATCGGCATGTGGCTGAACGTGTTCGACACGGTCGATCCGCTCGCCTTCCGCGCGGACCCGGTATTCTCGGGCGTCGATGATCTCAAATTCAATTCTGTGACCGGCATTGCAGGGGCGCACACGACCTATTTCAAGCGGCCGCAATTCCACGCCCGCGCGCGCAAGAGGTTGAAACAGGCCGGAGTTCTATCTTGACTTACATCCCCCTTCGCAAAGAGCCTCCTGAAGGGCCGGTGACGCATGCCCTGGTGCTGGGCATTGGCCACTATCCGCACAAGCCAGAGCTCAACATGGCAAGCGCGGCAGACAGCGCGAAATACATGGTCGACTGGCTGCTCAACAATGCTGAAAACATCATCCCGCCGCTTGGCTCGATCGATGTGTTGATATCCGATCCGCCGGACACTGATCATCGCTATCCCTGGGCCCATAGCGGCAATGTCGAGAACGTAACCGCGGAACACCTCAAGAACGCTGGAACACGCTGGAACGACTTGTTCGCTGAGGGATCGCAGAATTCCGCATTCTTCTATGCTTGCGGGCATGGCGCGATGATGGGCACTGATCCGGCAGTGTTGATCGAGGACTTGAACCAGGACCAATTTGAACCTTGGATTCATTTGCAAGTCGGCAGCCTTGCCCGCTCGATCAAGCATAACAAGAATGTCGAATCCGCTTTCCTGTTTGTCGATGCCTGCGCCGAGAAAGTGCCTGCCTTTGCGCTTGCAGATGAGGACGAGAAGCCTGCGGTTGTTTGCTATCCGCCCAGCCAATTTGGGGTGACAGCGCGTGCGAACACTATTGTGATCAGTGCCGCTCCCGATGGAGGGCTTGCCTACGAGGCCGAGCTTCCCCGCAACGACGAAGAACCAGAGTTTAACGGCGTGAAGATCGGGTGCTTCACACAGGCTCTGGTGAACGCGCTCAAGGGGAATTCGGTTCGCGAACGCGACAATAAATGGGCAGTGAGCTCATCGGGGCTTCAACACGATCTCAAACCGCTTTTCCGCTTCTTCTTTACCGCGCTTGATGAACAGCCGTTTGAACCTTCCGTGCTTTACGGGTTCAATGAAGAACGCTGGCTCGTCAGGCCGGAGAATCCGCAAATACCCGTCGTCGTTCAGACCAATCCGCTGGAAGAGTTCGACCGCTTCTATCTCAGCGTCAATCATGAGGAACCGCGGACAAGCGATGCGATGGTCGACGGCGACACCATGGCGAAATGCTGGCGCCCGGTGCTCCCGCCTGGTTTTGACCCAGTCTATTTCGTCGCCTTCGACGGCGACAATGAACACTGGGAATTGTTCCGCCCCACCCGGCCGAAATTCGATCTGAAGGTGCCCGTGGGATGAGCACCAGCCTTAACTTTATCGGCCCCTCGGACTTGTCTGTCGGCGAGATCGAACTGTCCAATCAGGATGGTCTTGTCACCCGCTGGATGGCGACGCAGGACAAGCGAAGCTTCACCAACGAAGACGCCAAGCCGGGCTATTACCTCGCTGAGATCACGCCTGCCGGGATGGAGCCGCGCTCGATCATATTCAGGATCGACGAAGGCGAGGATAACCGCATCGAGGTCCCGAATTTCGCCGCCCTAATTGCGAGCGGCAGAGCGACCAATTTCCTCGACATCGACAATCCGCGCGACGCGCTTCAGGCGATTGGCACTGGTCTGGTGCGCGATGCAAAGAATGAAGGGGGCGGGCTCGACCTGCTGAACGGGATCGTCGCGCTTGCGAGCGCTGTGCCTTTTGCCAATCAGGCGCTGGATGGCACGGCAGACATGATCGAGTCTGTCTGGGACCGCGTGCGATCGCTCTCTCTAAGCAGCTATGACGATGCTCCCGTGGCGGAGCCGCCCAAGCCCGCATCACCCAAACCGCCCCGCGCCGATCCTAAGGAAGCCGCCCGCAAACGTCTTGCGCGAAGTGTCAAACCAAGCCGCAAGAAAGACCGTGCGGAAACGCGATATCTCTCGGTTGGTTTGACCACGATCAACAGCGCTCAGGGCCACAAGCCAGCGCGGTTCGAAGGGCCGTTTGCTGCGCAATTGCTCGATGACAAACTGCGGCTGCGGGTCGCGCGGCCTGAAAACTGGTCACCTGAAAGCGGCGACAAACTGCGCCTTTCGCTTGCGGTTCAGAACCTCCGGCTCGAGCGACTTCACCTCCCGCTTTACCGAGCAGGCACATCGATCAGCATCAACCCAGTTTCGCGGATGAGCAGCGATGTCGATCTGGAAGTGTTGCCCATCGATGCCCGGCTGCGCGGAGTCGTGCGCGCGCTCAGGATCGGCAATGTCCATCATGCAGAGGCCGTCCGCGATCAGATTTTCAGTCAACGCGATGGCGGAGCATTGCCCGATCATGGCCGCGGCGATCCGTGGGATGCGATGCTGACGGCGCTCATCTATCTGCGCTTTCCTGAGGTGTTCGGGCCGCTTGACGATGTCTGGGTCGATGAATTGGCGGATCGTTATTCCTGGGCAGCGGACGCACTGATTATCAAGGCTCAGCAGACCCGGCTCGCAGCGGCGAGCGACCCTGATCACCTTGTTGAAAAGGCCGAAGAGATGGTCGCCCTGCTGCGAAAGGCCAGAGCGCAAAGCTCGCCTTATTACAGCTATGCCAATCAGATGTATGGCGACCTGTGCGAATTGCTGTGCGATTTTCAGGACTTGTCCAAAGACAGCGCGAAGAAGATTTCACGGCTTCGCACCAAGTGGCAAAAGGACACAGCCTTACAGCGCGGTGCGGGAATCTCGTTCTCGTGGCTTGCGCGTGATCAAAAAGCCTTCCGCGAAAGTGATCGCAAGAAGATCGTGCCAAACCGCAAGGTCACAGGGCGACTGTATTCGCCCAACACCAACGTCGTGTTTGAAGGCAGGCTTTCTCCCGGTGCGATTGCAATCGAGCGGGCCGCGTCAAAGCAAGCGGCAGAGCGGATCCGAAACACCCTCCCCAATGCCGCGGCACAGCTTACCAAACGCGCTGAGCGCGAAGCATGGGCGCCCAAGGATTGTCCGGCCCTATCGCGCCCTGCTGGCCCCGATGATGATCCCAATAAGGGCCGATTTGGCGGGCAGGCAGCAGCAGGAGGCTTTGAACTTCTCGCGCGCTTTGGCCGGGCAGACAAAGCGACCGCTTCGATCGAACTCGAAGTCGCGTCCGATGATCCCAAGGCGATCGAGCTTGGCGATTCCGTCTGGTTTTGCCTCCACCCGACCTTCAACCCGGTCTGGGTTCGGATCTATTTCGACCGCGGCCGCGCGAGCCTGCCGATTTCGGCCTGGGGCGGGTTTGTCGTCGGAGCCTGGTTGCCGCGCCAAGGGGTGGAGCTTGAGCTTGACCTTGCCGCACAGGACGAAGCCCCGCACATCATCAAAACGCGCTAGCCGCCCCTGCTATCACCTGTGCCATGGGCAGAGATGATCGCAGCGGACCGGCTTTGCGCGTCTGATTGCGGCGACAGAGCTAAAAGCCCTTCGCATCCTTTCCGGTCAGCATCAGCGCAATGTTGATCAGCGCGTCATAGCGTCCCTGTTCACCCGGCGCATTGCTGGGTTCTTCCATTGTCCCTGCCAGGCGTGCGAGGATCAGCATGAACGCAACCGTGCGCTGGTCCAGCCCCTTGCCAAAGAAGATGATGCCCCATTGGTTGGTGCCGATCCATTTCTCAGCGGCATCGGCAATCGTCTTGCTGGCATCGCGATAGTCGCGCAGGCCCCATTCACTGCCATTGCCTTCCTTCTTGCGCGAAGGAACGGCGTCCATCATTTGAGCGGTCGTGGCGACAAGCTCGATCAGCTGGATGATCGCCTCGCGCAAGACCTTGCCCTTCTGGTAATTGATCGCGGCTTCGCTGGTCAGCCGGTTGGACCCTCTTCTGACGTCCAGCCGGTGGAGGTTCTCGTAGAACTTCTCGCGCAATTGGGAATGGGTGACCCTCTCGCCCACACGCACCGGCTTGATGTGGTTGGCGACAAACCAGTTGAAGTCGTCCACGTCCCATTCGCCGGTGGCGAACAGAGCATCAAGCGCGGTGTCGATGATCTTGCGGACATTCTCTCCGCGTGCGCGGCTATAGGGTTCGCTGATCCCCCTGCCGAGCCGTGCGAGCTCAGTCGCTTCGGTCCCGTCAAGGCCGAACTCGGCGATCACGGCCCCTTCCATTTTTCCGCCGCCGCGATTGCCGGTCATGGTCTTCACATAATCTGTCGCTTTCACGGCGCGGACTTGGTCGATCAGCGACGTTTCATGGAGCAGCGCCAGAAACTCCTTCACATGCACGGCTTCGAACTCGGTATCGGTGTGCTGTGTCGATAGGTCGAGCACGAAGGAGGTCTGGAGCTTTTGCGGACGATCGCGAGCTTCGGCCTTGGCGAGCAGGATCGATCCGGTTTGCACATAATCGGTCTTGCGCGACTTGCCGAACGGAAGATCAGGGCTGCGTTTGGCGATCGCGTTCGCCTTGACCTCGATCTTGCCGCCAAAACCGATCTCAACGTCAGCGCTGCCGCTTGTCTCCGACCCGCCAGACAGGTTCAAGCCAAGCAGCACCGCTTCATAGCCAAGCGATTTGCTGACTTTGCTGAAGCGGCTGATCGAGCATTTGTCTTCGTCAGGCTCAAAGCCGGCGACGCCCTCGCTATCCGCATCGAACAGCGCCTTTGTCCCGTCGAGCCGGCCTAGCAGGATAGCGCGATAGAGCGCCTTGGCATCCTCGCTAAGGCCGTCTGCCGACCTCTTGAATGTGCCAGACAGTTCGTATTGTTCGTTCTCGATCCGCCCTTTTTCAAACCGGATGCGCGCGGTGATCTTGGCCTTTGCGGCTTTCTCGACCGCATCCGATATCTTGTGCACCAGCTTGTTGGTTTTCTCGACCAGTTCGCGCAGCTTCTTGGTCCGGTCATTCAGGCGTGAAACCGCATCGGATACGTTTTCACCCAGTTTGCCGAGCGCCTTGGACACATCCTTGGCCCGGTCCTTGGCAAGCCCTTTAATCTTGTCTTCAAGCTCGCCCTGATATCTTTCGAACAGGTCCTCGATCTCGGCTTCAAGCTTGGTCCTGACCTGTGTTTGCGCCGTGGCAGGCAGCTGCTTTGAAAGTTTCTTCACAGCCTCCTTGGCCAGATCACGCGCTTCGCCGGTTACGGCATCTTCGACCGAACTGATCGCGTCGAAGACTTTCTTCTCAAGCAGCTTTGCGATGCCATTCTTCGCGCTCGCTTCAAGCCCCAAAAGCAGCTTGAGATCGTTGCGAAGCGCCTTTTTCACCGCGTCATCGCCGATCTTGGCTGATAATCTGTCGAGCAGACCTCCCAGTTCATCGTCGACCTTCTCTTGCAGCCATGTGCCAGGCGACAAGAACGGCTTCACATCTTCCAGAACGCTGTCCCAGTGCTCAACGCCGTCTTTCACAACAGCCGCGACACGGCCAAGCACGGCTGATGCGTCGATCTCAATCCCGACGCCCACGCCCCATTTGCTCGAATCCTCGTCGGCATGGCTCAGCACCATCTTCACGCCGTCAGGCACCTTTCGAACTGACAGTTCGTAAGCCGCCTTGCGCGCGACATCGACACTGACCGTCAGGCCCGCCTTGGCGTTGAAGAACCCTTCGACATCAATGTCACGGGCAACGGAAAGGTCGATGTCGAGGCTGGCATTGCCATCGATTGCGATGATCAGGCCTTCCAGCCCGGCCGGGCCATGGCAGCCCTCCATCACATCTTCGAGCGAGAAGATATTGACCGGATGCCGCGCAATATCGGCGATAGCCTTGGCGACGATATCGTCTTCAGACCGGCGGTAGAACAGGTGCGCTTGGGCGGCGACACCGGCTTCTGCCGCTAGCCCGAGGCTGCCCTGCGCGCTGAATGGCATCTTGCCGTCGAGCGTTGCGCCAAGGCTGCCTGCAATGCCGATCCGCACCAGCCCTTTCGAGGACACATCATCCTGTTTGTAGAACCACAGCGAGCCTGCTTCGAGCGAAAGGCCAAGCGAACCTTCAACGCCGAACGATCCGTTGATTTCGCCTTCATTGCCAAAGGATTTGGAGACAATCTTGCCCGATTTATCCCATGCGATCAGCCCTTTGTCATCGCCGGTCGACCAGCTTTTGCGTTGTTTGTCGGTCCCGGTTGGGGTTTCGCCAAAATGCCCAAGCCTGCGCAGCAGGATCTCGGTTTCCTCGGGGATCTTGTCGTCGAGCGAAGTGGAAAACGCCTTGAGCCGGTCATAGATTTCAGGGATGCCGACCGTGTTGAATGCGCCGCGGATCACTGGATCATTGATCCCGCTGCGGATCGCCTCATAGAGTGACCAGGGGTCTTCGGCACCGGTGATCTCGTTCTTGAGTTCAGGAAGCTTGTCTTCGAGCTTGTCGAACAGATCGATCAGTTCGGCCGCATCCTCACCGATCAGGTCCTTGACGTCATTCTGATCCTTGAGCCGTTCCAGTACAGTGGTGATGTTGGTCATCGTTCTCTCTTCCCATTGTCAGCCCGTAGGCTTGTTCGAATTTGAGTTGTCTTGTCACTTGGCAGTGGCGCGCGTCACCGCGGGTTGTGATCCCTTATCGTCCGGCGGGCTGCTCCTCCGCCGCCTGTTCGGGTTGCGGTTCATCTTGCGGCGCGGGTATTGCCTGTGCCGCGCCGTCATCGGGCAATGCCGCAGGTGCTGGTGGGGATGGGACCGGGGCGTCCTTGTCCGGATTGAAAATGTCCGCCGCCTTCACTGCAAGCCAGTGCGCAACCTGCCCCGAAAACGCGCCTGCAAGCACCCCGACAAGCGAGATCGAAAGCGCGCTCGAGGCAATCGATCCGCTGACAGACTGGCCGGGATTGAGGATCAGCGTGGTTGATCCCATCGCGAGGAACACGACAACCGCGATCAGGCTGCCGAGGAACATGCGATTGAAAATGCCGAACCCGCGCTGGCTCTGAAACGCATCGGAAGCATTGGGGAAGACGCGCAGGAAGATGATAATCATCAAGGCCCCCAGAAGACCGGCAAGCGAGACCAGCAGGATTGAATTGATGATCGGCGGCAGACGGATGAGATAGTCGAGCGTACTTGTGGTTTGCGACATAACCCTGAGGTCAAACATCACACCCGAAACAAGCCGCCCGATGGCATCGTTCTCGTTCGATGCGGTCGGCACCTCTTCAATCCCTGAGGTGTAGAGTTCGAGACGGCGCCGAGCCTGATCGGCCAGCACCGTTTTAGTGTTCGTGTCAGCGAGCGCTTGGTTAAATCTGTCGCGCGCGCTGGTCGCACGTCTGGTGAGACGCTCAGCCTCTTCCGTTCTTTGAGCCATGACAGCTTCCGAACCTTCTCCGGCAACCACCCCGGGCACCTCGCAGCTCAAAATATCGATTGGGAGGAATTCTTGCCCGCTACCCTGGCAATTCAATGTCGCAGCCATTGCGGAAACAGCGTTGTCCAGTTCATTTCGCGCAACGTCGTACTCAGTCCTCGCGGCCTCAGCTGCGAGCTCCGCCTTGTTGGCCTCGTCCAGAAGGTTCCTTCTTTGCGCCTCCGCACTAGTATTTGGCTGAAATTCCGCATTGCGTTCACTCGCGAGAGCCACAACGCTTAGGTACGAGACATTATCGACCCCGCTGCGATCGATCCGGGCGCTTACCTGAGATTGAAAATCGACGGCGGCGAATACTAGCGTGAAGGCAGCAAGCGCCAATAAACCGCCTACAATCCCGCCAAGGCCAACAAGAAATGACTTCACGACCACCCCCAAGAGCAAAGAATATCAATAGCCGCTGACGGTCAACTTATTTTGCGCAGTGAAGTGCCAAATCATCGACCAATCAAATGCCAAATCAGAAGAGAAGCACAAGAATTGAGTTCAACCGGCTTTGGAGCCTCGGCCCACCGGTTCGTCCTGAGCAAACAATCCGTCAGGACATGACTGGACCGCTTGGCGCATATCATCGCCCAGATCCTCTCTGCGCTGTCGAGGTGCCTGCGTGCTCCGGTCCCAATCATCGAGCAGTCCGCGGCAACGGCCATATTCAATCAGGCAGCGCATATAGCGTTTGTGGAACTCAAGCGGCTTGTCCACGCTATCGTCGTCTTCGAGCCAGCTCGAACAGTCTTTGCGCCCCTCAAAATCGGGCACTTCGAAGGTGTAACGCTCGCCGGTCAGCTCGGCCGAGTTGATACGAACAAACCGCTGCGTCCCGCCAAGCGAATTCGCGCGGCTTCCCACACGGTCAACCGAAAGGCGCTGAACCTGACCTTTGAGAAGGTCCACCGCCCGGAAAGCGACCGACAGAACGTCCCAGTCTTCGTGCTGGCCGCTCGTTGACGAAAGCGCGGCGCAATCGGCATTCGACAAGCCAGCGCATGACGGGCCAAGGTCACCTTTGCCATTAAGGATTGTGAACAGGGTTGGCCCCTTGGGCGAAGACACAGTGCCGGGAGGCGCAACCGATGCGCTGCGCACGGATTTCGTTCGTCTCGTATCAGCGATAATCTCGCCTATCCGATCGTCAAACAGACCAAAGCGAACTCCGCCATCGATATACATGCGGTTGTCTATGAAGACCGGCTTTGCAGCAGGCGGCACAATCGAGGAGGCGACAAGCGCTTCAATGTAGCAATTCTTGAGGTGCGCGCGCTGTTCGGTTGCGCTTTTGCGTCCATCGCCCAGTTCGCCGTGATTGTCAGGCACACTGGCATAGCGGTGCGCAAGCTCGGACAGGTCAAACGCAATCGCCTTGCCAAGATCAAGGTCCGTGGCACCAATCAGCAACCGCCGATCATTGCGATAGCCTTCGGCCACCTCGCGCAACACGGCATCGGTTAGAATGTCCTCCAGCCTTGGCCGCAGGGGCACAAGATCGGAAATTGCCCCTTTCCTCACCGCCTTGAACAGGGCTCTTGCGCCAAGCCCGCTCTCCAATGCGCTTCCATCGATATAAGTCTTGAGCAGGTCTTGCTCTTTGTCGATCGTATAGCCACCCACGGTGATTGTCGGGTCACCGATAAAGGCACCTGTCGCTTGAAGCCCGCCAGTGCTGATGCCGGTGACGACGTGGAATGCCGGAAGCTTCACATCGCTGTCTTGCCCAGCTTCAATCCTAAGCCTCTCCTGCCATCCAGCAAGAAAGCCCGCGCCAAATGCGCCATGTTGGCTGCCGCCGGAAAGCAGCAGCATATCGCCGGGATTGGGGCCCACTATGCTGCGCAAAGATGGTTGGTCGGGGAGCGGTTGATCAATGCCAATGCGCACCAGGTTGCACTTATGCTGATCAGCATAGGCAACATCATCCAGCGTGAGCGGAGGTGTGTGCTTGCAAGCCCCAAGAACCAAAAGCATCAGTATCGATAGTGCAAATCTGCGCATCACTCGCCTTCCCCAACAGGTAATTGATCCTCTCGATCAGCACGCTTGGTCGATCGAGGAACTGGCCATTTATCGAAAGGCTTTTGCCTCGCGGCGCGCGGGGATTCTGTGAGAATTATCACAAAGCGAGGGTGCAATTGATCACCAGCCGCGGCCCGGCGCTCTGTTAGCTAACACTGGTCCGGCCAACACTACGGGCGCGACACATGATTACTCATGAGAGGTCAAATCAGCGCAAAGAACTCGCAAGAAATTCTGCTTTCACCAAAGCAAACCCATCAACAACGGGGATCAGAGTGCCAGTTTGTCTGTTCAATTGACCTTGATTCGTGATGACGCCTTCTCCAGAAGGGTTGCACGGCACTTCGCACGGCGAGAACGCCGTTCAAGGCGGGCAGTGCAGGGTCGCATGGGGGCAAAGTCCAGGGATTACATCTTTCAGCGTGAAACCCCCTCTGGTGCAGGGGAACGGAGATACGCGACTGTCATGTTCGCGGACCTAGCCGGGTCAACCAAGCTGATAGCCGATCTTGAGATTGATGAAGCCCGCGATCTGCTTGACAGCTTTCTGAGCAAAGCCAGCGAAGCCGTCCACTCGTTTGGCGGGACCATCGCGCGTGTGCAGGGGGACGGTATCCTCGCCTTGTTTGGCGCCCCGATCGCAAAGGAAGACCACGCGGAACGCGCTGCTCTTGCCGCTTTGAAGATCAAGGAATTGTGCAAGCAGAGCGAGGGATCGGCCAATCCCGTGTCGGTGCGCGTTGGTATCCATTCGGGCGAACTGGGTCTGCGCTGGCAGAGCCACGATTTTGGCAAGTCGCTGGATGTGGTCGGCGCGACCGCAAACCTTGCCGGCAAGGTGCAGCAATGTGCGCCGCTCAACGGTGTTATGGTGTCGGAGATTGTCTTTGAACAACTGGGTCCCGGTTTTGTTGGCGGAGAACCACAAGACAATCTCCTGCCAGCCGAAGGGCTTACCCTCGTTGAACTGTTGTCTCACCGAAATCGTGAGGACAGTTTCGATGTGCAGATCAAGCAGGCGCTTGCCGAAGATCAAATCATCGGGCGCGACAAATATGTCGAGCTTCTCAAGCGCAGCTTTGCTGCTGATGCGCCTTGCGGTGTTACCGGATTCACAGGCGCGCCGGGGATCGGAAAATCGCGTCTCTTGCTCGAAGCCGAACAGTTGGCGCTAGACGCCGGGCGACAGATCCTTCGGATCGTGGGCCGTTCGCTTGGCCGCTCCGTTCCGCTGGGCGCGCTTGGGAATATGAGCCTCAAAACGGGCGCGGATGACAGCGCAGTCACAAGCGCCCAGCAGATCGATTTTCAGAGCGAGCTCGAAGACTTTGCGCGCAAGATCGATGAGTGGGAGGAACTCTCACCTGATGCTCGCAACGAACAGGCAATCCGCTTCTTCATTGCCAAAATCCAGGCGCTCGATCCGCATGGCCGGTTGATCATCATTGTCGATGACTTTCACTTTCTCGACGGTGAAACGAAACAGCTGCTGGTGCGACTGGCAAATCACCTGCGCGACAGTGGCGGGATCTTGATCATTGGCACCAGGCCAGAATGTCAGGAAGAGATAGAGGAGTTTGTCGACACCAATCACATTCTGCCTCCGCTCTCCCAAGAAGCGGCGCATCGTTTCGTCCGCCAACGTTGGGCAGCCTCAGGGATGGAACGCGAAGTTCTGCCTAACACGATCGGTCAGACGATCCAGCAACGCGCGCAAGGTATGCCATTGGCCCTGCGCCACTTCTCCCAGCACTGCATCGCCCTCGTCAAGGAAGGCAAGGACCCGCTGCTATCGCTGCCTCATCAGCTAGATACAATCTTTCGCAGTCAGATCGACAATCTCGACGACACTATGCGGACCGTCTTCCAGACCGGCTGCGTTCTGGGATACGAATTTGAATTCTGGGAGCTGAAAGCGCTTTCCGGGCTAGCGGAAACCGATTTGAACGCCACGTTGGAGAAGCTGTGCCAGGCTGAGATGCTCACGCAAATCGAAGACGCGCGCTACCGGTTTGCTCACCAATTGCTCCAGGAGGCCGGATATTACGGCATCATGCGCAGGCAGCGCAGCGAACTGCACGATCAGGCCTATAAAATCCTGAGTAGTGCGAGTGCGAAGCGCCGATCCAGCGTGCAAGTGCTGGGATGGCATGCCGCAAGAGCTGGCCTCGCAGAACAAGCGCTCGACCATTATGCGCAGGCTATGAAAGAGGCGATCGCACAGGGTGCGATCCTGACCGTCGATGAACTCTACATGCAAGCGCGGCGCCTGTGCGAGCAGCTGGGCGAAACCGGTCGGGCAAAGAAAGCCATGTTCCTGCTGTACAGCTTTGATGCCTTGCAACAGATGGGCAAGCAAGAATGGTACCGTGAAGACGTTGAGGAAGCGGCGTTGTTCTTCGAAGAGCAAGGCGATGCCTTTCGCATGGCTCTTGCAACCTGCCACTTGGCGATCACAGACTGGACCGGGGGACGCAACCGGCTTTCGCTAGCGCGGGCCCGCGAGGGAGAGCGGCTTGCGCTTGCAACCGGTCATGAACCGCTCATCATTTACAGCCAGTTTGCGCTTGGAAATATCGAGTATCTGTGCGGTCATCCGCGCAAGGGCATAGAGCGGCTGAAGGCGCTGGTTGATCGCCTCGGCGGGGTTAAACGAACAGCGCGGTTTGGCGATATGATCAGTGTTCCGGGCATCATGGCCCGGACTTTTTCAAGCTGGTATCTCTACGATATGGGTGAGTTTGAGCTGGCGCGCCGATACTGCGCCGAAGGTAAGGAGCTCGCGCAGATCATCAACCAGAACTATTCGCATGTTCTGGCTGAACTGGCTGAAGCCTACCTGCTCTACCGAGACGAGCATTTCGCCGAAGCCTCAGAACTGCTTGAGAAAGTGGTCAAACGCTGTTCCGATCAGGCGATCTACGGTCTCGAGACAATTGCCAGTGCGCGCTACATCTGTTCGTTGGTGCGCGAAGGGCGGCTCGATGAGGCCGAAACGATCCTGCACCAGCATCGCACCGATGGACACCTCGCACCGGTCCAGCATTCCTGCGCCTACTACCTGTGGGAAGGCGAAGCCCGTTTGCGGGCCGCTCAAGGAGACACAGAGGCTGCTCTGGCAGTGCTGTCCAATGCGTGGCTGGAATCCGAACGGCAGAACGATCCGCTGCACGCATTACACGGGCGGATTTTGAGCTGCGAGATAGTCACTGATGCGGATGCCATTGGCCCGGGTGTCCCGGGCGAGGTGTCATCGATCCGGGCCGAAGCGCAAAAATACGGATTCCTGCCAATCGTTGAGCGGTGTGATCGCCTGAGCGAGCGAGTGAGTGTGTCCGGCAAAGGATCAGCCCAATGAACGCGCACGGCAAAGTCAAATTCATCTCACCCAATGAGGTCAAGGATTTGCTCAGGAGTGAGGACCTGCTCAAATGCGGTGCCCATTCACTGTTCTGCATCCCTCGCGGCTCTGGTGGGACTGAACAGCCCTGGCGGCAATACTTCGTCGCGCAGCACAAGTTTGTCACTCAGGTCTTCAATGATCGCGACCATTTCCAGACTTCGCATTATGATCGCTTGATGGATGCGCTTGGCTCTCGCCTGCGGATGGTTCCGGGTGAGGACCAGAAACTGAGCGGCGATCGCATCAAGGTGCTCAACGCCGCCCTAGCGCAGTATCAGCCGAAGATTGCGGGCAAACCCGTCACCATAGCCGACTGGCTGGAGCACACATCTGCCGCTCGCTCACACGAAGTGCTTGCCAACCTTGCGAGCAATCCGCCGACAGCGAAACGATTCAACCTCGTTTGGGATTATGCGCGGATCGTCCCCTATCTGATCTTTACCGATTT
This sequence comes from uncultured Porphyrobacter sp., assembly GCA_964443505.1. Classification (GTDB taxonomy): domain Bacteria; phylum Pseudomonadota; class Alphaproteobacteria; order Sphingomonadales; family Sphingomonadaceae; genus Erythrobacter. The sequence goes on along the minus strand of CAYUCZ010000009.1, from coordinate 6,385 downwards.
TATGGGAGTCACCCTTCCGGTCCGCGCGGATTTTGGCGCCAAGGGGTGGAACTTTCTGCGCAATATCCGGCGCCCGTTTCCGCCGGTGCGGATGCAGGGCGTGCAGGGCGAAGTTTGGACGGCAGTGTTCTGGAGCCAGATGTTCTTTGCGCAGCTGTTTGGCAATTTCGACAACACAAGCACGATCCGCAGACTTGCGAAATACGGGCTCGGCAAGTTGGAAGATTATGTTCACTTCCTGATCGAACATCCCGCATCGCTTGATCCGGACGGCCTGTTTGCTGCCATTCTCGATGCCAACAACAAGGCCGCCCCTGCGGACAAGCTATCCAGTCACGATATCTGCGCCATCTTCATCGAGTTTCTGGGAACCGCCTACCTCTTGCCCGGTATCGCGTTCTGCAACCACATATCGAACCTGTTTGATCCGAAGTTCACGCAAGCAAGCGGCATTGATTTCACAAAATTTGTCGCTGCACTTCGGCAGTCATCAGGCAACCTTCCCTGGCAGACACACTATGATGAGCTGTTCCGATTGGTGCCGGTTACAACTCTGGTCGACCGGGTTGCTGCGGCCAAAGACGGTGTAGACGCCATGATCGACGGTGTGCCGATCCAATCGGGTGACCGCGTGACTTTGGTCGTGTCAAGGGCCGCACGCGATCCACGCGAGTTTGGCGCGACACAACACTGCAGTTCAAACGGCGCTGAAAAGTACCTCCCGCACGCCGCCAGGCGCTACCTCGAATTCCGGCCTGCGACTGCTGCGACGCGGTGTTTCGGGCGTGAATGGGCCCTCATCATGCTGCGCCAAATGACGTTGGCGATGGACGGCGGGTTTGTGGTTCGCCCGCTCGAACGCGACGGCAAGATGAGCGAACTGATGGAGGGCATCCCGGATCGCATGATGGTCCGGTTTCACTGACAGGAGCGCAAAGAATGCCGCCAGCACAATATCTGCTGACCGTTACGGTTCCCATGCTCGCAAAAGGCCATCATGGGCGTTTGCTGGCTGAGGCCACCACCCGTGATCTTGAACCCTTCGGCAATCCAGCAGCGCCGCATATTCGCGCCGCGCTCGATGCGACGAAGAGCATCCATTTCATGAGCCTTTCCGCGATCGCTCCATCGCGGCCAAAGGACCCTGCCTATTTCATCATCGAGGCAACGGGAGACGGCAAACGGGAGGATGTGATCGCTGCTATCGACACAGCGATTGGTGATCACCTGTTTCCCGTTGTCGCGCGCGCCTGCGGCCTGGCAGACCGGCGCGATCTTTCAAGCTGGATGCGCAAGCATTCAAAAAGGCTGAGCGGCCGCACTCCAATCGGTAGCCGCATATCCGGCCGCGCCTTTGCAGGGATCGAAGATTTCACTGTGGCCGAAATCCTCGGGCATGCTGAGATTGCTGATATCGCCAAGGCTGAGGCAAGCGCCGCTGCACAGCCAACGGGGCGGTTTGGCGCAATCCAGATTCGAGATGCGGTGCTAGCGGCAATCGACAAAAAAAACTCAAATCTTGGTGACATGGTCCGAGCGCGCCGAGGCACCCAAGCCCCTGGATATGTCGATCGCCCCCATTCCCCCTGGATCAAGGCAGCTGTCCGGCGGCTGCAAAGGAACTTTTTTGGCGACGGTCCGGGCAGAGCCACCAAGATATTGAGGGCTATGCCCGTGATAATCTGGATAATTGCCGCGATCATCTATGCGGTGTGCGTGTGGCTTTTGATCGCCCCGTTCGGCGGCGGGTTGGGCCTGCCACAGGAGCTGGAGGGACCAAGATTCCTCTTCAATCCGATCGAACTCCTGTTTGGAATGATGAATTGGTTATCTCAAATACTGGTACCCTTGTTCCTCGCGGTCGTACCGACCATCATCATATCGGCGGCACTGATCTATGCGTTCCTTTCTACGCTGCGCCACAAGGAGAAGACCAACACTCCAGACGATACAGATCCCGACCCTGATTTGGTTGCCGAACTTCTAAAAAGGGAGAACCCGCCTGATCCAAAAGGGCAGGGCCAATGGGCACAGAACCACATGATCGCGGTTACAGAGCTGCAACCCGGGTTCTTCCGACGCTACCTTGCTCTGCCCTTTGCGCTCCGACTCCTGAAGAGGGTGATCAAAGCAGGCGACAACCGAAAGGGCTTTCTCGGCGACATGGGGACCGTGCATTTCGCTCGCTGGCTTGTCCCGCCGGGAACCAACAAGTTCGTGTTCTACAGCAATTACGACGGCAGCTGGGAAAGCTATTTCGAGGACTTTATCGTCAAAGCGGCTGACGGCGTTACGGCAGCATGGAGCAGCAGCAAGGGCTTTCCAGAGACGCGCTTCATGTTGGGCAAGGGCGCGACCGACGCGGATCGTTTCAAACGCTTTGCCCGCCGCGCAATGGTACCGACCCCGTTCTGGTACACCGCCTATCCGTATCTGACCGCCGAGCAGATCCGCAAGAATGGCTTGCTGGTACACGGCCTTGCGAACATATCCTCCACCTCCTTTGCTGAAGCCTGGTTGGCGATGGTCGGTTCCCGGCCGCGAGTTGAGGCCGAAGTCGAACGCGAGGAAATTCAGTCCCTTACCTTTGGAAACAGTGCCAATCTTACCAAGAGCCGTGTCTATGCCCTTCGGTTTGAGGAGAAGTCGCTTGTGCCAGACGAAGAGGAAAGCGCTGGCAATGATGTGCCGGATACACCGCTCCAGCGTTGGCTGCTTTCGCTGCGCAATGGCACGCTGAATTTTGGCCGGAAGAAACCAGATGAATGCGCGCACTATCTGGGTGTCTCGATGACTGCGCTTCAAAAGCTCGGGCTCTCCGCGAAATCCGGTGTGCGGCCTGCGGACGGCGAGAGCCAGGCGATCGAGATCGACGGGCTGCCCGGTGCTTTTGTCCATGGCATGCATCATCCCGGCAGGCAGCGATCGCTAAGCGATCCTGATGCGTCAACATGGGCGTGGGGCGGCAGCGAGGGCGAAGTTGATGCGGTCCTCTTGATGTATTGGGAGCAGGACAGTGTTGGCAGCGCGCTGCATGCCGAACATCTCAAGGCATTCGCACAACACGGCATTACGATCGTCAAGCAGATTGAGACCCATCTCGCTTTCTATCCAGCGGCCCCCAACGCAGGCTCTAACTGCCCCAGTTCCGGCAATGCCAAGCCTCCCAATTGCTGCGGACCCAAGGTCAAACCCGTCGCAATCGATCCTTTTGGCTTTGCCGACGGCATCTCCCAGCCCAAGGTGCGCGGGATCACGCGTCTGGGCGAAAATCCGGAATCGGTTCATGATGTGGAACCGGGCGAGTTCGTGCTCGGCTATCGCGACAATCTCGGGTATTTTCCTTCAACCCCGACTGTCGCCGCATCAGACGACAAAAGGAACTTGCTAGCTTCCAAGCCGGAGCAACTTCCTCTTCGTTGGCCAGACCATGGAGGAGAGGAAGATCAGGGATCACAGCGCCGCGATTTTGGGCGCAACGGGACCTTCCTTGTTATCCGTCAGCTCTATCAAAACGTTGAGAAATTCAACGAATACTTCGATGCTGCCTCGCCCACGGCGCAAACGGTTTTTGGCAAGAATGCCGGCAACACGCACCCCGATTGGCTCAAATCGCGGGTAATGGGCCGTTGGCCGAACGGATCTTCAACCGTGCTCCACCCGCACCAGCCCGGAGATCTGACCAGCGAGGAAAAGATCAGGCGCGACAATGAATTCCTGTTCGGACAAGAGGATGCTCAAGGCAAAAGCTGCCCGCTGGGAGCACATATCCGCAGGGCCAATCCGCGTGACAGCCTAAACCCGCAAAACCCGGATGAGCTGACCGTGTCGAACCGTCACCGGATCTTGCGCCGCGGGCGGACTTATAAGATCGAGCAAGAAGGCGGCTACCGCGAAACGGGGACAATGTTCATGTGCCTCAACGCAAATATCGAACGCCAGTTTGAGTTCATCCAGCAGACCTGGCTCAACGCAGAATCCTTTCATGGCCTTGACGGGGAGCGCGATCCGATTGCGGCGAGTTCAGGTGGCCCTGCCTCTAACCCGCCCAAGACAGTCTTCGACTTCTCGCTTCCGACGGCCGAGGGAACCGATTATCTGCGCGGCCTGAGCGCTTTTGTCGAACTGCGCGGCGGCGGCTACTTCTTCATGCCTTCGCGCCGGACGATTGAATTCCTGTGCTATCTTTGATTGCTGCGTTGGATTAGGCTGCGCAAAAGCCGGTCAGGGAGCGGCGATACAGAGCGGGACGCGAAAGTTGGAACACTCACAGGCATGAACTCATCTTCGCAAGATGCTCGGGCACGGTACCGTGTTCCGGACACACTTGTCCAAGACCTCACCAGTCGCGGACGACCGGTGACCATTCGCCGGAGTCAAATTGTGGTCGGCCATTTCGACGAAGCACGCGATGTCTATTTCGTCGAAAGCGGAAGCGCGCAGGTCTCATTGCTCTCAAGGGACGGAAAAGAAGCGATATTTCGGGAAATTGGAGAAGGAGAGCTGTTCGGAGAATTGGCCGCACTTGACGGTTCCCCGCGCTCGGCCAGCGTCGTTGCAAGCTCGGACATGCTGCTCCACAAGATCTCAGCCGAACAGTTTGAAGCGTGGATCTCTGCGAATGGCAGCGCCGGCCTTTGGCTTTCGCGCCTTTTGGTCACACGCATACGCGACATGACCGAAAGGTCATTTGAACTCGCGACTATGAATGTCACACGCCGGGTGCACCTTGAGATCCTTCGTCTTGCTGAACAGGAAGGTGCGTCGGGCGACACGGTAACAATCGCCAAGTTCCCAACGCATGCCGAATTTGCAGCACGCATCGGCACCCACCGCGAAGCAATAAGCCGGGAATTGGGATGGCTACGCAGCGCCAGCATTATTGAGACCGAAGGCCGCAAGTTGACGCTTCTGGATGCTGCCAAGCTGCAACAACTGGCCGGCGGATAGGGTTGCGCGGATCACTCGATGACCACAGCAATCCCTGTTTGCGGCTCGACATAGTGCACACGCACGCGGATCGAGTAGCGTTCGCCTTTTACAAATTTCGCCGTGATTTGGGTGTTTTGATCAACCCCAGAACTGTCTTCGGCATCGAAATGGCGCCACACGCCATTGCGTTCGACAAAGATAACAATCTTCGAATCTGACTTTCCCAACAACCTGACCGTGTACTCACGCGTTGCCGCAGGTTCGAACAGGAAATCGGATTGCGAGCCGGATTCGGCGGCCACAGGCTGCATGTCGAGCACCCCGATCTCTACTATGCCATCGAGGGGTGGATAGAACCTTCGCGCCCAGGCCTTGTCCTGGTTCGACAATGTCAGGTTCACGGGCGTGCCTCCACGCCACGCGATCGGCGCACGAATTAGGTTCGGCGCAATCGGATAATGCATGATCGAATACGGATCCCACTCGGACCCCTCAACCTCGTCAGGATCGAGGCTGCGCAGAACATTGTAGCGCGTGGTCCTCGCATCCCATGAGTTCGGGGGAGCGGCATAGTGAGCAATCACCTTGTCTTCATTCCATTCGAGCCCGGCCTTGGGGTTGAGGTGGCCGTGATCCAGACCGAGCAGATGCCCGATTTCATGAAGAGCCGTCGATTTGCCCCAATCGTCGCGCAGGTCCCAGCCAAAATTCATGTTCCGACCGCGATCGTCATTGCGCAGCATATCGGTGCCCATCCACGACCAGCTTCCCTCTTCCTGATCAAAACCGATCCGCACTTCGGCTTCGGTCACGTCGTCGGTTTCAATGAAAGTGAGACCGATATCGATGTCTTTCCAGGTCTCAAAAGCCCATCGCACGATATCCTTTTGGGCATCGGTCCAAACCGACGCATCGTCTTCATAGAAGAAGTAATGCAGCACCGTCCCGTTCGCCCACTTGATCTTGTGCGCGAGAATGGCGCGCGAACGATCCTTGGTCAGAGTCGAGGGAATGTTGATCGGATCGCGCGGCTTTCCTCCACACAGCGGTGGTGAACGATCCCGCTCAGTGTCCATCAATGCCTGTTTGTCCATTGTTGATTGTCTTCCCTGGTCTCCTAACGCTGCGCCAAATCTGCGTGGCTGAAGCGAACTCCATGAGTGCCGAACCTTCGCAGGCTTGATCCCGCGCCATGCGGCAATGGTGAGAATTGTTGTCGCATTCGGACATAAGAAACGGTGCGCATCGACACGCGCGGCTTGTGAGTTTTCTCACAAGGCCTGATCTTGCGTGCGCTCACGTCGCAATCGCCGGACGCCCAACGCAAAACGCGCCCGAAAGCGAGCTTTCGAGCGGCGAATGATTTAGCGAGTTTTCAATGAGATGCTGGTTGCGGGAGTTGGATTTGAACCAACGACCTTCAGGTTATGAGCCTGACGAGCTACCGGACTGC
>CAYUCZ010000008.1:0-98624 GCA_964443505.1 uncultured Porphyrobacter sp. | reverse complement strand
AAGACGCGCTGCATGACGTCGGCGCAGGCTCGGGTGGCACCCGCAACATTGGCGGCAACACTCATCTCCACGTCGAGCTGGAAGAAGAACTGGCCGATCTGCACGGCAAGGAAGGCGCGCTGCTGTTCACCAGCGGCTATGTTTCAAATGATGCGACGCTTTCGACACTGGCCAAGCTATTGCCGGGCTGCGTGATCTTTTCCGATGAACTGAACCATGCAAGCATGATTGCAGGCATCCGCAATTCAGGCTGTGAAAAGCGCGTGTTCCGGCACAATGACATTGCCCATCTTGAAGAACTGCTTGCCGCTGAAGACGCGGACACGCCCAAGGTCATCGCCTTTGAAAGCGTCTATTCGATGGATGGCGACGTTGCCCCTATCCATGCGATCTGTGATCTTGCGGAAAAATACAACGCGCTCACTTACATCGATGAGGTTCACGCGGTGGGCATGTATGGCGATCACGGCGGCGGCATTTCAGAGCGCGACAATGCAGCACACCGCATCGACATCATCGAAGGCACGCTCGGCAAGGCGTTCGGCGTGATGGGCGGGTATATTGCTGCTGACACGCGCGTGATCGACTGCATCCGCTCTTACGCGCCCGGCTTTATCTTCACCACCTCGCTCAGCCCGGTTCTGGTTGCTGGCGTTCTGGCCTCGGTCAAACATCTCAAGTCGTCAAATGTTGAGCGCAACGCGCAGCAGCAGGCCGCGGCTATGCTCAAGCTCAAATTTGCCGAAGCCGGTCTTCCTGTGATGGACAGCGTTACGCACATCGTGCCGCTGATGGTTGGCGATCCGGTCCGCGCCAAGAAGATCAGCGACATCCTGCTCGCCGAATACGGCGTTTACGTGCAGCCGATCAATTTCCCAACTGTGCCGCGCGGGACCGAGCGCCTGCGCTTCACCCCCGGCCCGATGCATTCGGAACCGATGATGGACGAGTTGACGAGCGCGCTGGTCGAAATCTGGGACCGGCTCGAACTGGAACTGCGCGAAGCGGCTTGATCAAGCCTGTTTGACCCGGCACACTCTCCTGCAAGGGAGAGACAAATTGGCCACCACATTTGAACGCGGAAAGCTGGATACCGGATCGCTCGATGTCCGGCCGATGACGCCAGCCATTGGCGCAGAAATCCACGATATCGATCTTGGTGCGTCCGATGTCGAAGAACGGATTCCCGAAATCCGCGCCGCACTGCTCAAATATGGCGTGATCTTCTTTCGCGATCAGGATCTGACCCAGGAACAACACATCGCCTTTGCGCGCCATTTCGGCGATCTCGAAGTGCATCCCGCAACCCCCAAGGATCAGCCCAATCCAGAGGTTCTGCGGATCGCCCACGGCCCTGAAAGCCGGGGTCAGGAGAACAACTGGCACTCAGATGTGACCTGGCGCGAAAAGCCTTCTTTGGGGTCAATCCTGCTTGCGCGTGAAGTGCCCGATTGCGGTGGCGACACGCTGTTTGCGAATATGCACATGGCGTATGAACGCCTGTCGGAGAAGATGAAGCGGCATTGCGAAGGGCTGACCGCGGTGCACGACATCGCCCGTGTCTTCGCCAAAAGGCTGGGCAAAGCGCCTGAGGACCTGCACGAAAAATATCCTCCCATGCGGCACCCGGTCATTCGCACGCATCCCGATACCGGCGAACGCGTGATTTACGTCAACACCGGCTTTACATCGCATATCGAGGGTCTCTCGGCAGAGGAAAGCCGCTGGCTGCTCGATCATCTCTACAAGACCGCTTGGGACGTTGAGATCCAGTGCCGCTTCCGCTGGCAACCGGGATCGGTCGCCTTCTGGGACAACCGTGTTTGCCAGCATTTTGCCGTGTCCGATTATTTCCCCGCGCGCCGCGTCATGGAACGGGTCACGATCGCTGGAAACCGGCCCTATTTCGAGCCCTGAAGCTCCCATGCCCTAGCGTATTTTACGCGCCAAGAAGCTTGCGCTAGTCATCGTGCGCAAACAGTCAGGGACACACGAAGATGAGCGGCAATCCAGACCAGAAATATGACGAAGTCGTGCTTGGGCGGCGCTCAATCAGAGGTTACCTCAAAAAGCCGGTTCCCCAAGAGTTGATCGAGGAAATCCTTGGCCTTGCCATGCGTTCGCCGTCCTCGATGAACACGCAGCCTTATCACTTCCACGTCATCACCGGTGAACCGCTCGACCGCATTCGTAAGGGCAATACGGAAAACATCCTCGCAGGCGTTCCCGATTCCCGAGAATTTCGCCGCGGCCACCCCTTCCAGGGCGTCCATCGCGACCGGCAGGTTGGATGCGCGATCCAGCTTTTCGAAGCGATGGGGATCGAGCGTGATGACAAGGAAAAGCGGCAGGACTGGGTTCTGCGCGGATTTCGCCAGTTTGACGCGCCGGTCTGCGTGATCGTCACCTATGACAAGGAATTGTCTGACAGCGACGACACCGCTTTTGACTGCGGCGCGGTGACGACCGCGCTGGTCAACGCCGCATGGTCGCGCGGACTTGGCTGCGTCATCAACTCACAAGGCATCATGCAAAGCCCGGTCGTTCGCGAACACGCGCATATCCCTGATGATCAGGTGATCATGAAGGCTGTTGCGATGGGCTGGCCAGACGAAGATTTCCCGGCAAACCCGGTGAAGATCACAAGACGCGAAGTGAGCGAGGCGGCGCGGTTCGTAGGCTTCGAATAGAGGTCAAAACATGCTCGAGATTTACTACGCCGCAACGCCAAACGGGATGAAGCCGCTGCTGTTCGCAGCCGAGCACGATCTTGAAGCGGACTACAGGTATGTGAACCTGCGCGACAAGCAGCAGTTCGAGCCTGATTTCCTCAAGATTTCGCCCAACAACAAGATCCCGGCCATCGTGGATGGCGATATCGCCTTGTTCGAATCCGGCGTGATCCTTGAATATCTCGCTGACAAGCACCTCGGCTTTCGCGATGATCCCAATCGCTACTCGATCCTCAAATGGCTGTATTGGCAGGTCGGCGGGCTAGGGCCGATGGGCGGGCAAAACCATTTCTTCCGTGAATTTGCACCTGAGAAAATCCCCTTCGCGATTGAGCGCTACACCGAGGAATGCAAGCGGCTTTACCGCGTCTTGGATGGCCATCTTGGCGAAGCGGAATTCGTCGGCGGAGCGGGCTATCACATTGCCGACATGGCGATCTATCCGTGGATTTGGTACAACGAGATGCACCACGTGCCGATCGCGGAATACCCCAATGTGGAGCGCTGGTTTGCAATGCTGGGGGAACGCCCTTCAGTCAAAGCGACCTATGAACGCTTCATGCCCTCCTAAGCCTCTGAGCGCTTGTTTGCGTTAAGCAGGCCCTTGCAGACCCGCGCCTCCGCCTCTAATTCCTCTGATACGTTGTAACGTTAAATTAGGTGCCGATTTCGCATGACCCTCCTGCTTGAAGACAGCGCTCGCCTTTCAGCCTCCGAAGACGTGCTTCAGGACATCAGGTCACCTGGCTGCAACCTCGCCATTTGGAAGCGCAGTGTGCCCCTTGGTTGCGAACAGGTGCGTGATGAGATGGATCGTGACATCCGCTTTTCTGCGCCGCTGGCTGAGCTTGCACAGCTTTTGCGTGCAGAGCTGAGCAACGCCCAAGTTCCCGCCTCTGATAAGACCGAGGCCTTGATCGGCGACGTAGCGATGCTCGCACGGCTTTATTGTTCCGCAATGGACATTAGCGCGGTTGAACTGCGTCTGGAGATCGTGACGACCGATTCCTGCCGCAAGTTTCACGCTGACTATGTGAACGCGCGTTTGATCACGACCTATGCCGGGACAGGAACGCAATGGCTTAGCAATGACGATGCCGAGCGAGTCAGACAGGGGCTGGAGCCGGGCACGATCAACACGCTGAGCGCAGGCGATGTTGGCCTGTTCAAGGGCAAGCTCGCGACAGAAACGCCAGCCATCCACCGTTCGCCCCCGATCAGCGGCACAGGCGAAAAACGCCTGCTTCTTGTGCTAAATCCACCTGAAAGCCGGTAATCAGCGCATTTCGCAAGCCATGGGCTCACAGCGGCGAAGGGGGTCAAAAAACCCGGTGGCCCTCGATCTGTTTGGATCGACTAATGCAGTCGCAAAATCGCATTTTTGGCACGACCACAGAGCTATCGCAGATTCTTCTTCGACCGGCTTTTTGGCCTTAACTTCCTGATATGATTGAACTATAGCTGGCAGCGACAAAGGGGTCGTGTCGCTATGAGAATTCTTTCAGTGGTGCTTTGCGCGCCTATCGCTCTTCTTTCCGCATGTGGAGGGGACGGGTCTTCCTCGCCATCGGCAACAAGCGCCTCTCCCACGCCTACGCCCACACCGTCAGCATCACCAACACCTTCCCCAACGCCTGGCCCCTCGGGCTATACAAGGTTTGACGATCTGTCGGGCGACCAGGAATTCAGCACGGCGTGTTCCACTTTCGGGAACAGCAGTCAGGACCCTGAACGGATCACGCCGTTTGAGGAGTTCTTTACCTACTCCTTCACTCAGGCGACCCAGACTTGGCGATTGGCCGGCCAAACCTTGCAAGGGACAACCGACTCCAGCTTCGGCCCACAGGACATTGTCGAAGACACGATTGGCGTGGTCACACGCTATGAACGCGGCGATGAACGATTTTCTATTTCGACCCCCCAACTCACCGTAGGGAGCGTCAACTATGCCCGTACCGCCCGGCAGCTCACTCTTGTAGATGGGGCAGGTGGCACACCATTTTATCGCTGCGTCTTTGGTGTGCCAACGCGCCTCGATGATCCCTTGCCCTCAACCGAATTCTCTTTCGGGCAGGCGATGGATCATTTTGGCTATATGGCGGTCACAGACAACGATCTGATCCTCCGGACCTATCAGCCTGACGCCTCAACGTCCGACATCGAAGTCGACCCCGACGCAAGAACGATTTCAATCCGGTTCGAAGTCGCAGGACCTGAAATCACGCGCGATCCGAACACAGGAACGGTTACAATCGCGTCGACCAACACTCTTATTGAGACCTACCGCGGAACCGCCACTTACGAAGACGACGTCCAAGGCTTTACCGGAGAACTGTTCCTTGCGGATCAGAACCCAGCAAATGCCGAAGCAGTCGGCACATTCTCAGGCGCCTTTTTTGGGCCGCAGGGGGAAGAGATCGCGATTGCTTACCAAGTCACCGAATTCCCCGATGACGTAGCCTTGGTTGAGATCGTCGTGTCTGCACTCGGCGTGCGAGACTAGCAGCGCCTAACGCAAGCTCACCACGTTATCGCCCGGTAAGCGGGTGCGGGAGCCGTCGAACAGGCTCATCATCGGCTCATCAGCGACGATTACGCATTGCGCATCGCCAAAGCCATTAAAGCCCGTCTTCATAGCCGCGCCATAGGCACCCAGCATGCCGATCTCGATATAGTCACCTGCCTGAATGTCACCGGGCAGCGGGAATGGACCCGCCATGTAATCCGCATCATCGCAAGTCGGGCCGTAAAAGGCGAAGTCCTCAATCGGATCGCGCAGATCGTCTTCAAGCGCGTCGACAGGGAAGCGCCAGGCAACATGCGCTGCATCATACAGTGCACCATAGGCCCCATCATTGATGTAAAGTTCGGCGCCGCGACGCTTTTCCACCTTCACGATCATGCTTGAATATTCAGCACACAGCGCCCTTCCCGGCTCGCACCAAAGCTCAGCATTGTATGCGATTGGCAGGTTCTCGAAATGCTGCGCAATGATCGAGAAATAATCTTCGAGCGGGGGCGGCTCCATGTCGGGATAAATGCTAGGGAAACCGCCGCCCACGTCGATCATGTCAATCACAACCGACGCTTCGGCAATTGCTGCGCGGGTCCGGTCAAGCGCCTGAACAAAGGCAAAGGGTGTCATCGCTTGGCTGCCAACGTGAAAACACACGCCGAGCCAATCACAATGCTGGCGACTCAGCTGAAGCAGTTCGGGCGCGTCGGTAAGGTCGCAGCCAAACTTGCTCGCCAGCGAGAGTGCTGCGTGCTCGCTTGACACACGCAGGCGCACGCACAGCCGCAGGTCGCTGGCTTCGCCTCCTGTTTTGGGATCGCGGCATGCCTCAACGATCTTTGCCAGCTCATCCTCGCTGTCGAGGCTGAAGGTCTTCACACCGTGCTTGAAATAGGCCTCGCGGATCGCGCTTGGCGTTTTGATCGGATGCATGAAGCACAGTTCGGCATCAGGCAGGACCGAACGCACAAGGCGCACCTCTGCAATCGAGGCCACATCATAATGCGAAATGCCCGAATTCCACAGCACCTCGATCAGATCAGGAGCCGGGTTCGCCTTGACCGCATACATGACCTTGCCCGGAAACTTCTCTGCAAAGAAGCGGGCAGCACGCATCGCTGCGTGAGGGCGGTTCAGGATGACGGGCTCGTCGGGTGCGAGGTCGCGGACTACAGAGCGAGCGTTAGGATAGCTGTGCAACTCAAGGGACCCCCTAAAACGGTTCGTATAAACCGGAGCGTTTCAACAAGGCTGCCTTGCGGTTGGGACCCCTTGGGGCAGCGGAAGCGCGCATATAATATCTTGGCGCGCTCACGCAATCAAAATCATACATGACCCGGACAGATCCGGGCATTTTCTTGCTGGATCAGAAGCCGACCTGAGGAACCTGATCAACCGTGCCGCGCTCAGAATCATCGAGCTGGTTGAAGTCGGCTTCCTGAAAACCGAGCGCACCAGCAAACATCACCGCAGGGAAGCTTTCACGGGCGGTGTTGAAGCGTGATACTGCGGCATTCAGCGCGCGGCGTGCTGCGGCCAGCTTGTCTTCAATATCGGCAAGCTCGCTCTGCAATTCCTGGAAATTGGCCGATGCCTTGAGATCGGGGTATGCCTCCCCCAGCGCTAGGAGATTGTCGAGCGCAACCCGCAGACCCTGTTCACTGCCGCTGTTGGGATTGCCCTTGGCCGCAACATTGCGCGCCTGGATGACCGCCTCCAGCGTGTTCGCCTCGTGCCCGGCATAGCCTTTGACCGTTTCGACGAGGTTGGGGATGAGATCATGCCGCTGCCTAAGCTGGGCATCGATATCAGCGGTGCCCTGACGCACATTTTGCCTCAGGCCGACCAGATTGTTGTAAATGCCGATGACGAACACTGCCAGCAGTGCAAGAACGCCAAGACCGATCCAACCAAACATTCCCATTGTCCACCCCTCCTTTACCGGGCAGGACTATAGTAGCAGGCGAAGGTTAAGGGAAAGCACGTAATTGCCGGCTGGGGGTAAAGATGCAGGCAGATATTCAGCGACTTCTTGATGGTGAGCTTGGCAGATGGCTTGCCGAGCAGGAAGAAGTGCGCGCACTTGCCAAGAGCAAGGCCAAAGATCGCTGGTTCTATGGCGCGATCGCTTGCCTGCCTGTCTTTGCGTTTCTTTTCTTCGCCCCGTTTATCCCGTGGAACTTCAAGCTGTTTCTTGGCTTTGCTGCGGGGGCTGCGGCCTATGGCTGGGGCTACATGGTCATCGCCGAGGCCAAGAAAAACGTAAAAGTCGGCATCAATTCAGCCATCGCTGCGGACCTTGGCATCGAATATTCGCACGATATCGAGCCGGGATGGGAGTTTGACACAGCGTGCACGTACCGGCTTTTGCCGAGCTATGACCGGAGCGATTTCGAAGATCGCTGGTTCGGGGACCTCGAAGGCCATCGCTTCAACCTGTATGAAGCCCATCTCGAAGAACGGCGCGGATCAGGCAAGAACCGCCGCTGGGTCACTGTGTTTCGCGGCGCGATCATCGACATGGGTTTCGGGCGCGAATTCCATTCAACCACGCTTTTGCAGCGCAAGGGCAAGCACAAGAAATGGTGGGGCTTTGGCGGGCGCGCTGATCACGTGACCTTTGGCGGGCACCGGCTCGATTTCGTCGATCAGGTTCACCCCGATTTCGAGGATGTCTTCGAAGTCTACAGCGACGATCAGGTCGAAGCGCGTGTGCTTATGCACCCTTCCTACATTGAGCATTTGCTGGAACTCGAACGTGTGTTTGGCGGCGATGCAGTGCGAGCCGTCTTCAGCGCTGGAGAGGTGGTTATCGTCGTGCAGAGCGGCGATCTGTTCGAAAGCGGCAGCATGGACGCTGATGAGGATCGCGAAAAGGCAGCGCGCACCGCAGGCCAGTTCGCTGCGATGGCTCGGCTTGCGCTCGCGATCAATCAGAACGAGCGCGGCAGGGCGTTGAATTCACCGGCACACGACAAAGCGCCCAGCATCACAGATAACGCCCGTGACAGCACCCCGCGAAGCTCCGGCGGATTTGGCCGCAAGGGGCTGTAACGATCAGCTGAGCCGATCCCTGAAATCTTCGTATTCAAACCGCTTCACACATTCGAGCGCATCGGTGTCTGAATCCCACAACCAGATCGACGGCAGCGGCACACCGTTGAAGGTGTTGGTCTTCACCATCGAATAATGTGCCTGATCAAGGAACGCGAAACGCGCGCCCGGCTCTGCTGGCACGGGCAGGCGATAATCGCCGATCACATCGCCAGCGAGGCATGATGGCCCGCCAAGTCTGATCGGAATCTGTTCCTCATCAGCCAGCTCGCCCAGCATTGCCGGGCGATAGGGCGCCTCAAGCACGTCGGGCATGTGGCACGTCGCAGAGATATCAGTGATGCCAATCGGCACGTCGTTGAACCCTGTATCGAGCAGCGTTCCAACCAGTATGCCTGCATCAAGCGCGATAGCCTCTCCCGGTTCAAGAATGATCTCTGCCCCCGTGTCGGCTGCTGCATCGCGCAGGAATTCGGTCAGTTCCTCGCGCTCGTAATCAGCGCGGGTGATGTGATGACCGCCGCCCATATTGATCCATTTGAGCTGTCCGAACCAAGGCTCAATTGCATCGAATACCCGGTCCCAGGTCGCTCTCAATGGCTCAAAGGTCTGTTCGCACAGATTGTGGAAGTGGATGCCTTCCACCCCTTCCATCATCTCTTCGGTCAACTGGTCGATCGGAAAGCCGAGGCGCGATCCGGGCGCGCTCGGATCGTATTTGGGCACTTCGCCGGTTGCGACCATCGGGTTAAACCGAAGCCCAACCGACACATCGCCGCCGGTTGTCGCCGCATGGTCAAGGATAAGCGCAGCGCGTTTCAGCTGCGAAGGTGAGTTGAAGATCACATGGTCCGACAAGCGGCAGATTTCGTCGAGATCTTCTGGTTTGAAGGCCGCAGAATAGGTCGCGATTTCCCCATCGTAGAATTCGCTTGCGAGCCGCGCCTCCCACAAACCGCTGGTCGCGACCCCATCAAGATATTCGCCAATCGTTGGGGCAAGCGACCACATCGAGAACGCCTTAAGCGCGCTGAAGACCTTGATCCGCCCGCCATCGCTTGCCGCGTCATCGCGGATTTCGCTGATGATCTGGCAATTGGACCTGATCTTGGCCGCATCGATCACAAAGGCAGGGCTATCAACGCGCGCGAGGTCGAAATGGGCGAAGGCGCCTGGGTTTCCGGCTTTTGTTTCCATGGCGCCTATCTAGTCGAAGATTTGCTCATGTCATCGCCCGATGGCCACACCGCGCACAAACGGCGGTCATGCGACCCCGATCGTCTCAAGCCGCTTGGCAAAGGCTGCTGCCGGAATCTCTCCGAAACAGACAAGGGCAACGCGGTCGAAATGGCGCGAGTGCTGGTCTAGATAGGTACCAAGCGCTGCCACGGCGACACCTGCGGCATCAGCAAGCGGATAGCCATAGATCCCGGTTGAGATCGCAGGGAATGCAACTGATCGAGCGCCGATCTCGCGCGCTTGATCGAGCGATTCGCGATAGCAGCTGGCAAGGAGATCTGGCTCTCCTTCCTCGCCGCCATTCCAGATTGGGCCGACCGTATGAATGACGTGTTTTGCCGGGAGGTTATAGCCCTGCGTCGCCTTGGCCCTGCCGGTGTCACAGCCGCCCAGACGCCGACATTCTTCGAGCAGTTCGGGTCCCGCTGCCCGGTGAATGGCTCCATCCACCCCGCCCCCGCCAAGTAGCGACGAGTTTGCAGCGTTGACGATCGCATCGCATTTGATCGTGGTGATATCACCCACGATCACTTCCAGATGTGTTGTCCCGATCCGCGGCATTGGCGCCCCCTGCTGCCAGCGGGGAAGCTTACTGCAATCAGGCGAGCGCTGATAGGGGTAAAACTTGTCTTTTTATTTCAATCAGAAACAGATCACGGCCACTCGCCGTCACGCGCATTATGCGACCGGAACCTTCGTGTTGCCGATCGCATCGCGGACCGAATAACTGAAAGGCACATCCTCCCAGCCAGCCTTTGCTCCCCCATGCTGGCCGTCCACGCCAATCGCGGCAAGGCCGCCGCCAAACTTGTAGCCGCGATCGGTGATCCGCTTGAGCGCTGCTTCGCACGCCAATTGCGGGGGCATGCCTTGGCGCATCAGTTCGACGGCGTGATAGCACGGCAGGAAACGCATCATCACATCGCCATTGCCGGTCGCAACCGCGCCGCCAACCTCCTGATCACCATAAGCGCCCGCGCCAGGGATCGGGCTGTCTCCCACCCGGCCCGGAATCTTGAACTCGCGGCCATTGGTGGAGCAGCCAACCGACAGGTTTCCATCTACATCGACTGCGATTGTGCCGACAGTGTCATGCCCTTCCAGCTTGTCTTCAGCAAAGGGTTCAGGATCAAAAGCATCGGTTGGCTCGCCCTTGGCGGCCCATTCCTCCCAGCGGGTTTGTGAACGCACATTGGTGAGCGAGGTTTCGGTAAAGCCCATGCGCGCGGCAAACCGCGTCGCATCGTCGCCCACGATCAGCGTGTGCTGGGTTTCCTCCATCACCTTGCGCGCGACCGAAATGGCACGTTTTACCCGCTTCAGGCACCCTACCCCGCCCCAATCGTGGGTCGGACCCCACAGGATGGTGGCATCCAGCGTGGTCTCCCCCACTTCGTTGGGCACGCCGCCATAGCCGACATAATATTCGTCCGGCAGCAGCTCGACATAGTTGATCGCTTTCTCCACCGCATCGAGGGCCGAACCGCCGCCTGCGAGCACCGGCCAGCCTTCCTCATTGGCGCCGGGGCCAAAGTCCCATGTGGTAAGGAGGAAGGGACCAGTCGCCCGCCCGCTGACAGAGCTGCCGGATTGGGCAGATAGCTTGGTCGTAGCGGCAACGCCAGCAGCGGCCCCAGTTGCGCCAATAAAGCGGCGGCGGGTCAAATTCGTCTTTACATCACTCATCGGCAGAACTCCCCCAGCGTGATCACAATTGCTTATACATAATCAGCGCATCAACCATCCCTTCGCTTGGATGATTGAAGGCCCTTGGAAGCCGCCCAACGGTTGCAAACCCCAGCTTTTCCCACAAGCCGATGGCCGCGCGATTGGTGGACACCACGAAATTGAACTGCATCGCTGTAAAATCCAGCGAACGCGCGGTGTCGAGCGCATGTTCGCACATGGACCGCGCAATGCCTTGGCCCCGAGCCTCTTGCGAAACCATAAAACCGCAATTGCAAACATGGCTGCCCCCGCCACCTTGATTGCGCTTAAGGTAATAAGTCCCGAGCAATGTCCCATCGCTTTCAGCAACGAAACAATGGTGGTCGTCTGCCAGCCAATAGGCGATTGCGTCCGTCTCGCTCATGTCACGATCGAGAGCGTAAGTGTCTCCCGCGCGGATTACAGGACCTATGATCCCCCAGATTGCAGGCGCGTCCGAATGAGTGGCGCTTCGGATCAAAACCCAACCGGCCCATCAAGCTCCTTCACCTGCCATGGCAGGCCGTGATCATTGAGCATATCCATGAAGGGATCGGGGTCCATTTCCTCCATGTTGAAGACACCCTGTCCCGACCAGATCCCCTGCACCATCATCGCTGAGCCGATCATCGCGGGCACGCCGGTCGTGTAGCTCACTGCTTGGTTGCCGGTCTCTTCAAACGCGGCTTCGTGGGAGCAGATATTGTTGATGTAGAACGTCTTCTCGCCTGACCCGTCGAGCGCTTCGCCGGTTGCGATGCAGCCGATATTGGTGTTGCCTGTGGTCGTCTCTCCCAAGGTTTCAGGCTTGGGCAGGACGGCTGCGAGGAATTGCAGCGGGATAATCTCCGTGCCCTGATACTTGACCGGCTCGATCGAGGTCATGCCGACATTCTGGAGCACGGTGAGGTGCTTGATGTATTCTTCGCCAAAGGTCATCCAGAACCGAGCGCGTTCAATCTCCGGGTTGAATTTCGCAAGGCTTTCCAGCTCTTCGTGATACATCAGATAGGCTTGGCGCACGCCGACCTTCTCAAAATCAAACGGGGTCGAGACCTGCATGGCGGGCGTTTCCACCCAATCGCCATTCTCCCAATGTCGCGCAGGCGCAGTGACCTCGCGAATGTTGATTTCCGGATTGAAATTGGTGGCAAAGGCCTGTCCGTGATCACCGCCATTGCAATCGAGAATGTCGAGCGTTCGGATCGTCTTCAGCTTGTGTTTCTTCAGCCACATGGTGAAGACGCTGGTCACTCCGGGGTCAAAACCACTGCCGAGTAGTGCCATCAGCCCTGCTTCCTTGAAGCGATCATGATAAGCCCACTGCCAGGAATACTCGAACTTTGCTTCGTCCTTAGGCTCGTAATTGGCCGTGTCGAGATAGTTCACGCCTGCCGCCAAACACGCATCCATGATCGGCAGGTCCTGATATGGCAGCGCGAGATTCACGACGAGGCTTGCCTCCGTCTTCTTGATCAGATTGATCATCGCTGCGGTTTCTTCAGCGTCGATCTCATAGGTCGAGATGCTGACACCGGTGCGCTGCTTCACGCTTTGAGCGATCGCATCGCACTTCGATTTTGTCCGGCTCGCAAGGTGGATTTCGGAGAAGATGCCCGATGCTCCACTGGCCAATTGGGCCATTTTGTGAACACAGACCGAGCTCACGCCGCCTGCACCGATCACCAGAACTTTCGACATGGATATACCTCTTGGGGATTTGATTCTTGGCTGCGTCCTTAGGGCAATGCGCGCGGGCTCACAATCAAAGCGCCATTTCCTCCAGATGCCTTGTAAGCCATAGCGAGATCATGGCTTTTTTGTTCCCGCAAGCAGCGATAAGGCATGGCGTACAAAGTCCCGGATTTCGCGGTGCTTTTCTTATCTCAGGACCGTGTAACATGCGGTCCATGTCTCCATCGGGTTTGCAAGGAATCAGCCAGTGAGTGCAATGCGCCAACCGACCAGCGAAGGGGTGATGAACGCAGCGCGCAGCATCGCAGATATCCTTGCGCCAACCCCGCTTCTGTCCGTTGAGATCGCGGGCACACAGTGCTGGGTAAAGGCGGAAAACTTGCAGCCCATTGGCGCCTTCAAGATCAGGGGAGGCTGGTGGCGGCTTTCCTCGCTCACACCGGCGGAACGTGAAGGCGGCGTTGTCGCGGTGTCTTCGGGCAATCACGCGCAAGGGGTTGCATGGGCCGCGCGGCGTCTTGGCATCAAAGCCACCATCGTCATGCCGCGCAATGCGCCTGAGGTGAAACTTGCTAACACCCGCGCGCTTGGCGCTGAAGTGGTGCTTTATGAAAGACCCGGCGAGGATCGCGACGAGATTGCAGCGAAGCTGATCGCTGCTGAAGGCGGCACGCTTGTCCATGCCTTTGGCGATCCCTGGGTGATTGAGGGGCAAGGCAGCGCTGGCATCGAAGCCAAAGCCCAGTTGGGCCGCATGCCGAGCCGATTTATCGTGTGCTGCGGCGGCGGAGGGCTTGCAGCCGGCCTCGCCCTTGCTTGCCCGCAAGCGGCGGTAAATGTGGTTGAACCGGAAGGGTGGGACATGGTCGGAAGGGCGCTTGCTGCAGGCGAGATTGTAAGCGCTGCTGATGATGCGCCAACGACCATTTGCGATGCGCTCCAACCGACCGCGACCAAGCCGATCAACCTTGGCGTGCTCGCCGGGCGGGCTGAACCCGGCGTTACCGTCAGCGACGATGAAGTGCGCGAAGCCCAGCGCTGGGCCTTTGCGAACCTGCGAATGGTGGTCGAACCGGGAGGAGCTGCCGCCCTTGCTGCGGCCTTGGCAGGAAAGGTGTCGCTCGATGCCAACACCGTGATCATCATCACCGGAGGCAATGCCGATCCTGCAGGGTTTGCTCAGACCATCGCAGGAAAAGCATAGTGTGACGTAAAGGCGAAAAGGGCTGTGGAAACCGTCACACTGCCGACATGCGGCGCGCATATGACCGTTTCACAACATCCCCCTTTCAAGGCAAAATCCCCATGACAGTTCAACCCAAACGCATCATCGAAGACGCGGTGGTCCGCAAAGATGCGAGCGCCAAGGACAAACTGCTCGACAAGGCATTCGCGCTTGCTTTCAATGGGCTGGTCTATGCCCAGATCTGGGAAGACCCAGTGGTCGATATGGAAGGCCTTGCGATTGAACCTGATAGCCGGGTCATGTGCATCGCCAGCGGCAGTTGCAACGCGCTGTCATATCTTACCGCTAACCCTGCTCATGTAACCGCGGTTGACCTGAACCGGGCGCATGTTGCGCTGGGTCAGCTCAAGATCACAGCGATCAAGCACCTGCCCAATTATGAGCGGTTCCAGCGCTTCTTCGCTCATGCTGATCACAAGGAAAACAGGGCAGTCTACAAAGAGATGATCGCCCCGCACCTTGACGCGGAAAGCCGCAAATACTGGGAAAAGCGCGACATCAAGGGCCGCAAGCGGATCACCTATTTCACCAAGGGTCTGTATCGGCGCGGACTGCTGGGCAATTTCATCGGCCTCGCTCACCTGTTTGCCAAGCTATACAAGATCGACCTGTCAAAGCTGCTGAAAGCTGAAACGCTCGAAGAACAACGCGAAGTGTTCGAAACCGAGCTTGCCCCGGTGTTCGACAAGAAGTTCATTCGTTGGCTCACAGACCAGCCCGCCTCGCTGTTTGGCCTTGGCATTCCGCCAGCGCAATTTGATGAACTGGCCGGCGATGAACGCATGGCCGAAGTGCTCCGTCGCCGTCTGGAAAAGCTCGCCTGCGATTTTGAAATCAAGGACAACTACTTTGCATGGCAGGCCTTTGGCCGCGGTTACGACCGAGCTGAGGATGCCCCTCTGCCACCCTACCTGCAGCGCGCCAATTGGGAGGCAATGCGTGAGCGGATTGACCGGCTCGACGTTATCCGCGCCAATATGGTCCAGTGGATCGGCGATCGGGATGAAGCGTCGATGGACCGTTTCGTCCTGCTTGATGCGCAGGACTGGATGAACGACGCGCAGCTTGATGATCTGTGGGGCCGTATCACCCGCGCCTCCCGCCCCGGATCGCGCGTGCTGTTCCGCACCGCAGCCGAGCCAAGTCTGCTTCCCGGCCGTCTTGACGATGCGATCCTGTCAAAGTGGCGTTATCTTGATGAGCAATCCGCCGATCTCACGCAGCGCGACCGTTCCTCCATCTATGGCGGCGTTCACCTGTACGAGCTGATCTGATGACGGCACAGGCAACCGGTAACCATCAGGCGCTGATGGACAGCGTCTATAAAGGTCAGCGGCATATCTATGACCTGACGCGCAAATACTATCTGTTCGGCCGCGATACATTGATAGACGGTCTCGGCGCGCGCCCGGGCATGCGCATTCTGGAGGTGGCCTGCGGCACAGGCCGCAACCTTGCCAAGATCGACAAGGCATGGCCTGGGGTTCAGCTCTATGGGCTCGATATCTCGTCAGAAATGCTCAAGAATGCGCGCAAGGCGCTCGGTAGCAAGGCACATCTTGGGCTAGGCGATGCCTGCGCGTTCGATGCCGATGAAACCTTTGAAGACAACGGCTTGTCGTCCGCCGGGTTCGACAGGATCGTGCTGTCCTATTCCTTGTCGATGATCCCCGACTGGGAAGGCGCGCTGAATCACGCCGCCGACAATTTGGCGCCCGGCGGTGAGCTCCATGTCGTGGATTTTGGTGACCTTACGGGGCTGCCCGGACCGCTTGAGGGCTTGCTCCACAAATGGCTTGCGAAGTTCCACGTTCAGACACGCAGCGAGCTGCCCGAAGCGGCAAGCCGGATCGCGGGAACAAAGGGAATGGAGCTGACCTCAACACGCGGCAAGCTTGGCTATTTTCAGCTCCACATATTGAAAGCGCCGCGCTGAGAACTGACCATGCGCGCAGCTGTGAACAGTTGCATTTGACAATCGAGACCGCCTCTCGCACTTAAGCGCCAAGAGAGAAGGGATCACTCAATATGCAAGCTCAAATGCTCGCGCCTGCCGCTGTTCTGGTGGTATGGACGCTCGTAGTTCTCCTATGGATCATTCCAGCCCGTTTCGGTGCCATCGCGAAGCTGGAGGACAAGTCCGGTCTCGCTGGCAAACAGGGTATGCGCGGCGCGGATCTTGAAGGAGTCATCCCGGACAAGGCAAACTGGCCTGCGCACAATCACACTCACCTGCACGAACAGCCAACCTTGTTTTACGCGGTAAGCGTCATGCTCGCGATTGCAGGTGCGGGAGCGCTCGATGTGACGCTGGCGTGGATTTACGTGGGGATCCGGATCGTCCACTCCTTGTGGCAGATCCTGGTGAACAATGTTCAGCTGCGCTTCCTGCTGTTTCTTGCAAGCTCGATCGTGTTGATCATCCTCGCAATACGCACTGTAATGGCCACCGTCTTTGCTGACCCCAGCCTTGCGCCTCAATAACACCTGACCGAAAGAACATTTATGATCGGAATGGAAATCCTGCAGCCCACGATCGCACTGATGATCTGGACCATGATCATCTGGTTGTGGATGTATGCAACCCGCATCCCGGCCATGCAAAAGGCGCAGATGGATCCTGCGGGCCTCGTCGGGACCACCGGGGCAAGCCTGCGCAACCAATTGCCTGACAAGGTCAACTGGAAGGCAGACAACTACAACCACCTGCACGAAGCGCCGACAGTGTTTTACGCTGTGGCGATTGTGCTGGCCATCCTTGGCGAAGGCGATGGCGCCAATGCGTTTCTCGCATGGATTTATGTCGGCCTGCGCATCGCGCACAGCCTGATTCAGGTCACCGCGAACAAGGTAATGGTCCGCTTTGTACTGTTCGCACTGTCAAGCGTGGTGCTGATGACCTTGATCGGCAAGGCCGCTTTCGTCGTCTTCAGCTGATTGAACCCAAGCCGCGAGTTTGAGCGGCGGAGCGAATCACTCCGCCGCTTCAACCTCTTTCGCATCTTCAAGCTCGGCGAGGAAGCGTTCGCCATCGAGCGCTGCCATGCAGCCCATGCCCGCAGCGGTAACAGCCTGCCGGTAAACGTGATCAGTCACATCACCGGCGGCAAATACGCCTGGAATTGATGTCTTGGGTGTGCCCGGCTTGGTGTCGAGATAGCCGCTCGCATCCATCGGCAGCTTGCCCTTGAACAGCTCGGTTGCTGGGGCATGGCCAATTGCCACGAACGCGCCGTCCACTTCGATCGTTGATAGCTCGCCTGTTTGCGTATCCTTGAGCACCAGATGCCCAAGCGCGCCGTTCTCACCCGCCTCGAAGCTCTCGACTGTCTTGTTCCACAAGGTTGAAATCTTGGGGTTCTTGAACAATCGATCGGCAAGGATCTTCTCGCTGCGCAGTTCATCGCGGCGGTGGATCAAAGTCACATCGTCAGAGTGATTGGTGAGATAGAGTGCTTCTTCGACTGCAGTATTCCCGCCGCCGATCACAGCCACTTTCTTGCCGCGATAGAAGAACCCGTCGCAGGTCGCGCAGGCTGAAACACCCTTGCCGCCCAATTCCTGCTCTCCTGGCACGCCGAGCCACTTTGCCTGAGCGCCGGTCGCAATCACCAGAGTATCGGCAATGTATTCATCGCCGCTATCGCCAATTGCTCGGAAAGGAGAGCCATTCTCAAGATCGACCTCCACGATGGTGTCCCACATCATCCGAGTGCCTACGTGTTCGGCCTGGGCCTTCATCTCTTCCATCAGCCACGGGCCCTGAACCACGTCGCGAAAACCGGGATAATTCTCAACGTCAGTGGTGATCGTCAGCTGACCGCCGGGCTGGAGGCCTTGAACGACGATCGGTTCAAGCATTGCACGCGCTGCATAGATCGCTGCGGAATAGCCTGCCGGGCCTGAGCCGATGATGAGCATCTTGGTGCGATGTGTCGCCATGGGAATTCTCTTCAATTCTTGCCAGTTCTTGGCTGAGATATGGGGACGACGGACGCGCTTGTCACGTCAGGAAGCGTTCGCGCAGGCGAGCTTTCCTTGTCTCATCCACACCTAATGTTTGCGCAAGATAGGTATCGATCGAACCATGGTCGCGTGTGATCTCGGACCAGTAGATCGCAATATACTCGTCGCGAACACCAAACAGGTTTCGCACAGCTTCTGGTGCGATCTCGCCATAGACTTCCCGCATGCGGGGCAATGACTGGCGTTCGAGGATGTGCGAAGTTGGCGCATCGTTGGTGCGAAGGAACTCGGTGACGATGTCATCATGGTGCGCGCCAAGCACATGCATCAAGAGCGCAGCAGCGATACCCGTGCGGTCCTTGCCAGCAAAACAGTGAACGAGGCTGCCCCCCTCGCGCTCATCCAGCGCTTCGAAATAGCGCGTGAACATCTCGATCATCGCCGGATTGACCGGCATCCGGGTATAGACTGCGATCATCCGATCATAGGCTTTCTGCGCTGTCATCTCGACCGTGCCGCCACCACCTTCATGCGGGGGAGAATTGCTAGTCTCCCCGTCATAAGCGATGACCTGCGCATCGAAATCAGCATGGCGACGGCAAACGAAGCCGCTGCGTTCGCTTTGACCGCGAAGGTCGATGATCGTGCGGATATCAAGGCCCTGTATCGTTTCGAGATCTTCGTCCGACGCATCGCGGTGTTGACCGGATCGGAACAGTAAGCCGGTCTTGATCCGCGCTCCGTCAGCAGCCGCATAGCCGCCATAGTCGCGCAGATTGTGGATGCCATCGGTTGGCAGGAAGGGCTCTTTGAAATCCGGGCGAATCATGATGGCCTTGCTCTGACAGCGCTCCTCCAAAGGAGCAACAGGTGAAAGGCAGCCGCGCTTAGGTAGTGGCGCTGAGGGATGCGACAAGCCGATCTTGAGATGCCATGCTGCAAGCAGGAGACCGAAAATTCTCCTCCCCTTGGCCCATCATTGAGCCAACAAACATAGCTGGTGCCCACCCCATGGCTTACATTGTGATTGCCGATGATGATGAACTGATCGCAGAGCTTGCTTCGCAAGTCTTGATCGATGCAGGCCATGCCTGTGGCTGGGTGACAAGCGGTGAAGATTGCTGGGCTCTGCTAAAGGGCAGGCGCCCGGACGTTCTGCTGCTCGATCAGGACATGCCGGGTATTTCGGGCGTGTCGCTGCTGCGCAGACTGCGTCAATCCGAAGCCTACTATGACCTGCCTGTGATCATGTTCACAGCCATGACGGGAGCAGAGGATGAAACGCAGGCGATCTATGCCGGCGCGCAGGACTTTATCCGCAAGCCGTTTGACCCGCGCGGCCTAACAAGCCGGGTTCAGCGCGTGCTAGCCAAGCGTGTGGGACAACCGCGCCACACCAATCTGAAGACCTATCTCGCACAAAGTTCAGGCCAGCTGCGCGAGCCACCAACGCGGCGGATGATCTAGCCGATCACTCGCTTGCAAGGTCGCTGCAGAAAGACTCAGTCCAATCTTGCACATCGTCGTTGCGAATGGTTGCAATCATGGCCTGATAACGGCTCTTGCGTTCCTCAAGCGGCATATCAAGCGACTTCCTGATTGCGCCTGCCAATGCATCGGGACTGTGCGGATTGACGAGCACCGCGCCATTGCCATCACATCCCAGCTGATGCGCCGCGCCAGCGAATTCGGATAGGATAAGAACACCCGGATTATCAGGGTCCTGTGCCGCGACATATTCCTTTGCCACAAGGTTCATCCCGTCGCGCAAAGGCGTCACCAAACCGATCTTGGCGGCGCGGAAAAAGCCGTAAAGCTCAGCATGCGAATATCCCTGGTTCACATAGCGGATTGGGACAATGTCCACCTCGCTGCGCGCACCGTTGATCTGACCGGTTTTCTGTTCAAGCAGTTCGCGGATCTGCTGGTAGCTTTCGACATCCTCGCGGCTGGGCGGGGCAATCTGGATAAAAACCAGATCACGGGTTCGCTCTGGATGTTCGTCAAAGAACCGGCCAATACCGTCAATGCGTTCAGGCAAGCCCTTCGAATAGTCGAGCCGGTCAACCCCGATCATGCCGGTCCGCTCGCGGGTTGAGGCGAGCAATCGTTGCTCTGCCGCCTTGGCCTCAGGCTTGGCGCCTTGCGCCTGAAAGTGTTTCCAATCAATTCCGATCGGATAAGCGCGCGCAATCGTTGTGCGCCCTTCATGTGTTATCCGACCGGTCTCGTGATCAACTTCGGCGCCCAGCTCATTTTCGCAATAGTGGACAAAGCTGCTGAGCCACTCGCTCGTCTGAAAGCCGATAAGATCATAAGCGAGCATGGTTCGAACCAGGCGCTCATGAAACGGGAGCGAGGTCAAAAGCCGGGTTGGCGGCCACGGCGTGTGGAGGAAGAAACCGATCCGATTGGTCACGCCTCTTGCGCGTAGACGATCACCAAGCGGGATCAGATGATAGTCGTGCACCCAGACGAGATCATCGTCTTCGACAAGCGGCATAACGCTGTCCGCAAAGCGATCATTGACCCTCTCATATCCCTCGCCAGTGCGGTTCTCAAACCGGGCAAGGTCGATGCGATAGTGGAACAGAGGCCACAGCGTCGAGTTCGCATAGCCATTGTAGTATTCGCCCACATCGCGCGTCGACAGATCGATCGTTGCGGTGGTGACACCGTCATTGCGTTGCAGGTCCATATTGCCGGTTCGGTCTTCGCTTTCCTGACCCGACCACCCGAACCAGACCCCACCGCGATCCTTGAGAGCAGCGTTGAGCGCTCCTGCTAGTCCGCCTTGCGCACCTGCAACGCCGCGCGCCTTGGGAACGGCAACGCGGTTCGAAATTACCACCAGACGGCCTTTAGAATTGGCTATCGCACTTCACTCCACGGTTTGGACAAGAGGCCAGCGCAATTGATGACCCCAACCAGCGAATAGGTTTGGGGGAAGTTACCCCACAATTCGCCAGTTTCATAATCCAGATCTTCGCTCAAAAGGCCAGATTTGGTCGTATGGCTCAACATAGTCTCGAACAAAGTGCGCGCTTCCTCGTCGCGACCTGCAAGATGCAGCGCCTCGATCAACCAGAATGTGCACACGTTGAAGGCTGTTTCAGGGGCGCCGAAATCGTCTTCAGCGGCATAGCGCAGCATGTGATCACCGCGCCGCAGATGCTCTTCCACGGCAGCAAAGGTCTGCTGGAAACGCTCATTATCAGGGGACAGGAACCGCAGCTCCACCATCTGAAGTAGGCTCGCATCGAGATAATCACTCTCGAAGCTGGCACCGTAATGCCCGCCCTCCCCATTTTCCTTCCACGCCTTTTCTTCGATAACAGCTGCGATGGCCTCAGCCCGCTCGCGCCAGATCTTGGCCCGATCTTCCTTGCCGATATGCGCAGCGACATTGGCTAGCCTGTCACACGCAGCCCAGCTCATCACCGCAGAATAGGTGTGAACCTCCTGTCGTGTGCGGAATTCCCAAAGACCCGCATCAGGCTGGTCGTGCATCGCCCACGCCATCTTGCCGACCTGTTCGAGATTTTCGAAATCGCGCTCATCATTCGGGCGAAGCAGCCTGTGGTCGAAAAAACCCTGTGCGCTGGGCAACACGATCTGGCCATAACAATCGTGCTGGATTTGTTTGTAGGCGGCATTGCCGCGCCTGACCGGCCCCATGCCGCGATAACCTGCAAGGTAGCTGGCGGTGGTTTCATCGAGCTCGCTTTCCCCCATTACGGAATAGAGCGGCTGAATCTGCCCGCCGCGCGCGCTGTCCACAATGTTGCGCAGATAGGCGAGATACTTTTCCATCACATCGAGCGCGCCAAGGCGGTTGAGCGCCTGCACGGTGTAATAGGAATCGCGGATCCAGCAGTAACGATAATCCCAATTGCGTTCTGAATGAGCAGCTTCGGGGATCGACGTCGTAAGCGCTGCGACAATTGCGCCTGTTTCCTCGTGCTGGCACAGCTTGAGCGTGATCGCGCAGCGGATCACCTCTCCCTGCCATTCCAGCGGAACGTGCAGCCCGCGGACCCAGTTTTGCCAGTATTTGCGAGACGCCTGCTCCATCGATCGGACCTGCTCGCGCAAATTGCCGACAAACGGTTCATCTGGCCCAAGGAAGAAATGCGTGTCCGCCTCAACCCGGAACGTGCGGCCCTCCTGGATGTATCCAACAGGTGCATCTGTCGACAGACGCAGCGAGGTTGCCCCTGTCAGAAAGCGGATATGGTTCGTGCCATGCGTGGTGTCCGCAATGCCTGAGCCATAATTTTTGGTCGGGTTCAACACGACCTTGATCCGAGGATTGCCGCTAATCGGGCGCACAATCCGTACATAGGCAACCGGGCGATACATTCGGCCTGAACGTTCGAACCGGGGGCAGAAATCGAGAATCTCAACCGCGCTTCCGTCGTTTGCTTCAAGCGTGGTCAGAAGATGCGGCGTGTTTCGGATATAGCGCTGGCTTGCCGTGCTTTGTCCTTCCAGCTCGAACCGCCAGATCCCCGCATCGCGTTGATCTGCATTCAGAAGCGAGGAGAAAACCGGATCGCCATCAACGCGCGGGATACAGCCCCACACCAACGCACCAGTGTCGTCGATCAGGCCAGAAACCTGGCAATTGCCGATCGGCCAAAGTTCAAGATTGGAAGTGTGAGGCAAACGTCAAAGCTCCAGCCATTGATGGACGTGGGGAACAGTTTCTAATCGGTAGTTGGCGCAACTGCCCTCGCGCTCGCCAACCAATATTCCGAACCCGCCGAGATCCTGACATGCGCGAAAGCCGGCTTCATCGGTCAGATCATCGCCGATAAAGATGGGATGCGCCCCTACAAAATCAGCCGTTTCCATAAGCGTTGCAACCGCACTGCCCTTATTGGCACTGCTCGCGACCAGTTCGACCACGCATTTGCCACTTTGTGCAGCCCAGCCATGTGACGCTGCCAGCTTCTCGGCGAAGGCGTGGGCTTGTGGTCCTTTTGCCGGGTTTCGGCGGTAATGGAGCGCGCCGCCATGGGGCTTGTGCTCATAGTCGACGTCCTCTGCCCGAGCGAAAGCGCGCAATTGCTGCTCAATTTCTGATGGCAAGCCCAAAGCCCCATCCCCAAGGCGCGTTCCGTTTGCGGCGCGAACATCCGAACCGTGTGAACCAGCCATTGCCACATCGAGCGGCCCTGTATGCTTCTCAATATCGGTGATTGCTCGTCCGCTGACAATTGCGCAGCGCCCCTCAAGCCGCGTTGAAAGCCTGCGCAAACGCATTGCCAAATCCGCAAGTGGTTCGATCGCATCAGGCCCCGGCGCAAGCTCGACCAGAGTGCCGTCAAAGTCGAGAAAAACGGCCAAAGGCTGCCCCTCTCCAAGGGTCGCAATCGGCGGCGGTGCGCCCGGAGCAGCTCCACTAAGCATGAGCTTGTGTGTAAGGCTTGTGGCCTAACGGTCAATAAGGATGCTGCACCGCAGCACCGTTAATTCGCAACCTATTCGATCTCGTAGCGGAAGGTTAGTGTAAAGCTTCCGCTTGCTGCAAAGGCTCCGCCCGGTCGAACCCGGAAATCGGTTATTGCCCCGTCGCACCCAAAGCCATCATCGACCGGTGTATATGTGAAGCTGACACCATCGTCGTTTGAAAACTCCAGATCATCTAAAGTCGAAGACAGGTTCGAAAACGAGTATGTCAGGCTTGAACTGCTGGTCGGATCATTGAAAATGACCGGCCCGCCGGCCCTGTCAAGCAAGCACATCTTGGCATCAGCCGGCCCATCGTCCCAAACCGTGACAGTGTCGGCATCGGTGTTCGTTCCGCCAGTGTTGGTCACGGTGATCAGATACTCGACCGTTGCGCCCGGAATGGCTTTGGCATTGACGCCTGCTCCATTGATGGGATCGGAAATGATCGAGCTGATCTTGCTGACCGTAAGCGTAGTGAAGGGATCACACACGGT
This sequence comes from uncultured Porphyrobacter sp., assembly GCA_964443505.1. Lineage (GTDB taxonomy): Bacteria > Pseudomonadota > Alphaproteobacteria > Sphingomonadales > Sphingomonadaceae > Erythrobacter. The sequence goes on along the minus strand of CAYUCZ010000008.1, from coordinate 74,519 downwards.
GATATCGTGAATGCCAATGCCCTGCTGGCCAGGGTTTGATGGTGCGGTGGAGTGGTTGCCATAGCGCAAGATGACTGTGTCGACCGCATCGCTGAAGGTCACAACGACATTGCCCAGAGCCTCTGGCGAGTTCGACGCCGCATCCCCGATCACGACATTGCCGCTGATGAAGTTCACATTGCCATTGGTCAGTTGAGCGCTAACCGATGCGCCGCCATTCGATCCAACCACTTCGAGCCGGTCTGCAAACTGGTTCACGCCAAAATCGACATCGAAAACCGTGAACTGAAGACCGGTAAAGGCCCTTGGCAATGTGATCGTGACTTCGACTTCGCCGGACTGGTTGGCCTGATCAGCGAGGATCGTAAGGCTGTCTTCAGCCGGCACGAGGCCACCTTCAAACGTATCGACAACTGTCGGCGACTGCCCGCCAAAGGTGGCGTTGTTGATGTAGGCGCCGTCATTGGTCAGTTGAAATCGGATATTGCCGAAACTGGCAAAGGCATAACTGTTGTCGGTCGAACCTGTGGTCCAACCCGAAATCAAATCCCAGTCGAAGATCGATCTGCCCGCCGGACATGAAAGGACAGGCGGAATCCCGGGCGACCGACCACTTTGAACAACAAAACTCGCGCTGGCGAAATCGTCTTCACTGGTCACGCCATTGTTCACGGTGGAATCGATGTCGACAACGCTCGAAGCGGTGATCTCGGCTGTGTTGGTGATCGTGGAACCTGCCGCGTTCGAGATCGTGCCAACAAGCGTGATCGTCGCAGAATCCCCGGGTGCGAGCGAGCCAACGCTCCAGTCACCGGTGCCAGAGCTGAACGTGCCATCACCGCTAGCTGAACTGAATGTAAATCCGCCTGGCAAGGTATCGCGCACCGTCACACTATCCGCAGTGCTGGCCGAGCTTGAAGCGTTCGTCACGGTCAGACGCCAGGTGGCGGTTCCCCCTTGGACCGGAGGAGAGCCGACAAGCACCTTCGTCAATGAAAGGTCTGCGAAGTTTGCAGGCGCCGAGGTCAATTCCAGGTCAGCGCGAAGGAAGGTGCCGTTATCCTGGCTCGGAAACAGGTCGCAGATTTCAAGCTGCCACGTCCCTGCCGCGTCCTCTCCATTGAACGCGGAGAGCGCATTGTCAGGGCGAAATGTGTTTTCGTAAGGCGGTGCGGTCGTCCCATGGGCGCCTGTAGCGCTGTCCGTATTGACGAGCTGCGCAGCACCATCATCAAGCAGCACGTTGAAATTGTTGCCGCTGATCGTGTTTACGTCGCCATTGGTCAGTTGAACCCGCGTTCCGTTTGGCGATTGGAGCGTCATTTGCAAATCGCCGCGCCATGTATGCGTTGCAAGGATACCGATATTGACATCGGTGATCGTGAAACTGCTGCCGACACTGATCGTTCGCACTAGCGGGCTGGTACACACTGTTGTGCCGTCGACCGTGCCCGAAATCGTGTTCGAAAATGTGGTTGTCGACTGCGCGTAAGCGGGCTGAGCGAAAGCCAGGCACAGCGCTCCGGCCAGCAGGAATGCTGATATCAGCAGCATCCTTTCCAAACGGATTTGCAGCATCTCCCAGCGCATTCGGCGGCCATAACGCGCCGTGGTAAACACTGCGTTTACCACGCTGAAAACGGGCGAAAAGGTGCTGGAGATTGCGACTTTCATCGGCCCAGCCCCAGGAAATCGAATGTATTGGTATCGAACTTCAGCCGGACCGCTGCGAACACACCTTTATCGGTATTGCGCGCCGCTGAAAAATCGCCGTCCCGGAAGCCTTCGACGTTGTAGCCCACTGTCAGCAGCATGCCATCGACCGGGACAAACCCAATGGTCGGACCATAGGCAAAGCTTGTCACATCATCATCAAGATTGGCGCGCACAGTCGCGCTTGCGCCGATTTCAAACCGCTCGCCAATACCCACGCGAGCATCTGCGCCGGCAAGCACTGTCGTGCCTGAGAATTCAGTGCCCTCGAACTCGTCGAAATTGTAACGGCCACCCAAGAACAGCGTGTATTCATCACGGCGTGTCTGATGACGGACACCAAATTCGTCTTCATCCCATCCGCGCGGGCTCCAATTGGTCGACCAGCTGGCAACGAGCCGACGCGAGGTTGCATCGCCATCGACGATCAGAGCCGTGCGCCCTGCCCCCACTGCGCCCAGTCCGCTAGCCTGGCCAACGATACCACCTGTGATCCGGTCGCTGCGATATTCAAGCTTTCCGAGCATCGCGATCTCGGATGCGTCAGGCCGGTGTGCAAAAGCGATTGCGGCGTCAAAGATTTCCGTCGTCGCGCCAAATTCATCTTCCGCATGGGTCCATGTCGCGCCGGAGCCTACGATGCTGCCCTCACCCAATTGTCGGATCGCGCCAAGGGTTGCGCCCATGCGTTCGGCCAGTTCACCGTCGCGATACTCGCCGCGTCCTGTGACGCTCCAGCGATCCTTGCGCCATGCGCCGCCGAACGTCACTGCGGTGAAATCTTCGAACTGGAAGTTGCCGGTGATCTGGCCGCCAGTGGCAAGCGGTTGTTGCGGATTGACCAGGTCAGCGGCGCTGGGCGCACCATTGAGCGTGCGGTTTCCATCGATAGTCGCATCGATGGTCAGTTCCGGTGTGACCTGCAGCGTCTGCGCAAGACCAAAGGCCGCAAAGGTTCGATTGCCAAGCTCATTGATGCTTTCCTGACCAACCGAAGTGACGATCTGGCCACCTTGCCACGGAGTGACTTCAAGGCCGCCGCGCAGCTGACGCGCGTCGATATCGGCTCCGTCAGCGATCTCATAACTGCCAACCAGCCGGACATTGCGCGCAACAGCATAGCGTGCACTGAGACGGTGGCGTGCAGGCAGATCCGCACTCTCCGCTTCGTCAAGCGCGATTGCGCTGGCGACCGATAACTCGAGCGTGTTGTTAAGCAGACGCTGCGTTACGCCAGCTTCAACAACGGTAGAGGTGTTGGTGCTGCCATCAGCCAGCCGATCGTTGAAATGCGCGATACCTAGCCGCAGATCAGTGTTCTTGCGGGTCAGATTGACCTGGGCCTGCGCGGCCCGGCGGCGCGAGGTATCGACAAGGCTATCATCCTGCCAAACGCTGCCAAGGAATGTGACTTCGTCATTCAGGAAGACCCGCCCATCGATCCCGATCTTCCGCCGGCCAAGCTCAGCGCCGTTCTGCTGGCCAACGCCATAATCCTCATCAAGCTGGTGCGCATAAGCGAGCACATCAAGCTGACCAGATTGGTGCTGCACTTCGGCCAGCCAACCGGTCGCATTCTCACCCTCACGGCGGCTCATCGCGATTTCACCGCGAACTTCGGTGGCATTCCCGATGCGCGCACGCAGATCGAGCGATCCGATATCAGTGCGCTCGCCCTCGCCCTTATCGGTGATGGCATTGGCGCCAATTCGGACCTTGCCGTCATTGCTGGTCCAGTCGGCGCGGACACCGGCGTTCAACTCGCCTTCGCCCAGCCCATCGGTTTCGTACTCGACGATAATGAACTGCGGGTTGAGGTTCTCATCGCGGCTCAGCACCGGACGCGCGAAGGTGACCGTTCCCGACAACAGATCGACATCGTAATCAATGAAGCGGGTCAGCGTCGTCGTTGAGACGATTTGCTCCGAACGGAATCGGTCGCGGACCTCAATCGTAACGCGTTCGCTGTTGGGAAGAATACCGCGATTGCTCAGCTGATAAGGGCCAGAGATGCCCTGCCCTTGAATTTCATCACGCTGGAGACGGGAGGAAATCTCAGCTGCAAAGGCATTGGCCTGAATCTGTCCGAACCGTGCTTCACCGCGAACACCGGTTGCCGTGCGATTGTAGCGGGCAAGCTGCGTCTGGTCGAAAGCCGTCTCAAAATCGCCATAGAGCGCGTAGAATGTCGAGGATTCGATCCGCACATAAAGCTTTTCACGGCTAGCGGCATCGAACCGGCGCGATGAGGCATCGGCAAACACGGTGTAATAGGCCTGCGGATCAATCGTGCCGAGCAGGCGTTGGTCTTCGCGCTGCTTCGCGCTGTCATAGGCGAGCGTCAGCAGGAACTGCCCCAGTACGCGCCCTTTCGCGTAAAGCGCAACGCGCGCGTCTTCGCCAAGGTCGCTGTCGAACCGGCCTTCGCGTTCCATGTTTTCGGCAACGCTGCGCGCACCAGCGGTTCCTTCGGCAAGACCGACAATGGTCCATTCAATATCGCCAGGTTCAATCCATGCATCGAGCTGCTGCTCGCGAACTAGCTCACCATCGCTGAATTCAAAGTCGAGCCGCAGCGATCCGCTCACCATGGTAGGGGCGAGCTCGATCTTGGCGATCCCGTCTGTCCCCTCAACCACCCAGCGTGCAGAGGTTGGAGCAAAACCGGTCAACTGGTTGAGCTGCTGACGATCGATCGCCTCAGCGCTTTCATAAGGTGCGTTGAGCTGGAAGTTTCCAGAGACACCCGCACGCAGAGGACGATTGTTGCGATCAAGCACACGGATTGCGACCACCGGCCTTGTGCGGCCATCTGCAACGAGGTTGGACATTTCCGGAACGAGTTCAACCCGCGTAGGCGTGGTGGTGAAGAACACTTCGCGCGTGAAAGTCTTGGACACGCCGCCGAAGGAATTGATGATATCCGCCTCGAGCACGGTCCGCTCGCCTTCGAGCACGATACCGCGCCATGTGCTGACGGCAAACCGGCCGCGCGATGGCGTGAGCGTGCCATCATAGGCCAGCGGGCTGACCTCTTCTCCATCGACCCTCAGAACAACGCTTTGGCCGCGGCGGTGGCGGATGGCGACGCGGATGGCAGGCGCGCGCGGGTTTGCCGTAAGACCAGGCGTGAGGAACCCATCCTCGCCATCGCCAAGCGCGATCCAATCGGTGTTCGGCGCATAGGACGGCGCAACGCTTTCAGCGGCTTCAGCAGTGCTTTCAGGAACGCCAGATTCGATCAGAGTTTCGCGAGCTATGGATCCGCTCGTGTCAGCTTCTCCCCGTGCGATCGCATCGATTGCACGGGCACCAGCGCCATCAGGGCGCGTTTCTGCATATTGCGCAGCAGCTTCGATGACGCCTTCTGGAACCACGGCGTGGAAGTCTGCGACAACAAGGCTGCCGCCCTGTCCGATAACAAAGCGCGAGGTTGCACTGCCTGCGCTGCGGGTTGAGCGGTGGCAATCAACCAACTCGGCACCCTCAGGCAGGGTCATGCCTGATACCGCGACCACATGTGTGCCGGGAACGACGCCTTCGAAGTGATAGCGGCCATCGGCATCAGTGATGGCGTAACTGCCGTCTTCCATGACGACCCGCACACCGGGAACACCGCGACGCGGATTGTCGCGGCTTTCAAGCACGCTGCAAGGGCCAGCAGTGATGCGGCCGATAATTGTCATTCGATCAGCGATGCTGTCGCGCTCGATATCTACCGTCGCACTGGCGCGTGCGGAACGGCCAAGCGAATCGCGCGTAATTGCCTCGTTCACAGCGCGGCCCGGAGGTGCATCTGGTAGTACAGACATCGCATAGGTCACACGGCGCGAAGCTCCACCTTCGATATCGCCGAGCGCGACGGTGATCGAACTTCCGTCAGGTGCAATGTCAACGCTTTCAGGTGCTTCTATGCCATCGATACGGATCGTATCGGGGCGCAGGCGCAAGAAGCGCGAGGGAGTGTCGGTCAGCACCACATTGCGCTTTGGCCGCGATGGGTCCGCATTGCTCGCTGTGATCGCGTAGAACACGACATCACCGGGCTGGACACGATCGCGAGAAGCAATTTTGTCGAGCCCAATTTCAAGGCTTGGCCGATCAAGCGGGATATCAACCTGAACCGGCGTTGGATCATCCAGCACAAAGCTGCCGCCAAATGACGCATCAAAGATGATGAAATTGCCCCCATCAGGTGCTGTCAGCTGCGCAAGATCAGCAGGGCTAACCACCGAGGGAGCGCTGTAAGGCTCTGGCGGCTCAATTTCGAGCCTATAGGTACCAAGGAAGGTAAGCGGGAACCAGAATTCGCCCGGCCCCATATCGGTAATTCGGCCTGCGCCATCGACAATCGGATCGCCCGAAATAACGCTTGAAGGCCATGAGGTTACGCCATCTTCTGCAAAAACAGTCGCAGGTTGGCCAGTGATAGCGTCGACAAGTGTGACACGCGCACCGTCAATTGGCGCGCCTGTTTCTGAATCGAACACAGTGCCAAACGGATCAGCAAGCACCTCAACATCGGTTTCGATGATCACCGTATCCTGACCCGGAAGGCTAGCAGCAATCGCAACGCTCGCACCGTCCGCAATGCTAAGACGGCAATCGCCTTCGACAGGTGCGGGCGGCATCCGCACGGTGTCGATCTGGCCCACGAAAACGCCAGTGTTGGGCCCGGTTTCAAAGATCGTCTCTGTCTCGCGGTCACCGGTCGATGTGGTGATCGTGATCGAAAGCTGATCCACTTCATTGGGATTGCGGTTCGCGGCCAATGCCGTGACCTCGAACAGCAAGGTCTGACCTGCGCGAAGAGTGTCGGTCACCTCGACCATTCCTTCGCGCGGTGTCAGCGGTACATTTGAGATAGGATTGCCCGCACTGTCCTGAGCCGACTGCCCGATCGCGCTGCAAAGCGGCGCACGGAAGTTCAACTCGACGCTGCCCTGAGGCGACGGGCGGAAAGCGCGGATTTCTGGTGGTGGCAAAGTGACGTCAAACGTCACCTCGTTCGAAGTTGTCTGGGCGCGATTGCCACGCAACATCCAACTTGCCTCGGCAATATTGGTGACAGTGCCGATTATCTCGGCATCATCTTGATTGGACTGGGCGGCTGCCCCCTCTCCAGACACGCCGAAAGGCAGCAGCACTAACAAGAGTGCTGCTGCCAGACGCCTCATAAGAGAGGGGGCTACACGCAAAGCCAGATTTCCGGTCTGATCTTAGTTGATCGTGACTTGGAAATAGAGCGAGCGCGTGGTGCCTGCCGAAATGTCGCTGAGCGTTCCCGAGATCAGATCGAGACCACCGGTTCCACCGCCAGCGGTAAAGCTGGCAGTTGAGCCTTCGCCATCCGAACCACCCGCACATGTCGCAACCGGAATTGCTCCCGAATTGTCGATGGTTGCGGTGCCGTTCACGAAAATGCCGTCACCAGGCGTGAAGGTCACGTCGGCTGGCAGATCATCGGCCACGTTGACGGCTGTTGCGTCAGCGCCGCCAGCGGCATTGGTGACCGCGATGCAGTACTCAATCACGGCACCCGGAATGGCCTTCGGGTTAGTGGTCGAGTTGACCGGATCGCTAATGATACGGCTCGACTTGACGACCGACACCTGAGCGCCGGCGACCGCAAATTGACCCGTGTCGGAATGCGCACCATCATTGGCGACTTCCTCACCCGAGCCTGTGCCATCAGCAAGAACGGTATCTACACCAGAGGTGTTGGCACCAGCCGTTGCAGTGATCTCAGCACCGAGTGCGCTTGCACCGCCTGCTTCGTGAGCGTCAGCCACCAGAACGATGTCAAACGTATCAAGGTTGACGGCGTCGATCGAGATGTCAGCCACAACAACGACCGAAATCGTCTCTGTGCCTGCGCCATCATCAGCAGCAACTTCATCAAGGAAGGTGATCGCACCGGCAGACAGTTCGCCCGCTGACAGTGTGCCATCGCCATCGGAATCGAGATAGATTTCGATGTTGCTGATATTGGCCGAGGTGCCTGCTGACAGAACGGTTGAAAGGTCAAGGTCAACCGCAGCGTTAGACAGGTTGGTCACGTCAAACGACAGTTCAGCCTGGGTCTGGTTAGGCGAAACCGAAACCGGAGTAGCGCCAGTGAAGTTCACGTTGACGTCAACACGGCGGTCAACAGTGAATTCGTCGTCATCGGTTACCGGCGTTTGTGTTTCGCCGCCAACTTCAAAGGTAACTGTCACTTCGTTGGTAATCGTGGAACCAGCGGTCGTCCCAACCGCCAGCGCCGGACTGCTGGACATGGCAATCAGCGCCGTCGCGCTCACCGCCCCCAGCAACTGGGTGCTTCGTTTCATTGTAGTGGTCCTCTGCGTGTGCCCCGCGACAATCAAACCGCCCGCGGGACGTGGCGGTTACCATCCGCCTTTCAGCGGAAGATCTGGTCCAATCGGGTCAGCGAATGATTGCGGGATATTCGACCCGCCCCTTTTCGCCCGGTGCAACGCTTGCAAGCGTCCAGCGAATGTGAGTCACATCATCGTGCCGGGCCGCGCGCTGTGATCCGTCATCGCCGGTCACCGTTAGTGCGCTAAGAGCGCCCCATGTCTGGCCCCCGTCAACAGAGACGGAAAGTTCCGCATCCGCATCGCCAGCAAGGCGCACAGCTGACGGAACAGCATTTGTGATGACAAAATTCTCGACCGTCTCTGCGCCGTTATTCGCATAGTCGGTTCCAAAGACGAGGCGATCGCCCGGCACAATTACGCCTGGCTCGACAAGCCGGGTAACGGTGTTGCCAGCGTCATCGACACTGGTTTCAACCGCCATGACATTGCCATCGAGCGTGACAGGGCTTTGCGCCTGAGCAGAAGCTGCGCCAACGCCTTGCAATGCTGCGAAGGTCATAAGAGCGGCGACCATTTTGGTGATGTTTTTCATGGCTCTTGGATCCTCAATCTCAATTGGGAATTCAGTCGATCGTGACGTCGAATGTGATTTCGTGAGTGGTGCCCCCGGCGACCGTGCCGAGATCAACCGAGATCCCGCTGGCGTCGGATGCTTCGCCGGCGTCGTCGCCGGTGGCATCGGTAAGAGCGCCTCCATCGAGCGCGAGCGTTCCGGCGGCATAGGTCGTACCATCGGGAATGGCGTCAGTGACGATGAGGTCATCAACCGAACCACTGCCCGAAATGACTGCCGTGATCGTGAAGGTTGCAACCGACCCCGGCACGGCGCTCGTTCCGCCGAACGGGTCGAGCAAGCTGACAGCCTTGGTCAGGTCTACCGTCGTGATACCAACCAGAAGCGATCCGGTCGCGCTGCCATCTGCACCGGTCGAACCGACGATCGCATCGCCGCCACCAACGCCCTCGCCAGTAAAGCTGGTGCCGGGCGCTCCTGTTCCAGTAACAGCCTCGGCTGTAAGCTCGATATCGCTTGCCTCGGTGTCGACCACGCCATCAGGAACCGTGACCACGACAAACACCGTCAGCGTTTCATCCGCGGCAAGTTCAGGCGTGGTTTCAGGCGCGGTCAGGATTTCATCGACGCCGGGGTCATATGTGCCGTTGCCATTGGTATCGATGGCAATGCTATCGACCGTGGTGTCAAAGTCATTTCCTGCAACCGCCGGGTTGGCTGTCAGCGTGAAAGCCTCTGGACCATTGCCCTGATTGGTCACTTCGAATGTCAGAATTGCTTCGCCGGGAACAGCGCCGATCGCCCCACTGTCGAGCGAGGTAACAGTCACGTCGAGCAGCTCGTCGACACGGACGGTCACCGTGTTCGAATCCACCGTCTTCGTACCCTCGCCATCCTCGTAGGTGGCACTCGCCGTGTTCTCGATCAGCGTGCCTGCACTCACCCCGTCGGCCAAAGCTGGCGCTGACATGGTGAATACCGCGAGCGAAATCGTGGCGAAGGCTGGCTTGATGAAAATCTGCGTATCCATGCGTAGGGCGGATACTCAGGAATGGTTATCAAGCGGTTAGCGATTGCCGGAAAAACCGCAGAAAACCGGGTGGTTGCGTGTTTAGGACACACCGAAATCGCGGTTAATGCACGGCAAGACTGACCGATCGGCAAGGCCCTGACTTTCTCAGGCGGCTAGGGAATAGCTCGCAGGAAGCCTTAAGACCATCAGGCGCTTGTCGGTCCGAAGCCTGCGGAATTGACAGGGATTGGCTGCGCTTCGCATAAGTGTGCGTGACATTTCGCAAGAGCAATACGGGGCGGAAAGATGCGGAGACTTTTCAATCAGCTGGTGGTGATTCTTGGCACTTCCGCGAGTCTGGCACTTGCGCCCGCATCGGCTTTTGCAGCAGACGCAGATGCCCCTGTTGCGATGAATGAGACCGAACAGGCGGACCCTCAGCTTCCGCCGATCCTCAATGCGCAAGAGCGATCGCAAGTCATCAATCGGATCCTCGCAAAGCGGCTCGACACGGTCATCCCGCACATTATGCGCGAGCAAGCGATCGATCTTTGGCTGCTCATGGCGCGAGAGTATTTCGAAGAGCCGGTGATCGCGACCATGCTCGACGCTGAAAGCATGGCAGCACGTCGCCGCACGATCCTGATCTTTCATGATCCGGGTGATGGCAAGGCTATCGAGCGGCTGACGGTCAGTCGATATGGTCTTGGCGGACTATTCGAACCTTCGTGGGATCCGGCCGAAGAGCCCGACCAATGGCAGGCGGTCGCAGACATCATTGCTGATCGTGACCCGCAAACCATCGCGATCAACTATTCCGATCTCAGCGCATTCGGCGATGGCATGACGCTTAGCCAATATCGTTTGTTTATGAATGCATTACCGGAAACACTTCACTCTCGTGTGAAGTCGGGTGAAACGCTTGCAATCCGTTGGCTGGAATCCCGTATAGCCGATGAGATGGATATCTATCCAGGTATCGTTCGCATGGCGCATGCTCTGATCGCAGAGGCATTCTCGCGCAGGGTCATCACGCCCGGCGTGACCACAGCCGACGATGTCCGCTGGTGGTATAGGAACAGGTTGCTTCAACTTGGCCTTACACCTTGGTTCCATCCATCAGTAGGGATCCAACGCGAAGGCGAGGAAGATATGTTGCGCGGCGAGATCGTGATTGAGCCCGGCGATCTGTTGTGGACCGACTTCGGAATTACATACCTGCGGCTCAACACCGACACTCAGCACCTTGCCTATGTTCTGAAACCAGGCGAGACAAAGGCACCTGCCGGCCTTCGGGCTGGTCTTGCGAACAGCAACCGAGTGCAGGACATTCTGCGCTCGCACTTCGAGGTCGGGCTGACTGGCAATGAGGTGCTGGCAAGGGCCCGTAAACAGGCGATTGAGGAAGGCCTCGATCCTTCGATTTACACACACCCGATCGGCTATCATGGGCACGGCGCGGGAACCGCTATCGGCTTCTGGGACAATCAGTTCGGGGACCCGCGCGGTGAATATCAGATTCACGCAAACACAGCCTGGTCGATTGAACTCACATCTTATGCAGATATCCCCGAATGGGGTGGACAAAGGGTCGACTTCAGGACGGAGGAGGATGCCTACTTCGATGGCAATGAAGTGCGCTTCCTCGACGGCAGGCAAACCGAAATTACCTTGATTTCATCGGATTAGAGTAACAATTTAAAGCTTTGCCTCAAGTGCGAGCACGGCAAAGCTCGCGAGCCAGTGTTCGCCCATATAATCGCCTGCGACATGCCCGATTGCGGCGTCGAAATGATCGCTTGCAAGTTTTTCGATCAGAGCCTGCACCTCTGGCTTGCCGCTTAGGAAAGGCATGATCTCCCACAAGCACCACGCCCGGCTTAGGTTCAATCCATCGAGATGAGCGATCTTGCCATCGCTTCGATCGGACACGGTTACGGGCCGGCACTCTCGCTCCAACCACCCGTTTGCGACAACCAATTGATCGAACCAATCCGAAAACTGCTTCGCCGGGAGCGCCTGTGTCATCAGGCAGGCCGCACTCAATACCGGTGAGAGGAATTCATCCCCTCCCGGCTCCCACCCACGATAGTCCAAACGATGCTCAAACTGTTGGCGCGCCCAAGCGGCGATCTCTTTGCATAGATCAGGATCAAACTTCTCGGCCCACCTGTTGGCGAGCACCAGGGCGAAGGCCGTGTTGAAATGCGTACCAACGGTAATCGGATAAGTAAGCATGCTCAGATATTCGCGCAGTCGCCCCGCAATATGCTGCGTGAGCGGCGCAAGGTGCTTTGCCCAGTCTCTGTCCTCAACCTCACTTGCCTCAAGATGAAGCATCAGGAGCCAGCCCCAACCATAGGGCCGCTCGAACCCGCGCGCTTCAGGCCGCTCAAAATAAGCAAGCTCTGCGGCGAGATTGCCTTGGGTCAAGGTCGCATCAGCAAGCTGTGCAATTGGATCGCCTTCGCGAAGATCAGCGAACCGGTTACGAAGCCTCAGCAGCATCCACCAGCTATGAACGCACGAATGCCAGTCGAAACTGCCGTAGAATGCGGGGTGCAGATCCCTGGGCGTGCGCGCATCACTATCCTTGCCCAGCACATGCCCCGGCGAGTTTGGGTATTCCCGGCTGACATGGCCAAGCGCGATATTGGCAAACCTGCCCGCGAGTTCCCGTGTCAGCTCCACAGCAAAAATGCCCCCACATAGATGATGACCACATTGCACACCCACAGTGGGATTGCGGTTCCGATCTGTTGACGGATCACACCGTTCTGGTCTTTCAGCTCCAACAGGGCGGCTGGCACAATGTTGAAGTTGGCGGCCATCGGCGTGAGCAATGTTCCGCAAAAGCCTGCGAGCATGCCCACCGCTCCGATCACAGCTGGATTGCCACCATAGGCCTCTACCAGCAGCGGAATGCCAATTGCCGCTGCCATCACCGGAAACGCTGCAAAGGCATTGCCCATGATCATCGTGAACAGCGCCATGCCCAGCGCAAACACCACCACGGTCAGGAAGATATTGCCTTGGGGAATGGCGTCACCGGCAAAGCCTCCGATAATCTCTCCCACCCCTGCAAGCGCGAAGACTGCGCCAAGAGCAGCGAGCATTTGCGGCAGGATCGCTGCCCAACCGATCGAATCGAGCAGTCTGCGGCCTTCTTCGGCTGGCGCCATAGCCGGCGCCTTGAGCCACACCATCGCCGCGATCAAGGCTATCACCACGCCGATTCCAAACAGGATCAGCGTCTCCCGCCTTGCCTCGAACAGGCCCGTTTCGACCAGCGGCGTGTAATTGTAGAGCAAAGTGCCCGCAACGGCTGTGACCGGCACGATGAGCGCAGGGATAAACAACTTATTTCCGAGCCTTACCGAAAAACCTTCACGCTCTTTCTTAGATGTGGTTTGCGGATCACTTCGTGACAAGCGTCCAGTGCCGGCAATCGCCACTAGCGCCAGAACCAAAGCACCGTTTGCAAAGTCTGAAATGTGGCTGCCTGCAAAAAAGCTTAGGGCAAGCAGTCCCCAAAACGCTGCGTTTCCATAGCGTTTGTCCTTCAGGCTCAGCAGGGCCCACACGGCAAAGAAACTGCCTGCCAGCCAGTAGAGCCATTCATATGTGATCATGGCCGGACCCTCCCCAGGCTGCGGTCGAGGGCTCTGATACGCCAAGTGTGGATGATGAAAGCACAGATCGCAGTCGGGATCGCCCAGACCGACAGTTCAAGCGGTGTCAAAGGATATCCATAGCTTTCAAAAACGCCTTGGATCAGAAGGATAGAGGCAATTGCGAAGAAGATATCTTCGCCAAAGAACAATCCGACATTGTCGGTCGCTGCCGACATGGCGAGGACCTTCTCCCGGTCATGATCCTCCAGCTTTCCGTGCGACTTCTCAGCTGCGGCCTCGGCCATCGGCGCGACAAGCGGGCGCACGGCTTGGGGGTGCCCACCAATATCCTTCATCCCAAGCGCCGCCGTTATCTGCCGAAAACCCAGATAGATTGTCAGCAGCTTTCCCATGGTCGCCCCGCGAACGCTTTCGATCACGCCCCGCGCCCGCTGCTGCAATCCGTGTCGTTCAAGCAGACCGATTACCGGCAAAATGATCCAGGTGACCGAGATATAGCGATTGTCATTGAAGGCCTTGCCAAGCGCCTCCACCACCGCAATGAAATCAAGCCCGGCAAGAAGTCCGGTGGCAACCGCCGCTACGACCACAACCAGTAACGGGTTAAAGCGCAGCGCAAAGCCGATCACGACCAGCGCAATGCCCAGCAAGGGCCAATAATTCATTCGGTACTCTCCCCAAGCTCACCACCGAAACCGCCCCCGCCCGGTGTCAGGATCATAAAGCTGTCTCCCGGTTGCATTTCGGCTGATCCTGTCGCGCCAAGGTCAACGCGCGATCCATCTGTACGCTCCACCCAATTCTGGCCTGGCTTCGCCTTCCCACCGCCAGCTATCCCGCTCGGCGGGACCGCGCGCCTGTTCGCGAGCATGTTTGCCCGCATCGCCTCCAGAAAGGTCAAAGACCGCTCGACCCCATCGCCGCCTCTATGCATCCCGCTGCCACCGGAACCGCGCCGGATTGCAAACCTGTTGAGGCGCACCGGGAGCCGGGTTTCGAGAATTTCTGGGTCGGTCAGCCGGCTGTTGGTCATATGCGTTTGCACCGCGCTTGTGCCGTCATGATCCGGCCCTGCGCCGGACCCGCCGCAGATTGTCTCGTAATATTGGTGACGCGCATTGCCGAATGTAAAGTTGTTCATCGTTCCCTGACTTGGTGCAAGGTGTCCCGTCGCCGCAAACAGCGCATCGGTCACAACTTGGCTCGTCTCGACGTTTCCAGCGACTACCGCAGCTCCCGGATGAGGATTGAGCATTGATCCTTCAGGCACAACAAGTTCGATCGGATTGAGGCAGCCATCGTTCATCGGGATGGCATCATCGATCAGGGTGCGCAGGACATAGAGCGCGGCTGCTCGAGTAATCGATCGCGGCGCGTTGAAATTGTCATCAAGCTGATCGGATGAACCGGTAAAATCGAACACGGCGGAGCGAGCATCACGGTCGATCCTGATCGCCACTGATACCTGCGCGCCATTGTCCATTGCATACGTGAAAGCGCCGTCCTCAAGCCGATCAAGCAAACGGCGCACGCTCTCTTCCGCGTTAGCGATGACGTGGCCCATATAGGCAGCAACCACGTTGGCACCGGCATCGCGCGCCGCTGCTGTCAGCAACTCAGCGCCGCGAGTGCACGCGGCAAGCTGGGCACGCAGGTCTGACAGATTGCGTGCAGGATTGCGTGCAGGATATTTTGCGCTGCCAAGCACCTCGCGCACGGCATCCTCACGGAATGCTCCCTCGTCGACCATCAGGAGGTTGTCGATCATCACCCCCTCCTCTTCGATCGTGCGGCTTTCCGGTGGCATTGAGCCCGGAGCTATCCCGCCAATATCAGCGTGATGGCCGCGCGCAGCGACAAAAGCATCTGGTTCCTCGCTTCCTTCGTAGAAGACCGGAACGATAACCGTAATGTCAGGCAGATGGGTTCCGCCGCGATAGGGATCGTTCAGCACATAGGCATCACCGCGCCTGAAGCCTCGACCGTCGCGCCCGCCGCCACGCGCCTCGATCACGCGGGCAATGCTGTCCCCCATGCTGCCAAGGTGCACCGGAATATGCGGAGCGTTGGCAATCAGAGCGCCTTTCTGATCGAACAGAGCGCAGGAAAAATCGAGGCGCTCCTTGATATTGACAGAGGTGGCTGTGGATTGAAGCACCACGCCCATCTCTTCGGCAATGGCCATGAAGAGATTGTTGAAAATCTCGAGCCGGACCGGATCGACGGCAGTGCCGGCAGCCCGGTCACGCTTCGGGGCGGAAGCGCGGGTAAGGATAAGGCTGCCCTCATCAGCGAGACGCGCCTGCCACCCCTCCTCAACCACCGTTGTCGAACCGGGATCTATGATGAGCGCAGGACCTGCAATCACTTCGCCGTTATTCATCGCTGTGCGTTCAATCGTAGGCCAGCTGCCGGAGGCCTCGCCGCCGGCGGCCACTGGCTCGGCGCTGGTAGAGCCAAGGCCTCCCGCGTCGCCACTCGCCTCTACGCTCAACGCCTCGACAATGATCGCTGCATCCGCGTCCGAATAGCCAAAACGTTGCCGATGGAGTGCGCGGAACTTAGAATCCATCGCCGCAGCATCTTCACACAACAGGCTGAGCATGGAATCGCTGCCTTCGAACCGCAGGCGCGCCCGGCTCTCGATGGTGATGGCGTCAGCGTCAATGCCCTGCACGATCAAGGCTGCCTGAGCCTGTGCTTCGAGCTCGATGAGATCAGCAGCAAAACTTTCGCCCAAAGGTCTGACAAGACTGACCTCGCGGATCGCCTTGACCGGAGCAAGACCAATTCCGAAAGCGGACAAAATCCCGGCAAGCGGATGCACAATCACAGTCTCCATACCCAGCTCATCCGCGACCTTGCAGGCGTGCTGCCCCCCCGCCCCGCCAAAGCAGGCAAGCGCATAAACCGTGACGTCGTGACCGCGAGCTACCGATATCTTGCGAATGGCATTTGCCATATTGTCGACAGCAATTGCGAGGAAACCCTCGGCAATCTGTTCCAGCGATTTCGCATCAGGCAATGCCTTGGCAACTTTCTCCAAAGCGTTGCGCGACGCATCGGGATCAAGCGGCTGATCACCGGAAGGTCCAAACACGCTGGGAAAGAATGCAGGATCGATCCGGCCAAGAAAGAGGTTGCAGTCGGTTACGGTTAGCGGGCCACCCTTGCGATAACATGCCGGCCCTGGATCGGCCCCCGCACTTTCCGGGCCAACCCGAAAGCGCGCTCCATCAAAGCTGCAGATTGATCCGCCGCCCGCCGCAACGGTGTGGATCTGCATCATCGGCGCCGCCACACGAACGCCGGCAACAACGCTGTCGCCTGTCAGCTCATACTCGCCTGCATAATGCGTGACATCGGTGCTGGTCCCGCCCATATCGAAACCGATGAGCTTGCTGTGACCAAGGGGCTCGCAAGCCGCGACCATTCCAACCACGCCCCCCGCTGGGCCCGATAGGATAGCATCCTTACCGCGGAACGCCCCGACCTCGGCAAGGCCACCGTTCGATTGCATGAACCGCAGGCGATCTGCACCCGGCAGCTGTGCTTGAAGCGTGTCAGTGTAGCGTCGCAGAACAGGCGAGAGATAGGCATCAACCACGGTCGTATCGCCGCGCGGCACCAGCCGGATCAGCGGAGCAACCTCGTGGCTGGTAGACACCTGAGCAAACCCGGCTTCGCGGGCAATCGCAGACAGACGCGCCTCGTGTTCGCGATACTTCCAGCCATGCACCAAGACGATGGCGATCGCATCGAAGCCGCCTGCTCTAAGCTGGAAGAAAGAGGTTCGAGCGGCATCCTCATCAAGCGGGGTCAGGATGTCGCCATCAACACCGACGCGCTCTGAAATTTCGATAACGCGAGCGGGCAATTGTTCAGGCAGGACGATATGGCGTGCAAAAATTTCTGGCCGAGCCTGTGTCCCGATCCTCAGCGCATCGCCAAATCCTTGCGTGATTGCGAGTGCAAGCTTCTCACCCTTGCGTTCAAGCAAGGCATTGGTGGCAACAGTCGTACCTATCCTGAGCTCCGCAATCGCCCCTTCGCCGTGCTGCGCCATCAAGCGCCTGACTGCCTCGCTTGCGGCATCGGCATAGTGGCCCGGATTTTCAGAAAGAAGCTTGTCCGTAACCAATCGGCCATCAGGCGTCAGTGCGACCACATCGGTGAATGTACCTCCGCGGTCGATAGCAAAGCGCCATGCGGTCATGCGCGGTGGTGTCCCTTATTGATTAGCTTCTGGATCAGCCCTCGCATTCCCTTCGCAAGCGCTGCAGCCAAGGTCAAACCATGATCTGGGGATTATGCTAGCGTAGCCAGCTGTCTGCGGCTTCGACCTGGCTAGCCTGCGGATCAAGGCCAAGGCTGGAGGCAAGCGCAAGGCGCGTTGCAGCGCTCCTCAGAAACTCGCCAAAGGCTACCGTATGATACCCTCTTTCCATGTCGGTCAGGTTCGAGAACGCGGCTGAATAGATCACCAGCGCCCCAGCCTGACCGCAGGTTGCATGCCATTTGCGGCGCAACCGGGTCCGGTCAATCTGATCGAGTGGACGCGTAACCAGAACAAACTGAGGCGAGCAAACCTTGTCGATTTGAGGAACAAGCAAAGCGAGAAGCGCGTGCTTGATCAGCAAATGCGTACACCCCTCCCTCCTTGCCAATCGCGACTGCTCGCCAAGCCAAGGCGCAAGCCAGTGGCAAAATCCCTCATCATCGCCGGCCCTATCCAACTGGCGCGCGCATGCTGCGCCGTATACCAATTGCAGATCAACTGTAAGTCACAAGAGGTCAACCACTCCTCTGTACAATTATTCTCATTATACTTCTATATGGTATTTATTTTATGTGACTTTTATCCAATAGCGATCAACGTATGAACGGCAAGGGAGACTGATGAGGATCAGCTAGCCAGGCCAGGCAACCATGCTCAATTGGTTGCCATTGCTAATCGTCAACGCTCACTGCTCGAAGCATCACTGAGAGTGCCGGAAATCTGCAATCACGGGACCTGAACCGGGTTAGCAATCAGCGTACAAGAGCAAGGTTGTGCTGGCGAAAATCGCATGAATCGCGCGTTTTCCTGAGACACCGCAATACTGAACGCCAAAATTCCCTCGACAATTCAGACCCATAATAGCGGTTAGAGATTGGTTGAGGAATTTGGGTTAACGCGGGCTGATGACTGGTGCAGATGTCATATTGATTTGCGGAATTTCGGGGGTTGCAACCGCGCTTGGCTGGTTTGCGGCAAGGCTAACGCTTGACACACAGCCGCCTGTGCAACTGCAACAATCCACAGCCAGCCAAAACCTATCGCCGCGCTCGACCGCTCGCCCAATGGCTTCCGCTTCGAGCAGTACGCCGGCTGACGCTGTCAACTACGTCGCTGTGATCAAATTCCCGTCATTCT
Source organism: uncultured Porphyrobacter sp. (assembly GCA_964443505.1). Classification (GTDB taxonomy): domain Bacteria; phylum Pseudomonadota; class Alphaproteobacteria; order Sphingomonadales; family Sphingomonadaceae; genus Erythrobacter. Next base: position 55,846 of record CAYUCZ010000008.1, on the reverse strand, counting down.
ATCGCTTCCGGCAGACCGCGGGCGATGCGCGCGCCGATGCTTGCCTCAAGGCGTACGCGCGAGACCTCGCTCTTTCGAGCCGCGACATCTGGATCGGTCGCACCGGCGATGAAACCATCGAATTCGGTCTGATCGCAACATCCGAGGATGAGGCTGTTGGCAAGGTGCGACACGTGCTTGAGATCGTCCACCAACAGGATGAAACCGAAGCGCTCGATCACTTCAAGGATCCGCGTGCCGGACTAAAGGCGATCGATCAACTGCCCCCGCCGCAATCGGCTTTCGATGCGGCAATGGAGGCGCTCGAAGCGGAGAAAGATGCGAAAAATCAGATTTCTGTAGCGAAATCCTCAGTCAAAACATCAGCACGCAAATCATCGAAGGAAATAGTCAGACGCCTGCGTGACGCATTGGGCAGCGGAGAAGTCTCGCTCGCTTACCAGCCAAAGCTCGACGTTCGCGAGAAAGCGTTCCGCACCGCAGAAGCCCTCTTCCGTTGGGATTCGAGCGAGGGACGCAACATGAATATCGGCGAGCTTATTGTCGCAGCCGAACGACACGGAGCCATTCGCGACCTTACGATCTGGTCCCTCAAAAGGGCGGTATCGGACCAACTCAGCCTGATTGACAACGGGATCGACCTCAAGACTTTCGTCAACGTCTCCGGGCGTCTGATATCTGATAGTGAGTTTACGCTGCAGGCAATTGAAATCATCAAGGCAACTTCCGGCAAGATTGGGATCGAAATCACCGAGACATCTGTCATCGAACATGCCGGCCATGCGCTTGCGAACCTTGAACTGTTCAGCGCAGCCGGGGCCGAGATTGCGATTGATGACTATGGCACGGGCCTTTCATCGCTGCGCTATCTCAAGCGTATCCCGGCCCAGGAGCTCAAAATCGATCGTGAGTTCATCAAGGATCTCACCAGTTCGCACCGCGATCCGATGATCGTGCGCTCTACCATCGACCTCGCGCATGCGCTTGGCCTGAAGGTCACCGCAGAAGGAGTCGATGACCCGACGAAAATGGCTTTGTTAAAGGTCATGGGCTGCGATCAATTGCAGGGGTTCTTTATCGCAAAGCCCATGCCGTTAACTGCGTTAGTCGAATTTATGCAGGATATTGAGAAGCAGAATTCTCTCATCAATTCAGAAGTTTCTCTTTTGCCCGGTCAGGCGAAATCTAACGGCGGCGGATAATCCGGCTGCGGCCAATCGTTACCGCGCCGGTAACCTCTAATTAACGCACCCCTTTACCAACCCCTCAATTCCTCATCCCGCATTCTAGCACTCTAATCGAAGTCCGAGTCGCATCGCATTTGTTAGGGAAACGCGAGATGAGGAAAAACCGTTCTTTCAAGGGGGCTCTCCTGACAACCGCAATCGCTGCGGTTGCATTTGCTGCGCAGCCTGCGCTGGCAGATGACGGAGACGATGGTGCAGAAAGCAGCGATCAGGCCGAGACCAGTGACGAAGAGGCTAAGACTAGCCAGTTCGATCCACTTGGCGGGCGCATCCGCAGTTTTGGTGGACGCATCCGGTCGTTCGAAGGTCAGGTCGATTCGATGGGCGGCCGCATCCGCACCTTCTCTGGCGAGCTTGACCCATTCGTTGGCCGCATCCGCACCTTTGAAGGTGACGTCGATGCGCTGGGCGGACGCATCCGCAGCTTTGAAGGTGACCTTGATCCGTTCAAGGGCAACATCCGCACGTTCTGGGGTGACCTAACACCCGAGGGCGGCGAGCTTGATGCCAAGGTTGGCCGGATCCGCACCTTCTCCGATAACTTCCTTGCTCAGGCATCAGATATCCTTGCGGCATGGGACGGCGAAGACCCTGCCGTGCTCGAAGCGGCAATCCTTCAGCTGATCGCTGATGGCAAAACACAGTGGAGCGCCGAGATCGAAGCGCAGACCGGCATGAGCTTTGAAGAAGCCTTTGCCGATGCCTTCTTTGCGAAGTGGGAGCTTGACCTTAACAACCTTTCCGAGCTTCAGAACTGGGACGCATGGACGCGCCAGTCCTTCCTGCTCGATTGGTATGATAACCTCTTGAACTTCTCTGGCATGGACCAGGTCGACCACTGGATGAACGCGGTCAACTGGAACCCTTCCCTCACGCAAGTGCAGGGTGGCGGCGCATCGACTACGATCGGTGTGCTCGATTTCTTTGCCCCGGCTGACACCGACGTGAACTCAAAGACGGTTTATGCTGGTGGTTACCAGAACGTTGATGACGGCCACGGCGCAGCGGTTTCCAGCCTGTTGGTGTCCTCGCATGATGGCCAGGGCATTATGGGTATCGCGCCGGGTGCAACCATTGCCGGCTTTAACCCGTTTGATGAAACCTACACCGCAAGCTGGGAAGATGTGCGTCAGGGCATCATCGCCGTGGGCGAAGCTGATGCGAGCGTTGTGAACCTGTCGCTTGGCGTTTCGGGCTACACCCTGCCTGATGATTGGCGCGACCTGTTCAATGATCCCGATGTCGAGCAATTCCGCGACAACACCGTCTATGTGATCGCAGCCGGTAATGACGGCATCACGCAGACGCAGGATGTTGAATTCGGCGGCGCGCTCGACACAACCTTTATCGTCGTAGGTTCGGTCGATCCGAACGGTGAGATTTCCGACTTCTCCAACCGTCCGGGCGATGTCTGCCTGCTCGACAACGGCGTTTGCAAGAATGCCAATGCCAACCTCAATGGCGGTTTTGGCCAGCACTCGGATTACCTTCGCGAAGGCGGCCTGCTTAAGAACCGCTTCCTCGTTGCGCCAGGTGAGATGATCCTCACCTCTGATGGTCAGGGCGGTGTGACCCGTGTCTCTGGCACGTCATTTGCCGCTCCGCTGGTGACCGGCGCAATTGCGCTGATCCACGATCGTTGGCCGTGGCTCAAAGATCACCCGTTCGATGTCGCCAAGGCAATCCTCGAAAGCGCACAGGACCTGGGCGAGCCCGGTGTCGATGATGTCTATGGTTGGGGTCTGCTCGATATCGAAGCATCGCAAGCAGCGCTCAACTTCGATGATCTGATCTTTTATCTCAGTGATCTGGACGGCAATATCGAAGCGCAAAAGACAATGCGTTTGCGTGAGCAAGGCTTCCAGTCAAGCTGGACAGCCGAAGACCTGTTCTTTGTCGCTTTCGAAGACCTGGTGGACAGCGACCGCGATTTCATGATCCCGCTGTCAGAGCGCCTGTTCAACACATCGGTGAACGGTCAGGCCCTGCAAGAATACATGTATCACCGGTTCATGAACTGGGTTGGCGGCCAGAGTGGCGACAACAACGCAGGCAAAACCGGCTTTACCGACATGAATCACACACCAGCGGTTCCCTTCGGAGACGGATGGAGCTTTGCGATGAGCGGCCGTGTGAACACGGTTTCGGGCAATCGCTTCCTGATGCGTCCGAACGTTGAAACCAGTGTGCAGATCAATGCGCCTGATGATGCGTTTGGCTTTACCTTCGGCCATGGCGACGCGTCGGCTATTCTGGGTGGTCAGCGCAGCCTTGGCCTTTCAACCGACTACAACCCGGTAACAGGCGGCGCGAACCCGCTGCTTGGCTTTGCAGCTGGCGGCTCTCACGTCGCAGCGAGTGCCAAGATTGCTGATGGTCTCAACTTCTCTATGTCTGTCACCAATCGCGATGGCTCAGTGGAAGAGAACATTGCGCGCGAAGACTTTGGCATCGACGATCGCCTCGCGCTTGAGAATCGCGGTGACTACAAGGCCACTTCAACCACCGTCCGGATTGATTACGATCTTTCAGGTGCATCCATGGTCTCGCTCGCGGTGACCATGCTGGACGAGGAAGAAGCTCTGTTCGGCGTGCGTTCGCTCGAGCCTACCGACTTTGGCAGCGGCGTGCGCACCACGGGTGTTACGCTGGCAGCTGACTTTGACCTTGGCGATGGCATCAATGTGTTTGGTTCGGCCACCGCATCGCAAAGCGCTGCTTCAAGCGATGCGAACCTGCGGGTCCAGGGCGCTGTATCAAGCGCCTTCCAGGTCGGCATGTCCAAGAACGGCGTGTTCGGGAACAACGACAGCCTGCGCGTTACCGTGGCTCAGCCACTCACGCTTGAACGCGGTTTCATCGATGCGGAAATGGTTGCCGTTGTCGATCGGACCACGGGCGAGAAAGGCACCGTGACCGAGCGTTTCGACATCGCGCGCACCACTCCGCGCCGCTATGTCGCTGAAGGGCACTATATCACCCCGATGCTTGATGGCCTCGCCGAATTCAGTGTCTTTGCCCGCGCTGAGCTTCGTCCTGAAGCCAACTTCAGCGAGGAAAACTCAGACTTCCTCGGCGGTGTGAGCTTCCGGGTCGCCTTCTAAGGGCGTCCCCGGAAAAGCACGGCAAGAGGACAGTTAAACGCGCTTGGCAGTTTTTTAACCACGAACGGATAAGGCTGGGACTATGAGAGTTCTGTTTGCCTGTCTGCTCTTGATGATCGGCTCGATAGGGGGCCTTGCTCCGCTGGCTGCGCAACCTCGTGCGCAGCTGGCGGAAAGCACGTCTGCATTTGATCAGGCAATCGAAAGCGCAAAGGCCAACATGATGGCCGACCCGGAAGAAGCGCTTGCCCAGTCCGAACGCGCCTTGGCGATTGCTGAAGGGCAGTCTGGCTCAGACAAGGACGTGAACCGGGCCACTGCCCTGTGGCTCAAGTCTGAATCGCTCATTGGTCTCAACCGGCTCGATGAAGCTGGCGATATCGCAACCGAGGCGCTTGAGATTGTCGAGGCCGCAGCGCCCTCATCAAAGCTCAATGGCGACCTATTGCGCTCGCGCGGGGCCGTGCGCGCTCTGTCAGGAAATGTGCAGGACGCGCTGTCTGATTATCAGTCCGCTCACGAAATCTTCCGCGAAGCAGGCATCACGCGCAGCCAGGCAATCGCGTTGCAGGATCTAGGACAGATTTACTGGGAAGCGGGCGATTATGAGCGCACGCTTAGCTATTACGAACAGGCAGTCGAAATCTACAATGATGATCCCGGCTTTGCCCTTTCCAACCACAATAACCTGGGCGAGACATACAAGATGCTTTCGCGCTTTGCCGATGCAGAGCGCGAATATGCCCTCGCGATGGATGCGGCGCGTGCGCTGGAAAGCCCAATGCTTGAGACGCGCATCCTTTCGAACCTTGCGCTGGTCCAGATTGAGCAAGGCAAACTGTCCGAAGCAAGCCAGACAACCAATCGCGCGCTTGCGCTTGCCCGCAATGGCGATGCCGCAGACTGGCGCGATTTCGTCTATGGCGTCCAGGCGCGCATTGCCTATGAACGCGGCAACAAGCAGGCAGCCGCCGGTTTTCTCGACCAGACGTTTTCGGGTGCGGACTTCGCGACAACCGACCTTGTCTATCGCGAGTTTCATGAACTGGGATCAAAGGTTTTCGACGAGATCGGTCAGCCAACCAAAGCGCTCGCTCACCTGAGAGCGTTCCAGCGGCTCGACAGCCAGGCGCGCGATCTGGTTGCATCGGCCAGTACACAGCTGCTCGCGGCGGAGTTTGACTTTGCCAATCAGAACTTGCGCATTTCTCAGCTGAAGCAAGGTCAGCTTGAACGCGATATTCAGCTTGAGCGCGAACGTTCGCAGTTCCGCATGATCGCCTTTGTTGGCATTGCGGTTGCGCTTACAATTGTGCTGGGTCTGACACTTGCATCCTTGATCAGCATCCGCCGCAGCCGCAACGAAACCCGCGCGGCAAACGCAGAGCTGACGATCGTGAACACCGATCTTGAACATGCTCTCAAGGCGAAGACGGACTTCCTGGCCATGACCAGCCACGAAATCCGCACCCCACTTAACGGTATTCTCGGCACGGCACAGGTTCTTGCCGCGAGCCGCGACATTGACGATGCGAACATGAAGCGGGTCAAACTGATCCAGAGCGCTGGTCAGACCATGAAAGCACTGGTCGATGATTTGCTCGATGTTGCCAAGATGGAAAGCGGCGAGGTCAGCGTCGAGATCGCGCCAACTTCAGTCAAGTCGATCCTGACTGATGCTGGCTATCTATGGGGTGACAAGCTGACGGAAAAGAACCTCGAATTCGTATCCGATATTGGCGATCTGCCCAAGATGATCGAAACCGATGGTGGGCGCCTGCGGCAAATTGTGTTCAACCTGTTGTCGAACGCGGTGAAGTTCACGCGTGAAGGCTCTGTCACTCTGCGCGCTTTCACGAGGGATGAAGCTGGCGAGCTTGTGATTGAGATCGCAGATACCGGCATTGGTATCCCCGAGGCTGAACAGCGACAGATTTTCGACGCCTTCCATCAGGTCGACAACGCCACAACGCGCGAATTCAGCGGGACGGGGCTTGGCCTTTCTATCTGCAAGAACCTCGCCAATGCACTTGGCGGCCGGATCGAACTTGAAAGCGAGGAAGCCGAAGGTTCGACCTTCCGCATTGTTCTGCCCTTTGTAGAAATTCAGTCCGCGCAGGATGGGCCTGGCGAACGTCCGAGATCGCTGAGCGAATGCCGAATTGTGCTCATCGAGGCCAACCCGATGAAGCAGGCAATCCTCGCAGGACTGATCGAACCACACGCCAAATCGGTCGTGCCGATGAGCGAAGCTACACCTTGTGTGGAAGCCATCGATGCGAACTCGATTGATCACATCGTGCTCGATGCTGCATCAATTGCAGAGACCGAGGCTGACTTGCCAAGACTGCGCGATCTGCTAGCACATGCTGAGGCGGCAGGCGTCGCCACGAGCGTGCTGTTCTCTCCAGCCGGCGATTTGCCAATCGAGGCGGTGACACAGATGCCTCACGCACAATTGCTGCTAAAACCAATCGCTGGAGATGCCTTGATCGCGGCGCTTGAAGGTCACTACAAATCGCTTGAAACCTCAGAAGACGACGAAAATCTCGCATCGGCAGCGTGAGCGCGTAACGCTTCGTGAAGACATCGGCTCTATGGTTATCGTGATTTAACTGGAGAGCCAAACGTGCGAGTGCTCTATGTAGAAGACAATGCAATGAACCGGCAGGTCGTGAAAGACATGCTGGACGTTGCTGGTGTCACCATGGTCGAAGCACCTGATGCAGAGACCGGCTTGCGAACGGTCGACGAGCAAAGCTTCGACATTGTCCTGATGGATATCCGTATGCCGGGCATGGATGGGCTCACCGCTATCGAGCACATGCGCAAGAAGTCCCCTCCGGTGTCTGCACTCCCTATCATCGTGGTCACGGCCGATACGTCGGCAGATCTACGCGAGCGGTGTGAAGCCGTGGCAGCGGACGACGTGATCATGAAGCCGGTTGCGCTTCAGGAACTGCTTGCCTCGATGGGCCGCGTTCTCGCGCAATCGAGCAGCGCAGATGTCATGCTGGACTAGGACGCCGCACGCGTGCCTGCCACCATTCTGCCGGCCCCCTACCCGCCCCAACGTTCAAGCTTGCGATAGATCGTCGACGGACTGACCGCGAGCGCCCTTGCGGCTTGGACGATATTGCCCTTGCTGCGCGAAATCGCCTGCTCGATCGCCATGCGCTCGACCTCCTCCAGTGTCATTCCGGCAAGGTCGATTTGCGACGGGCTGATAGCTGAAGCAATTTCAGGCACTTCCGGCGCATTCTGTGTCCTTGGTGCGGTTTGAACCTGAGGCGCGGACATCGACCTTGTGCCTCGCGCTTGACCTGCGATTTCAACGCGTTTGCCAGTCCCGGTGATGACCGCCCGCCTCAGCGCGTTTTGCAGTTCTCGCACATTGCCCGGCCACGAATGGGTTAGAAGATAAGTCTCGCTCGCCTTGGTGAAACCTTCGGCTTTGCGCCCCTCTTCCCTGGCAATGCGATGCAGCAAATGACTGGCAATAAGGGCGATATCCTCTCCCCGATCTCGCAAGGCTGGCAGGAAGATTGGAATTACATTCAAACGATAGAACAGGTCTTCGCGAAACCGGCCTTCGGCAACTTCGCGTTCTGGATCGCGGTTGGTTGCGCAGACGATGCGAACATTGACCGGCTCAGCTGCCGAAGATCCCACTCGCTGGATCATCCCTGTCTGCAGGAAACGCAGCAACTTGACCTGGAGTTTGAGATCCATCTCGCAAATCTCATCAAGAAATAACGTCCCCCCATCGGCGGCCTTGGCTGCACCGATACGGTTTTCGATCGCACCGGTGAACGCCCCTTTGACGTGTCCAAACAGTTCAGATTCAAGCAAGTTTTCGGGGATGGCGCCGCAATTGATGGCAACAAACGGGCCAGAGCGGCGCTTGCTGGCGGAGTGGATTGCCTCTGCTGCTACTTCCTTGCCTGTGCCGCTTTCCCCGGTCACGAACACCGTGGCCTTGCTGTCAGCGACGCTTTCGATCGTGCTGAAGACTGACCTCATCTGCGGTGACTTGCCGATGAAGCCGTGATAGGTCTCTCCCTCCTCAGCGAGTTCAAGTGGCGCCGCTTTACTATTTTCTTTGCCAACACTGTGTTGTGCGGCGTTGGCAACTGTGTTGAGCAGCCGCGTCCCTGACACAGGCTTGACCATGAAATCATAGGCGCCCAGCCGCATCGCCGCGATCGCCCGGTTGAGCGAACCATCGGCTGTAACGACAATCACGCTTGGCGCATCTCCGACATCGCGCAGCGTGTCGAACAAAGTGAGGCCATCTCCATCGGGCAATTGCAAGTCGAGCAGCACGACGTCAAAACTGTCGGAAACAAGACTGCGTCTCGCGTCGGACAAGCTTTCGCAAAGGCTGACTTCATGGCCTGCATCCTCAAGTTGAGCAGCATAGCCAAGCGCAAGCGATGCACTGTCTTCAACAATAAGGACGCGGGCATTTCCCATCATGCAATCCTGAAATGCGCGGACTTGCCGCTTGGGTCGGGGTTGATCCAGTTAATCTGGCGCGGGTCACCGAAATGGGTCATGCATCCCTGAACAAGGCCGAAGGCGATATAGGCAAACGGTCGGTGCGAGCGGTATTCGACCACAAAGCCATCGCCCTCCCGATGAGAAGAAACAGTCGGCGGCACGGCATCAGGATAGAGGATCTTCACTTCTTCGTGGATGTGGCTTTCCACATGGCCGAGCATCCCTTCCGCCGTCGGATAGCGTTCGACAATATCGCGATACAGCACAGTGAAGCGGGCAAACAGAAACCGCCCAAACTCGGTGCAAAGCTCGTTGGCATCCGCCCCGCTGATACGCGAGGCTGAGGTTACGACCTGCACCGCCTGTTCCCACGGGTAACGCGAGACGCGCGAGAAGGCGCCGCCATGCGGCAAATCAGCCGCGGATAGCACCTGTTCGGTAAAGCCTGGGCCACCTTTCTCGTCGAGAAAGCCCAATAGCTCGGTGTAGATTATTCCCTTCATTCACGTGTCTCCGGCAATCGAACTGTTTTCGCACGATGCAAATGCCATGCCGAATAATTCGCAGGATTGAACACCAGCCCGACGCACTAGATCATGCATAATGCGAAATTGTTTGCGAAATGCAAATCTTCATGCCGCATTTTGCAAAGACAACCAATTGCAACCTGCGCAAACCCCGGAATCTCGCGAATCTGCAGATTTGGCACGGACCTTGGAGATGAAGGATCAAATCATTCCAATGGGGTTAGACAATGTTCCATCTTTCCAAGCTTCCTGCATTCACCATCACAGCTGCCACCACATTGCTCGCCGGCTGTGCAGCAGGGCCTGCGCCAACGAATATCCGCAGCTCTGTTTACGGGCCGGGCCAGGTTGCCTGGCAGGGAAGTGGGCATCCAAACGGTGATTGGATCACTGATGCACCTGTTGGACGCGGCGCCCCAACCTGCGACTGGAGAGTGCCGCGCGAACTCGATACCTTGCGGCGCATTGCTCCCGCATCATTCCTCGACCGATATGCACCGCTGGGTCCGGGTGATCGCCTCGAAATTACCGTTCTTGGTGACGAAGGTCGGCTGACGGGAACCTATGTCATCGACAGCGACGGCACGCTCACCCTGCGCGGTCTTGCCCCAATCAGCGCGAGCGGAGTGACCCTTGATGACATAACGCAAAGTCTCCGATCGGAACTCATTTCCAAAGGGATTGTTCGGCCCTTGCGCAACGCGGTTCGTGTTGCGCTGATCGAGACCGTGGGGGTCTCGGTTTCGGTCAGCGGAGCTGTTTTCCAACCGGGAGCCGTTCGCGCCGGTGAACGAACCCCAGAAAGCCGAATTGGCCTCAAGGAAGGCCCGGTCAGCGGCGACAACAACACCACTCGCACTCTCGCAGGCGCCATTCGGGCCGCTGGTGGAGTCCGGCCAGATGCAGATGTGCAGCGCATCTATCTGATCCGAGACCGTACCTATGCCGAATTCGACCTGTCCGGCTTTATCCACGGCTGGACAAGCCGCGATGTCGCGATCGGATCAGGCGATCGGATTATCGTGCCCAGCCGGTCCTGCTTTGATCCAGAACTCGTCCGCCCTTCCCCGCTGACAGCTCCCGGCATTCGGGTCTTCATGTCCAATCTGACCCGGAGCGCAGGCAACAATGCTGGTTCCGCGATTGGACGCGAGACCACGTCGCTACCTTATGGCACTCGGCTGCTACAAGGGCTTGTGGCAGCAAACTGCGTCGGCGGCAGCTATATGCAGTCAGACCGCCGCGCGATCCTGATTTCGCGCAATCCGATGAACGGGCAAAGCATTGTAATTGAACGCGATATCGAACGTCTGGTGCGCGAGGCCAATCGTGATGCTTTGAACCCCTTTTTGATGCCTGGCGATTCCATCGCCTGCTACGACAGCCGCTGGACGAACTTCCGCGAGGCGATTGGCCTCGTCTCGGATTCAATCAACACCGCAACGCCAGCAATCCTTCTGGACAAGGCGCTGTGACGCCTGCCTCGTCACACACAGGGGTACCTCCTCCGCGCTTCTTGCTGCGGATATGGGGAATTGTGCGAGATGGCTTCCCATCGGTTGGCCGCTACCGTCGCTATCTCGCGGCAATGGCAGTCCCACTTGGCATGATCTGGGCTGTCGCGCTGGGATACATCGCCTTTGCGCCGGACCGCTATGATAGCCGGATGACACTGATCCTGCCCGGAACCGGGGTTGGTGCGAGTATGAACCTTGAATCGATTGGCCAAGCTTCATCAAACAGCTCATCGGCATTCTCCTCTCCCTCGTTGAGTCCAACCGAGAATTACAAGCGCCTTTTGACCTCTGATCTTGTGCTGAGCGATGCAGCATTGATTGCTGGTGAAGATGAGTTCAGCCTTCCTCGCCCGGCAATCAAGCTGATCGACCAGACCAATCTGATCGAATTGCGCATGACAGGCCCGAGCCCCGAGGTCGCGCAGCAACGCATGACCGCTCTCCAGGCCGCCTTCAACGCAGCTCTCGATAACCTGCGGTCGGACGAGGCTAAGAAGCGCGAAGAAGCCGATGCATCGCGGATCAGCGATCTGGAACAAAAGGTTGACGATGCTCAGGCCGCATTGCTGTCGTTCCAAGGCGAGACCGGCCTTGTTTCGTTAAACCAATTCGCGGGAAGGATCACCGCGCTCGACCGTCTCAAGGACAGCGAACGCGACCGCCGGGTAAAAGTTGCCGAAAGCGGCTCGTCAGCCCTTCGGCTTGCACAATCGCTTTCGATCACTCTCCCCCAGGCACGCCGGGCCATGCAGCTCAAATCTGATCCCGAGTTTCAGGAATTGCTGCGGCGCTACGCTCTGGTCACCGGCGAGCGCAGCGAGCGCAGCGGTACATTGGGCGACAACCATGAAACCATGGAGGAACTTGGTGCTAAGCGCGAAGCGCTGAGGGCTGACCTCGCCGCGCGCGGCTCCGAGCTGTCCAACCTGTCGCCTGAACAGCTGCTTGCATTTGCGGATCTGTCCGTCTCGAACATGCGTGAAAGCCTGTTCGCAAGCCTGACGGAACGCGAGGCTACCTATGCCGGCAATGGAGCAGCGCTCGAGGAGTTGCGCCGCCAGATTGCCGAGGAAACAGCCAGCACCCAAAAACAGGTCGAGCAGGCATCCATGCTGGCTGATCTGCTTCGCGATCTGCGCGTGGCAGAGGCTGTCTTCAGCTCTGCTCTAGCGCAGCTTGATACCAACAAGGCCGATCCCTTCGCTTCCTATCCGCTGGTGCAAACGCTTGAGGCACCCTCGCTCCCGCGTGCCAAGAATGCACCCTCCCCGCTGCTTGTTATCGCCGGAGCGATCGCCGCAAGCATAGTTCTCACCATTGGGTTCCTGCTGTTATGGCTGCGTCAGCCGATCATCCGCAAACTCCTGCCGAACGTCTGATCTCTGCCACAATCACCTGGACTTGGGTGCTGTGGCTGATTGGCGGACTGTACATTGTGGGGCCTGCTCTCGGCTGGATTCTGGCGGCAATGGCAGCTCTTGCCTTGTATTTGGGGGCCCTTCCTGGGGAAGGTGGGCGACCGGCACAGCTCCATTGGACCAGTCGTATCTGGCTCTATGCCATGGCAGCAATGCTGGTCATCTTGTGGATCGGCCATGCCAATTTCGATCTCGGACCAGCAAAAACAATCAAGTCCAGCATCGGCTGGGCCAAAGGTTGGGCACTGATCGCGTTGTTTCCACTTGCGGGAGCGGTTCTCAAAGTTCGGCCCGAAGTCATCTACCGCGCCGTCTGCAAGCTTGGTCTCTGCACTTTGGTCTTGCTGCCGATCTTCCTGCTCGCGCCGACGGTCGGATTACCCGAATTGCTGTGGGTTTCACCGCTCAAGATCCTCGGCGGTGCTGGCCAAGAATACTTCGCCGTCCAGATCTATACGATTGAACCGGGCGCGGGCAGAGCGCGCTGGCAGTTTTTCGCGCCGTGGTCGCCCGCAGCCGGGATGATGGGAGTGATCTATACCTTGCTCGCCTGGCGCGAGAAGCAGCCATTTTGGAGAACCATCGGGGTAGCTGGCGGCCTTTCTCTTGCTGTCTTTTCGCAATCGCGCCTCGCGTTGGTCGCGCTCGCAGTGATTGCTCCTATCGTCTGGGGAGCTGCTCGCATGGACCGCGGCTGGATTTGGCTCATCGCTGCTCCTGTGGTCCTTGCTCTTGGTATCTTCGGGCCGATGCTAGCTGAATTTCTCGACACGCTGATGAGTGAGTTTTCGGCTGCCCGAGCCGATTCCAGCCGAGTGCGAGCCGCGCTGGGAAGGATTGCAGTGGACCGCTGGCAAGGCGAGGCGTTCTGGTTCGGGCACGGGATAGTCGAGAACGGACCGCATCTGGTGGAATACATGCCGATTGGAAGCCACCACAGCTGGTATGGATTGTTGTTCGTCAAAGGTCTGCTGGGTGCAATTGCATTGGCCATCCCCTTGCTCGTGACTGTTGTTTTCCTGATGTTCCGTTCCATCAGATGCGAAATCGCAAGCACTGGCTTTGCCATGTCACTGGTTCTGCTGTTGTACTCCTTTGGAGAAAATCTGGAGATCTTGTCCTACCTTTATTGGCCAGCACTCGTAGTCATGGGTGCAGCCTTTCGACAGGACAGCGCCAACTGATTCCTGCAGAAGATCCATGAGCGCGCAGCCACAATGGCCGCGCCAAGCAGCGGCTCGCAAAGCCATATGAAGAAAAAGTGAGGCCGCCGAACCCCGGGTCGCAAAATGGGATCGGCGGCCTCCAACCGTGACTACTGAACCGGATAGGTTCAGTGCGCTGCCACGGCTGTTTTGGCGGATCGCAGGGTCTCTTCAGCAATGGAGACAGGTGTGGGAGAAACCTCCGCGATCAGGACCAACCACTTGTCCAGGATTTCCTTGTGTTGATGCGCAACTTCGCGCCGCCCGGCATCACCCATGGCCGAAAGATCGGCCTGCATTGCCCAACGCACGGCTGTGGCAATTTCATCGGCATCCTTCATGGGCATGATCCGCCCGGCATTGCCAACCTGTTCTGGCAGCCCATCAACGTCAGAAACTATTATCGTCCGGCCTGCGAGGCGCGCTTCGGTCGCAACAAGCCCGAATGCTTCGTATCTCGACGGCACAATCACAGCATCGCAGGCGGCCAGATGAAAGCCAGGATCATTGGTCTGTCCAAGAACCGTGACCCCCTTTTGATCATGAGCCAACTCTTCAAGTCGTGATCGCAGCGGACCACCGCCGAACACGGTCAATTGCACGTCATTGTCATCGAACTGGCGCATCGCTCTGATCAGACACGCAAAGTTCTTGACCGGCGCCATCCTTCCATAAGCGAGCAGTCGCAGCGGCCGATGCAAGCCTGGTCCCGGTGATTTGATATTCAGCAGTTCGAAACGGCCACTCCACGGATAGATCACCCGCAGCTTGGATGGAGAAATTCCGACCGAAGAGCACAGCCAGTGGCGCTGCGCATTAGACACACTCACGACATCGTCAAACAGGTTGGATGCGAGCTTGATCATCGCACGAAAGCGAACCTTGTTGGTGACCATGTGAGCTTCGTATGAGCGTGTGTAGCTGTGCTCAACATGTACGATGCGAGCGCGCCTATTGCGGGCCCTCAGGCTCATCAGGAAGGGCAGCCTTGCCCATGACAAAGCCATGTGATCGACGATGAGATCGGCATCTAGGCTCGGTGCAAGTCGCGCATCGGACGCGATCGGCCTTACTTTTGAATGTGCGACATTCTTGATCGACCGTTCCTCGAACATGGTCAACGCTCGGGTAACTCCGCCCATTGCAAAATCATCCAGGAGATGGACGATCCGGATCATACTGCAGCCCGCAGATACGGCCTCATAAGAGCCGTGAAGCGCTCCCTGCCAAGCATCCTGCCAATGCCAATCGCGCAGGCGGTGACGATGGTCCTTCGCGGTTCTTCGATCAGGATACGGCTGCTTCTACCCAATGCCTGTTTCAGAAAGTCGCGGGCGAGTTCGAAATTGCCCAGCTGCAACGAACGACGCGCAAGGTATCGCAGCTGATACGCACGCGCAGTCTCACCATGTTGTTCAACGAACTGAGGATCGTAAGAGCGCAACTTGCGCAGCATCTTTGTCCAGCTCAGATATTGTTTGACCACATTGGCTGAAAGCGCGCCGGGAATAATGCGATAGTCAGTGAGAAGGCCGTCAATGCCGGCAAATGTCGCACCATGCTTGACCGCAAGGCGAACCCAAAGTTCGATATCTTCCGATTGGCGGAACTCTTCATCGAACCAGCATAGCCGCCGCGGATCTTGCGGATGCACCCGTGCCGCGAGATCAACTGCGCTGCGCCGCATCACCGCCGCACTGCCATTGCCAACAGGGTTGCGGCAAAGGATATCGCGCGCCGTGACACGGCCGAGCTTGGGCTTCATCGCAGCTTTAAGCACAGCACCGTCACGATCAATCAGCCGCGACCCCGCATAGCTGACGCCGATATCGGGATTTGCGTTAAGATGGACATAGTGCAACAGCAGCTTGTCCTGATGCCACAGATCGTCGCTGTCGAGCAGAGCGATGTATTCGCCGCGCGCATGAGCAATACCACTGTTGCGAGCACCGGCGAGGCCGCGATTGGTTTGGGTGACAATGCGAATACGTGGATCCGCGAAGCTGCGCACAATGTCCATGGAGGCATCCTGCCCGCCGTCATCGACGCAGATCAGTTCAAAGTCCTTGAAGCTCTGATCGAGCACCGATTGAACCGCTTGCGCTATGAATTCCTCGACATTGTAGATCGGCATTACGACAGAAATTCTGGGTTTGGGCATGGCGAATATCCTTGAATATCAGCAGGTCAGGCGAAAACAGTGCGACGCATCGCAACCGGCATCGCGCTTGAGGCGACAACCCCGCACAAGGTGATGAGGCCCTTTCCGTAAGAGCCCAGGAATGTGGACCGGTCCGCAGCTAGGCCTCGATGTGCGAGGGATGCTGCGACCTCGAAACTTGCGCCTGACCTCAAGGCACGCCTTGTAAGGTAGCGGCAATAGACAGCCTCTGCGCGAGCGAGATCTTGAGGTGCGATCCAGTGCGAGGCAAAGGACTTCCACCCTGCAAACATCGCTTCGAAATCGCACGACAAACCATCCTCGCTCATCCGGTATCGAACAAGCGTTTGATCGATCCCGCGGACTGCGAACCCCTGACTGATCAAGCGCGCAAGAAACTCTTGGTCTTCGGCGTGGCGCAGTTCTGCATCGAAACCGCCGAGCGAGTTAAAAACTTCGCGATCGATCACGAGGTTGGACATCGTGCAGACTGCGTTTTCGACAATGACATGGCCAATTGAAAGATCACCACCTGGAACGCTTGAGATCGATCTATCAGCACCGAGCATCGCGCCGCGCCCTTGGCAAAATCCCACCTTCGCAAAGCTCGCTGCAATTTGGGGGTTCCGTGCGTGAAACGCGCGGTGGTGTGCTAGCTTGTCGCTGGTCCACTGATCGTCTGCATCAAGAAAGGCGAGCAGTTCGCCCTTGGCAAGACCAGCGGCGTAGTTGCGTGTCCTCGAGACGCCGGCGTTTGATTGCGAGACGACCCGAATGCGCTCGTCCATAACACCAAGGTCGAGCATCACATGCAGAGTGTCATCGTGTGAACCATCATCGATGATGATGATCTCGAGGTTCTGTTCGCTTTGCGCAAAAACGCTGGCCACGGCGGAGCGAAGCGTCGCAGCGGCATTGTAAGCAGGGATAATCACCGAGAAGAGCGGCTGATGCATCAGATTTCTCCTTTTGAGGGGGCGAGAGACTGTTTTTGTTCGGGCAGAAAACGGATGACCGTCGGGCCGACGAGCACGGCGCCAAGGCCAGCGGCGTAGCCAAAACAGGCGGCTTCAAGGCTGAAGTGTGCTCCGATCGACAATCCGCCGAGTGCCGCCATGGTGGCGATGCTCATCAATGCCGTTTCGCCCAAGGGATTGCCGAGCGCACGGCTGCGAGCGCCCAGCATCGAGCCGGCAAACAGCGGTAGAGCGGCGCAAGCTAGAAGCGCGAGGAAGGGTGAAGCCTCAACCCAGGTCGAACCAAAGATCACGGGCACATAAAGCGGCGCCAACAGCGCCTGCGCGGCGACAATTGGGAACAGCACGCCAATGCCCATGACAAAGGCCCGGCGGAACTCACCATCAACCTTGTCGGCAGGCGTCTTTGCGAGCTGGGGAAATAGGACCAGATTGCACGCAGCGATCAGCGATTGTGTGATGCCAAGGCCCGCGTTGAATGCAAAGAAATAGATCCCTAGCGCCTCGGTCCCAAGCAAGGTGCCTATCAGAAGCTTGTCGCCATGCAGTCGTGCAGCGGCGAGCATTTCTGTCCCGAGCACAGCTGGACCAAACAGCGCGAATTCCTTGACCGGCGCCGGCGTCACTCCGACTGCTTTCTTCCAGGCGTAAGTGCGCCGTGCCATAACAAGCCAGATCGGAGCGGTGAGCAATTTGGGCAGGACCAATGCCCAAGCGCTCGGCCAAACCAGCACAAGCAGAACGGTCATTGTGCTGTCCGCAATGTTCTGGCTGGCGACAACTCGTGCGGTAGCCGCCATCCGTTGAGCCCGCATGGCAAGGAATATGTGCACCAGGCCGGCGGGCATGAGTGGGTAAACCAGCGCAAGTACCGCCAGCATCGCCGCGACCTCGGGCAACTCGAACAACCCGTAGGCGATGCCAGCGGCACCGAGCTGGATGGACATCACCCCGAGGCAGACCATCCAGAACAAGCGCTGAGCCGTGCTGCAAAGCGCGGCCAACTCCTCATCGTGCGCTGCGATGAGACGTTGTCCGATCCCGACGCTCGTCAGGACTCGGATCATCTCGAAAAGGCTGAGGGCCAGTGCAGAAGCGCCCAGCATCTCTACCGAGATTTGCCTCGCAACGATCAGGATCGAAACAAGGCGAACTGCACGCGTGGCTGCCTCGGCCGTGCCATAAGCAAGGATGCCGCGGGGGAATGCGGACCATTGCTCGGGCTTTGTCAATTTTTGGACGGCGTTCAACATTTGATCCTCGCGATGAGTTCGCAAGGTCAATTTCAACATTCGTGCCAAGTTCAGGAATGGCCGAATTCCGGGATTCCTGATCGACACCTCTGCGTCATTTAGCAGTTTGCGTCTCGCATTTTGCAGAATGCGAAGTTTTCATGACGCAATTTGCGAGAACCGCGTGATCTGGGAGTTGGCGGCTCCTTCAAGAAGACATAAAATATCTATATAACAATGATTTAAGTCTTTGGCATGGCGATTGCGACTGAGGGGCAAATCCGTATTCAGGAGCACGCCCAATGAAGCACGTCCCTTCCCAAGATCTTCGCATCGTCCCCGGTTTCGAGATGGTCGATCGACTGCGCGCGGCGAAAACATGGCCGACCGTTGAACTGTTCGGCCTCCCGCTTGTGTGCGCAGGCCGCGTCGAAATTGCGCGGCATATCATTGCGCGCGTCGCGTCGCGTCAGCGCAGCACGTTCAACTTCGTCAACGCCCATTGTGTGAATGTTCAAAGCAGTGATGCGGATTATTGTGAGGCGCTGCTGAAAAGCGATCTGTTATTGCCGGATGGTGTGGGCATCGAAATCGCAGCGAGAATGTGCGGACGCAAGCTGGGCGACAATCTCAATGGCACAGATCTGTTTCCGCAACTTTGCGCGGAAGCAGAAGACGAAGGGGTAGGCATCTTCTTTCTGGGCGGAAAACCGGGCGTCGCCGATCGCACCGCTGATTGGGCCACAAGCTCGTTCTCCGAGCTTCGTGTTGCCGGAACGCAGTCGGGCTATTTCTCTTGTGAGGAAGAAGACGACGTGATCGACCGGATCAACGCGTCGCGCGCTGGGATCGTACTGGTTGGATTTGGAGTTCCGCTTCAGGAGAAGTGGATCCAGCGCAATCGGCACCGGCTCAATGCCCCCGTGGTCATGGGTGTCGGTGGCCTGTTTGATTACTATTCGGGCCGAATTCCCCGCGCGCCGCAATTGGTTCGCACGCTCAAAGGCGAATGGACTTGGCGCCTCGCCATGGAACCGCGGCGTATGGCGAGGCGATACTTGGTCGGGAACGCCTCGTTTCTCGCGAGCTCGCTGTTGCTGGCAGCACGTGCGAATGGGATCCTTAACCGTGCCAATGCGGCAGCAAAGCGGGTGATGGATTTTGTAATCGCGAGCCTTGCGATCATGGCGCTTCTTCCGATCTTCATTGCAACGGCGCTCGCAATCCGGATCGAAGACAAAGGACCTGTGCTGTTCAGGCAGATCCGCATTGGCATTGATGGCAATCCGTTCGAGATGGTCAAGTTTCGCTCAATGTTCACTGATGCCGAAGCACGGCGCGTTGCACTGCTGGCGAAGTCTGATCGCGAGGGCACTTGCTTCAAGATGCGCGATGATCCACGCATCACTCGCACCGGCCGTTTCATTCGCCGTTTCTCAATTGACGAATTGCCGCAGCTTTTCAACGTTCTGTGGGGCAGCATGTCGCTGGTCGGCCCGCGCCCGGCCCTACCCAGCGAAGTAGCCACCTATGAAGGCAAGCAGTGGGGACGCCTTGCTGGCAAGCCTGGCATTACCTGCACCTGGCAAGTGAAGGGACGGGCAGAAATTCCGTTTGAGCGGCAGGCCATCATGGACCGCGCTTATCTCAAGCGAGCTGACTTCTGGGTCGATATCAAGCTGCTGCTGTGCACGCCCGGTGCAGTGCTGAAAGGTCGCGGCGCTTATTGAGTTTCGTCCACCAGCGCTGCGTAGAGATCGTCGAAAGCCAACAGGACTGCGGCGATCTCTTGACGCAAATCTGCGCTTGAAAAGCCAGGATCGTTTGCGAGCGTTTCCCGATAGCGGCTTAGCTCCCCCACGATACCGATCGCGCCGACATTGAGCGATACGGCCTTGAGGCTATGAGCAGCACGCGACAGCTCTTCACGATCCTGTGCCTTTGCGGCTTTGAGAACAGCCTCGCCATAATCGCTGATGTCTTTTTTCGCCGCATCTCGCAATCGTGTCCGGTACGCTGGCGGCAAGTCAAAGAACGCCCTTTGAAACAATTCGTGATCAATCCGCGCATTGAGCGGCTGGACTGCCTCACGACCGATCATCGCCGTGCGCACTGCAGATTCGAGAGCCTCTCGTCTGACCGGTTTTGCAAGACAGGCCGTCATTCCTGATGACAAAAGCCGTTCTCGTTCAGCCTGGAGACTGTGCGCGGTAACGCCAATGATCGGTGTGCGCGCCGCCGGTCCTGAAAGCGCGCGAATGGCCTTGGTTGCCTGCTCACCATCCATGATAGGCATCATCACGTCCATCAGGACGAGGTCAAAGGATTGGCCCCGGACAGCTTCGATCGCCTCGACGCCGTTCGCGACGACCACGGTTTCACACCCCATCGAGGCGAGCATTCTTTCGATCACATAGCGGTTGCTCTCGGTGTCTTCGGCAAGCAACACGCGAGCTATTGCATCGACGGGTTGAGCGCTATTTTCCGATGCGGATGGATCGCGAGTTGCCGTTTCGTTTTCGGCCTCGCCTTGGGGTGGGTTCTGGTCCGCCTGCTCAATCAATTGCGATGCGATCTCGAGCAATTGATCAGCCGCCTCGCGTACGATCTGGAATTCCTTCGACCCCTTGTCCACATTGTCACCAAGCAGTTCAAGCCCGCCGTTAAGCGAGTTGAGTGGCGTGCGAATCCCGTGCGCCATCTCAGTGAGAAACTGCGTTCGAGCCTTGAGTGCAAAAGCGGTTTTGCGTTGTTCGGATGTCAGTTGTTCGCTGAGTCGATCCAACTCGGCAACCCGGCGCTCTGCTCGCAATTGCAGAGCCCTGACCGCGCGCTCGTTCGCTCGGCTGACGGTGATATCGCGCACAGTGCCATATACGGATGCAGGGCGACCGCCCTCAGCTCGTTCGCGCCTGATTGTCCAACTCAGCCAGCGTGTCTCTTGTGTATCATAGCGGATGATCCGGTGCTCGAACTCATGCTCAACGCCAGCTTCTAGCTCCCTAAAGAACGCAATCCCGCTGCGCAGGATCCGCGCTCGGTCAAGTGGATGAAGTGCACCGACCAGCTTGTCGAGACTGCCCTCCTCTCCTTCCGGAAGGCCGAGCAACCGACCAGCTTCAAGCGAGGCTGTGAAGGGCCGGCCGACTTCACCGTAGATTGAGGCCATGTTTGCGGTGGAGAGGGCCGAGAGAAGTTGCCGGCTTTCGATGTCAAGCCTTAAGGCAAGCTCGCTTTCGCGTTTGCTCAGTTCCTTGTTCGCTCGGTCAAGAGCATACATGCGATCTTCAAGCGCGGTCTCCGCATCGCGCAGGGCCCGCTCTGACCGGTCAAGCCTCAGCTTCAGGATCCTCGCCTGTTCCTCTAGCGGCAGGTCCTCAAGCCGGGTCATGGCGCTTTGTCGCCAAGGATATTTTTGAGCGAGCGGGCCAAATTGTTGCTCGCGACAAGCGACACATCCTCGCCCAATGCTTCGGCCAAAGCCAGATGCTCTTCCTCGCTGGCAAGACCGATCAGGTGGTCACACTGGTCGATCAGGTCTGGCGGAACATCATTCAAGCGCACCGCATCGGCGATAACTGCTACCGATTCCTCATGTGACTGGCGCGCGTTCAGCAAGTCTTCGAGGGTGGCGATCTCATAGCCAAACTGGCTGAAAACAGCTTCGGCCTGAACAGCATCGGTAGCCCGGTCGATCAGGATCAAGGCCTGTCCCTTGCGCTCGATCTCGTCTGACTGCGCACCAGTCTGTTCGACTTCTGCGAACGGGATCAGGATCTTGAAGGTGCTACCCTTGCCCGGTTCGCTGGCAACCTCGATCCGTCCGTTCATGGCTTCGACAAGGTCTCGTGTGATCGACAAGCCAAGCCCTGCCCCCACGGCCCGTCCCAGCGTATCATCGCTGGTCTCGCCAAAGGGTTCAAAGATCGTGTCCACTCGTCCCTGATCCATCCCGGATCCGGTGTCGGTGATGATGAAAGCCCAATCCTGCGCACCCTCCGGCGGTTCGCGTACGACTATTGTAACGGCTCCGGCCTGAGTGAACTTGACCGCGTTTGAGACAAAATTCGAAAGTATCTGCTGGATACGGGCAGGATCGCCCATAACCTCGCGTCCTTCATCAACCCTTACCTCGATGCGCAGCGCCTTGCGCCGCGCGAGTGGTCGAAACAGCTCGGCAACACGCTGAGCGACTGTGCCAGGGCTGAAGCGTTTCAAACTGAGAGCATCGGCCTGTTGATCAATCCGCGATTGCTGGAGGATTGCGTCCAGCGTGTCGAGCAGCACCTCGCACGATTCCTCGATCAGTGTGAGGGCGCGCTCGCGCTCGGTTGCTGATCGTTCACGCTTGAGTTGATCGATAATGCCCAGAATACCGCTCAATGGCGTGCGGATTTCATGCGAAACGGCCGCGAGAATATTGGTTCGCGCCTCAAGCTGCTCACGAGCCGCATCGCGCGCTTTGAGCAATCCCCGGCGCGTTTCCTTTTCGCGCGTTACTTCTTGAAGGATGCCGTAAAACGCAATCAGACCGGTGCGCGAAGCCTGGTTCTCATAGGCAGGAATGCCGGTGACACGCTGGGTACGAAGCTCACCTTTGGCGGTGTAGATATTGACCTCAAACTCGAATTCGTCCTCGGCTTTGATCACTTCGTTCACAGTCTGTGCGAAGATTTCACGATCGTCCTCAGGGATGATATCCGCCAACCGGTCGACAGGAATCGGCATGTTGTTGAACCCAACATTGTCGCGCACCCAGGACGAAAACTCGATCGTCATGCGTTTGGGATCGAGCACGAAGTGCCCCATCCTCGCAGATGCATGTGCACGCTCCAGAAAGAACATGCGCTGCTTGAGTTCGACAATTGCTTCCAATCTCAGGCTCCAAACTGGCTTGGTGAAGCATGCAGGCTAACGCATGATTTGCTAACCGATTGATAGCGCGGCCCGCGATCACCTCCAAGTGTTGACGCTGCTCGACCGTATGCCTGCGCCCGCATACGACCACAGGACACCGTCACCGCCCATCACGCATAGGCGTTTTGCACCGAATGAAGCCTGCCGGTGGCGTACGGTCTTTTGCTTGAATGCGCCTTCAGCCCTTTGAAGCCTAGTGAAGATAATCCCGCTTAACCATGCAGTGGGCGAGATTGAAGACCGCGTGTCCGAAAGAGGAATCCAGCCAATTAGCGCCGGTGGCGCCCAATTTCTCTTCGCCCTTGAAAGGTTGTGTGATCAGAGCTCCGAGGACCCCGGCTTGCAACGGTTCTGGTCAAAAACGGTAATGTGGACCTGAATTATGAGCAAGTTTCTGGCCAGTCTCAGCCTCGCCCATAAGATCTGGATGGTAGCCGGTATCGGTTTGCTGTTTGCCTTTGGTTTTGGCGTTGCCTTGCTTTCGAAGAATCTCTCGCTTGCTTCGCAGATGGATACGACAGGCAAGCTCGTGAGCGTTTCGGTCACGCTCGGCGATCTGGTGCACGAACAGCAAAAGGAACGCGGTGCTTCGGCTGTCTATCTGAGCAGTCAGGGACGCGAATTTGGTCGCGCACTGAGCGAACAGCGCAAACTGACCGATGAAAAGCGCGAAGCGTTGAAAATCGTGCTGGAGCAGGCCCGCGCGGAAGGGCTAAGTGCTCAACTCGAAGCACATCTCGCTGCACTTGAAACCAGCATTGGAACGATCGACAGCATTCGCGACCGGGTCGACGCGCAAACCGTATCGCGCGCCGATCAGGTCGCCTTCTATACGGGCATCAACAAGCGCGCGATTTCAGTCTCAGGTCTGATCGGTCAGGACGTAAGTGATGCTGGCATCGCCAAGTCCTTGATGGTCTACTCGGCGCTGTTGTTTGGCAAGGACATTGCCGGCATCGATCGTGCGATCGGCGCCTCGGGCTTTGCAATCGGAAGTTTTGATCAGACCCTGAGCAACCGGCTGATCTCCCTTTCCGCCGCCCAAGCAAGCTATTTCGACTATGTCGAAGAGTTCGGCAGCAAGGCTAACGCAGACGCGCTTGCCGCAATCCGAAACTCAAGCCTTTCTCAACAGATCGCCGGTTGGCGCGAAGTGGCGCTTTCTGGCGATACTGCACGAATTGCCCGCGTCTCTGCCTCGGACTGGTTCGACGCTCAAACCTCAAAGATCGGAGAAATCAAGGCGCTGGAAAACTCCATGGCGGAATCGATCGAGGAGCGCACGACGGCCAAGTACAATTCCGCTATCCTCCGGGCGAGCATCGATGTCGTCATCTTCCTGATCGCGCTTGGAATTGCGATCTATCTTGCCAACAATTCGATCCAGCGAATTCGCAATGGGATTGCAAAGCTGATCGAACCGCTCAACCGGATTGCTGAAGGTGAACTTGACACCGATATTCCCCACATCAAGACAGAAGAACTGCGCGGGATCGCCAAGGCGATGGAGGCCACGCGGGACGCTGGTGTTGCACGTCGCAAGGCGGCGATGACCCAGCAACAGGAAATCGTGGACACGTTGGGCGAACGGCTCAACGCAATGGCCGAAGGGGACCTTGACCGGCCGATCCAGCAAAAATTCAGCGAGCAATACGAACCACTGCGCAAGGACTTCAACAAGACCCAACAAACGCTTCGCGGGCTGATACAGGCGGTTATCGGTGTCGCTGATGGTATTGGCCAGGAAGCGACCGATTTCAATCTCGCCGCAGAAGACCTATCCAACCGCGCAACACGACAGGCAGCAACCATCGAGGAGGCGGCATCAGCGCTTAAGACATCAGTCGAAGGGTTGAAGCTCAACGCTGAAAAGGCTCAATCGACCAACGCGTTGGTCGCCCAGGCCCGCCAGTCCGCATCGGAAAACGGACGGATCGTCGAATCTGCCGTTCAGGCGATGGAACAGATTGAGGCTTCGTTTGCCGAGGTTGAACAGATCACGCAGATGATCCAGGCAATCGCCTTCCAGACCAATATCCTTGCGCTGAATGCTGGCGTCGAAGCGACCCGAGCAGGCGAAGCGGGTCGAGGTTTCAGCGTGGTCGCGACAGAGGTGCGTGCTCTTGCCCAGCGATCATCCGAAGCGGTGACCTCGATCCAGGCCTTGATGACGAAGAGTTCGGAGCGGATTTCGACAGGATCACAGCAGGTTATGGCATCAGGCGAGGCGCTTCGCGATATGATCGAAACGATCGATGGCGTCGGTCAGAACGTGTCGGACATGGCAGCGGCCTATCTGGATCAGGCCGAAGGTCTCTCAGAGGTCTCTTCAGCTGTTTCGGCGCTCGACATGGACACCCAGCGAAACGCTGAAATGGCCGAGGAATCGAGCCGCGCCAGCGGGCAGTTGCACCACGAGGTTGAAAGGCTGACCCAAACAGCCGCAGTGTTTCGAAAACCTGACACTGCGCCCGCGCAAGCGGCTGCGGCAACACCAGAAGCAGACCCTTTGGTCGCAGTCCCGGCGACACAAATGCTGGCACCACAGGCAGGCGCAGCACCACATTCGACCGGCGCCGTCAGCACGTCGCTTCCCAATGAGGCAATCGTCGCCGACCCGCTCGACAGTTTCGACGAGTTCGAAGGGTTTGAAGAGTTTGAACAACAGGCAAGTGCCTAGGTCATCTTTGGCTCTGGCGTGCGCTGGCACCTACAAAAGACTGTGTACCCCCAATCCTCAGGAATTCCCGATGCTTAGAGTAAGCCTTCTCGCCCTACCCCTAGCAATCACGGGCATGGAATCTGCGGCAATTGCAGGTCCACTGGACCCGGTCGAAGTCGCACCAGATGTTACACTCGACCCGATCCTCAACGCCAGAATTCGGCTCGAGACAGTCGATCAGGATGGCTTTGCCGACAATGCAAGCGCGATCACCTTGCGCACAAGAGCCGGTGCCAAGCTCGACTATCGCGGGTTCGTTATGATTGCCGAAGGCGAAGCGACCGCAGCCCTTGTTGATGACTACAACGACACCATTCCCAGCAACGGCCTTGAACCCTTTCCCGTCGTGGCCGATCCGGACAATCTCGAGCTCAATCGCCTCTCGATTGGGTACCGTGACAATGGCGTTGCTCTGACACTTGGCCGACAGCGTATCATTCACGACAATGCGCGCTTTCTTGGTAATGTCGGATGGCGGCAAAACGAGCAGACCTTTGACGCGGTCCGGGCCCAAGTGACAACCGGACCAGTTTCCTTCGATGCAAGCTATGCCAACTCGCAGCGAACAATCTTTGGCAATGAAAGCCCGAACGAGGAGTTTGAAGGCGACCTTGTCCTGCTGCGTGCAGGGCTTGATGCAAAGCCCTTCGACATTGTCACCTACGCTTATCTGATCGATTATGACACGCGCATTGCTTTTTCGAGCGAGACCTTCGGCATCTCAGCCAGTTTCAAGCAAGGCGCTGGCCCCCTCACTCTCACAGCAAAAGCTAATTACGCCTCACAATCCGATTTGGGGCAGAATCCAGTTCCATACGATGCGGACTACTACCTTGCCGAAGTCGGAGCAGGCATTGGCAAGTTCAGCGTCAAGCTTGGCTATGAAGTACTCGGCAGCGATGACGGTGTGCAGGCCTTCCAGACACCGCTTGCAACTGCCCACGCGTTCAACGGCTGGGCAGACCTGTTTCTGGTGACGCCTGCAACAGGGCTGCGGGACACCTATGTCTCTGCACGAACGCAGATCCCCTCGCCTGTGCTCAAGGGGTTGAGCGCGGCGATCACCTATCACGCGTTCGACAGCGATTTTGGCGCGACAGACTATGGTACGGAGATAGACGCTGTTGTCAGCTTCAAACTGGGCGATGTGGGTGTCCTTGCGAAATACGCGAACTATCAGGCCGACCTGTTCGGCCGCGACACTGAGCGTTTCTGGTTGCAGGCGAGCGTGGGGTTCTAGTCCCCTGCAATGCCGTTGCCTTTGATGTTCTCGCCTCAGTCCGCCCTCGCAAGGTCTGTGAGGCGCATCCTGTATCCTTGAGCCGGTCGCCATGCCTCTTTTGATTCGCTGCGGTGCGATAGGTTAGCCCAGCAAGCCTATGGCATTCGGCAGACGATCTGCGCGCGAGGGTGTGCAGAAGGGAAGCAAGTTCGACTTTCGTGACCGCAATTCGACACCGCGGTTACAAGAGTGACCCCATCGAGCTTGTGATTGTAAAGCCGGCGTCATCGCCCTGTCGCTTTCGCGCAAACAACCCTCCCTAGTTGGCCAGGCAGCGGATCACGCAATCCTGCTCAGGCACAGGGGAACATTTTTCATGTCACAATACCGTTTTCTTACGGGTGCTGGCGCTATCGCGCTTGCTGCCACATTCGCATCGCCAGCCATCGCGGGCGAAATCCGAGGCGTCGTCGCAGATGCGACCGACACCGATGCGCTTCAGGCAGCCGAAGTCCGCATCGAAGAGCTTGATCGTCGCACCACTACCGAACGCGACGGTTCCTATTACTTCGCAGATGTTCCCGCCGGCAATTACACGATCGTTGCTGACTATATTGGCGCAGAGCCGGTACGCATCACTGTTGCAGTCCCGGCAGAGGGCCTCGTCACGCAGAACTTCGCGCTTGGCCAGTCAGGCTCGAACATTCTGGTGATCGGCCAGAGCGCAAACCAGGCATCGGCGCTCTCGCGCAAGCGTGCCGCTGATGGCGTATCAGATGTCCTGACACGCGACGCAATTGGCCAATTCCCCGATCAGAACGTCGCGGAAAGCCTTCGCCGCCTGCCGGGTATCAATGTTCTCAACGACCAGGGCGAAGGCCGCTTCGTGGCTGTTCGCGGGCTTGATCCGGAGCTCAATTCCACCTCGCTCAACGGCGTGCGCCTGCCCGCCCCCGAAAGCGATGTTCGTTCGGTCGCGCTCGATGTGATCTCATCCGACATCATCGAATCGATCGAGATCAAGAAGTCGCTCACCCCAGATATGGACGGGGATACAATCGGCGCGTCGATCGAGATCGAGACGACCAGCGCGTTTGACCGCCGCAAGGACCTGCTTACCGTCAAGGTTGAAGGCAGCTACAACGATCTGTCCGAAGAGCTTACGCCAAAGGCAAGCGTCGACTTCGCAACCCGCGTTACGGAAAACTTTGGCGTCTCGGGTGGTCTGTCATTCTACAATCGCCAATTCCAGACCGACAACATCGAAGCCGATGATTGGGAAGACAATGGCGACGGGTCTTTCGCCACCGAAGTCCAGTATCGCGACTATATTGTCGAGCGTGAACGGATCAGCGCCACGCTGGGCCTCGACTTCCGCGCTAGTGACAGCACCGAACTCTATCTGCGCGGCGTCTACAGCCAGTTTGACGATCAGGAATTCCGGCGCCGCCTCACCTTTGACCTTGGTGACTTTGATGGCGGTGTCACGTCGCAGTCAGGCCGTGTGGTCACCTACTCGGATGCCGACGAAGAGTTCACGATTGAGCGCGATGTGAAAGACCGCTTTGAACGTCAGCGGATCCGCAGCCTCGTGTTCGGCGGTGAAAGCGAGTGGGACAGCTTCTTTGCCAATTATTCGCTCGCCTGGTCGAAATCATCAGAGCGCGAGGACGGATCGGTTGATCCCACCCAGTTCGAGCGTGACTTTGACGGCGACGGGCTGACCGTCACGTTCGACTATGGTGATGAACGTCGCCCCGCTTACTCCGTATCAGGCGCAACCGGACTGTTCTTTGATCCAGCCGAATACGAGCTCAACGATGTCGAGTTCACCGCGCTTTCCGATGCTGTTGACGAGGAATGGGCTGCACAGCTCGACTTCGGCAATGAAATGGCCATGGAAAACGGCGTGTTGACCCTTCAGGGCGGCGTCAAGGCACGCTGGCGGACTAAGAGCTTCAACAAGCAGGTCGAGTTTTACGAGAACGACAACTACTTCTTGTCAGACGTTCTGGGCCAAGGTCCGTCAAACACGCTTGCAGACCTTGCCCCGCTGCCGGGTCTGACCGAAGCAAGTGACTTCTTCTTTGCAAACTTCTCGTCCTTCGAGTTTCAGCCAGCCGATTCCATCTTTGACAGCGCAGTGGAAGATTACACGGTGCGCGAAGACATCCTGGCAGGGTACATCCTTGGCCGCTGGGAAGACGACAACCTGCTGATCATCGGCGGTGTACGTTATGAAGACACTTTCAACCGCATCCGCGGCAACACCGTCACCCTGATCGAGGAAGACGGCACATTGCCAAACGGCCAAACGGCGAGCGATGACACGGTCTTTATCGAGCCGACCAATGTCAGAAAGAGCTATGGTCACTGGCTACCCAGCCTCAATATTCGCTTCGAAGCCGATGACGATCTGATCATGCGCGCCGCCGCATATCGTTCGATCGTGCGTCCGCGCCTGTCGCGTCTTGCCCCTCGCTTTGCGGTGGAAGAGAATGACGATGGCGAACGCGAAGGCGAATTCGGCAACCCCGATCTCGATCCGTACGAAGCATGGAATTTCGACGCGACTGTCGAATATTACATGAACAATAACGGCGCGATCACCGCTGGCGTGTTCTACAAGGACATCACCAATTACCAGATCGACGCCGAGTTCGAGAACGGCACTTTCCGCGGCATCGCCTATGACGAAGCGGTTATCCCGATCAACGGGCCGAGCGCAGAGGTGTTCGGTGTTGAAATCGGCGTCGCGCAGAGCTTCGATTACCTCGAAGGGTTCCTTTCTGGCTTCATCGTATCGGCCAATTACACCTATACCGATGCGACCGGTCTCGTGCCCAATGACGGTGATCCCAACGACCTTCGCGAAATCAACCTGCCTGCAGCGAGCAAGCACACGTTCAACGCAGCGCTTGGCTATGAGAAAGGCCCAATCAGCCTGCGGGTCGCGGGAACATATCGCGATGGCTATCTCGACGAACTGGGCTCTGAAGCCGAAGATGATCGTCTCGTCGATAACCACTTCCAGGTTGATCTGAGCGCCCGGTATCAGTTCACCAGCAACGTTCAGGCCTTCTTCGAGTGGATCAATATCAACGATGCGAAGTACTTCGCATTCAACCGCATTGGAGGCACACGCAACAACCTCCAGTACGAAGAATACAGCTGGACTATGAAGGGCGGCCTTCGCGTCACCTTCTAAGGAGCCGATTGACTATGCTTAGAAGCTTTCACGGCTTTGCGCTTATCTCGCTGGGTATTGCAGGCGCCTGTGCTGCGATCCCCAGCGAGGGCGACCCTGCTCTCGAAGTCGTTGCTTCGGCGGAGACTGCCCCTGTCGGGACCGAGAACGAGGATGCTGCTGATGATCCGGCGATCTGGCGCAATGCGGCAGATCCCTCAGCCAGCCTGATCGTCGGGACAGACAAGCGAGCTGGTCTTCACGTCTACAACCTTGCCGGTGACCAGATCTCTTTCATGGAGGGCGCGGGCCTCAATAACGTTGACCTGGTTGAACTTGCGGACGGCCGGGTTCTGGTCGCGGCGAGTGACCGCAGCGATCTTGAAAATGTTCATATCCGGCTTGCAGTGCTCGACACACAAGCAGGCATGCTAAGCGAGTTCGCGCGTCTGCCTGTGGGCGATGGCGAAGGCTATGGCGTTTGCATGGGCGATCCAGCCTCAGATGGCTCGGTTGATATCTACAGCGCGCCCAAGAATGGTGTCATCTATCACAATCAGGTTCGCCTGACGTCGGCCGCGGATGAAGAGGGCGTGCGGTTTGAGAGCGAAGAGCTTGGCGAGATTGCACGAGTGCCGTCTCAACCCGAAGGATGCGTTGTCGATCCGCGTTCGAACACGCTCTACATTGGCGAGGAAGCGGCAGGCATCTGGGCGATCGACCTTGCGAGCCGCGAGAAATCGCTCGTCGCTCCGACAGGCACCGGAATGCTGGTCGCCGATGTTGAAGGGCTTGCGCTCGCGCCTGATGGAGAAGACGCAGGCTATCTCGTCGCCTCCTCCCAAGGTGACAATGCTTACGCGGTCTATTCGCTGCCGGGGCACGAGCCGCTTGGCCGTTTCCGCATCGGCGAAGGAGAGTTCGGATCGACCGAGGAAACCGACGGGATCGCGCTTGATCCTCGTGGTTTTGGACCGGGTTTTCCCGCGGGCCTGTTCATCGCTCAAGACGGCTTGAACGCTCCATCAGCGCAGAACTTCAAGCTGGTGCGCTGGGACGCTGTGCTGGAACAACTGGCGCGTGAGGACACCGCTGACTGAGCAGGCCTCGCCGCGGCAGATCGGTCTTTAGCGCAGCGCCATCGGCGCGATCAGCCACGCGAGGAATGACACAACAAGCAGCGCCACAAGGTTCAATCGGAATCCAGCCGACGTCATGACTTTGAGCGGGACCTTGCCTGTCGCGAAGACCACAGCGTTGGGGCCGGTTGCCATAGGCAACATGAACGCGCAGCTGGCAGCCAGCGCAACCGGTGCAGCGATCACTTCGACAGGCACGCCGGTTTCGATCGCCACCGCGCCGAGCACCGGCATGAGCGCGGATGCCGTTGCGATATTGCTGGTCACTTCTGTCAACGCCAGCACGACAGCACACACAACAAGGATCAGCAGGAAGGTCGGCAACACGCCCACAAAGCCGAGACTTGCGCCGATATAGCTGCTCAAACCGGTGCTCGAAATCGCGAGCGCCAGCGACATGCCCCCGCCAAACAGCAGCAAAACGCCCCAGGGGATGGTCTCTGCAGCCTTCCAGTCGAGGATCCGTGCGCGTCCATCCTTGCGTTCTCCTGCGGGCACAAGGAAGCACAAGAGCACCGCAATGATCGCGATCACATGATCGGTGAGTCCGGCAAATGGTGCAACCGGATCACCGCCAAGATTGATCTGAAATTCGTTGATCGGCCTTCGAAACGCCCACAGACTTGCAACGAGCGCGAAGATGATCGCGGTGCGCCGTTCAGGAGTGGAAATGGCTCCCATCGCCTCCAACCGGCCCTCTACACTCGTGCGCGCGCTCGCGGTGTCGAAATGCGAAAGTCTGAAGCTCAGCCGCGTCAGGGCAAACCATGCGAGCGGCAAGAGCAGGAGAACCGCCGGAATGCCCAGCATCGCCCATTGCGCAAACCCGATAGTCCTGCCCGTCTGCTCGTTGAGATAACCAATGATGATAAGATTGGTCGGCGTACCGATGGGCGTTCCCAGCCCGCCAATCGAGCAGGCATAGGCAATCCCCAGGAGCAGCGCGAAAGTGAAATTGCGGTGGCGTGTCTCATCATCGGTTTGCAATGCTGCTGCGACAGACAGAGCAATCGGCATCATCATGATCGCAGTTGCCGAGTTCGAGATCCACATCGACAGCAAGGCTGCTGCGAACATGAAACCGCCGATCAGACCAGCTGGACTGCCCGCGCTGCGCTTGACCACGTTAAGCGCAATTCGTTCATGCAGGCCCCATTGCTCAATCGCCTTGGCAAAGATGAAGCCTCCCATAAGCAGAACCACAATCGGGTGCATGTAAGGCGCGGCGACTGTTGCAATCGGCGCCACGCCGGCAATCGGCAAGACCACCAGCGGCAATAAAGATGTCACAGGAATGGGTATCGCCTCGGTCACCCACCAGATTGCCATCCAGACGAGCAAGGCAAGCGTCGTCCAGGCAGGCGCCCAATGGTTGCCGTCTGCAAGGTCCGCTGGTGCTCCCACGGCCAGCACCAACAGGCCCATCAGCGGCCCTGCAAGAAGTCCTATCCTCGCCAAGTGCGTTGGCTGGCTATCCTGCTTAATGGTTTGACCATTGCCGGAGGCGGTGTTTGGCGACAATTCCGCTCCCTCATCAAACTGGTCAGGCAATCGCTGATCATTCATCGATCAAGGGTGATACATCCGGCACGCTCTCGCGCAACTCCTGATGATGCAACGGCATGCCTGACCCGCTGCAAACTGTGACCAAACCGACAGCCGCATCGCGTCTGCTAAAGCAGGGTGCCGCATAAGACACGCCGCATTGTTGTGCTGCTATACCGATCACCGCCAAACGTGTAAGCACGGTGACCTCGCCGCAGCCTTTGCCAGCATCGCCCTGTCATGAGCCAGATCACGTCCCTTTATGTCTACAAAGTCATCGGGCAAGCCAGCCCAGGTGTGGAGACGCGCGATCTTGTAGAGGGGTTGGGCCTTGCTCCCGACGGACCAATTGATCCTGCAAAGTTCGTTTCTGCTGCTGATTATTATCGCTTCTTTGCTGCCTTGGCACAGCGCGATCCTGATCGGGTTCAATTGCCGCTGCGGATTGGCGCGGCGATGCGCTGCGATGAATATGGCGCGTTTGGCCTTGCCTGGAAGTCAGCCCCTGACCTTCGCGGATCATTCATCCGCTCGCAGCGATACGGGCGGGTTCTCGGCAGCGCTGAAAGCTACTCGCTTGATCAGGTTGGCGATCGCCTGTTTTTCACCCTCGACAAAAAGGGGGATGGCAGCCTCGGTATGCTTTTGTCGAACGAAGCAAGCATGGCGGCCGTCGCCGCAATCAGCGATGAAGTCAGCACGACGGCTTTCAAACCGCTTGCGGTTCATTTCAAACACCCGGCACGCGGAGATCGTGCCATTTACGAGAACCATTTTGGTTGTCCGGTGCATTTCGAAACGAAGCGAGACGCGCTGGAGATCAGCCCTGAAAGCCTTCGCGTCCCTAATAGGCTGGGTGATGAAACCATCGCGCGGTTCTTTGATCAGCATCTCGAAGCCGCGCTTGCCAGCTTGCCGGACGACAGCAACCTTGAAAAACGGGTTCGCCTCGCAGTGGCGCAATTGCTTAGCGAAGGCGTGCCGCCACTTTCGCTGGTTGCAACCAAGCTCGGGCTCAGCGCGCGAACATTGCAACGGCGGCTCGCTGATCAGGGACAGTCGTTTCAGAACCTTGTCGATCAATCCCGGCGGGAACTGGCCCGGCAGTTGCTAACTGAGACCAATTACAGCCTTGCCGAGATTGCCTTTCTCACCGGCTTTGCAGAGCAGAGCGGCTTCAACAGGGCTTTCAAACGATGGGAAGGGCAAACGCCGCGCTCTTATCGCATCGCTGCCCATTGACCACGCAGCGCCGCTTGGCGCGCAAGAGCAAAAGATTGGCGCGAACGGTCAAGATCGGCAGCGCGCCGCCACACTATCCAATGCTTGTCACCGCAATAATGGGAACAGGCACATGGCAACTCCAATCCACACCGCAGGCAAGATCCTGGTCATCGGCGGCACAGGCAAGACCGGGCGCCGCGTCGCTGACCTTCTCATTGCAACAGGTCACGCAGTTCGGATCGGTTCGCGTTCGTCTATCCCGGCATTTGACTGGGACCGCGAAAGCAGCTGGGCTGGCGCGCTTGAGGGGATGTCCAGCATCTATATCACATATACCCCTGACCTTGCCATGCCGGGCGCGCGCGATGCGATCTCAAAGCTGACACAGCTGGCAATAGGCGCAGGCGTTCAGCGGCTTGTGCTGCTATCCGGACGCGGCGAGCCCGAAGCGCAGGCGTGCGAGGAGATCGTTCAAAATAGCGGTCTCGATTGGACGATTGTGCGCGCAAGCTGGTTCAATCAGAACTTCTCCGAAGGTGCCTTCATCGACATGGTTCTCTCGGGCGTCATCACCCTGCCTGCAGGCGATACGCTGGAGCCCTTTGTCGATGCCGATGACATTGCCGAAGTCGCCGTGGCTGCGCTTACCGAGGCTGGTCATGCAGGCGAAGTTTACGAAGTCACCGGTCCGCGACTGATGTCAATGGCTGATGTCGCACATGACCTTGGCAAAGCGATCGGGCGCGAGGTCCGCTATGTCGATGTGCCGCACGAAGGGTTTATGCAGGAAATCGAGCAATCGGGAGCGCCCAAAGACGTTGTGTGGATGCTCGATTATCTGTTCTCAACCGTGCTCGACGGGCGCAACTCACACCTGTCCGACGGCGTCGAGCGCGCTCTTGGCCGCCCGCCCAAGGACTTTGCCGAATTCGCCAGACAGGTTGCTCAGACCGGGATCTGGGCGCGGGAGGCCGCAGTCCAATAAGGCCACACACGAGGCGCCTGCGGCGCTTCAAGCGTCAATGACCGCCGCGCTCTACAACCAATCTGTTCATCAAGGGGACCTTCTATGGACGTTCTGATCACTCTCTTGCTCTGGGTCACCGCGATTAGCGCCGGGATCATGGCCGGGGTCTATTTCACCTTTTCGGCATTCGTGATGCGCTCGCTTGATGCGATTGAAGCGCCGGCGGGCATGCTCGCGATGCAATCCATCAATCGTATCATCGTGAAATCGTCTTTCCTTCCGGTCTTCTTTGGAAGCACGCTCTCAGCGCTGATTGTGACGGTAGCAGGAGCGCTCGATCTCTCACGGCCCGGCGCATCGTACATGGCGTTGGGCGGTGCGGCCTATGTAATTGGCATGTTCGTGGTCACGCTGGTCGGCAATGTGCCGCTTAACAACCAGCTTGAGGCGAGCGAGGCTTCCGGGCCGGATGGTGCAAGGATGTGGGCGCTTTACCTACAGCGCTGGACCGCATGGAACCACGTGCGAACCGCGTCCTGCACAGCCTCATTGGTCCTCCTGATTTGTGCACTGGTCGAACGATCCTAGGACCCAGCGTGTTATTAAGATAACACACCTTGATGCCACTGCTTTCTCCAACACCCCTACCAGCCAGAGATGGACGATGCTCAACCACAAGACTGCCAAATCCTTCGCGCTTGGCCTTTCCGCAACAATCGCAGCGCTGCCTGTGAGCGGGCTCGCGCAATCGATGCCGAGTTCGGAGCCAACCACCCTTTCCGTGCGCGATGTCGGTGAAATTGAGGGCGTCCAACACACGCTGATGGTGCCTGAAAATCGCAGCGACCCCGATAGCCGCGAGATCGCGCTTCGCTATGTCGTGCTTAGCGCGCTGGAGGCGACTGATCATGCGCCGGTAGTCTATCTTGCCGGTGGCCCCGGTGGTTCAGGCACGCGGACTGCTCAATCGCGGCGTTGGCCCTTGTTCGATGCCTTGCGCCAATCGCGCGATGTCATCCTGCTCGACCAACGCGGCACTGGCCGGTCCGATGCGCCTCCCCCTTGTGCAAGTTCGGTTGGCTGGACCGCCCAAGACATTGGCAATCGGGCCACCTTCATCGCCAAGCAGAAAGAAGCCTTCGCGCAATGTGAGGCTTTCTGGCTCGAGGCAGGCGTTGATCTTGCAGGCTATACCACCGCGGAAAGCGCCGCAGACATTCGCGCAGTCGCCGAGGCAGTCGGCGGCAGGGTTAGCCTGCTTGGCATCAGCTATGGCACGCATTTGGCCCTCGCCACACTCAAGGACCATGCCGGCATTGTCGATCGCGCCGTGCTTGTCAGTGTCGAGGGGCTGGATCAGACTGTGAAACTGCCGGCGCGCACGGATGCTTTCCTCGCGCGCCTGCAATCCGCGCTTGATGAAAGCGCCATCGCTGCCGGAGGTCAGGCCTATCCTGACCTTGCCGCATCGCTGAGACAGGCGCTCGAGCGGATTGATGCTGAGAAGCCCGTCGTCGATGTTTTCGTCGCCAGAGACCAACCCCCGGCGAAACGCACGCTCGGCCCATTCGCAGTTCAGGCAGCGATTGCTTTCTCGCTGTCCGATCCTGACAGAGCGCATGATATCGCCCGCGCTATTGTGGCGATGGCAGACGAAGACCCGGATTACAGCTTCATGCAGCGTCGCGGCTTTGTGATGCCACCGCAGATCCGGATGCGCGCTATGGCGACCATCATGGACCTGGCCTCTGGCATTTCAGCAGACCGGCTTGCTCTGGTTGAGGCACAGGCGCAAAGCGCAGTGCTTGCCGATGCGACCAACTTCCCGATGCCGCAGCTCAACGAGCAGGGCGCGCCGTACCGCTTGCCGGACAGTTTCCGCATAGACCCGGTCGCAGACAATCCCGCGCTCGTTATATCTGGCACGCTTGATGGGCGCACTTATCCAGAATCCGGGCTTGAGGCGACGGCTGGCCTGTCTCAGCGCACCGTCATAACTGTCGAGAATGCGGGCCATAACCTGTTCTTTGATCACCCGGATGTGGTGCCAACGCTTGTCCGTTTCCTCAACGGGGAAGAGGTCAAGGACACCAGCCTGATTGCTCCCCTCCCTTCCCTCTGACGTACCCGGCGAAAGTGCCTTGAGCGCGGCGATGGGCGCAGTCTGCGTCGCTGCGCTCAAGGCTGAGCTTGACGATGCCGTGCCTCGCCCCGACAACACTGGGCAAACTGCTGCGGGAGCCCAAACCATCTTGAAGCGAGTACCCATCATCATCGTGATGCTGTTTTGTGCAGCATGCTCCGCGACTGAGGATCAGGCGGCGCACGATCAAGCCGGCAACTCATGCGAAGGGCTTGCGGCAGACGATATGGTCTGGATCGAAGGAGGCTCGTTCGTTCTGGGTGAAGACCCGCTCTATCGTGAAGAAGGCCCACCGACCGAGATTGAGGTAGAGCCCTTCTGGATTTCCAAGACCGAGGTCACAAACGCGCAGTTCGCGCGCTTTGTAGAGGCAACCGGCTACCTCACAGACGCCGAGCGTGCGCCGCCCGAAATCCCCGGCGCACCGCCGGAAATGTTGCAGCCCGGATCGGCGGTCTTCAGCGTTCCTACCGAGGACAACCCCTATTGGTGGCGATGGGTCGTCGGCGCCAGTTGGAGAGCGCCGTCCGGCCCAGGCAGCGGCATCGAAGGCAAGGACAATGACCCTGTCGTGCAAGTCACCTATGGCGACGCACTGGCCTATGCGCAGTGGGCCGGCGTTTCATTGCCTAGCGAAGCGCAATGGGAATATGCCGCGCGCGCCGGGGCTGAGGCTCTGCCCGAACCCATCGATGCCTCAGGACGGTTGCTTGCCAATTACTATCAGGGTGTGTTTCCCCGCCGGGACACGGGCGATGATGGATTTGTCTCGCGTGCGCCGGTCGGATGCTTTCCCGCCAACAATTATGGGCTGCACGACATGATCGGCAATGTCTGGGAATGGACCGCAAGCGAACCGCGCGCGGGCGCCGGGGTGCGAACCATCAAGGGCGGTTCCTTTCTGTGCGCCGCCAATTACTGCGCGCGCTACCGGCCAGCAGCAAGGCAGTATCAAGAGCTAAACCTAGGCACTGATCATATCGGTTTCAGAGTGGTCGATACACTGCGTCCGCCGCCCGAGACCGGCGCCGATCGATAGATTCCTGCTTGGCTAATCCGACGGCACGGCGCACTTCAGCAATTCCTCGACCTAAGGCAGGTGCTGGCGGCCAATGGAAAGCTGCCCTTCCATAAGGATCGCCGGAGCTTCGACCACGCCGGCGGCTTCGGTTTCGGCCAGAGCAGCTGCGAGCTCAGTGTTTTGATCAGGGGCCTAAGACGAATATGGCTCGCGCGCGAGGTGACTGCGGCGCGCTTTTCCTACGACATGGACCGGATGTTACACGGTCCTAACGCAAAAGCAGCAGGTGTCACTGTAGCGAGATAAAGGTGTCATTGTGCGAGCCATGCAGCGCCGCCGCCATCGCGACCCCCAATCCCAGACATTTGGCGGGTGTGCGGCAGGGGCTGTGGAGGTTCGCGAGAGGCGTCTGCGTGGTTCGATTACGGTGCCATTCTTTGATTCAAATCAATTTTCAATTGGCTTGAAACTTTGGCGGCCTCTTCAATGAAGCTATCGGCGGTGTCAGGAAGCGGAAACATAGAAATAATATCGATCTTGAGCGCATGGCCAACGGCGTCTGGATACACTTCACCAATCTGCCCAGACTCTACGAACCCAAGGTAGGCATTAATCTTATCCTGCAACGCCATCAGATGCTCGGCTTCATCGGTCCAATCCCAACCGTCAATGATGCTCAGAACTACGATACCAGTTTCAGCTTCGGTGCCGATCGCATCAATGACCTGCGAATTCTCAAGTCCCATCAATCAGTCTACCTGATAATATCTACAGCAGTTGGCGGGACTGTTACACCGCCGCATCTAAAGCGGTTCTGACTATCGGATGTAGGTGACGGCGATAAGCGGGTAGCTCAATATTTTGGTTTACCCTCGCCGTATAAACCTTTTGAATCACTTTGGCTTACCAAACCCAGATCGGCGCAAATTTGTTTGAACGCTGGCCGAGTTAGCCAACGAGAAGAGATATGGGTTACTCTTAACGGAGTCTCCACGACTATCACACGCTCTCCCATGACCTCTGGTCCGCGCGCAGAACGGCGGGGAAGCACAAACTTGGCGCAACTGATTTCGTCAAAATTCACCAACTCTTCCCGGCCTTTTGAAAAAGGAGAAAGAAAGCTGCGCGTCACAATCTTCAAAGCATTTTCAGATCTGAAAAAGCGTTTCTTCCGATGGTAATGCCAGTAAGCGTATGCCACACTCAAATTGAATACCGCGACCAACAAAACTGAAGTCGGTGTATTTAGGAAGTCAAGTCCTAACGGGATCGTCAATAAGCACGCAAAAGTTACTAGAAAGGCAAGTCCGTATAGGATCTTGATTTCAAGCCACAAGCTGTGGTCGAGCATTTCCCATGTATCACTGATCAGGTCGTTCATTTTGAGTAGAGTCAATCACTTGAGTAAAGCCTGAAATAGGCAAGGTTCCAAGAGCATCGCTTAATCCCGACACGATTGGAATGTCACCACGAACTCGAGTGATGACGATATCAGGAATGTCTCCAATCGATACCGAGTTAAAATTATCACGTATCTAACGACACCTCGTGCCATTCGAGGCCCGGTGACATCAACCATTCTAGCGCCTGCCGCCTGGCAACTATTCTCGCTGTCGGTACACCAGTGCTTTCTTCTGGAGTCTTCGACCGTTCGAGGTCTTCTTCATCCCAAAGTTCGGGGTGCTCAAAAGCTGCATGCAGACAATAATACGTGTCTAGCATTTGCCCAATTGCATCAGCGCTACGCAGCTTAAAAGAGGCCAAAAACTCATCCATTGGTACCGCGGACGGGATATGATCGAAAAGAGGATTGAGATCTCTTGGTCTTGCTACGTCTAGTGAAGAAACAAGCCCTCCTGCCCAGCACAAAGCAAACAGAGATTCTTCATTCCAGCCAAGCTCGTTGGTCTCCACTTTACTTAGGTGTTCCCTGTCGAAAAGCGATCTTTCGTCTGCCGCAACATAGGGCCAGACGCCATCACCCACGAGCCAATTCTTGAGACTCTTTCCCGATACCTCATCGTACGCAAGTCCGGCGAGCGCATAGAGTACCGCGATCCTGCGCGCCACATCAGCCGCAGAACGCGGCTGTAGCATCTCCAATTCTGGCAGGTTCGGATGAACCGGGATGCCATGACCAATCAGATATCGTGCACTCGCTGCCCGTTTCTCATTCATTCAACCTTACCTAAGAAAATTGGAAGACTCATCAACCACCACTGAGATGCCTTTCCCAACCGCCGCCATCGCGACCCCCCAATCCTGGACAATTGGCGGGTGTGCGGCAGGGTTTGCACAGGCTCGCGGAAGCCATCCGCTCGGTTCAAGCAGATGTGGGCGGTGTAGGAAAACGTTAAGCTGACGTACTTGGGTAAGGTTATTCACTTTCAAAAAAATAGAATAACTCGAACGACAATATTTTCAAAATAAAACCGAAAATATCTCAAAGTTACCGCAACTCCTATCGTCCACAGAGATTTTTGCCAAATTATATCAATCCTAGTAGAATATGACAAACCTTCAGATAGTTAAAAATTCACCACATATGTTTTGATGATCAATTAGATAATGCATCTTCTACTAACTTCACCCTTCCATCAGGAACGTCACCTATATCTGGCCTAGGACTAATAACAACTATCGTACCTAATTCTTCTAGAGAAATCGATCTTACATGTGTTTCAGAGATCGTAAGAGCGCGCGGGACATATAGCATCCAGTCGACAAAGGGTTTGTTGCCACTGAACCCTCGCGCCCTCAACGAACTCTTGGAAATTACGCCGGCCCAATCAGGAGCCCATACTTCGGCAGACAGTTTTAGCAGCTCGATTCCTACCTCTTCGTCACCTAAAAAATGAGGTGCCTTTGGAAGATCAAGAGTTATACCATTCGCAGTTGGTAAACTTGATCCGCAATCAATCCGCAGCGCAGCTGCGCTTTGGTCATCAGAGGCACCATTCCATAGATTAATGGAATAACCTAATTCGCTTAGCCGAGCCCCATCTGAGTCTCGTCGATTGAATCCCAAGCCTAGAATTTGCGCAATAGACTCCCTTGATTCCAAGCAAACCCCTCGACTACCCGGGTCAACCCTACCTAATTCATGCCACATCTCGAAAAGCGGATGCAATGCAACGGTCGCCTGCAAAAAGGCATGGACCCGGTCGGAAAGAACTTCGACCGGTTCGACTCGGCTACCCCAGTAGACGCCTAAAAAGTATCTTTTTGACATCACGTAGTGTTACCGCTCGAACGGCGTATGGACAATAGTGATAGCCTGCAAACTCCTGTCTCCAGCGAACAGGTTCTGTGTTGCTTCAACCAAATCAGCCTCTGCCATGTGCCATTCAATCGGATGCCCGTCGGCCGCTGCAACCTGCCTTCTTGCTTGGTCAACCAGTTCTGCCGCTCCCCGATAACCAGATCGGAATTCCCCATCGGTTATTGCCCATTCACGCCCAGGCCCCTTGGCCTCAAGAAGTGGACCTCCACTGAAGCCATCAAACTTTACCCCCTGGACGAAGTACGCTTGTCCTCGGCGGCCCGTAATCTGTTCTTCATACGCACGTGCTCTGTCTGACATGCTCTCATTGACATCTCTCCACTCTCCTAGACCAGACGCCGAACTGGCCTCAACGCCCAGCCGATAGCCGCCCACGTCAATCCCGGCGAAATCGTCAAAAGCCCCTAGCCTAAAGCCGCCATAGAAAGCCGAAATTCCATCGGTCCCATCATTGCTTCCAAGATCTAGCAGCCCTCCCAGGACCGAAATTCCAGCATCGTCGCCGCCATAGGTTCCCATTCTGAGGCCACCCCAAAGCGCAGAAATGCCAGATACGTCATCGCTAAGCCCAAGATCGAGGCCACCCCAAAGGACAGAAATCCCGGCATCCTCCCCGTAAGAGCCCATACGAAGTGCACCCCAAGCAGCGGATATGCCAGCGACATCACCATTCAGACCTAGGTCCAGTCCACCCCAAAGAAGGGACAGACCAGCATCTCCGTTGCCATATGCGCCGATCCTAAAGGCACCACTGAGATCGGGAACACCATAGACTTGAGTCGCTATCAGACCAACAAAAGTCCGATCCGGATGAGGAAATTTGACGTCCCAACTGAGGTATCGGAGGTTCAATTCTCTCAGTTGGTCTTCGCTGATACCGCCGGAGGCATTCTGCTGAGCGATATACTTATTTCGAATATCCAGATTGCTCTGCCAGCTGTTTGGAGAGATTGCGTTCCGATCTCCAGGAAGCGAAATACGTTCGATTCCCGGCGAGTTGGAAGTGCCGCTGTTTGAAGCGCCGCTGCCGGCAATTGATGCAGCCGATGTTGTACCGCCTGCTGCCTGTTCAATGGAAGCTTCGGCGTTCTGTCCTGTTACCTGCTTA
This sequence comes from uncultured Porphyrobacter sp., assembly GCA_964443505.1. Taxonomy (GTDB): domain Bacteria; phylum Pseudomonadota; class Alphaproteobacteria; order Sphingomonadales; family Sphingomonadaceae; genus Erythrobacter. The sequence goes on along the minus strand of CAYUCZ010000008.1, from coordinate 13,477 downwards.
GAGTTGGCCGAGGCGTTGCCGGTAACTTGACTTTGGTTCGCTTCAATCTGCCTTTCTGCACCACCGGCAGCGTCATTTGTTGATTCAATCGCTGTATCAACAACGTGGTGAGAGTGATTTGCCGCTCCCGCTTGGCCTTGAGGCTGGTCCTCATAGAAAGAATCTGGGATGAGGTTTTCAGGCGCATTGCTGAGCGCAGATCGAATTCCTCTTCCAGCTGCTCTGCCGATTACCTGGCCAATGACATCGGGCAGTCCCGCGATGAGATTCTTGCCGAAGCTCGATCCTTCAATCGCAGACCGCGTTGCGGCTGAAGCCAGCAGTGAAGCACTACCGGCCGCGAGCTGAGAGGCAAATCCAGCCTGGAAGTTGGAATTGTTCCAGGACCAGCTGCCGTTGCTGCCAAAATTGCCTTGACCAGAGTTCAATCCGCGAGTGACAGCTCCGCCGATGCCGGCTGCAACACCAGCCGCGGCAACACCTGCCCAACTGAAGTCGCTTTGCAAGCCAGTCGCGACGCCAATCCCTTGTGTGATGGCGCTCCCAGCTGCACCGCGCAGCACGTCACCTGCAAACTGGCTTCCAGCGAAGGCACCATTGCCGACGATCTCGCCGATGCCACCGCTGACCCCAGCAGACAACGCCGCGAGGCCTACGCTCTTGAAGCTGAATTTGTCTTGGATGCCAGTCGCCACACCTACCGCTTGACTAGCTACGCTACCAAGTGCCGCATTCGCGACCCCTGCCCAGAAGCCAGCGCCGAACGGTGCGATAACCGTGACTGCAATGCTGACCACCGCCAACAGGATCGCGCCAAACACGCCACATTTCGCGCTCTTCGCGGGTTTTGGCGTTGTTGGCGAAAGTTCGCCGATGGCTTCGCTGGGATCGTAGGGCTTGAAGGTGCCAGCATTGTGGCTGGTCTTCACAACGCCTGCGGGCAGGCGCAGCGTTTGACCTGCTATTGGCGTAGAGCTGCCGGAAAGGCCGTTCGCCTCGGCGATCTTGTACCACAGGTTCGCATCACCATAGGTGGTGGCGGCGATCTGTTGCAGGCTCTCGCCCCCGCGCACCGTGTAGGTGCCGACAGAAGACCCCTGATTGTAGCTGTTGAAGCGGGTCAGCGCGCCCGCGCCATCGATATAGGCAGAGCCGACGTCCTTGCCGCCGCGGAATGTGCCGGTGCGTGAGGAAGAGGGGCTTTCAGCGGTGCGCTGCGCGATCGAGTCAGTTGCCGACACCGACGTCGTGCCATTGTTGCCGGTATAGCCCATCTCGGCCCCGCCATAACGATACCACACTTCGTGCGGGCTGCCGGTCTGGCTGACATTGGTGGGCACGCTTTCATCGCGGCGGATGACCTGACCTGCTTCGTCGAGCGTGAAAGTCACGTTCTTCGCGATGCCATCCTGGACATAGGCCGAGGTCAGCTGTCCGAAATGGTTGTAGTAATGCGTGGTGGTGTAATCATTGTCGAAGCCGCCAAGGTTTGCCCCCTGATACATGCCACGCGCGGCGCCGTTCCCGCCATAGGTATCGCTGTAAGAGTTGTTGTAGCTCTTATCGTGATAGATCGTTTTCTGAACCGCGCTGTCGTACCAGTCATAGAAGTACTTGGTCGCGGTATCCGGCACGTCTCCATCATCGTTGTCGCGGCGCGTATCGGACAGCGATTGCACAATGTTGCCAAGCGCGTAATTGCCGAGCGCGTTGGAGCCGTAATCGAAGCGGTTGTGCTGAAGGTACGTCTTGCCGTCGTCGCGCTTGGTAGAGACTTCGGTTTCGATCAGCTGGCCCTTCGCGTTGAAGAATTGCTGCTGCGAATAGACGCTCTGACCCGAGGTGTTGAAGTCATCTTGCCGGATCTGACGGCCAAGCAGATCGTAGACGAACAGCGATCGACGGATGCCTGACAGGGCGGTCGCCGATTGGCTTGCAACCGTGTTGCTGGCGGCCGGATCGAACGTAGCCCCACCGGAGACAGGCTCGTTGAAGGTGCTTGGATCACTGTTGAACGTGAAAGTGTCGTTTGACTGGATTGGCTCCTCAACGCTCGTTAGCGAAGGCTCGGGAGAAAGGCCGGTGCTGAATGAGAATGGAAGAGTTCCACCCCCTCCGGGGAAGATCGGGTCAGGACCGCCACCACCGCCGCCTGTGGTCATATCGAAGATGGTGCCGAAACCGATGTTTTGCGACGTGTGAAGGGTCGCACCGCCGGTCGGGTTCGCCAATCGAACTTCAAAGGTCTCATCAGTTTCGAACGTGGAATCGTCATACAGGAAGACATTGATGCCCTTGGCAGTCTCACCGGCTGCAAACGTCAAAGTTCCAATCCGCGATTGGAAATCAATACCGCTCTGGGCCGAGATACCGAAGGTCGCAAAGTCGACTGAGACTGATGACGTCGATGCTTCGCTCAAGGTCACGAGGAATGTCGTGTTGCTGCCCTCAGGCCCGGAATCGCCGGTAATGGAGATTACCGGATTGGTTGCAGCGGCAACATTCGTGATCGTGCCGTTTCCGCGCGAATCTGAAATCGTCCCACCGTTGGCGGCTGAGAGGTCAAGATACATGACCTCATTGCCTTCATTGATTGTATCCGTCCGGGTCGAGACATAGACGGTCTTGCTGGTCTGCCCCGCTGCGAAGGTGAGCGTGCCGCTCTTGGCCACGTAGTCAGCCGTGGTCGCGCTGCCATTGGTGGTGCCGTAATTGACAGAAACCGAGGAGTTAGAAGCTGTGCTGAGCGACACTGTGAAGGCAAGGTTGTTGCCTTCAGCGGCGGTCGCATTGCTGATGCTGATGGCTGGTGTCACGACGCCATCGATGATGGTCGCCTGAGCGGAACCATCTGTGATAGTTGCGCCGCTTGCGTTGGACAGATTGAAGAAGAAGGTTTCATTGCCTTCGATAGTGTTGTCCGACGTGGTCTGTACGGTGATGTTTTTGGTCGTCTGGCCGGCAGAGAATGTCACGCTGCCCGAGCGCGATTGGTAATCAGCTGTTGTCGCAGTGCCATTGGCCGTCGCATAATCCACCGAAATGGCCGAAGTCGCCGCACTGCTCAGCTCGATCGTGAAGGTCGTGCTGCCCCCTTCATTCACTGTAACATCGGAAACCGTGAGCTCCGGCACGCCAGCTGTCGCGCCATTTGATTCGTATTCATCAACCCAGATCTCTGTCAGCTGACCAGAGGTGTTGTAGGCGTAGGATTCCCTGATCGTGACGTCGTAGGGAACATCAATGTAGTCGATCTCATCAGGGTTGCTGCCTTCATAGCCCCAAGACGCCCAATCGAAATCGGGATCGACTTCCTGTCGATAACGCGTTTCGGTCTGAAACTGCTCAACCCGCTCGCCAGCGATGTTGTAGCTGAATTCGAGACCAGACGTGCCGCCACGGATAACCCCGCCCGTGCGCTCACCGTTTTGCACGACCACGCGGTTCATGCTGTCAAAGCGGAACCACTTATCGCCGCTTTGGAGCCAGCCCTGACCGCCCGTGGAATTGAGCGTGTAGAACGATTCCTGCGTACGGCGGATATTGCCATTGGCGTCGTAATCGTGGGATTCAGACGCAGCTGGAGCCTTGCTGGTGGCGACCGCGTTCCAATCCATCAGGCGGCCGAGTTTGTCATAGGTTGCGGTGTGATCCTTGATCGTCACTGCGCCCTGGACCAGCTTTTCGCGCGTGCGGTTGCCAGATGCATCATATTCGTAGGTGGCAAGGCCATTATTGTTGGAATTGGTCTTGATCTGGCCGGTGTTGAAATAGGTATAGGTCGCGGTTGAACTGCCACCACCATTCGCCGCTGAACGCGTGATCTGGCTGCTGGTTTGGCGACCTGCAATATCGTAGGAATAGGTCGTTATGTTACCGCCAAGATCGACCTTGCGCGTTGCCCTGCCAAAGACATCGCTCGTCTCTGTCAGCGTCTTACCATTGGCGTAAGCGGTCTGCTTGATCCAGCCGCCGGTATTGACAAGACCCGTCCCGCCAGCCTCGATCGTGTTGTCCCAATCATAAGTGGTCTGGGTGACGTCACCGCCATATGCGCGGACCCGCAGAACCTGGCCATGCTTGTCGTAATCGGTCGTCTGCTTGTTGCCCGAGCCGTAACCGGTAAGGCCGGTGCCCTGCACCCATTCTGCCGTGCGATTGCCGACCTCGTCATATTCATAATGGCGCACCAGCCCATTGGGCTCGGTCACCTTGGTGAGACGGCCTAGCTTGTCATATTCCTGATTTGTCGTGCGCCAGGTGCCGCTCGCCTCGCTCCCGTTGATCAGAACTTCGACTTTTCGTGCATCGCCGTGAATGTCGAAACTGGTTCGGGTGATCCCGCCATCGGCAGCAATCTGCTTGGTGATGATCGCTTCGCTGCCGCTATAACCAGTGCCTGCCAGCAGCTCGAGGCGAGTCAGATTCCCTTCGTTGGCCAGTTTTACAGCACCCGTCGTCGAGTTACCACCAGTCGCATAGACCCCGTTGGCATCGCGCTGTGCAACCAGACGGCCAGATTCATCGTAATAGAAATCCTCGGCTGGCCTGATCCACTGCGAGGAACCGTTTTCATACAGCACCTCGACCGTTGGGCTTTCCGATCGGATCATCCGGCCCATAGTGTTGTAGGTGTATGTCAGCTTGGCCCCGCGCGCGTCGGTTTCGGTCGCGACCTCTCCAAAGGCGTTGTAGGTGCGGAATGTATGGAGCGACTGGCTGCTCGAACCGGTCAGTTCGCGCTGTTCCTCAAACACACCGGTCGCCATGTTGCGATTGTCATACTGGGTGAATGTCGCGTTCACCGCATGATTGTTGATCTGGTTGAAGGCGGTCTGGAACGTGGTCGATGAAGTGAATTGGTATCCGGCGCTTTCAAGAGCAATCGTCTGATTGCCATTCTTGTCATAGCCAAAGAACTTCCAGATCCCATCGCCAGCATTCGTGGCCCAAAGCCGTCCGGCAAGATCGTACTTGTTCTCGCTAATCCAGGTGCCGTTGATCCCAGTGCGCGATACATCACCGAAGGCGTTGTATTCGGTTTGCGCGACGCGCGATGTATCGCGTGCGCTGCCGTCTGAGTCCGAAGTCCAGCCGGTGCCGTTCCAGCGCGCGGTCCATTGTTCAGTTACCCTGCCCAGCAGATCGTATCGGACTAGAGACCCTTCGACGAGCTGTTGGCCGCTGGTTTCGGTGCGATCATAGCGTTCGAGAATCTGCCGACCGCTCTTGTCGTAGTAATATTGCCGGATGTTTCCTTCCGCATCGATCATGCGCTCAAGAAGGCCGCCCGAATTGTAGTCGTAGCTGGTGTAGCGCTCTGCAACACCGGCGCCGCCGAGAGCCTTGCTCCAGCGCAGATTGCCAAGGCCGTCATAGGAATAGTCAACACCTGGAGTGACCTGGGTGTTGGTATGGCCTGTGAAACCGTAAGTGAGGCCATCGCCAAGCCGGCGCTCACTTTCGAGACGCCCGCCATCATCATATGAATACTCAGTCAGATCACCGGTCGCCTCGGTCTTCTTGGTAACCTGCCCAAGACCGTTATACTCGTAATTGACTGTCGCATTGACGGTCTGCGTTCCGCCGCTGCCGTTGTGGATGACCACGCCCTCGCGGATTTCGGACAGGCGATTGCCAACCGCGTCATAAGTGTAGGTCGTAATGCGCGCGCCAGACGTGCTCGGGCTTGGCAGGGTCGCTGGAACCGAGCTCAGCTTGACAGCATATTGCGTTTCCTTGGTAACGTTGCCTTCGCTGTCATACTCCCATTTCGTCAGGTAGTTTTCACCATCGACCTGCCCAATCTTGCGCCCGAGCTTATCGTAATAGGCATGCGTGGTGTTGCCCATTGGATCGGTTGTCTTCGTGACATTGCCGTTGGCGTCGTATTCGTAGAGGGTCTCGAAATTGGTCGAGTTAGCGACCCACGATGTGCCGTTGAAATAGCCATTGTGCACGCCAATGACCGAACTCTTGGTCATGCGGTTGAGTTTATCGTATTCAAACAGGGTTTCGCGCGCGGCACCAGCCGGCGCATCAGGGGCCTCTTCCTGCGATCCGCCATCAGCTGGAACGGATACCTGGCTCTCGAAGATGCGGATCCGCTCAACATTGCTGTTATGGTCGTATTCGTATGCGGTGTAGGTCCCCAGCGCATCGATCTCGACGACCTTGCGACCCAGATCGTCGTAATAGAACACCGTCGTGGCGCCCGAAGCATCGACCGTCTTGGTGATGTTTCCGCGCTTGTCATAGGAAATCGTTTCGGTCGGCGTATGCAGACCGCTCACCGCAAGATGGTTTGTCTGGCTGTAGATCTGCCTTGCCTGTCCGCGCGTCTCGATCAGGCGGTTGACCTTGTCATAGACATACGTCGTGGTCCGCTGCTCTGCCAGACCTTCAGCCTCGGTCATGCTGATCTGGTTGCCACGTGCATCGTAGGCGTAAGTGTTGACGATATTGACGAGGCGGTTGTCGTCGTTTTCATCCACCACTTCGGCCGGCAAAGTCTCGCGGATCAGCAGTCCGCGCTTGTCATATTCGTACGTCGTAATGTTGGCATCGGCAGCGGATTCGACCCTGGTATCGGTGTTCGACTTGCCAGTCCTCGAAATGCGCTCACCGAAACGGTTGTAACTGTAGGTCTCGACGTAGTCTTCGGCATCGGTCGTCTTCGTCAGGCGCCCGGCATTGTCGTATTCGAAATAAGTGATGTTGTCCGTGGCATCGATGACGAAGACGGGTTTGGTGGCAGGATCAGCATTTTGGTATTGACCCCAATGGCGGACCACCCGGTCGACCTCACCAAATGAGTTATAGCGCGTTTCAGTGACATAGCCTTCTGCGTCGATCACCATGGTGACGCGGCCCAGATCATCGTAATAGGTGACGGTGGAGTTTCCGCGCGCATCGGTGGACTTCACCAGCTCGCCATAGCCGTTATATTCGTAGGTCGTGACGCCGCCTTCGGCGTCAGTCATGGTGGTCAGCAGACCGCGACGATCATACTCATTCGTAGTGATATTGCCTTCACCATCCTTGACGGTGAGTGTCTGGCCAAAAGCGTCAAACGTGAAGCGGGTCTGGAATTGCTCACCCGCTGCCCCATTCTTCTGAGTGCCAGACTGACCAAAAGCGTTTCGAACCTGCCAAACTCTTCCGACTGCATCGTTGTCGAAATAGGTGATGGCTTCATCGCCAGTCCCCTGCGCAACCCTTGTTTGGCTGACAATATCATTGCGACGAAAGTAATCCCTGACCTTTTCGCCTTCGGCATTGGTCGTAAGATAAAGCTCACCCTGATTGTTGTAGGCGTATTGCGTGTCAGCATAGGTCAGCCCGCTGACCGCGCTATCGACTTGCGACAATGTGGTGCCCGAATTGACCGAGATTTTCGTATCATACTGACGTTCACGAGTAACGTTTCCAGCATCATCATAGTCGAAGCGAACCACATAGCCTTCTGCGTCGACCGCGTACTTCAACTGCCCTTGCGCGTCATGGAAGCTGTAGCTGGTGCGCGTGACGCCGCTATCATTGAGCGTCACCGACTTGACGTTGTTGTTCGCATCGTAAGCGTAAGTGGTGACAAGACCTTCAGGTCCCGTAACGCTCGCCATTCGCCCTGCGCTGTCATAGATGGTTGAACTCGTTCGATCAGCGCTGCTTGCTGAAACCGCTGCCTTTACAGCATCATAGGTGTAGTCACTCGTGCTGATCGCAAGCGCATGTGCGGTAGTCTGAGTGACCCGCTCGCCGCGGTCATATTGGAATGACGTGACAAGGCCGAGCTCATCAACCTGATATCGCAGCAGGCCCCGTCCATCATAAACCGAATGAGCAGAGCGGCTGACTGAACCAACCGAACCGAGCAATTGATCGAATGTGCCATTGGCGCGCAGGCTGCTTGACGACTGCCCTTTGAAAACGGTCTGTCGGACAAGTTGACCTGCCTCGTCATAGTGCATTTGGGTAAGGTAGCCCTCGCCATCGAGTGCGCCGATCTGGCGGCCCGAAAGGTCGTAGAAGCTGCGGACAACGATATCGTTGGCGTTGGTAGAAACCGAAACAGGTGAGGTGGGAGGGGTCGTCTTGAGAGCGGCAACGCTGACCTTGTTCCAGTACGAGGTGGTTCGAACCAGATTGTTGGCCTTGTCATACTCAAAAGCGGTGACTGCGCCCGCGCCGTCAATCGTCTGGGCAACGCGTCCGCCATCGTCGTAAACCGTCCAAGTCCACAGGTCCTGACTGTGGCTGGCTGGCCGAACATCATCGATCTCAAGCGTATGATCCGGATTAAGCAACGTCGCTTCGTGCGAATGCGCGCTTTGGATGTATTTTACGGTCGCAATGACGCGATTGGCATCGTCGTACTTGAATTCGGTTAGTCGGCCGTCTTCGGTGACAATGCCCGTTTGATTGCCAACATCATTATACAGGTAGAACGTTCGGTCGTTGCGCTCATCGATGAAAATGCGCAGACGGCCCATTTCATCATATTGGTAGTCTGCTGTTTCGCTTGAAGACGTGTTCGCACCAGCAGCGGTCGTGTTTTCGCTGCGCTGGATCAGCTCGCCTGCGAGATTGTAGGTCTCGGTGGTGATGAAGCCGGCGGCATTCGTGATGATCGTCTTGCTTGCCGCATCATCAAACACGATCGAGATAGTGTTGTTCGCACCATCAACTGAACTCACCATCCGGCCAAGACCATCATAGACGAAGCTAGATTCGCTATCCCCGTCAATCCGCGAGGACAGCAACTGGCCCCCCTGATCATAGGTGTAGTGCGTGCGGGAATAGCCCTCAGCACTGGTTGTGCCGCCGCCAGAGGTAGCAGCACCAAAGGAATCACTGCGGATCATGCTCCCGCGGGCATCGTAATAATAAAGCGTCTGCTGCGTGCTTGAACGGTCACCAAGCGCGCTGCGCCATGAGAGCATCTGGCTGTTGGTAGGGGTAACCGATGAAACTGGCGTCGAGCCGCCCGGATATCGGTGCTCTGGGTATGTCACGACCCGCTGCACCTGCCCATTTGAGGCATAGCGGGTTTCAGCCACTCGGCCTTCCGGATCAACCGTGAAGGTCAGCCGCCCATTGCCATCATAGATGTAGTGCGAATAGCGCACGACATTGCCGGTTCCTCCATCAGAACCGCGCCATGTCTCTCGCGTCAGATTGTTTTCGGCGTTAAAGACCCGGTCAGTGACATTGCCGTTGGGGTCTGTGATCTTCGTAATGTTGCCGCGATCGTCATGTTCATAATAGGTCGACGCACCATCGCGATTGGTAACGCGATCAACGTTCCCATCCGCATCATAGTAAAAACGCTCGGTAGTGATCGGTCCACCGGCAACAGCCACATAGTTGATCTGGCCGAGGCGACCTTCACTGTCGAAATAGTGATTGTTGACGGTTCCATCGTCATGAATGACACTTGTTACATTGGTCAGATACGAGAAGCCTGTCCGCCGAGTGACGCCGCTCTCAATCGTCTGATAAATATACTGAACCCGGTTCGAGCTGTCATAGGTCACCGAGATATGTGAGCCATCGGTCTGCGAAATCGTCGCGACCCGATCGGTCGATCCGACATAGGTGTAGGTCGTCGTGTAGGTCTTGTTGTCGCTGCTGTTCTCGGGCGTCAGATCGGTCGTGACCGAGGTCAGCCGGTTCGAGCTGTCATAGCCATAGGACACACGAACGATTGAGAAGGCTTCCGTTGTGTTCCCGTCGCCGTCCTGGTCCTGGATATCGATATACCGGGTGGTCACCTGAGTGATGTTATTGCCGGACCAGCTGTATTCGATCCATTCACCGTTCTGCGTGGTCAGGCGATGAATTTTGTCGCTGCCTGACAAATAGGTAATGGTCAGCTTCTGGTTGCTGATATCCTGAACTTCGTAGAGCCGGAACTCACCACTGGTCGAAGCGGACGCCTGATAGCGCTCGACGGCTTGGCTATCTCCATCGGTCCAGATCCAGACGCTGCCTGATTTTACGAGCTTGTCGTGCGACCCCGATCCTTCGGTCGACCAATAGGCTGCTACACCGCCCCGCGTCTCCCAGGCATATGTGATGACAGAGCCATCAGCGCCAAGCCTGTTGATTGTACTGCCAGCCGCGTTTTGCCCGCCGCTCAGCCCAAAGACACGGCGCGTGGTCGACTGGTGCCAACCATCTCCGTTGTCCCGATCACTCCCGCCAGCATCAATCAGGCTGTTATAGGTGCGAGAAACGGCAGCATCAGGCCCCCTTCCCGCAAGGAATTCATCGCGCCGTGAGATAACGAGGTTGCCCGACTTGGCGTTGACAGAGACGCTCTCTCCGCCGCGACCGACAGAGGCTCCTCCCATCTGACCCGCACCTCCAAGAAGGTTTGCGGAACTCCGCTCGACACCTGCACCCTGACCAGCGATTACAGCGACCATGAAACGACCCTTGAACAACAAGAAGAAGAGAGAATTGTAGGAAGGCCTACATCCTGCTGTCCGGCGAAATCGCGGGTTGTTTAGTGGTTTCTTTCAGGTTTTTTCGCACCCTTGAAAGAGCCAGGATGTCGCATCGGCATGATCACAATAAATTTCAACTTTTCAGAAGCTTGCCTACCAACCGGTCAGGCTATCGGTCGCATAAGTTGCCTTGACAAAACCCACTGTCAATCGCGTTGAACGCAAGCAGGGATGGCACCGCCGTAAAGTGCGGCAGATCGGCTATTCAGGCTGAGGGCGAACCCTCTATTGCCCCCGCGATGTTCCTCAATGTGACCGGTAAGATTGACCCCGGCGTATGTCGCAATTGCTGCTTCCTGCTCGACATTGCCTGGCGCATGAACCACAGCTTTGCACATGAATGTCATGTCACAAACTCAAACCTATGCAGGCCCCTGGTTGGCTTGGGCTTTCATAGCCATGATAGGATTGGCGGCGCCCATCGCTGCCATGCTTGTGCATTCAAACGAGCTTACGCCCGCGCCGCAGTCGCTTGTCACTGGTTCAATTCTGGCCGTGGGATTGATGGGAACCGCCATGATCTCAGCGGCTGCCACCGGACGGTTTTGGGTCGGTGTTCTTCTCGCTCTACTTGGCAGCGCAGGCCTTGTTGCGCTCGCGCTCGTGCTCGGAATGGCATCCTTGAGCCAGCCGATCGCCGCTTTGCTAGCCATCGCGGTTGCAAGCGCGAGTTTTGCGGCACGCGGCGCGCTGTTTGCCCGAAGCGCATCTGCCAAAGGCTGGTGGATTGCGGTTTGTGTGGTCGCAGGTGAGGCAGCGGTGGTCGTCACCGCTGCAATCGATCCCAACCTATGGCCAGACTGGGCTCTCGCTCTTCTTCCAGCGCAGTGGGCCACTATGGCGATCCAATCCGCGCTCGCAGGCGCGCCTGCCGCAAGTTCCGCATTGATTGCGCTTGCCGGCACTGCGTTAGCGACCGGTCTGGTCGTGCAGCTGTGGCCAAGTCGCTGGCCCTACCTGATCATGTTTACCGCGTGGCTGGGATGTGCGGCGCTCGTCTACCACCGGCCCGGCCCGCCGATCTTGGATGAACTGCACAATACAAGTCTGGTAGCGGAGGAGGGACACAAACAAATGGCATACCCTTTTGATTTACATTGTTTTTTTGCGCTGTCACCTCGAAAATACCCCCAGTAATACCCCCAGCCGCCAGCCTTTGCGGCAACTTGTGTTCCCCATGCGGTGGGCCGATCCGAAAGTGAAAACGGCTGGTTCTCGGTTTCCATATGCCTAAGTTCTGGGCCGTTATTGGACCGTCCGCTGTTTGGCCAAAACCATCGAAGAGCCACGAGCATCTTACGTGAAGGGTGCCTGAAACTGCAGGCGTAAGGTATCCCGAAGACACGATCCAGCGGCCGCACGCGGTGGGCAATGCAATTTTCGGGTTTCGTCAAGTTTAGGGCGGATCAGAACTAACTTGGAGATGTGCGCCCTCCTAAAAGCTAAGTAGGTTTGCCATGACGTTTGATGTTGATCACGGTCTTCGATGGCTAAAGTGACGATTGTCGACAACACCAGGGCGGCCACTCCAACTGATACCAGTACTTCGCCAGCTCCGAGGGCGATGTACCGCAGGGCGGAGGCTGCAAAGATTCTGGCGACGAGGCTTTCGTTGATGAACTAGACAGAAGTATAGGGAGCAATGCCGAAGCGACGACGATGCCCGGCCCATTGACAATCTACCGAATCATCGCGATGCCAATGGAGAAAGGCCAGCCGTTCGACACCTTGATGTAGATGCAAGCGGCCAGCGATATGACCAGCGCGTCGGCAATGAACAAAAGCGTAATTAGCAGCCGAGCAAGTTCCGCAATCTGGCCGGTCAGTGCGAAAATATCTGCGCCGGTCATGACGCCGATTCCCATTGCAACACAACTCAGCGGAGTCATGGACTCCGAATGGTGTCTGTTTACAAGAGATTTCCCAGCCGATGCCTTCCCTGTCGGAGCGACATCGCGCCCGATGGCGCGTTGCGAAGGAGTTCATTTCTTATGTAGATCGCGAACAAGCCTTGCGGGGCTTTGTCGAAAAAAGTGAGCCTACGGTTCTCAGCGCGCTTTCTTGGAACACTCTTGCGTCCGTAACACTCAACGCCTCTCGCACGAGTATTTCAGCGTATTTTCCATTCAGCAGACCTCGCAAGAGGCATAGGGGACGCTCTTCGTGGTTCTGAAGCGGCAAACAGGCAAACTAAGATCGACCGGGAGCCCGATTGCGCAGGTGTGCCTGCGCTTCGCGCACGTCGAGCTCGCGCGTGCTGTTACCGACACGTAACATCAGCCGTGCGATACCTCCTTCCACAAGATAGACCGGGTCTACACTCCGTTCGACGATAACCCGACACACCGTCTTTCCTTCCGTTTCATGAAATCGGCAATGAACTAAAGCGCACGCAGGTGCTCCGAATGCATCCTTCACCAAATCTATCAGGATGCGCTCAAACCCGTCCCGATTGGCGTGCTCGAGTGTCTGCATATCCGCTTCAATGCCAGCGATGCCTCCATCGTCGTCGACCCCGATAAGCAGTGTCCCCCCTCATGATTGAGAGAACCGGCAATCGTTTTTAGCACGACCTGCTGAAGCGACCGGTTGACCCGGTCTTCACACCTGTCCCACCGGAAGGACGATCTAAAATTCCAATCGCTCGCTTTCGCCCCTCGCGATGGCATCGATAGCGCCGGTCTCGCGATAAGGAGTGGCAATTCCTCGTCAAGTTCGCGTTCGAGAAAGAGCACCTTGGCCTGCGTCCGTACGAGACGCCTATGATACATTCCGAACCCCAGGCCAATGGCACCGCCAATCGCCGCGTAGATAGCGCTCATGGGCAGCATTTCGAAAACGAAAGCATTAGCCAGCCGGCTGATCATGAACTCAACGGCGGTGCCGCCGCCAGCCTCGTCCGACAAACCGAACTCGTACCAGAACACGAGCGTCGTTACCGGATGGAGAATTATAATGCCGAGTGC
>CAYUCZ010000007.1:0-100260 GCA_964443505.1 uncultured Porphyrobacter sp. | reverse complement strand
GGTAAGGGCCCGGGGCCGGAGAGCTCGATCCTGAAGATCAAGGGCACCGAAATCCAACAGCGCCTGACCGAGCTCACACTTGAAGCGGTCGGCAGCTATGGCGCGCCGTATTATCTCGATGCGGCCAACGACGAGGGTTCGAACGAGTACCAGATCGGCCCCGATTACGCCGCACACTCGGCCGAGAACTACTTCAACATGCGCAAGACCTCGATCTATGGCGGATCGAACGAAATTCAGCGCAACATCATCACGAAAATGATCCTCGGCCTCTAAGGCAACGAGCGACACTGAGAGGAACGATACGTGGATTTCAACTTCACCGAAGAACAGGACATGGTGCGCGATGGATTGGCGCGTCTGGTCCGTGAGGAATATGGCGCGGAAACCCGCCGTGAAGTGATCGCCAGCGAAGCGGGATGGCGCCCTGCTATCTGGGCACAACTGGCAGAGCTTGGCATCCTTGGCATGCCATTCAGCGAAGAAGACGGCGGCTTTGGCGGCGGCGCGATTGACGCGATGGTCGTGATGGAAGAGTTCGGCAAAGGCCTTGTGGTTGAGCCGTTCGTCCCGACCGTGGTGTGCGCAGGCGGCTTGCTCAAACATGCAGGCACTGCGGCGCAGAAGGAAGAGCATATTGGCGGCATCGTTTCAGGCGAACGCATCTTTGCCTTTGCCTATGCCGAACCGCGCGGCCGCTATGATTATGCCGACCTTGAAACCACCGCCAGGAAGGATGGCGAGGGCTATGTGCTCAATGGCCACAAGGCGGTCGTCATCGGCGCGCCATGGGCAAGCCACCTCATCCTTACCGCGCGCACAGGCGGGGATCGCCGCGATCACGAAGGCGTGTCTGTCTTTGTCGTCGACAAGGGCGCAGCCGGGGTTGTCACGCGCGACTATGCGACCGTTGATGGTCGGCGCGCTTCAGAGGTCTATCTGGAGAATGTCAGCGTCGGCGCAGAGGCTTTGATCGGTGAAGAGGGCGCAGCTCTCCCGCTGATCGAACGCGTCACTGACGAAGCCATCGCTGCGCAATGTGCGGAAGCCTGCGGTGCGATGAAGGTCGCGCATGCGATGACCCTCGATTACGCCAAGCAGCGCAAGCAGTTCGGCGTTCCGATTGCCAGCTTCCAGGTGCTCCAGCACCGTATGGTGGACATGTATACCGAGTATGAAAGCTCGGTCTCGATGACGTATCTGGCCACCCTTCGCCTTGATGCTGAAGAGCGTGAGCGCAAGCTTGCGGTGTCAGCGGCCAAGGTTCGTGTGGGTCAGGCGGCGCATCATGTTGGTCAGGAATCGATCCAGATCCACGGCGGCAACGGCATGACGGACGAATACGCGATCGGGCATTATTTCAAGCGCCTGACGATCTTTGACAGCGAGTTCGGCAATATCGACCACCACATGAAGCGCCACGTGGCGCTTTCGTAGGGCGCTTTCGTAGGGCGCTTTCGTAGGGCGCTGTCGTAAATTTGAGCTTTGAAAAGCGGGCGGGGACACGGCGTCTCTGCCCGCTTTTTCATGCGGCTCTTGTTCAGAAGTCGAGGCCCCAGGCGCGGTACGTCGCCTCAATCGACGGCGTCATGGCAAGCGCCAGTTCGATCTCTGCCCTACCGCCTTCTTCATCGCCCTGTTTGACCTTGATGATCCCGCGCAGCAGCCGCGATGCAGTCAGGCCGGGTTCTGCCAGCAGCGCGGCATCAACATCGGCGCGAGCCGCATCAAGATTGCCCATGCGCAGGTGAGCAAGCGCGCGGCTGTCGAGCGCGGCAGCCGAATAATCGCTCTTCTCCACCGCATCGATGCAGGTGCCAAGCCGTTCTTCGGTGACCACATCCCAGATCGCCGCATTCCAGCACAGTGAATTCAGCAGCGTCCCATCGCCCGGACGGCGCCGGACCATGGTTCGCAGCACGTCGAGCCCTTCCTCAACCGATCCGGCCCAGCCAAGCGCGGTCGCCATCAGATCGGTTTCGGCAACCGGATCATCAGCGAAGGCCTGATAATCTTCGGCAAGCGCAATCGCTTCTTCGGTCTGCCCCAGCAAGGCGAGCGTTTCGACCTGTTCGGAATAGGTCGTGCCATCAGGTTTGAGGTCCTCTGCCAGTTGCAGGTCCGCGAGCGCGCCTTCGAGATTGCCCAGTTCGCGGCGCAGATAAGCGCGCCTTAGATACAGGTCGCGCGATGCCTCGATCTTTATCGCAGCCTCGATATCCTCAAGCGCTCCGGCATGATCATAGACGCCCGTTCTGAACGATGCGCGGTTAAGCAGCGCTATGGTCTCATCGTCTTCTGCTTCGGCAATCGCTTCGCGGTAAAAGGCTTCATACGGTTCAAGCAGCGCCCGATCCTCGCCGAAATACTCCCACAGCTCGCGCACGCCGCCTGATGATTGCACCACCGGCAGCGCTCTGTCGAAACGGGCAAGCGCGCGGCGAGCGGAAGGGATATCGCTGGCAGGCAGTTCTTCCAGATTGCTGCGCATGGTCTGCGACAGAGTGAAGACATTGCCATCAAGCGATGCGTTGGAGGCAAGCTCGACCCCGCCAATCGTCTGGCGCGCCTCGCTTGTGCCGGTCAGTTCGAAGGCGGAGTCATCCTGCGGCAGGATGATCGAGAAGTCGGACGCAAAAAAGATCGGCCCGTTAAGCTTGAGCGGTATTTCGCGCCAACTTGCCCTTGCGCGATCAGTGTTGAAGCCGATTGCCTTGGCTGCCTGTGCAGGGGCGACCAGTTCATATTCGATATCATCGCGCCGCCAGGGCGTTGTGCGCGCGCCGCGCGCGCTGACAAGGGCAACGCCGGTTTCGACATCATAGCTGATTTCGCGGTCGATCAATTGCGCCGCGCCGATCACGCCAGACACTGCGCGATACACCGCGCCCTTGCGCATCTCTTCATCGCCCTGTTCCGCGACAGAACGCCATTGTGCCCCGGCCCCGCCGCGAAATTCGATCTGGATGTCGAACAATGCAGGCAGGCGCACACCGGCGCTATGATCGATCGTGATGCGCACGTGACGATCCGGGGTGGATTGGACGCGCTCTTCAAGCTTGACCAGTTCCGCTCCTTCGGCGCGCACGGGGAGCGCGTAATAAAAGCGCGGGACGGCATCGATTGTGTCGATCCGCGTGCCTGACGCTGTGCCGTCGAGCCAATAGGTCATGCCGCCGATTTCAGCGCGTACGATCATGTGGTTGAAATTGCCCGGCATCGGCGCAAGTTCGGGCACTGCATCGCCGCCTTGTGATCGCACCAGAACAACCTCTGATGCGACGCCCAGCTCGCGCAGCATGGCAAGCAGCAGAACCGATTTCGCCTTGCAATCGCCGAACCGCTTTTCCCAGGTTTCCTCTGGCATCTGCGGGAGATAATTGCCGCCATCGAGCCCGTTCAAAAGGTAGCTGATATCATCCTGCACCAATTGCAGCGCCATCGCGGTGCGGGTGAGTGGATCATCGCTAGCAGCGGCAATCCGCGCGATCTCTCCGGCCAGTTCGCCAGCAGGGTCAATCGTGCCTTCGACCTCGTAATGCTTGGCCATGTTGGAGGAGACCGCCTGCCAATCGGCATAGGTCGTCACTTGCATCAGCTCGCCGATCTGAAAGCGCGCGGGCGCATCGTTAGGCATGGGATCGACTTCTTCGACCGGAAGTTCCGCCGACCAATTGTAATAGCCATCGATCAATTCGGGCTCAGCGACTTGCGCCTTGCCTTTGCGCAGATGCGTGACGGCGAGGTCTTCGGGCCAGGATACCCGGACCCGCCCTTCGCCAAGCGGGAAGGGATCGGCAATCAGGCCTGATTGCCACTGCACATTCTCACCCATCGCCTGATCGGATAGCGTCGTGGAGTAGGAAAGCCGCACAATATCGCCCAGCCGCGCCCCCGGCACAGTCATGGTCGCAGTCAATGCGCCGTTGAGCAGGCGCGATTCGAGCCCCTGTTCGCGCCGCAGCACTTCGAACCGTGCATCGCTTTCCAACAGGTCGATGACTTCTTCGTCGCGGATCAGTTCAGCCGAATGGACAATCAGATCGCCTTTGTCAGGCAGCCAATTGGTTGTCAGCGTGCCGAACCGGGTCAGCGCCTGCGGGGTATCGAGCGAAACCGCCGTGTCCATATAGGTCCACAGCTGCCCGCTCTCGATCCGGGCCTGGTGGTCGAGCAAAAGCACCGGCGTGCCTTCTTCGCGAGCGGCCTCGTCAATCTCGCGCTGATCGACCCATTCAGGCGGGCTTTCATAGCGGATCTCTTCACCCGCCCATGCGGGCTGCGCTGCCAAAGCAGTGGTTGCGAGGAGTGCCCCCAGATAACGCATCGACTTCAAATCCCCGTTCGCTTCTCGCACCTTGTGGGCGAAATGACACGAGTGCCCTAATCCAATCCGCGCTGCAATACGCAGCGCCTCAGGTCATTTCTTTCCGGTGAGGCGCAGCCGCCAATATTCAGTGAAGAACAGATTATCAGGATCGCGTTTGGCGCGCAGTTTCATGAAGTCATCAAAGCGCGGCAGGTTGGCTTTGTAATAGGCCGCCCATTCGGCAAAATCGAAGCGCGGGACGAACTTGCCCCAGTGAAGGCGGAAGGGGATGCCGTTGTCGCGCAGCACCTGCCAATATTGTTCAAGGAAACCTTCATCGGCATTGGGGATGCCGGCATTGTCGCGGAACCAATAGACATCGATCCGCACCGTGCCATCCTTGTAGGCATCCTTGCCATCGGTGTAGCCGGGATGCATCCACCCGCTCATCGGCGGTCCGCCATACACCTCGGTTGAGAAATATCCCGTCGCGTCATCGCCGCCCTTGGTGAACATCTCCTGATAAAGGTTCATCACCTTTTGCGCGTGCTGGATCGGAACCCAGATTTCGGTGAATTCGGTGCCGAGCAATTCATCGCTTACGGTGTTGTCCATGCACAAGGAGCGCCAGTACCAATCGTGGAACTTTGTCTCGCCCCCGCGTTTCGTCATCGGCTGGAACACCGGTAGAAGCTTGGGGAACAAGGCAGTCACCAACGCATTGACGAAGGCCAGCGCCGACGCGATCGCTCCCACCACGATTCCGGTGATGCAGCCAAGCAGGAAGGTGAAAAACCGCGACAGCTCTCCCTTGCCGCTTTGCCGCAGCACAAAGCCAAGGTTTTCAAGATAAGCGCAGGTCTTTTGCCAGACGAGGCCGATAATCCGCAGCGGATTGGTGTTGCCCACCAGCACAAAGATGATCGAACCCAGATATTGTTCGGTCTGGCCACCATAATCAGGCGCGAACTGCTGATAGGGGACCAGATCCTCGTTCGTCGCCTTGGTCCGTTCTGCCCGCCAGGTCTGGATCCGTTCTGCCCCTTTTTGCGGCCACCACACGATCCGGGTGTAGGGCGTGTCCTTCAGATATTGCTCAAGGCTGGGCTGATCCTTGGTGCCGGGTCCAAAGAAATCCATCGGTGCGGATTGCCCGGTCAGCGGCGTTGTCTCTTCGGTGCCGGTGATGTTGTACATCGGGACAAGCTGCATGCGGATCTTGGTGATGATCCCCAACAGCCCCATCGAAGTCCCCAGCGCGTCAAAATCCTTGTGTGAGGCATCGATCCATTCGGCTTTGCCGGTGCCATCGACCACACGGTAGGCGGTGGCATTGTCCCAGGCATAGCGGGTTGATCCCCCGGCTGATCCGGTGGCGGTGAACCCGGCGAGCGTCTGATGCGTGATCCCGCCAAGCGTGTTGACCGCCCAGCCTTTCTCGAAAATCTGATGCAGCAGGCTGTTCTCCAGCGTGGAGACGCCGAACGGGTCCTGCGGGTCCCAGCCAAGATTGATCCCTGGCTCTGCCTCGATCACGCCGGTCATCTCATCGATCCATTCGATCGCGCGCATCTTGTCGAACGCGATGTTGACCTCGCCCGGAGGCGGGCTTTGTTGAAGCGTGCGGTTGGGCGGCTGGTTTCCGTCAGGATCGGTATAGATGCTCCACGCGACCGAGTGGGTCGATCCGCGCCCGCGCACCTGCAAACCTTCGGCGCGCGCATATTTGATTAGTTTTATGACTTCGTCTTCACTTGATGGATGAAAGAATCCGTCGCTGCCAATCGCAATGGGCGGTGCGGTCATAAATGTGGTGCTCCCCTGTGTGTGATCCCTTCATGGCAAGGCTTTGGCTTTCGCAAAAGGACTGATCCGACAGTTTCGCGTCAGACATGCATCACTTGCAGGAAATTCACGCGATTGTGCGGGAAATCCTTGCATTGAAGGTTGCATCCTTGGCTCAAGCTTGTGAAAAAGGCGTGCTTGCTTGGGAGGGGAGAGTCGGCACTTTGCCGTGCTGGTTGACGGTCTCATACAAGTATCGGGCGAACCGCATTGCTATCACTTGGCAGTGGCAAGTCCGCTTTATCCGCGCTGCATGCCTTGCAAGGGCTTGCGCCGTTCGGATAAAAAGGCAAAGTTAGGTTATCTCGTGGGGGGTATGAGATGACAATATCAAGGCCGAATTGGGGGTTCTTGACCTCCCTAAGCCAGAAGAGCGCTGGATTGCTGCGCGTATTTGCAGTCCTGGGGCTGGTGGCGATCTATCCGGCTGCAACAGCATCAGGCAATGGCACTTTCGAAGGCGTGGCAAGCTGCGCGGGCTCAACCTGTCATGGCCGCGCCGAAGGCAATGGCGCGGTTGTGAGGCAGGATGAGATTGCAACCTGGCAGGAGCCTTCCTCGCCAAGCGGTGCTCACTCGCGCGCTTATGCGGTTCTTGCCGGGCAGCGCGGTCGCCAGATCGCGGCAAGCCTTGGCTATCCCAGCGCAACCGGCGCGCCGCAATGCCTTGGCTGCCATGCGACTTATGTTCCAGAGGCGAGCCGCCGCGGCGCCCGCTATCAGATCAGCGACGGCGTTGGTTGTGAAAGCTGCCACGGCCCTGCCGAAGGTTGGCTGTCAAACCACTATGCGCGCCCTGCGACCCACGCATCGAACGTGGCTGACGGCCTTATCCCGCTCGACAATCCTCAGGTCCGCGCGAATGTCTGTCTGGATTGCCATTATGGTTCGACCAAGCCGGGTCAGTTCGTAACCCACGCAATGATGGCTGCGGGTCACCCGCGCGTCTCGTTCGAGCTCGACCTGTTCAGCGCGCTTCAGCAGCACCATGACATTGATGACGACTACACAGAGCGCAAGCGCCGCCCCAATGCGGTGCGGTTCTGGGCCGTGGGTCAGGCCGAAGCGGTGAAGCGGGCGACCAGCCTGTTTTCACAGCCCAAGTTCGGCATGGAAGGTGCGTTCCCGCAATATTACTTCTTCGATTGCCATTCGTGCCACCGCGAGATTCAGGATTCTGATGAGCGGCGCTTGACCTTTGAAGAAAATCCCGACCGTCCGATCCCGTTCGGCAATGCGCCGTTCAACGATGAGAACATCATCATGCTGTCAGCGGTCGCTGGGGCGCTTGCGCCAAGCCAGGCGGACGCGTTCAAGGCGGCAAGCCGGGCGTTCCACGGCGCGATGGGCGGCAACGGAACCGATCCAAGGGCAGCAGCTCGCGATCTGTCGCAGCGCGCAGGCCAATTGTCGCGCACTCTCAGCCAGCGGGCTTATGTGAAGGCCGATGCCTTCAAGATCATCAGCATCATCGGCGACAATGCGACAAGGCCGCGCTTTACCGATTATTCGGGTTCGGTGCAGGCCGTTATGGCAATCGATACACTGCTCAACGGCCTCGTCACCAATGGCCATGTCACGGCTGGCGCGGCTGCTGGTATCCGCGCCGACATCAACAAGGCGTATGGCGCGGTTGAGGAACCCAATGCCTACAAACCCGCTGACTTCAGAACCGCGCTGGCATCAGCTGTCGCAGCGATCCGCAGGCTGAGTTAACCATGGCGGGGGGATGGAAAATTCTGGTTGGGGCACCGCTCCTGGTGCTTGCGGCCTGTGGAGGCGGGGACACGTCGGCCCCGGCTGGTGGAGGAACCGGCAATGCGCCGCCGCCACCACCGCCACCTCCGCCGCCGCCAACGGGGCAGTTCTTCAACTTCCCGGCGATTGAAAGCCTTACCGTTGCCGAAGTGCAGCAGGTCATCGCGCAGGCCGCCGCACAGGCGAATGCCCAAGGCGTGCCAGCCACGATCGCAGTGGTGGACCGTCCGGGCAATGTGCTCGCCGTGTTCAAAATGCCAAACTCGCGCGATTTCGTTGCGGTTACTGACGCTCCCAATGGCGACAATATCGACATTCAGGGGATCGATGTTCCCGCTGCGGGCGCAGCCATCGCGAAAGCGATCACCGGGGCATATCTGTCGAGCGGCGGCAATGCGTTCTCGACCCGCGTCGCATCGCAGATCGTGCAAGAACACTTCCCGCCGTCCCCAACCACGATCGGCCTTGAAAGCGGCCCGCTGTTCGGTGTGCAGTTCAGCCAGCTTCCCTGTTCAGACCTGTCTGCCCGTGTGCAGGACGGGCTGATCGGGCCCAAGCGTTCACCGCTCGGCCTGTCGGCTGACCCCGGCGGTTTCCCGCTTTACAAGAATGGCGTGATGGTCGGCGGCGTCGGCGTTGCAGCTGATCCCGATTACACGTTCGACACCAATATCCTTGACGTTGATGTTGACACTGATGAGATGATCGCGCTCGCCGGTACAGTCGGGTTTGAAGCGCCGGTTGATATCCGCGCTGACCGCATCTCTGCTGACGGCACCTCGCTGCGCTTTACCGATGCGACCTATAACGGGCTCAGCAATGTCGCAGGTGCAAGCTTCACCGGAACCGCTGGCGCGTTGCAGCCGGTGATCGGCTATTTCAACGGCACGATCATCGCCGGGACCGCATACGGTACCGAGGCATCAGGCCTTCGTCCTTCGACCACTGCCGAGTTTGCGATACCTGATGCCTTTGTCCTTTCAGACGGGGCAGGCAATAACCGTTATCCGGTGCGCGGCGGGACCGATGGCGCGGATATCGCAACGCCCATCACACAGGGCGAAGCCGCCGCGATCCTCGAAGAAGCCTTTACCGTCATGGCGCGCGCGCGTGCGCAAATCCGCCGCCCGCTTGATAGCCGGGCGCAAGTGACAATCAGCCTCGTCGATACGCGCGGGCGCATCCTTGGAATTGTGCGTTCGCCCGATGCGCCGATTTTCGGCACTGATGTGAGCCTTCAGAAGGCCCGCACGGCGACGTTTTTCTCAAACTCTGTGGCCGCAGCAGAAATGCTGGCCGCACAGGGCGAGGTTCCCGAGTTTGTTCAGCGGGTTCGCACGTTCCTCAATGATCCCAACGCGCTGACCGGCACGTTTGCTTTTGCGGATCGTTCAGGCGGCAATCTTGCGCGGCCGTACTTCCCTGATGGTGAGGTCGGCACGCCGCACGGCCCGCTGTCGCGCCCGATTGAACAGTTCAATCCTTTCTCGACCGGCCTGCAATCCGCACTGGTTCTGGGCAATCTGGCAGAGCATCTTGCCTTTGTGCTGGGCCAGTCGCCAGACGATACCAATCGCGGTTGCACCACTTTGCCCAATATTGATGGGCAGGGTACGCGGCTCGATAATGGTATCCAGATCTTCCCTGGCTCGGTCCCGGTCTATCGCGGCAATGAACTGGTCGGCGGGATCGGCGTTTCGGGCGACGGGATCGATCAGGATGACATGATCAGCTTCCTCGGCCTTCACAATGCCGGGGTGCGCACCGGGACGATCAACAATGCGCCGAATGAAATCCGCGCGGATCGCATCCTTGTGACCGTGGGTAGCCGTCAGGTGCGGCTGCGCTATGTAAACTGTCCGTTCGCGCCGTTCCTCGATGATCCGGCGCAGAATGTGTGTGAGGGGCTCTGACGATGGCGAGCATCTCGATCCTTCCGCTTGTGGCGCTGGCACAGCCGATGGCGCAGGATGCGCCGCCAGCCCCGCCGCCGCCTGAGCAGGCGCAGGAACAGCAGCACAATCAGAGCGTTGGCAAGGGGCTTAACACCACCGCCAAGGAAGAAGCCGAAGAGATCGAACGGCAGATCCTTGAAGGGCGCGAGCGTCCCGGTTTCAACTCTGAACTGCCTGAGCGTGTCGAGCAGAACAATCCCGGCGCGCTGCGAGCGCCGCCGCCGCAGGCGTTTGATCCATCGCAGGTGCCGATCCCTGATCGCTGGCGCCTGATCGATCCGGCCAGTGACATCACAGAGCAGACCTTCGGCTATCGTCTGGTGACCGAAGACCTGCTTGACCCATACAATCAGAATACGCTGAAGGGTGACCGCCCGATTGACCGCGCGGATGTTCCCTGGCTGCCGATCAAGGAGGATGACTGGTTCTTCGTCCTCAACGCGATCAGCGATACCGTTTACGAACCGCGCACTTTCCCGATCCCTGTGGGTATCCAGACCACGCAGGACCCAGACCGGCTTGATGTGTTCGGCAATGATTTCTCGACCGTGTTGTCGCAGACCTTCATTGTCGGTGCCGCGCTGTTGAAAGCGAACACGGCGTATAAGCCGCCAACGGTCGAATACCGGCTGACGCTTGCGTACAACATCAACTATGTCGAAGTGCCAGAGCGCCGCGTGCTTTTCGTGGAGCCGTCAAAGGGCACCAATCGTCTCGACCATTTCCTTGGCGTGCAGGAAGCCTTTGTCGATTACCACTTCAAGCGGTTCGACAATGATCGTTATGACTTTATCTCGGCGCGTGTCGGCATTCAGCCGTTCCAGTCCGATTTCCGCGGTTTCCTGTTCAATGATCAGCAATTGGGCGTGCGCCTGTTCGGCAACCGCGACAACAACCGTTTTCAGTTCAACCTCGCGGCTTTCTGGCGGCTTGAGAAAGACACCAATAGCGGCCTCAACTCGATCGTTCAGCGGCCGCGCGATGACCTTGTCTTTATCGCCAATGTCTATCGTCAGGATTTCCTGATCCCGGCGCTGACCAGTCAGTTGACCTTTGCCTATAATCGCAACCGCGAAGGCGACAATATCGAGATTGATGACAACGGCTTCCCGGTTCGTCCGGCGCTGCTTGGCGATCTGCGCGGGCGCGATTACGATGTCTTCTATCTTGGCTATAATGCCGATGGCAGGGTTGGCCGGATCAACATCACGGCCAGCGTCTATTGGGCGCTGGGTGAGGATCGCAACAACTTCTTCACCGGCGAACCGGCAGATATCAACGCGCAGTTTGCTGCGGCTGAACTGTCCTATGACCGCGACTGGATCCGCCTGCGTCTTTCAGGCGCGTATCAAAGCGGCGACAGCGATCCGTATGATGACACAGAAACCGGGTTCGATGCGATTTTCGAAAACCCGGTCTTTGCTGGTGCTGATACCTCGTACTGGATCCGTCAGACCATCCCGTTTGCAGGCGGTGGCCGTGCGGTATCGGTCAACGGTCGCAACGGCATCCTCAACAATCTGCGCTCCTCGAAAGAGCAGGGCCAGTCGAATTTCAACAATCCGGGCCTGTGGCTGGTCGGGGTAGGGGCCGATTTCGATCTCACTCCCGAATTCCGCATCAGCGCGAACGCCAACCATCTGTGGTTCGAAGATACGACGACGCTTGAAAATCTGCGGATCGAAGGCACCATCCCGAGCGAGATCGGATACGATCTGTCAGCCTCGGCCATCTGGCGGCCCAAGGCCAACCAGAACATCGTTTTCCGCCTGTCGGGCGCTGCGCTGCTTTCCGGCGACGGGTTCAAGGACCTGTTCGACAATCTCGGCAACCAGGATGAGTTCTACTCCATCCTCGCAAACGTGACGTTGGCTTACTGATGCCTGGCAAAATCATCTTGACCAAAGGTCGTTTTTCACCCGGCCACCTGCTTCTGGCTCTGGCTGCGCTCGCGCTTGGGATCACCATCTTCCAGTCCGAGACACAGGCCGCTGGCGAAAAGCCGGTCTATTACGATTACGACAAGATGGGGGTTGTCGTCCCGCCTGCGCCTGCCCGCCAGAGCTGGGCTGAGGCCGATGCCAAGTCAGACGGGTGCAAGACCTGCCACAAGGCCAGCGATCAGGCGACCATGCACGAAACCCCGGCCGTGGTGCTGGGTTGTACGGATTGCCACGGCGGCAATGCGGCCATGCCTGCCAATCCGCGTGTGTATGAGCTGCCATACGATCACCCCGAATATGTCGCAGCGCGCGATGCTGCACACGTTCTGCCGAAATATCCGGGCGAGTGGCACGCGCCGTCTTCGGCTAACCCGGAACGTTCTTATGCGCTGCTCAACAAGGAAGCGCCGGAATTCGTCAAATTCGTGAACCCGTCGGATTACCGCGTCGCGCGCGAGGCCTGCGGGTCATGCCACATCCAGGCAATCGAGGCGGCAGAGCGCTCTATCATGGCCACCGGCGCGATGCTGTGGGGCGGGGCGAGCTACAATAACGGCATTCTGCCCTTCAAGAACTACATCCTTGGCGAAGCCTACACCCGCACGGGTGAAACCGCATCGATCACCGGTATCGGTTCTGTCATCACCTCACCGGGCTATGGCGACAATAGCGGGCTTTCGCAGGAACAGATTGATCGCGGTGTGCTTGGCACGCTGTATCCGCTGCCGACATGGCACGTGATCCCGCCGGCTGACGTGTTCCGCGTGTTTGAGCGCGGAGGCCGCAACATCCTGTCGCAATTCCCCGAAATCGGCCTTCCCAACCCGACCGGGCTGATCCAGCGGCTTGAAGAGCCGGGCCGTCCCGACCTCAAGCAATCGAACCGCGGCCCCGGCACAGGTCTGCGCGTCGCAATCCCGGCGCTCAACATCCACAAGACCCGTCTCAACGACCCGTTCACCTGGTTCATGGGCACGAATGATCAGCCCGGCGATTATCGCCATTCGGGCTGCGCAAGCTGCCACGTGGTCTATGCCAATGACCGTGAGCCGCGCCACAGCCTGCAATATTCGCAATATGGCCGCGATGGTCAGACGGTCACCGCTGACCCGTGCATCAACCCGGTTGCCAATGCCAATGCCGCAGCTGATGCGCAGTGCTATTCGCGCACGTCATCAGGCTATGGCGGCCGCATCCCGGGCGAAGGTTATCCCGGCGGTCACGGCAAGGATGATGGCCATGGCGGTGGGCACAGCGATGGGCACGGCGCTCTCAAAGGCCCCGGCGATCACGATGATCACAGCGGTGAGCCAAAGCGGGAAAGCGGGCACCCGATCCGCCACGTCTTCACCCGTTCGATCCCGACATCGCAGTGCATGAACTGCCACATGCACCAGCCCAATATCTTCCTCAATTCCTACCTCGGCTACACCATGTGGGATTATGAGAGCGATGCTCCGTTCATGTGGTCAGGCCCAGAAAACACCACGCCGCGCCCCGAAGGCATGAGCGATGAGGAATATGAAGCGTTCTACAAGGAACAGCGCTTCCCGACCGCAGAGGAAGTGCGCGCCATCATGGACCGCAACCCTGAAGGCGCTGCTGCGCGCGGGATGTGGGCCAATCTGGATTTCCTTCGCACGGTCTATGAACTCAACCCCAGCCTCGAACACACCCAGTTTGCCGATTATCACGGCCACGGCTGGAACTTCCGCGGCATCTTCAAGCGCGACCGTCAGGGCAATATGCTGGATGCGGCAGGCAATATCCTGCGCCCCTCACAGGAAGGCGACACGCCCGAAGAGGCCGCCTATCACGACAATCGCTGGCGTCAGCGCTGGCGCCGCGATGGCGAAGAGCTGTTCGTTGATGTCAATCGCTCCGATGCCACCAAGGATCCTGAGGACCCTGTGAACCCCGGCCTTGCAGTGCACATGATGAGCATCCACGCCGAGGCAGGCATGCAATGCGTCGACTGCCACTTCGAGCAGGACACGCACGGCAATGGCCTGATCTATGGCGAAGTTGCCAATGCGATCGAGATCGGGTGCAAGGATTGCCACGGCACGGCAGACGCGTATCCAACGCTGCGCACCAGCGGCCCGGCAGCGCCGCCCGAAGGTCACAACCTCGCGCTGCTGCGCAATCCGGATGGTCAGCGCCGGTTCGAATGGAAAGAGGATGAGGACGGCAACCGTATCCTCATTCAGCGCAGCCTTGTCGACAAGACGCTTGAATGGCGCGTCAGCCTTGTGAAGGATTCGGTCAATCCCGACCTCAAAGCCTGCGACAATGAAGGAAGCTCTTCGCAAGGGCCGTGCTTCAACGACCGCGCGGCTCGCTCAAAACTGATGAGCAAGTATGGCGGCGAAACCGGCCGTTATGAATTTGGCCCCGGCATTGCCGAAGAGGACCGCGCGCACCGCGATCCGGAAATGGCCTGCTTCACCTGCCACCTTTCCTGGACCACGTCGTGCGGCGGGTGCCACCTGCCGATCGAGGCGAACTGGAAGACCAAGTCGCACCGCTATGAGGGTGAGGAAACCCGCAATTTTGCGACTTACAACCCGCAGGTCGCGCGCGATCAGATGTTCCAGCTTGGCGTGCACCAGACGACCAAGGGCAACCAAACCGCGCCGGTGCGTTCGTCTTCAGCGCTGGTTCTGTCATCGACCAACATCAACCGCGAACGCATCTATGTGCAGCAGCCGCCGATCTCGGCTGTCGGCTTCTCCAGCCAGGCCTTCGCGCCGCACTTCCCGCACACGGTTCGCCTCAATGAAACCAAGACCTGCACCGATTGCCACCTCTCGCAAGCAGAGGACAACAACGCGATCATGGCGCAGCTGCTGCTGCTCGGCACCAATTACGTGAACTTTGTCGGCCTTCATGCCTTTACCGGCCTTGAAGGCGGGATCAGCGCGGTTCGCGTGACCGAATATGACGAACCGCAGGCTGTTCTGGGTTCCTATCTGCACCGCTATTCCTATCCCGATTATTGGCGGATGCATGTCGAGGACAATGATCGCGAGCTTAAGAACTGGGTGCGCGGCGATGCCTTCGATGACAATTTCTCGGGCGAGACCAAGCCGTTTGAAGAATTCGTCAATGTCCACGAAGGCACGCGTGACCGGGTCGGCTGCCTCCAGATGCGCGGCGAATATCTCTTCGTTGCCGAAGGCCGGGGCGGTTTCCGCGCTTACGATATCGCATCCATCGGCAATAAGGGCGTGTCGGAACGCATCATCACCGCTCCGTTCTCACCGCTGGGTCACGATACCCATGTGACAAGCGAAGACGCGACCTGCATGGCGCTTGCGACCAACCAGCCGGTGGCACCTGAACGCAACACCGCGCGTATGCGCGAGGTCAATCAGGAACAACCGTTCAGCCCGATCTATGACTATGCCTTCATCACTGACAGCGTCGAAGGCCTGATCGCGGTTGATGTGAACACGCTGGCGGATGGTGAGTTCCGCGACAACTTCTTTGAACGCGCAATCTTCCCTGATGGCTCTGACGCGTGGAACCCTGATGGTGTGCTGACCGGCGCAAGCCACATCACGCTTGCCGGTGACTATGCCTATATCACCGCTGATGCGGGTCTTGTGGTGGTCTATCTGCCCAAGGATATCGCCGATGATCCGGCGACCGCATACCGTGATGAGTGCGAACTTGATCCGTCAAACCCGGCTGAAAGCTGCCTCGCGCCGCGTGTGACAAAGGTCATTCCGCTGTCCGGAGCGCGCGCGACCACGATCCAGTTCCGCTATCTGTGGGTGACGGACAATGAAGGCCTGAAAGTCTTCGACGTGACCAATATGGCGGAGCCAGTGGCCGTGCCTGAGGCAACCTATCCGATTGCTGATGCGCGCCGGATCTATGTTGCCCGCACCTATGCCTACGTCGCGGCCAAGGGCGATGGTCTGATGATCTTCGATGTGACCAATCCGCGCTCGCCGAAGCTGTATCAGAAGGTGACGCTTGATGGCTCGCTCAACGATGCGGAAGACGTGATCGTCGGATCAACCAACGCCTCGCTGTTCGCTTATGTCGCTGACGGGCGCAATGGCCTCAAGGTTCTCCAGCTAACCAGCCCTGACAGCCAGCGCAATTTCTACGGCTTCAGTCCAGCGCCAATGCCCGAAATGATCGCGTGGGCGAAAACGCCTTCGCCAGCAGTTGCGCTGTCCAAGGGGCTCGACCGTGACCGTGCGGTGGATGAAACCGGCGGCCAGATGGCGATCTTTGGCCGGCTTGGTTCGCGCCCGTTCAACCGCGAGGAAATGGAGAAGCTCTTCATGACCCGCACCGGCGTCCCGTACCGTGTCACCGATGAGGTCGATATGAGCCGCTGGGTTGGCCGCAACAGCGTGTGGCGCAGAAGCGCAGGGTTTGAAGCCAAGCCTGACGAGGATGACGACACGATCGCCTTTGTTGGCGATTGATCGGCTGCATTTGACATTGGTGGTGCGGAATTGTCCGGGAGGCGGGGAGCAACCTATTGCCCCAGCTGCTCGCCCGGTGGATCAGCCGCTTTCCTACAGTCTGCCCTGAGGGCTAGAACCCGCGCGGCTCTTTCCAAGTGTTGATGCGTGTGCGGCGGTTTGTGGGCTGCGATGACCTCAAAAAGTGAAAGGTCACACTTTGTGCAGGCTTTGAGGGTGTCAATGTGCCCGTAACCCTCTCATTTCATGCCGGTTTTGCCTATAGTGGTAGGCGAGGCAAAGTTTTTAAATCGGCGCGGTAGGCGGTCCATGTCAGCGCAGCCTGAACCCGGATCGAGGCAGGGTAGGGCGGCGCTAATGGCGCTCTGCAAACAGGCCCTTCATCATCGGTTTGAGATGATCTTCAAACCGGGCGAGCGTTTGCCAATGGCCAACCGGCTGAAAGTGCGAAACCAGCGCACCATCGCGCCACAGATGAAGGCTGTAGAAAGGCGGTTCAGCTGCAACAATCGGACGGCTGTCCGCAGTGTCGACATCCAACGGCCGCAGATCGAGCGCCACCGCAGGGGCAACCGCGGGCGTCACGCTCAAAGGAATGCCTTCGACGACCGAATGCAGTGGGCGGTGAAGGTGCCCGGCCTGGATCGAAATGATCTGATCGTGACCGGCAACGGTTTCATGGAAGCGTTTGAACCAGTCTTCGCTGGGGCGCGGGTCCATCCAGTCAATTCCGGCGACAACCGGCGGGTGATGCATGAAGATCAGCGTCGGCGTGTCGGGATGGTCAGCCAATTCCTTTGCAAGCCAGGCGGCGCGGACTTCGCAAAAGGCCCCGCCATGACGGCCCGGCTCAAAGGAATCGAGGCACAAAATGCGCAAGGGATTTCCGGCGTCATCGTCGCATTCGATCGCGAACTGGGCAAAACCATCGGCGGTCGGACATTCAGGAAAGGCAGCGAGCAATTCATCGCGGCTGTCATGATTGCCGGGGATGACATAGACCGGGAACGGGCATTCAGCGACCAGATCGCGGATGCGGTGATAACAATCGGGCTGTCCGCCATCGGTCAAATCGCCGGTCAGCATGAGCATGTCAGGCAGGACCTTCTGGTTCAGCAAATGCCCAACGACATTGCGAAACCGGACGAAGTTGAACTCGTTCTCTCCCGCCTCCGGCTCAAAGCCGACATGCGTATCGGTTATCTGTGCGATGAGCACACCGCGTTTTTCGCTCTCCATTTTCAGCGTCTTAGACTGCTCAGGATCGCAGCGACACTGTCATTGCCACCATTTCCGGGGAGAGTTGGGTGGTCCCTGGGGCGCCACGGGGCGGTCGGCGTGTGATAGCCGTGGCACATGGCGCAGCTTGATGGAGTGATTTCCTCTGTTTTTACAGCAGCTTCACCCTGGTGGCATTCGCGGCAGCTGGCGAGGTCAGGGATCAGCAGGTCGCTGGCCTCGTTCGATTGCTCGTGGCCTTGCTCCTTGGTCATGTGGCAGTCGACACATTCGAGCGGATTGCCAGCGGCGTCCTCTTCGTGTGCAGAGTGGTAGAATGCGCCGTGCATCAAGAAGCGATCGGGCAGGTTAACCGGGGTCAGGTCGCGGCGGCCCTCGGTCATGGTCGGGATGTGGCACTCGCCGCATACGCCGGTTGTCTCAAGCGCGCGGTTGATCGCGATGTAAGCGCTCATCGGGCGGCCAAAGTTCGTGAAGTAGCGCCCGCCCGGGGCAAACTGACCCGGACGACCGCGGCCCGATACAAGCGCCGGGCGTGCACCGCGGTTCATCGTCGCAAGCTCTGCCATCAGCGTGTCGACATCGCCGTGGCTGAGGATGCGGAATTGCGGGCCGTCACGGTCGAAGACGAGGCTGTGGCACGCTTCGCAGGAATCTTCCATCACCACCGGCTTGTAATCGCCAAGGTCTTGAATGCGGCGCTCTGAAAAGCCCGATTGCTTGAGCTGTTTGAGATCCGTCTCAGACCAAGTGAAGTCGCCAAGCGATGCGATGCTCGCCTCTGACAGACCGCCCTTGCGCAGCCGTTCGCGCTCGTCATCGGTCCATTCCATATGGCAGTCACTGCATTCAAGCGGCTCGCCATATCTGTCGAGGCTGATCGCCATTCGAGCGACGCCGCCTTCGTCTTTCATGTGGTCATAGTGCGTGAATTTGAGGCCACTTTGTTCAGGCGGACCGTCCTTCTGCGACACGCGGACAGGCTCATCAGAGAAGTGAGCGGTGTAGATCGCAGGGCGGAATTCCGGGTGTTTATCGCCAAAGTCACTGGCATTGCCAAAGTTCACATCGGTGAGCCGCGCGTCGAGATCATCGTGGCAGTCCGAACAGAATTGCTGGGTCGATGCTTCCAGTTTGACGGGGCCTTCGTGTTCGGCGTGGCAAGATACACAGCCAAGTGGGCCTTCCTTGCCAAGCGTTTCAGCAATCGACCACTGGATCGCATCGCCCTGGCTGAGCGGGGGCATGCCGGTACGCTGCCGGTCCATGTCCGCGTGATCGCCCAGGCCCAGTTCCTCGTGGCATGACAGACAGGTATTGTCCTGGACCGAAACAAACGGGGTGACGTGGCATGCTTCGCAATTGTCTTCGAGATGGTGGTGTTCAAAGCTCAGGGCACCTGCACTCCAAGCGGCATCAAACATCGTCGCACCGACCCGCTCCTTGTCATAAGGATCGTTCTCGGGCGGCGTGCTGAAGATGTTGGTGACGATCGGAACGGTGAGCAGCAGGACGAGGACGGCAACGGCAAAAATCCACGCCATGCCGCGCTTGCTCGGCATCGCCTTGGCCAGCGCAAATCCGGCGACAGGATCGGCTGCACCAGCGGATTTTGCAGTCTGGCTGATGATGATCTGAACAGGGCCATCGCCCTCGCGAGAAATCGCCAATTCAGCAGGACCCACCGAGATCGCCGCGCCCGCATTGGGATCGATAGTACCTTCGTTGACCGTGCTGCCATTAAGATCGAACGGCAATTCGCCGAGCGCCTTGGCTTCGATCATGCCGCCGCCAGCATCGGCAATGCTGACATGCTGCAGCTCAACCGTCAGGTCTGGCAGGTGGATGTCGCTATCAGGCGAACGTCCGATGACCAGTCCAGCGGATTCGATGGTGCGGTCGCGGATGATTTCGCGGCCAGATTTCGCGATCGCAATCGTACGGATCAGGAATGCCATAACGCCCCCCTCACCAATAATAGAACACGCTCACGACATGCGCGAGCAGCGCGGCGAGCAAGGCAATGGTCGCCGGAATGTGAAAGAACAACCAGACTTCCAGCAAAGCTTTGGTCCGGAGACGGCGGCGGATCAGGCCGAGTATCTCAGAGCGCCTGGCCAGCAGGTCATGCACGCTGGTTTCCGCTTCGCTGCCGCTCTGAGCAATGTTTTGCAGCGCCTGTTTGGTCTTGCAGCCCGGATAGGCACCGGTGAGGCGGGCAATCGCTCCGCCATAGAAGATGTCCTGATTGAGCGCGGCAATCACGAGGTCGCATTGTGCCCGGCCAAGCGGCTGTGCGGCCACGTTCAATTGCCGGTCGATTGCGGCCACATCTTCAAGCATGCTCTCTTGCGTCTGGCGCCGATCACGCGGCGCATCAGGTTTGTCCGACCCCGGCAACATGGGCTCCGCCGCAAGAGCACTGGGCAAGGAAGCGTAAGCGAACACACCCCAAATCCCGCTGACAATGACCAGCAGCATCAGGAAATAGGCCAGAGTATGGACGTTCCAGCCGATCTGGAAACCGGTGTGAAGCGTGCCGATGATCGTCAGCGCGAGGCCGAGATAGATATGCGCGCTGGTCCACGCCTTAAGGCTCCACCGGCCTTCGGAGATGTTGCGTTTGCGAATGCCAAGCAGCGAAAGCCACACGATCAGCAGCAAGCCGATTGTGCCAAGAGTATAGCCATACCAGCTGCCGCCATTGGGCCGCGGCTCTTGCTCGATGAACGCATAGCCGACAATGCTCAAAATGCTGACGATCAGCGCGATCCAAAGCCAGCGATATCGCCTGTATTTCAGAAAGCCGATGTGATCGGCATCACGCCGACGTTCATCCTGCTCGAGCCGATTGTTGGGGACGCTAGCCATCAGTTTTCGACGTCCTCTGTGAGCTTGGCAAAATTGATGAACTTGTCAGGCGAAACGCGGATCGCAGCCCCAGTCGGGCACGCCCGCACACATGCCGGACCGCCATCGATGCCTGCGCACATGTCGCATTTGACCGCCTTCTTTGCGGCACCCGGATCGGCATTTTCCGATCTCCAGGCATAAGACGCTTCGCCAGGTCCCGGGCCGCTGCCGAATACCAGCCAATCAAACAGGCTGGGTTTTTCGGGCGGCGCCTTCTCCATCTTGATCACTTCGTAAGGACAGAATGTCGCGCAATTGCCGCAACCGATGCAGGTTTCTGCATCGATGGAAACTTCGCCATTCGACCGGCGCTGAATCGCATTGGGCGGGCAATCGGCCATGCAGTGCGGGATTTCGCAATGCCGGCAGCTGATCGGGACATGCAGATTAGCAAAGCTCTTTCCGGCCTCACGATCGAGACGCGAGAGGCCATCATGCGAATCCGCACACGCCTTTTCACAATTGTCGCAGCCAACGCACAGCCGTTCATCGATCAGCAGCGCGTCTGTTGCTTCGCCCATGCCTTGCTTGATCAGGAATTCAGCAGAAGAGGTGTAGTTCGCGACCGAATCGCCAGCGTCACGGGTCCGGTCTTCGAGGTCCTCATTCGAGGCCTTGCGCTCTTCCATGATCTGCAATGCGCGTTCGCGCAGTTGCGGTTTCTTGTCGAGCAAATCGAGGAACATCTGTCCGGGCAAGCGGATCACTTCGGATTTGACCGCTGCTTTTACGGTTGAGGTTCGCTTGGAACCGTCAATCACGGCCATTTCACCGAAGAAACTGCCCGCCGGGATCAGCGATAGGAAAGTCGACTTGTCGCCGTCTTCCAATGACACTTCCATCGAACCAAAACGCACGATGAAGATGTCTTTGTCGTCATCGCCCTGCTGGATCACCACCTTGCCGGAGGGGAATTCCTCGGTCTGGGCGCTGTCGACCAGCGGTTTGATGTCGTCCGGAGTCAGGCCCGACCCAAACATCTGCAGCATCTGACGTTCGATTGAGATGCGCTTGACCGCTTCGCTAGCTTCGGGTGACGAACCGATCAGCTTGAGTGCCGCCTTACGTGACAGTTCGACCAGCACCACATCTTCTGCAGCGCGAATAGTGGCCCCGCGGCGGCGGCCGGACACAAGGCCGACCTCGCCAAAGATCGAGCCCTGGCCAATTGGCACGGTGATCGAAGGATCGCTTGGATTGACTTCGACCGCCACGCTGCCTTGCGCAATCGCGAACAGCGAGGACCCAGGGTCGCCGCGTTCGAAAATCTTGTCACCCGGCGCATAAGCACGGCAGGTGCTGTCAAGCATAAGTTCGCGCATCTGCAGGATAGACAGGCCCTGAAACAGCTCGACATTTTCCTGGTAGACATGCAGCCAGTGGCTGACGCTTTCATTGCCGGGCAGGCCTTCGAAGACCTGTTCAAGCAGTGGTTGGTCAGCTGGCTCGACCGCTTCACCCGTCGCCAGATACTCGATGACATCATAGCCCTGGTTCATGCAGTGCTTGATCAGCGGATAACCGGCAAGGGCTCCAATCACGAAGATGCCTTTGACGGTCGATTCGAACTCATCACTCAAAATCGGGAACGCGCTTCGATCCTCGCTGGTGAATTCGATTCCCATGCTTTCGATGAACTTGCGCGGTGGCTGTGAACCGATCCGCGCGATGATCATCTCGCAGGGAATGACTTCCTGGCCTTCCGCGCCTTCGACAACCATCTCGCCATCGCGCACCTCAACCGGCGATGTGCGATAAGCGATCCTTAGCTCGCCAGCTTCATCAGCGTTTTTGAGGCCGGTCGAGTTCGGAATCTTCGCCTTTGCGAAATCGGTACCGCGATTGAGAATGGTGACCGTGTTGCCAAGCGCGGGATCGGTTGCGAGACCCATCGCGTTCTCGATCCCTGCATCGCCGGTGCCGACAACGATGACATTCTTGTCGATATGGTCTTCCGGGTCATCCAGCTGCGATGTGATCATCGGATGGTCTGCACCCGGGCAGCGCAGCTTGTTCGGATTGCCCTGTGTCCCGATGGCGAGGATGATCGCATTGGCCCTGACCGTGCCGCCATCCTTCAGCGTGATCGTGAAGCGCGCATCATCGCCGTCGACCTGTTCGACCTTGGTGACTTCGGCATTGAGCTTGTAATTGATATCGAAGGTCTGGATTTCATTGTTTGGATCGTCAGGCACCGGGATATCGGCCGCTTCGATCCCGCAATGCGTGTTCCAGATGCCGAGGATGCGCTCGCGCGTGCCTTCCTCGAACTCCATGCCCTTGAGCACGCCTTCTTCATACCCGCCTGCGCGCAATTGCAGGTCAGAGGGCGTCGCCATGACGTGCTTGCCCTTCTGGTACTTATAGATCGTGTCCGAAAGGTGATCGGTCTTTTCGAGCAGGATATGCGACATGCCACGCTTGGCAGCCTGTCCTGCAGCGCTCATCCCGGCCGGGCCGGAGCCAATAATGGCGACTTCATACAAGTCTGACAATCTACCCCCCCCTTTGGATAGATCTCACATGAGGCCACCATACGGAAAGTGGCTCTCAATGCCAGAGAGAATTGCCGTTTTGTGCACTGGTTGCTAGTGAATTTCTTATGCGATGCGATGCAAATAGCGCGACACAGGGGGATTTCTGAACAATGTCTGGGGGCAAAGCGGGCTGGGTCTTGCTCGGCGCAGCGGCTGTGCTGGCGGCCGGATCTATCGGCTATAATGTCTATGGTGGTTCCGAAAGCGAATCTGACGCGGTCGCCGAATTGGGCGCGGAGCCTACGATTGATGACCTGCGCGCAGCGGCGGAGAATTCCTCCGAAGATGCGGGCCCGTGGGCTGACCTTGCATTTGCGCATTTCAATCGCGGCGAGTTTGGCGATGCAGTAGGCGCCTATGAGCGCGCTGTTGAGCTGGACGAGGATGCGGCTGCGCTGTGGTCGGCGCTGGGTGAAGCGCGCGTCATGGCGGTCGATGCAGCACAGGCGGCTGCAGACCCGCTTCCGCCAAGCGCGCTTGAAGCGTTTCAGAAAGCGATCGAGCTTGATTCGTCAGATCCTCGCTCGCGGTATTTCCTTGCGGTGAGGAAAGACCTTGATGGCGATCACGCCGGAGCCATCACCGATTGGCTGGCGCTTTTGTCTGATACGCCTCCCGGCGCCCCGTGGGAGCAGGATGTGGTCCGCACCATCCAGCAAGTCGGCGCGATCAATGACATCGATGTTGAACAACGCCTCGCAACGGTGATCGAGACGCGGGCGCCTGCAGTGATGTTCCCGGGATCAGGCGATGCGGCAGGTTCTGCGGCTTCGGCTGATCTTCGCGGGCCAAGCGCGCAGCAGGTCGCAGAGGCAAGCCGCCTTCCGCCCGGCGAACAGCGCACCATGGCCGAAGGCATGGTCGAGCGGCTCGAAACCCGTCTTCAGGATGAACCCAACAATGTCGATGGCTGGGTGATGTTGATGCGCAGCCGCATGACCTTGGGCGAACCGGGCAGGGCGCGCGCTGCACTTGATGCCGCCATCGCGGCCAACCCGGCTCGCGCAAGTGAACTGCGCGCAGCGGCAGAGCAATTGGGCGTGCAATAGAGCGCGGCTGCCTTCTGGAAACACGCGCATGGAACAGACCGCAAAGGACGAGGATCCGAGGAGTGAGGCTAGGCTACTCATCGCGGAGTTGATTGCGGTCGCTGATTCCGAGGCAAGAGAGGACGAGATTTGCGCCAGGCTCGACCAGATTTGTCCCGACCCGGAATGGTCTGATCATATTTTTTATAGTGAAAACAGATACCTTGCCTGGGATGGTAAGCTGGATGTCGAGGGCGTGGTGGAGAAGATTTTCTCATACAAGCCCATTTTGCTGTGACGGGCCTCCATTTGGTGCGTAGGAAAATTGCGTTCGGCGGCGGTGCAATTGCGGCCGAAAACGCTGAGGTTTCTGGACTCTAATCGATATTCAGCGTCTCGTTGATCAACAGCTAGTCCGCCGGAGCGGGTTATTAGTTCCGATGCTTGCCGATCAAACGAAAAGGCGCGGTTCAAAGCCGCCGCCAATGAGCCCATTGATCTTTTGCGACACAGCCACGATCTTTGCTCTTACATCCTTGTCTTCGAGCGGGAGATTGAGGAGAAACTCACGACGCTTGCGCTCTGAGAGTTTCTGAGGAACCTCCGTTTCGACCGGGGTGCTCGACTTGAGTCTGTCCTTCCTTACGAAAATCGTCGTGATGTGCTTGCCATTTTGATGCGATGGCACCTCGTCATGCGATCCGGCGACGAAATCGAGCCGTTCAAACTCAGGCGGAATCAAATAGCCGCTTACATATGCGTTGAACGAGAGTTCGGTGTTGTCGACCACAATCAGTTCGACTTCATCGAAATTGGCTTTGCTAACCTGATAGACGAAAACCGGGTCGCGCAGGCTGCCATCAAACAGCATAATGTTGTGACCTTCATGTTTCGAAGTGATCAGGTCACGCTCAAGAGCGGCAATATCTCCGGTGTGCAGCGCCCCCCGGTTCTCCGTCCAGTATCTGCGCCGCCCTTTTTTGAAATCTGGGTTCCATTCGCAGGGCACGAAATAGAGGCGGACCTTCTTCATCAAAGACGGATTGTTATACAGCTGCATAAAGATCCAGAGGAACCAATCCGGCGAGGCCTCAACCGACGTAACCATCTCGGCACGCGCAGCCCAAAAGATGGTGCTGCGGCCACCTCCGAACTCAAGCACCCGATCCGTGCCCCTTATGTTGGTTTCCAGCCAGGCCTTCGAACCTTCGGTAAACCACGGCGTCCCCATGCCCAGCCATTTGTCATGGTTCTGTGATTGAAATTCCTCAACAGCTCTATCTACCGAACTTGTCACAATCACACCCTTTAATAACCGGCATGGCCCTAACGATGGAATCTAGAAGTTGGGAACTGTATCAAATTGATGATGCGCTATCACTTTAAAATTACTTCACCATTACTGTTATGACGCAACAACCAACGGCGCTTTGATTGATGCGGAAATCACAACCGGTCTGGCTCACGCAGAGGTAATGCGCGCGGCGAGTGAACAATTGTTGCTGTAAATGGGGGAGAAGCGGACAACTCTATCCACTTGTGGTACGGCAGAATGGGGCCGCGATACTCGGGAGAATAACCACATGTCGATGCCAAGTGTCCAAGTTGCTGGTCCGCACGAGCAGCCCTCGATCATTCAGACAATTACTTTGGGCTTTTCTGCAGACCCGATCGCGAGATGGATTTGGCCTGAGGCTCAGACATATCTGGACGTAATGCCCCGCTTTGCCATCGCGTTTGCCGGTGGAGGATTTGATCATTCAAGCGTCTACAGAACCGATTGTGGTCATGCAGCGGCGATGTGGCTGCCGCCGGGTGTTCATTCTGACGATGAAGCAATTGACGCAATTTTCGAAGAGTCTGTTGCAACCGAGCGCATGGAAGAAATCGGATCATTCTTCGCTCAGATGGATCAATTCCACCCGCATGAAGCGTGCTGGTATCTCCCTCTGATCGCAGCTGACCCATCGCAGACAGGGCGTGGACTCGGGGCAGCGCTGATGAAGCACGCGCTGCAATTGTGCGATGAACAAGGTCTTCCAGCCTATCTGGAATCATCCAATCCGAGAAATATCTCTCTTTACGAACGGCACGGCTTTGAAGTGATGGGAAAGATCGAGACCCCCAGTTCGCCGTTAATGACACCGATGATAAGAGCGCCGCGCCGCTAGACCTTTGCCGCAAGCAAACCACGAGGTTCGCAAAGGGAGCGTTGGCGAACGTCTGCACTTGCCGGTCTCGCAATGAAAAAGGGCGCTCCCCGCAAAGGAAGCGCCCTTTCTTTTATCCGCGTTTGAGCGTGTAGGTCAGACCACCCCGAATGCGAGCATTGCGTCGGCTACCTTTTTGAAGCCTGCGATGTTCGCACCCTTCACATAGTCGACATAGCCATCGCCCTGATCGCCATATTCGGTGCACTTCTCGTGGATGCCTTCCATCAGGTCGGTCAGCATTTCACCAAGACGTTCATGGTTCCAGCTGATGCGCTCTGAGTTCTGGCTCATCTCCAGACCAGAGACCGCAACACCGCCAGCGTTCGCAGCCTTGCCCGGACCGTACATGATCTTGGCATCGTGGAAGACTTTCACGCCGTCCAGAGTGGTCGGCATGTTCGCGCCTTCGGAAACGCCTTTGCAGCCATTGCCGACAAGCGCCTTGGCTTCGTCTTCGTTGAGTTCGTTCTGCGTTGCGCAAGGCAGCGCAAGGTCAGCTGCGACATTCCAGGGGCGGCCTTCGTGGAAGGTCGCGCCCTTGAATTCATCGGCATATTCGCTGATGCGGCCGCGCTTGACGGTCTTGAGATGCTTGACCCAATCGATCTTCTCCTGGGTCAGGCCATCAGGATCATGGATGAAGCCACCCGAATCGGACAGGGTCAGAACCTTGCCGCCCAGCTGGGTGATCTTCTCCGCAGCATGCGTTGCCACATTGCCCGAGCCAGAGATGACAGCGCTGTGGCCTTCGACATCCATGCCCTTGTGCTTGAGCATGTTCTGAAGGAAGTAGACCGCGCCATAGCCGGTTGCCTCTGGGCGCATCTGTGATCCGCCATATTCCTGGCCCTTACCGGTCAGAACGCCTTCCCAGCGATTGGTGATGCGCTTGTACTGGCCGAACATATAGCCAATTTCGCGGCCACCCACGCCGATGTCACCGGCTGGAACGTCAGTATCTGGGCCGATATGGCGATACAGTTCAGTCATGAAGCTCTGGCAGAAGCGCATGACTTCTGCGTCAGACTTGCCCTTCGGGTTGAAGTTCGCGCCGCCTTTACCGCCGCCCATGGGCAGGCCGGTGAGCGAGTTCTTGAAGGTCTGCTCAAAGGCGAGGAACTTCAGAACGCTTTCAGTCACGCTCGGGTGGAAGCGAATGCCGCCCTTGTAGGGGCCGATGGCATTGTTGTTCTGCACACGCCAGCCGCGCTGCACGCGGATGTTGTGGTTGTCGTCTTCCCAGCAAACGCGGAAAGAGACGATGCGGTCGGGTTCAGCGATACGGCGCAGGATCTGCGCTTCGTGATATTCGACCTTGTCAGCTATGAAGTCGAAAATGTCCTGTGCAACTTCATGCACGGCCTGGACAAATTCAGGCTGTCCCGGATTGCGCTTTTTCACGCCTTCCATGAACTGTTCGAGATTTACGTGATCGGAAACGGGCATTGATTTCTCCCCCCACTAGGAAAACCGCGACCTGTATCTGTTCTTGTTGTTGTCACCTCTATCCCCGCAAAGTGCGCGCTGCGCAAGGGGGGATAGCTCTTCATCGTGCAATCGAAGCAGGGGTTTGGGCGTCGGGGTTGCAAAAGGCGGCGTGCGGCTTAGACATACGCGCTCTTCAAAGGTGCCGCTCACCTGCCCTATAAAGCCGCGAGGCTTGGTGTTGGGCATTGTTTGTGACGCGCGATCACGCATTCGGCTGATCCCTGGCACCGCACCAGCAAGGTTTTTCGCACGCGCGGAGCCGGGACAGGGAATTTCATGACCAGCGAAACCGCTGACGCTTCTTCAGACACCGATTACCCGATTGACCCGCCTCTGGTTGAATTGCCGATCACAACGCACGATCGCGGGTTTTACGACGGGTTCAGCCGCGAGGTGACGATCCCAGGCAAGATCATCGTTTCGCTGCTGATCATGTGGGCGATTTTCTTTCCGGTGAGCGCGATGGAAACGCTCGCGATTGCCAATTCGACGATCATTTCCGCGTTCAGCGGCTGGTATGTCTATCTCGTGGCGAGCCTTATTGTGGTGTGCGGCGTGCTCGCGCTCATGCCTCAATCAGGTTCGCTGAGGATTGGCGCGCCGGGAGAGGAGCCGGAGTTTTCGCGCTTTTCGTGGTTCTCGATGCTGTTCGGCGCGGGAATCGGGATCGGGATGTTGACCTATTCGACCGGTGAGCCGCTGGCCCATTTTGCCAACAATCCTGACATTATTCGCGGGTCCATCGATGCTGCTTCGGCTGAGGCGGTCA
The DNA here is from genome assembly GCA_964443505.1 of uncultured Porphyrobacter sp. Taxonomy (GTDB): domain Bacteria; phylum Pseudomonadota; class Alphaproteobacteria; order Sphingomonadales; family Sphingomonadaceae; genus Erythrobacter. Next base: position 71,815 of record CAYUCZ010000007.1, on the reverse strand, counting down.
GGCCTGCTTATATGTGGACCTTCCTCCACTGGGGGTTTGGCGCATGGTGCACCTATGCCCTCGTTGGGCTTGCAATCGGCTATGTCTCGCACCGGCGAGGACTGCCGCTTACGATCAGGTCGAGCCTCGCGCCGATATTTGGCAAAGCTATGTCCGGCATTGGCGGGCACATTGTCGATATCGTTGCGGTTGTCGCCACCATTCTTGGCGTTGCGGTGACGATGGGGCTGGGCGTGCAGCAATTTGTCGCTGGGCTTCATCGCGTGGGCTTGGGTGACTGGCTGATGGTCGAGGCCGCTGATGGCAGCGGGCTTACCGCATCAAGCGCTGCGATCATCACTGCGTTGCTCATCCTGGTCGGGGCATCGACATTAAGCGCGCTTTCGGGTGTTGGGCGCGGGATCAAGTGGCTGTCGAACATCAATATGGCGCTGTCCTTTGGCCTGCTCGCTCTTTTCGCGATTGTCGGTATTGGTCTGGGCGGACTTGAATTGCTGGCTGTGGGCCTGTGGGATTATATCGTGACGCTGCCTGCCAATTCGCTCACGCTGTTTGCAAGCGATGGCAGCGATGCGGGTGATGCGCTGGTGCAGTGGCAGCTTGACTGGTCGGTCTTCTATTGGGCCTGGTGGATCGCCTTTTCGCCATTTGTTGGCATGTTTATCGCTCGCATCTCGCGCGGGCGAACGATCCGCGAATATGTGCTGGGCGTTGCTATTGTCCCATCGCTGATGTGCTTCTTGTGGATGGCGCTGGCTGGCGGAACCGCGATAGAGCTTGAACTGAGCGGAGAGGCGGGCGGGCAGATCCTGTCGGCTGGCATTTCCGATCAATTGTACGCAACGCTTGCCGTTCTGTTGAGCCCGGGGGCCGCGCTGATTGTATCGGGGCTCGTGGTGGTCTTGTTGATGACCTACCTCGTTACCTCGGCTGACAGCGCGATCCTGATCGTCAACACGATCAACGGCGCAGGCGATGATGAAGGTGCCCGCAGATATCATATCATCTTTTGGGGGGCGGCTCTTGCTTTCGTGGTTGGCTCGATGCTGATCCTTGGCGGGATTGAGGCGATCAGGATCACGATGATCATCGGCGCCTTGCCCTTCTCCTTTGTCGTCGTTGCCATGTGCGTGAGCATTATCAAGGCGGTGATCTTTGATCTGATCCGCAAGCGGCATGGCATCCCGACCACGGCTGAAGCCTGTGAAGAATGGGACGGCCAAGTAACCAAGGCCTGAGGACTTCCGGCATGACATGCAGATTTATAAGCATAGGCCGAACTGTTCAGGCCTTTGCTTGAATTGTTTTCGCCATAGAATTGACATATACAAGTATAAATTAAGTTGTATTAAACTCTTGTTAAGACGACTTAATCTATACTTCCTTCGCGTAATTTCGCGCTTTTCTGTGTTGTTATTCTGCAACAAGCTACATCAGCTTCTTGAAAACTCGGCTGACCCGGTGGCCAGTGCGGTGTCAGCTTGATACCGGACCCTCGCACGCGCTCTGATACTTTATCAGGCACGCGGGTTTTTATTGGCCTGCTGATGCGATTTCTCGCTTCGCGCTGAACCCGAGACTCAAGAGGAGTACATAATGAGGAACTATATTGCTGGTGCGTCGATTGGCGCACTTGCGGTCGCAATTGCCACCCCTGCCGCAGCGCAGGATCAATCTCAGAGCGGTTTGGAAGAGCGCCAGGGCGGCGTCGGCAGCATCGTTGTCACCGCGCAGCGTCGCAGCGAAGACCTGCAGGACGTGCCGGTTTCCGTGGCTGCGATCGGCGCAGAGCAGCTTGAAGAGCTGAACATCGATACGTTCGAAGATTACCTTGAGCAGATCCCAACTGTCACTGCAGGTGGCAACGGCCCGGGTCAGAGCACGATCTATATCCGTGGCCTTGCCTCGACCACGCCGAACATCACGGTTGCCGGTGTTGCTGGCCTTGCGCCCAACGTCGCGCTTTACCTCAACGATCAGCCGCTCTCGCAGCCGGGGCGTAACCTTGACGTATATGCCGCCGACCTTGAACGGATCGAGGTGCTTTCAGGTCCGCAGGGTACGCTGTTCGGTGCCAGCTCGCAGGCTGGCGTTGTGCGTCTCATCACCAACAAGCCTGACCTCAGCGGCTTCTCGTTCAACGCTTCGAGCGGTGTGTCTTTCACCAAGGGCGGCGAGGCGAGCTATCAGGGTGAGTTCACTGTCAACGTGCCTGTCAGCGACACGATTGCGCTGCGCGGTGTTGTCTATCTCGACGATCAGGGCGGCTATATCGACAATGTCCCCGGAACGCGTGACCTCACCGAAAGCGCGCGCTTCCGTCCAGAGGGCTTTGTCCGCGCCAATGGCGTCCCTGTAAACGCCAACCGCGCAGGCTTCCAGTCGACCTCCGATCTCAGCGGCGTGACCTTCCTGCAGGCCGACAATTCCGGTCTCGTCGAAGATGATTTCAACGACACGCAATATGCCGGTTTCCGCATCAGCGGGCTTTGGGAAGTGACGCCGGATTGGACGATCAACATCTCGCACCAGCGCCAGAGCCTCGAATCTGACGGTGTGTTCTTTGCTGATCCCGAGCTTGGCGGCCTTGATGACCTTGAGATCGAGCGTTTTGAGGAAGACCGTCTCGAAGACGATTTCTCTAACACGAGCTGGACCGTCGAAGGTCGCATCGCGATGCTCGATGTGATCTACACCGGCGCTTATACCGACCGTGAGAGCGAACAGCGCGCGGACTACACCGATTACCTGTTCGCCGGGCAATATCTGCCGTACTACATCTGTGATGGATCGGTGAGCTATCCGGGTGCTGCCGCGCCAAGCGGCACGTGCCAGCCACCCAACCTGTTCATCAATTCTTTCAGCAAAACCGAAGTGTTCACGCAGGAACTGCGTTTCAGCACGCCTGACGACTGGCGCATCCGGTTCCAGGGCGGCGGCTTCTATTCGGACCTGAGCCTCGAGGAGCGGGTCGACTTTGCCTATCCCGGCAATATCGCGGCGGCGCCTTTTGGTCCGTTCAAGACCAACTTCCCGCAGACAACCGGGTTCTTCTCTGATCCCGGCCCCTTCCCGGCAGAGACAATCTTCCGCAACGACATTCGCCGGACGGACGAACAGTTCGGCCTGTTTGGTGAAGCCAGTTTCGACATCGTGCCTGACCTCCTGACTGCGACATTTGGCGCGCGCTATTACGACGTCGAAGTCGACTTTGAAGGCAGCGCGAACGGATCGTTCTGCAACAGTTTCAGTGCAGAGGATCAAAACGCTTTCGGAACCAATATCAGTGATCTGTATGACGGTGACGGTGTGTTCACGTTTATCGGATCGTGCAATCCGGCGCTGCGCCAGACGTTTGATCTGAATGATACACTTGCTGATATCCAGGCGGCTGGCCTTTCAGCGGCACAGGCACAGCAGGTGTTCAACGCTGTTCGCGCACCGGACGTTGCAGAGACAAGCGGGACGATCTTCAAGGGCACGCTTACGCTGACGCCCAATGACGACACGTTGCTTTATGTGACGTACTCGGAAGGCTTCCGTCCGGGCTTCCTTAACCGTCCGGGTGGTGCCGTTGGGCCGAGCGGCTTTGTCGTGCCGTTTGAGCTCGAAACCGATGAGGTGAAGAACTACGAACTGGGTTGGAAACTCGACCTTATCGATGGGCAGTTCCGACTCAATGGTTCGGCGTTCTATGTCGATATCTCGAACCTGCAGACGCAGATTTTTGACCCGTCGATCACCAACCTGTTCTTCTCATCCAATGCAGCCGATGCCGAGATTTACGGGCTTGAGGCCGATTTCACGATCGCGCCCTATTCGGTGCCCGGTCTCACCATCGCTGGCGCATTCTCGATCCTTGATACAGAAATCAAGGACATCCTGATCCCGACCAATGATGTGATCGAGGGTGAAGAGCTTGCTTATGCTCCGGGTTTCCAGGGCAATATGCGGGTGCGCTACGAATGGGACCTGTCAGACACGCTGGAAGCTTACATCCAGCCGCAGGTCAGCTATTCGGCATCAAAGTTCACCGACATTATCGAGATCAACAAGATCGAACTCGATTCCTACGCGGTGGTCGACCTTTCGATTGGTGTGAAAGCGGATCAGTGGGGCTTCGAAATCTTTGGCGAAAACCTGTTTGACGAACGCGCCGAAATCTCGGGCATCTTTGGCAATGATCGCGAACGCATCATCACCAACCGTCCGCTGACAGTGGGCGCGCGGGTGTCTTTCAACTACTGATTGATCCCATCAAGCAATTCGCGGCGGGGGTGAACACACTGTTCGCTCCCGCCGTTTGCTTGTTAGAGGCACAGATATGAGTTCACGCACCGATCAGCTGAAATCCGCACAAACCGCCCTGCAATCGGGCCGGTTTGCCGATGGCCTTGCGCTCGCAGAGCAACTGATTGCCGCGGATCGTTTCGATGGTGAGGCGCTTTACATGGCGGCGGTCGCTGCACGGTACCTCAAAAGGTATGGTGATGCTGCTGCGCATCTGCGCCAATTGCATGAGGCGATGCCTGAATATGGCCGGGCGTGGCAGGAAGAGGGTCACCTTGCACTCGCGCGGGGGGACAGGCAGGCGGCGTTGGCCGCATTTGCCCGCGCAACCCGGTTCAATTCTGCTCTTGAGGCGAGCTGGCGTGAACAAGCACGGCTGGCGGACGAGCTTGGTCAAGCTGACGATGCTGGTGCTGCGCGGGCACAAATGGAGCGATTGCAAAAGCTCCCGCGCGAACTGCTCGCCGTTACCAACCACCTGCATGAAGGCCGGTTGCTGCGCGCAGAGGAAATCTGCCGCCACTATCTGAGACAGAACCCGCGCAATGTCGAAGGGATGCGACTGCTCGCGCGGATCGGGATCGAGTTGGGCGTGCTCGATGATGCGGAATTCCTGCTTGAAAGCGCGGTGACGTTCGAACCTGACAACATTCAGCTGCGGCTTGATTTCATCGATGCCTTGCGCCGCAAGCAGAAGTTTGAGCAGGCCTGCAAGGAGGCCGAGGCGCTTTATGACCGCGATCCGGCAAACCCGCTGTTCCAGTCGCGCCTAGCGATCGAAAGCATGCAGGCTGGCGCTTATGAACGCGCGTTCGAATTGTTCGATCAGGTTCTTGCAAAACTGCCGCATGACCATTCGACGCTGACCAGCAAGGGTCATGCGCTAAAGACCATGGGCAAGCAGGATGAAGCGGTGGCGAACTACCGCGCTGCTTTTGCCGCGCGCCCCGATCACGGCGATGCCTATTATGCGCTCGCCAATCTCAAGACCTATCGGTTCAGCGATGATGAACTGGCCGCGATGCAGCAGCAGGCCGCACGCGGTGATCTTGCCTTTATGGACCGGGTCCACATCGCCTTTGCTCTGGGCAAGGCGTTTGAGGATCGCGGCGAGTATGAAGCGAGCTTTCGCCACTATGACGAAGGCAATGCGCTCAAGCGGGCACAGACCCGTTACAGCGCCGACGGGATGAGTGACGAGCTCGCGCGGCAAAAGCAGTTCTGCACGGCTGAGCTGTTCGAGAAACATCAGGATACAGGCCATGCAGCGCCTGATCCGATCTTCATCCTAGGTCTCCCGCGCGCAGGGTCCACGCTGCTCGAACAAATCCTCGCCAGCCATTCGATGATCGACGGGACGCTGGAACTGCCTGATATCCTCGCCCTTGCTCACCGCCTGAGGGGCCGCAAGGCAGGCGATCCCCAATATCCAGCCAACCTGCACGAGATCAGCGCTGCTGACTTCGCGCGGTTTGGTGAGCAGTTCATCGGGAACACCCGCGTCCACCGACAAGGCGCGCCGTTCTTCATCGACAAGATGCCGAACAATTTCAGGCATATCGGGCTGATCCATTTGATCCTGCCCAATGCAAAGATCATCGATGCGCGCCGCTTGCCGCTCGACTGCTGTTTCTCAGGCTTCAAGCAGCTATTCGCGCAGGGTCAGGAGTTTACATACGGCCTTACCGAGATTGGCCGGTATTATGCTGACTATGTCGATCTGATGGAGCATTGGGACGCGGTGTTGCCGGGCAAGGTGCTGCGCGTCGAGCACGAGGATGTGCTTGATGATCTTGAAGGGCAAACCCGGCGCATGCTCGACTTTCTTGAAGTGCCGTTCGAGCAGCAATGCCTTGCGTTTCACAAGACACAGCGCGCTGTGCGCACCGCGTCCAGCGAACAGGTGCGTGAGCCCATCAATCGCAAGGGCGAGGGGGCGTGGAAGCCGTTTGAGCCGTGGCTGGACCCGCTCAAGACTGCATTGGGTGATCTCGTCTAGGCCATCCTTGCGCCATTGGGCACATCGCTGTCAGGCCGTGCGAGGAGAATCGCGCCATCCTTGTCAGGAAAGCCGAGCACCAAAATCTCTGACATGAACGGCCCGATCTGGCGCGGCGGAAAATTGACCACCGCCATGACCTGATACCCGATCAATTCTTCGGGGGAATAGTGATCAGTGATCTGCGCAGAGCTTTTGCGCACGCCGATCTCTCCGCCGAAATCGACCCACAGCTTGATCGCGGGCTTGCGCGCTTCGGGAAAGGGCTCAGCCGCTGTCACCGTGCCTGCGCGGATATCCACGGCGAGAAAATCATTGAAACTGATCGTGTCCATGCTGTGTTGCTTGCCCTGCAGATGGTCGCTGAAGACGCGGTGAAGATCGCATTTCCGATACTTGCCCCTTCACACTTGGCGAACGCGCCTGTAAATTGCAAAACGAAACTGAGCATTTTTGCGTGCTCGGATAGCGTTTAGAGAGTCGCATCAGAATATTGGGAGCCAAGATATGGCAAGTTTCATCCTGAACGGGGAGCCGGTTTCGATCGATGCTGATCCCGCAATGCCGATCCTGTGGGTCGTTCGAGAGAAAGCGGGGCTGGCCGGGACCAAGTTTGGCTGCGGTATCGCACAATGCGGCGCTTGCACCGTTCACCTTGATGGCCAGCCGGTTCGTTCGTGCTCTACCCCGATCTCTCAGGCTGAAGGGCGCGAGATCACCACGATCGAAGGCGTTTCAGGTGCCGAGGGAGAGCTTACCGCGGTTCAGCAAGCCTGGATCAGCGAACAGGTTCCGCAATGCGGATATTGCCAGTCGGGCCAGATCATGAGTGCAACAGCGCTGCTGCGTGACAATCCGAGCCCGTCTGATGAAGACATCGACGCTGCCATGTCAGGCAATATCTGCCGCTGCGGCACTTACACCCGCATTCGCCGCGCGATCAAAGTCGCAAGCGGTCAACAAGCGCCCAGCACTCAGGAGGCCTGATCCATGAACGACATGACTCCAGAGAAGAAAGAACGCTCGGCTCTCGCAAAGTGGAGCCGCCGCGGATTTATTGGCGCCGGTGTTCTTGCTGGCGGTGGTCTGCTGATCGGCATCGGTGTGCGACCGGGCAACCCGATCGATGCGCTTGCTCCCAAGGTTGCAGGCGGAGAGGGCGAACAGCTGATCAACAGCTGGGTGAAGATCGACACTAACAACATCATCACCGCAATCGTCCCGCACTGTGAAATGGGGCAGGGCGCGCATTCCGTGCTTGGCCAGATGCTGGCGGATGAGCTTGACGCGGATTGGGACAATGTCCGGGTCATGCAGGCGCCGGCTGACGGCAGCTATGTCGTGACGGACACGGCTCGCATGTTCGTTGCGCCCTTCACGATGAATGCGGCCGACTGGATTGAGCCGACCTGGAACGGACTGTTCACCCAAATCGCCCGCTCGGTCGATGCGATGATCACTGGCGGGTCTTCCTCGATCCGCACCACTGGTCAGAACTCGATGCGGATTGCTGGCGCTGCTGCACGCAAGATGCTTGTCGGCGCTGCGGCAGATGCGTGGGGCGTGCCAGCCGAAGAAATCGTGACCCAAAAGAGCATGCTGATCCACGAAGCATCGGGCAATTCGGCGCCTTATGCCGAGTTCGCAACGGCTGCGGCTGAACAGCCGATGGACCAGACGCCGGTTCTCAAGACCTCTGATCAGTACAACCTGATGGGTCGCAGCATGCCGCGCACCGATATTCCGTCCAAGATCAACGGCACTGCCGAATTCGGCATCGATGCCGTGCCAGAAGGTCTGGACCTCTCCTATGCTGCGGTGGTGCGCCCCCCTGTTCCGGGGACGCAGGCGCTCAGCATGGATGCGAGCCGCGCGCGCGAAATGTCCGGGGTCTTGCAGATCCTCAACATGGACAATTTCGTTGCCGTTGTTGCTGACAGCTATTGGCAGGCGCAGCAGGCGGTGAACGCGATTGATATCGAGTGGAGCCAGTCTGAAAGCCCGATCAAGACGATGGACGATCAGTTTGCTGCCTTCGCCGCTGCGCTTGATGAAGCAGGTGAGACAGGCGGTGATGAAGCCGCCGCGCGCGGCAATGCGGTTGATGCTCTCGCCAGCGCCGCGACCCGGATCGATGCAGAATATCGCGCGCCTTATCTTGCGCATGCTCCGATGGAGCCGCTTAACTGCACAGCCCATTATGCGGATGGCAAATGCGACATCTGGACGAGCACTCAGGTGCCACTGATGGCGCGGACCGAGGTGGCCAACACGCTTGGCCTTGGCACGGATGATGTGATCATCCACCACCCTTATCTTGGCGGGGCCTTCGGACGCCGTCTGGGTTCGGAATATGTGGCCATGGCCGCTCGGCTCGCGATGGCGACGGGCTACCCGGTCAAGATGATCTGGAGCCGCGAGGAAGACACGCAGAAGGCGTTGTATCGCTGTGCGGACCTGTGCCGCATGCAAGCCGGCCTTGATGAAAGCGGATCGCTGATTGCATACGATTCGGTCTTCACACAGCGCCACGACCCGGCCGAAGCCTGCGTCCCGGCAATGTATGATATCGCCAATACCAGCGTGCGCGTTGCAGAGGCAGAACTGCACCTGCCGTTCCAAGCATGGCGTTCGGTCGATCACTCACAGCAAGGCTTCTTCATCGAGAGCTTTATCGATGAGGCCGCTCACGCTGCGGGAACCGATCCGCTGGAATTCCGCCTTGCGATGCTGTCGAACGCACCGCGGCACAAGGCAGTGCTCGAAAAGGTCGCTGAAATGAGCGGTTGGGGGAATGAAACCGCTGAAGGCACGGCCAAGGGTGTCGCAATCGTCGAAAGCTTCGGAACGATCGTTGCCGAAGTGGTCGAAGTCGATATGAGCAGCGGCAAGCCCAAGATGACCAATATCTGGGCGGTGTGTGATGCTGGCTATGTGATGAACCCCGATGGCTTCAAGAACCAGATCGAAGGCGGAATTGTCTTCGGGCTGACCGCGGCACTTTACGGCGAGCTTGAACTTGAAGATGGGGCGATCGTTCAAAGCAACTTCCACGATTACAAGATGTTGCGGATGAATGAGACGCCAAACATCGAGGTTGCACTGATCAATAGCGGCGATGTGCCTGTTGGCGGTGCGGGTGAGCCCGGCCTGCCGCCCGCAGCGCCCGCGCTTGCCAACGCAATTTTTGCGGCCACCGGCAATCGCCTGCGCGAACTGCCAATCGCAAAGCAGCTTGCCTGAATGCACCCTGCCGCGCCATGTTGCGTGGACGTGTATTGAAAGGGGCAAACGGGATGCTCGGACGCGCATTATGCGCCGCTGGCCTGATCGCAATTCTCGCGGTTGCTGGCGGCGCTGCGCAACCTGCTCCGGAACAGGTTGATCCTGCTGACAGGGCTGCGCTTGTCCGACTGGGCGAGGACGCGTTTGACATGTGCGACGGGTGTCACTCGGTCGAACCGGGCAGGCCGTCTAGCGCTGGACCCAACCTGTTCGGCATAGTCGGGCGACCTGCTGGCGCCGTCGAAGGGTTCGACTACACACAGGCGCTCGCGAATTCGGCAATCACATGGGACGCGGCGACGCTTGACGCCTATCTTGCTGATCCGGAAGGCTTGGTGCCAGGCACAGACATGCAGCGCGGAACAGTTCGGGAGACTGACCTGCGTGAGGCGATCATCGCTTATCTTGCTGCCAGTGGGCCGCAATAGCAGCGGACAGAGAGACCAGAGTGGATACAAGATCGGTTTGCCAGTTCCTGCATGATACGGCGCGCGCCGGGCAGCGCAGCGTGCTTGTCACGGTCGGCGCGGTCGAAGGTTCCTCCATGCGCAATCCCGGCACGATCATGGGCGTTGCCGAAGATGGCAGTTTCGCCGGATCGCTTTCGGGAGGCTGCATCGAAAATGCGGTGGTGGCAGAGGCGCTCGACGTCCTTAAAGACGGGGCCGCACGCACTGTCCGGTTCGGGGCGGGATCGCCTTATCTCGATATCCAACTGCCGTGTGGCGGCGGGCTCGACCTGTTGTTCCACCCCTTGGACAATGGCGATTTTGCAGCGGCATGTCTGGCCTCGATTGCTGCGCGCGAAGCCTTTACCATCACAACCAATGGTGAGAGTGTCGCTCACCAATCCGGTTGGCAATCGCATAGTTTTGAGGCTGCATCGTTGGCCTCTGTTTTCGGCCATTGGCCGCAGCCGCAATTGCAGATCATCGGCCATGGTGCCGGGGTAGAGGCGCTGTGCATTCTCGCGCGCACGCACGGATGCACAACCCGTGTGCTTACGCCTGATGAGCGGATCGTCGCGCAATTGGCTCAGCGCGGGATCGACGCGCATTTGCTTAAACGCACCAGCCAAACCGATCTGCTCGCCAGCGATGTGTGGACCGCGACGATCTTCCTGTTTCATGATCACGATTGGGAGATCGAATTGATGGAGCGGGCCCTCGCTCAGCCGCACTTCTATCTTGGTGCGATGGGCGGCCGGCGCGCGCATGCATTCCGCAGCGAGGCGCTTGGTGCGCGCGGGGTCAGCACAGAGGCCTTGGCGCGCATTCATGCCCCCATTGGTCTGTTCCATTCCTCGCGCGATCCGCACACGCTCGCACTCTCAACGCTGGGCGAAGTTATCCGGACCTATGAAGGAACCGATTTCGCAGCGCTCACCGGGCAGGCGGACCTTGGGTAGTGCCCCGCGTCTTGGCGCGGCGCTGCTCGCAGCGGGTTCCTCGCGCCGGTTTGGCGATGCAGACAAGCTTGCCGCCACTTTCAAGGGAAGGCGGCTGGGCGAACATGCAGCCGCTGCCATACCGGTTGAGATGTTCCAGCGCTGCTGGGTGATCACAAGTGCATCTGGCCATGCGTGCGAGCCCGTGTGGGAAGCGCGCGGTTTCATTCCCGTCGTCAACGCCAGCGCATCGCAGGGAATGGGCACATCGGTTGCGCTTGCCGCAAGGTTGGCACAGCGTGAAGGGCTGGATGCCGTGTTGATCGTGCTTGCCGACATGCCGCTGGTGCCGCGCGAACATTTTGCAGCGCTTGTAAGAAAGGCAGATACACCGCAGGCGATCTTGGTTTCAGCCGATGGCGAGGCACGCATGCCGCCTGCTGCGTTCGGGCGCGATCATTTTGCTGATCTTGCACAGCTTGAGGCAGACACTGGCGCGCGCGCTCTTATCGCGCGGGGAACCATCGTGCCTTGCCCTCCAATGTGGCTGGCTGATGTCGATACGCCTGAAGCGCTCAAAGCGCTCGATTGAGGAATAGACAGGCAGGGCTGCGCGCCCTTATGGAGCAGGGCCAAGGAGAGTTGAGATGACCGGATTTGTCGAGCGCCCAAAGCAGGATCGCCTATCGAATTGCAGCGGAGTTCAGTATTCCGCGATGTACGAACGCTCAGTCGCGGACCCGGACGGCTTCTGGCTCGAACAAGCCGGGCGCCTCGACTGGGCAGCGGCGCCTTCGAAAGGCGCGAACTGGTCCTATGATCCGGTTGATATCAAGTGGTTCGAAGACGGCTCTCTCAACCTGTGCCACAACGCCGTTGACCGCCACGTCGCCTCAGGCCGCGGCGATGCGACCGCGATCATTTTCGAGCCTGATGACCCTGCAAGCGGAGGCCGCTCGCTTACTTATAGCCAGCTTCTGGCCGAAGTGACCCAGATGGCCAACGCGCTGAAGGCCATTGGTGTGACCAAGGGCGAACGGGTGACGATCTACATGCCCAATATCGTTGAGGGTGTGACCGCCATGCTCGCCTGCGCGCGGATCGGGGCGATCCATTCGGTGGTGTTTGGTGGGTTTTCTCCAGAGGCTCTCGCAGGCCGGATCATCGACTGCAAAAGCCGCTTTCTTGTAACCGCCGACGAAGGCAAACGCGGCGCCAAGAGCGTGCCGCTTAAAGCCAATGTCGATGCAGCGCTGGCCCGCGACGGGGTGGAAGTTGACGGCGTTCTGGTGGTCAAGCACACCGGGCTCGACGTGCCGATGGAAGACGGGCGCGACCACTGGTTCCACGATGTGAAATCAGACGCCAACGTTGCGTGTGAGACGATGGCGGCAGAAGATCCGCTGTTCATCCTTTACACCTCTGGCTCAACCGGAAAGCCCAAGGGCGTGCTGCACACCACCGGCGGATACGGCGTGTGGACGGCAACGACCTTCAACTACATCTTCGACTATGCACAAGACGAGGTGTTCTGGTGCACCGCTGATATCGGCTGGGTCACTGGCCACAGCTATATTGTCTACGGCCCGCTAATGAACGGGGCGACACAGGTGCTTTTCGAAGGCGTGCCCAATTATCCCGATTTTGGCCGCTTCTGGGATGTCGTAGCCAAGCACAAGGTCAACATCCTCTACACCGCACCGACCGCTATCCGCGCCTTGATGCGTGAGGGGGACGAGTTCGTCACGAGCCGCGACCGGTCCTCGCTGCGGCTGCTGGGTTCGGTGGGTGAACCGATCAATCCGGAAGCCTGGCGCTGGTATTTTGATGTGGTTGGCGAGGGGCGTTGCCCGATCATCGACACGTGGTGGCAGACGGAAACGGGCGGCTGCATGATCACGACGCTGCCTGGCGCGCATGATATGAAGCCGGGCTCAGCCGGTTTGCCGATGTTTGGGATCCGCCCGCAGCTGGTGGATAACGATGGCAATGTCCTTGAAGGCGCAACCGATGGCAATCTGTGCATCACGCACAGTTGGCCGGGGCAGGCGCGCAGTGTCTATGGCGATCACGAACGTTTCGTGCAGACCTATTTCTCCACCTATACTGGCAAGTACTTCACCGGGGATGGGTGCCGGCGCGATGAGGATGGCTATTACTGGATCACCGGCCGGGTTGACGATGTGATCAATGTCTCGGGCCACCGGATGGGCACGGCCGAGGTCGAAAGCGCATTGGTGCTGCATGAGAAAGTCGCAGAGGCCGCGGTCGTTGGCTATCCGCACGATATCAAGGGGCAGGGCATCTATTGTTATGTTACCTTGAATGCGGGTGAAGAAGGCTCGGATGAATTGCATCAGGCATTGCGCAGCCATGTGCGCAAGGAAATCGGCCCGATTGCGACACCTGATCAGATTCAGTTTACCGATGGTCTGCCAAAGACGCGTTCCGGCAAGATCATGCGGCGTATTTTGCGCAAGGTCGCAGAAAACGATTACGGATCGCTTGGCGATACATCGACGCTTGCTGACCCCTCGCTGGTTGATCGGCTTATCGAAGGACGCCAGAGCACCTAGGCGCTCTTATTCAAGGCCGAGTTCGTCCAGGTTCATGACCGCTGCATTGTAGCTCGCGGTTGCGAGCCTGCCGCCCAATTGCGCCCGAATGCCGCGGATCTTGGCATCCGCTGCGCTTTCTTCGCGCAGGTTCACACGGAAAAAGTCGCCCGCCCCCAGCTGGAACCGGCGCCGTTCTGCTGCAACCATCGCCTCGGCCTGTTCGATCTCGTCAGAGGCAAGATCGGCCAGTTCAAGCGCTGCGGCAAGGTTGGTTAGGATATTATCGAGCTCAACCGAAATCTGGTCAGCGATCCGCCCCTCGCGCAGCTCAATCTCGCGCAGTTCAGCCTCCGCCCGGCGAAGCCGCCCGCGCGCTGCCCGGCGTTGCAGGGGCACGGTGAAGGTGACGCCGACAACGGTATCAGTGGAATCGAAGGTTGGGCCGCCATCGCCGATCACGCCGAAATCGCGGGACAGTTCTGCCGTAAGATCAAGCTGCGGTTGCAAATCGTTCTGGCGCAGCGCGACCTTGTTTTGCGCGCGTTCGACAGCGAGCTGGAAATTGCGCAGTTCGGGCCGCGCATCAAGGACAGTGCTTTGTTCAACCGCCATCAGCCTGTCCATATCTGGCAGCGATCCAAGCGCATCGGCATCGGGCAATTGTGCGCGTGTCGGCACAAACATCTGCCCATCGGCACCGCGCAGATAAAAGCTCAGCGACGTTGAAGCCATGGTGAAATTGCGCGTTGCCTGAGCGAGCAGTGTGCGACGACGCAGGACATTCTGTTCATTCTCGATCAGCGCGACTTGAGCGATCGATCCAAGCTCAAACTCGCGCGCAAGGCCAACCGCGCGCGCCTCTGCAATTTCGAGCAATTCCTCGTAGACGCGGATTTCCTCTCCCGCGGCGATCCAACGCCAATACGCGCCAAGCGCTTCGTGTTGCACTTTGAGCTTGACCAGCAACACGTCGAGCTCTGCTTGCCCCGCTGCAAGGCGGGTGTCTTCTACAGCAAAGCGGCGCTGGTCGATCCGGCGATTGCGCAAAAGGGAAAGCAATCCGCCGACCTTGAATTCACCGAGCTCGTTGGTGTTGTAGATGTTCTCGTAGATCGGGAAGCGCCCGTCGGACACACGGTACGTGCCATACACCTCTGCCCCCATCGGCGCGAGCGGCTGACGCGCGCCGACACTGGCATATCCGCCTGAAAACGTGCCGGTGATGCGGTCATAGGCCTCGGCTTCAAGGATCAGGTCGAAGGCGCCATCGGCTGCCAATTGGTCAGAACGCGCTGCCGCTTCGCGCTCGAAACTTTCAAGAATGCTCGGGAAAGTGAGCGCTGAACTGCGCAGAACCTCTCGCGGCAATAAAGGGCCGGTTGCGATCGCTTGTTCAAGCGGTTCTGCAAGCGGGGCAATATCCTGCGCTGCTAGCGGGGCGGTGCTGACCATCACCGCGCTCCCGATCGCCGCAAGTTTGAGCCAATCACGAACCACGATCAAAAGCCTTGCCCGCTGTCCGACTGCGCCGGAGGAAGTTCAGGTGGAAAACCGTTAAGCTGACGCCAGATTTCGTAGCCGACTGGCACGGTTTCGAGCAGGATCCACGCGCGTACCACTGTGCCGATGCGGGCATAGCGATCGGGCGGCCACCGGTCCTCTGCCTCTGGGTCTTCGGCGATCAGCACGCGAAAGCGGCCATCGCTTTGTGCGACCTGATCGACTGTCACGACCACGCCCGGGAAAGTGCCCACTGCGACCGAGGGCCAGCCACTGAATTGCACCGAAGGCCAGCCTTCAAATTCGATCCGTGCTTTCTCGCCAGACTGCACCAGCGCAACGTCGCGCCCGTCAAGAAACACCTCGACAACCCGCGTCTGTGCCTCGGGCACGAAGGTCGCAAGCACTTGCCCCGCGCTCACATAGGTTGCTTCATCCCCGGCGTTGATCGATTGGATATAGCCATCGCGCGGAGCGGTGATCAGTTGTTCTGATTGGCGCGCAAGGTTGGTCTGAGTGCGCACAAGGCTCGCCTCGGCTGCTGCGACATTGCCGCGCATTTCCTCAAGCCTGATCTGGGCCTGCTCATATTCGCGCCTCGCTGCAAGGCCTGCCCCGAACAATTCGCGCATCCGGCGAAGATCGATCTGCGCTGTCGCATAGGCGTTGCGCGCGGTTTGCAGCTGGATTTCAACCTGCGCGCGTTCCGCCTCCAACCGCTGAAGCAATTGGGGGTCGATATCGGCAATCCGGGCAATCGGGTCCCCTTCTTCAACCCGGCTGCCATCGCCCACGAACCATTCCTCGATCCGGCCAGAGACCAGCGCGCTCACTTCCTGTTGGCGCTCATTGGGGTTGAGCGTTGTCACAGCCCCGCGACCGCCCGTGGTCTGGACCCAGGGGACATAGATCAAAAACAGCGCCGCGATCACCATCGCCACCAGAACGATCGAAAAGACCGCCCGGAAGATCTGCGGGGTGCGCACGCCCTTGAGAGCGGTGAAGTGCTTCATGTCCTCCGCGCGCAGGCTCATGGCTTGCCTCCTGCTGCGCTGCGGAACTGTTCGAAGCTGTCGAAATAGCGCTGCTGGTCGGCTTCGAGATAGAGGAAGCGATCAAACCCGATGTCGTTTTCACGCCCCGAAAAGTAGATCACTGTTGAATAGGCCTGCTCGCGCAGCTCGTGGATGGCACGCGCGAGGTTTGCTTCACCCACCAGATCAAAAAGCGGGCTAAGCACGAGGATACGCGGCTGCTCAAGAAGTGCATTCGCCAGTTTGAGCTGTTGCAGCTCAACCGCCGAAAGCGGATAGCCGGTATAGGCAATCGGCGTGTCGAGCCCCAATTCCAGCGCTGACAAGGTATCGAGCAGACCTACCGTTTTGAGCGCCTCGACCATGCGCTGGTTCGCTGTGTCAGGGCAGGATAGCGCCAGATATTCGCGCACGGTCATCCCTACGAAACTGGGCCGTTCAAGGACGTGGATATCCTTGCGCAGATTGTAGGCTTCGATGTCCTGAAAATCGGTCCCGCCCATGGTGACAAAGCCGGTTTCCGGTCTCTCGTGCATCTTCAAGAGGTTGGTAAAGAGGCGCTGGATTCCGTGGTGCTTGGCAGCCGCCATCACGATCGCGCCGCTTTCGATCTCGAGGTCAAACTGCACTTCGTCATTGCGCGCCTGGCCGCGAACGCCCTTGAACACCAATGTGTGGTCGCTGAACTCGCTGGTGTCAGGTGTGTCTGACTGTTCCTGTTCGACATTGTAGAACAGCGAGATTTCCTCGATCGCGGCACACAGGTCGTAGAAATAGGTGAGGTAAGTGCCGAGCTGTGCGACCCCGAAAAAGGCAACCGACAGGACAAGTTCTGCCGCGACCAGCTGGCCAAGTGTCAGCTGGCCTTGAATGACCAGCCAGCCGCCAAGCCCCAGCAGCGCAGCACTTGCCGCCGCATAGAGCAGCAGGAACCCGAGCGACTGCGCGAAGTGCTGGCGGAAGTGGTGCTTGTGCTGGTCGAGATAGGCCGCAGTATAGGCGTTGCTGCGATCGAGCGCATAATCGATCCGGCGCTGCGACTTGAAGAAGCCGTTGGAACCGCCGACCAGTTCAAGCCAGTTCGCTGTCTCGTGCTTGGCGTGGCTGAGATCGATGCCGGTCCTGATCGCACGCGCGCCCCACACCAGCCAGATTACCCAGATCAGCCCCGACATCACGAGTGTGAAAACCAGAAACAGCGGGTGGTAAAGCGACACGAGAACAAAGCCGACTGCCACTTGGAGGACCACCGAGAACCCGCCGATAAACAAAACTGGCAGCGCCTTTTGCACGTTCACCACGTCGAAATAGCGGTTGAACAGAGCAGAGGATTTGCGGTCCGAGAAGAACGGGTCCTGCGCATAAACCGCGATCAGCGATATTTCTGCGACCATGCGCGCATAGAAACGCCTCGCAAACAACTCCATCAGGTGGATGCGCAAGGCATATAGCAGGCCGAACAGGATCAGGAGGCCAAACAGTGTCAGCGACAGCATGATCAGCGGCGCGGTGAGTGCGGTGTTGGCAACGGTGTTGACCAGCATCTGCACGGAAATGGGCGTGGCGAGTGACAGGAGGCTGATTCCAAGGCCATAGACCACTGCGAGCCAGTAAAAGCTCGCCTCAGGCTTCAGGATCGCTAGAAACTGCCTGAAAAACGCGACCAGCGAAATTTGTGAGCCATGAGTGGGGGTCTCGAGGGCCATCTATGCAGTCCTGCTCAATCAACCGAAATTTGTATCGACACCAAGGTCCGCGGTCCGGACGTTCCTATCGGACCTGGCCCTGTTGGTTTTGCAACCTGTGTCCTTGCGGGGGCAAGGGGATGGGTAGGGGCGGAGATATGTCTGGTTTCCTACAGAACAAGCCGGAGGCCGCACGGTTCCCGAACCGCCTGCGCAAATGCTCGACATTCGCTCGGTAATAGGGAATGGCTTTGCGCGATGGACAGCCGCGAACACTCAGGCAACCTTGACCATTTGCTGCTGGTTGGCGGTGGACACGCGCATGTTGCGGTGTTGGCGGACTGGATCGCGAAGGGCCTGCCATGCCGCCGGGCGAGCCTTGTTACACCGGGCCCCTATCTCAGATATTCGGGAACGGTTCCGGGCTGGATAGCCGGACAATATGAGCGCGATGAAGGCCTCGTCCACGTCGAAGGACTTGCCCGGCGTGCCGGGGTCGACTTCATCGAGGGGCGTTGCAGCGCGATTGATACTGATAGACGGCTGGTGATGCTCGAGGATGGCGGTCAGGTCGGCTTTGACATTGCTTCTATCGACACAGGCGGAGTTGGCCGCGGCGCAGGCATTCTGGGTGATGATCCACGGGTTGCTGATATCCGGCCGATCGAAGGTTTTGTGAAACGCATCGAGGCGCTTGGCGAATTGCGCCGGATTGCTGTTGCGGGCGGCGGGGCTGGCGGGGTCGAAGTCGCGTTCGGCCTGCGCAATCGCAAAGGCGCAAAGCCCCCAGCAGAGGTGGCGCTGATCGCCGGCAAAGATGGCCTGCTCAATGGTTTTTCCAATGCGGTGGTTCGGCGCGTCAGGGCAAAACTAGCGCAGCAAGGCATAGCTGTGATCGAACAGGATGCGAGGATTGATAGCGGGCAATTGTTTGCAGGCACGCAGTCGCTCGAACCGGTTGATCTGATCGTCGCAGCTTTGGGCAGCGGGGCGCCTGAATGGGCGCGGGCAAGCGGGCTCCAATGCGATGCCGATGGTTTCATCGCTGTCGATCCGCACCAGCGTTCGCTGTCTCACTCTTGCATCTTTGCCGTGGGCGATGTCGCCGCAAGAACTGACCGCGCGATTCCGCATTCGGGCGTCCATGCCGTGTTTGCAGGGCCCGTACTCGCTTCGAACCTGCGTGCGGTGATGGCTGGCAACGAGCCCACGCAAATCTACCGTCCGCGCTGGAACAACCTCTACCTGATGTCGAGCGGCGATGGCGCTGCGATCGCGAGCTACGGCCCCATCACCGCGAGCGGGCGGTGGGTCTCGCGGCTCAAGCACGCCATCGATATGCGCTGGCTCAGAAAATACGATGCTTTGGCGCGCGGAACATCCTAGAGCGTAACCATAGGCGCGCTGTTTACGAAGAGAGCATCAAGGCGTCTCGGCGCAAGCAGATATCGAACGAAGGGCACTCATGAAGAAACTAGTCATCATCGCCTTGCTGGCGGCGCTGGTCGCGGCCTATTTCTACTTTGATCTTGGGGAATACCTCACGTTTGAAGGGATCAAGGCGGCTGTCGCCGATGCGCAGCAGGTCTATCGCGACAACCCGGTTCTCGTGATTGCAGGCTTCTTTGCGATCTATGTCGGCGTGACTGCAGCATCCTTGCCCGGGGCTGCGCTGCTTACGCTTGCGGCTGGCGCGCTGTTTGGCCTTGTGACGGGCTTGATCGTTGTTTCCTTTGCATCGACCGCTGGCGCGACGCTCGCTTTCCTGTCTTCGCGTTATGTCCTGCGCGATACGATTGAGGCGAAATTCGGTGACCGGCTCAAAGGTATCAATGAAGGGCTTGAGCGCGACGGGGCTTTCTATCTCTTCACGCTGCGCATGGTCCCCGCAGTCCCGTTCTTTGTAATCAACCTTGTGATGGGCCTGACCCGGATCAAGACCTTCACTTATATCTGGGTGAGCCAGCTTGGCATGCTGCTGGGCACGGCCATTTACGTGAATGCCGGCACGCAATTGTCGAGCCTTGAAAGCGCTGGCGGGATATTCACCCCGCAGATCATCGGTTCCTTCGTCCTTCTTGGAATTGCGCCCTGGATTGCAAAGGCGATCATCGGATTTCTGCAGCGCCGCAAGGTCTATCGCGGCTTCACCAAGCCCAAGACATTTGACCGCAACGTGGTGATCATCGGCGCGGGCGCGGCTGGGCTTGTTTCGGCGATTATCGGTTCGACAGTCAAAGCCAAGGTTACGCTGGTCGAAGGGCACAAGATGGGCGGGGACTGCCTCAACTTTGGCTGCGTACCGTCCAAGGCGCTGATCAAAAGCGCCAAGGTTGCAAGCCAGATGCGCCATGCCGACAAGTACGGGCTCGAAGCGCATGAACCCAAAGTGCCCTTCAAGCACACGATTGCGCGCGTCATGGATGCGATCAAGCGGATCGAGCCGATGGACAGCCCTGAACGCTTTGAAGGCATGGGTGTCGATGTGCAGCTTGGCTATGCCAAGATAATCGATCCGTGGACGGTCGAAATCGCCCGCAACGATGGCGAGACCATTCGCCTCACCACCCAATCGATTATCATCGCCGCAGGCGCAGCGCCGTTCGTGCCGCCAATCCCCGGCCTTGAGGATAGCGATTACCTCACGTCCGATACGATGTGGGATGCCTTTGCCGAAATGGATAACCCGCCTGCGCGCGTGGCGATCCTTGGCGGCGGACCGATTGGTTGTGAGATATCGCAAAGCCTCGCGCGGCTTGGCTCCAATGTCACTCAGGTCGAAATGATGGACCGGGTCATGGGCCGCGAAGACCCTGAGGTCTCAGCGCTGGCTCAACAATCGCTCGAAGCCTCTGGCGTCACCGTTTTGACCGGCCATCAAGCGGTCAAGGTTACCGGCTCATCGATCATCGCAAAGCACGGCGACGATGAGGTCGAGATCGAATACGACACGCTGATCGTCGCGGTTGGCCGCGCAGCGCGCCTGACCGGATATGGGCTGGAAGATATTGGCATCGATACCAGCCGGACGGTTGTCACGGACGAGTTCCTCGCCACCAAGTTTCCCAATATCTATGCCTGCGGCGATGTTGCCGGGCCGTTCCAGTTCACTCACACCGCTGCCCATCAGGCTTGGTTTGCCAGCGTGAATGCGCTGTTCGGCCAGTTCAAGCGGTTCAAGGCGGATTATTCGGTCATCCCCGCTGTCACCTTCCTCGACCCCGAGATCGCCCGCGTCGGCATCAACGAGGCAGAGGCGAAAGAGCAGGGCATCGAATACGAAGTCTCGCAGTACGAGCTGGATGAACTTGACCGTGCGATTGCCGAAAACGAGGCGAAAGGCTTTGTCAAAGTGCTGACCAAGCCCGGCAAGGATACGATCCTTGGCGCCACGATTGTAGGCCACAATGCAGGCGAGATGCTGGCGGAATATACGCTGGCGATGAAGTACAAGCTCGGGCTCAACAAGATCCTCGGCACGATCCACCCTTATCCGACCATGGCAGAGGGCAACAAGTTTGCCGCAGGTGAATGGAAGAAGGCGCGCAAGCCTGAAAAGCTGCTCGGCTATGTCGAGAAATATCACGACTGGCGCCGCGGCTGAGGCTAGGCCTTCGGGCTTGGCAAGAGACGGGGGCTTGTGTTGGAACTGTTTGACCAGCTGCGCGGGATAATCGGGATTGCGGTGCTGCTCGCTTGCGCCTGGGGGCTGAGCGAGGATCGCGGTGGCCGCCCATCGTGGCGCTGGATTTTGGGCGCGCTGGGATTGCAGGCGGCTCTGGCGGTTCTGATTGTTCGGGTCCCGTTTGTCTGGGATATCGTCAGTCTTGCCAACCAGGGCGTCGCCGCGATCGAGCGGGCAACCCTTGATGGCTCTGCCTACATGTTCGGTTATCTCGGCGGGGCGGACCTGCCGTTCGAGCTAAAGGAAGGCGCGCAGCCCCCTTTGATCATCGCGTTTCAGATCCTGCCGCTGGTAATCGTCTTCTCAGCGCTGGCCGCTGTCCTTTGGCATTGGGGCGTGCTGCGCTGGATCGTGAACGGCCTTTCTTTCCTCTTGCGCAAGACCCTTGGGGTCAGTGGTGTTGTGGGCCTGTCAGGCGGGGCGAACATGTTTCTGGGCGTGGTTGAAAGCCCGCTTGTCGTGCGCGCCTATTTCGAACGGATGAGCAGGGCAGAGCTGTTCCAGGTCATGGTGCTTGCCATGGCGACGATCAGCGGCGCGATCCTGATCCTTTACGCCACGACCCTGCGCGAAAGCGTGCCCGATGGCGTAGGGCATATGATTTCCGCATCGCTCGTCTCGCTTCCCGCCGCACTACTTATTGCAAAGCTGATGGTGCCCGGCAGCGCGAATGACAAGGCAACCGCTGCGGACGAAGATGAACCGGGCCTCAGATACGAAAATTCTATCGATGCGATCATCAAGGGCACGATGGACGGGATGCAATTGTTCCTCGCCGTGATCGCGGTGATCATTGTTGTCTTCGCGCTCGTGTCGCTCACCGATCAGGCGTTGGCGCTGCTTCCGCTTGTCGGGGATGAACCGATCAGCCTGAAACGCGTGTTTGGCTGGGTATTCGCGCCTGTCATGTGGCTGATCGGCGTGCCATGGGCAGAGGCTCAGGCAGCGGGCGGGTTGATGGGGACAAAGGTCATCCTCAACGAATATGTCGCATATCTGGAGCTTGCGGCGCTGCCTGATGGCACGTTGAGCGATCGCAGCTTGTTGATTGTCACTTATGCGCTGTGCGGGGTGGCAAATCTGGCGAGCATTGGCTTGCTTGTCTCGACCATTGGGACGCTGTGCCCCGAACGCCGGGCTGAGGTTGCCGGACTTGGCATCAAGAGCTGGATCGCTGGCAATATCACCACCGCGACAACCGGTGCGTGGATTGGTCTTGTGACTCTTGGCGGGTAAGGGTGAGGCGCAATGCTTGATGCCAAACTTCGCCCGGTGATCGATCCGCCGCTTAACCGGATGGGCCGGGTTCTTGCGGGCGCGGGGATCACCGCCAACATGCTGACCTTTGCAGGGCTGGCGCTTGGGCTTGCAGGCGCGGTTGCCATCGGGTTTGGCGAGATCGGCATTGGCCTTGCGCTGATTATTGCCAACCGTCTGCTCGATGGGCTGGATGGGGCCGTCGCGCGCGCGACCATGCCGACACCTTTGGGCGGATATTTCGACATTGTCGCAGATTTTGCGTTTTACGTTTCGATCCCACTCGGCTTTGGCGTCATGGCGTCAGAAAACACACTGCCAGCCTTGGTGCTGGTCGCGAGCTTTGTGCTGACGGGGGTAAGCTTTCTTGCCTTTGCCGTCATCGCAGCGCAGCGCGGCGAAGAAACCGAGGCGCATGGAAAGAAGAGCTTTTTCTATTCGACCGGCCTAGCCGAAGGGACGGAGACGATCGCGGTGTTCATTGCGATGTGCCTGTTTCCTTCATGGTTCGGTGTGATCGCCTATGGCTATGCCGCCTTGTGCGTACTCACAGTTTTTCAGCGCAGCGCTCTTGCCGCCTCGACCTTTCGGTGAGGATCAACGCTGACCGATCTGCTCTGCGACCTTGGCACGCAGTTCGGCAATGCGCTGAGCATTGGCACCAAGATCGCTGCGACCCACCCGGCTGACCGAACGGAAGTCGATCTCCGTCTCGCCAATGCGGGCCACCACATCATCCCTGAAACCGTACCAGAATGTTTCTGCGACACCTTCAACACGGCCAGCCTGCGCATCCTGACGGATATCGACAAAACCCATCGATCCCATAGCAGCGGCCACCGCTGCCACAGCATCAGCCCGGCTCGCCCCGCCAAGCGGCAGCGGCGAAAGATCAGCATATGTGTCATTGATGATCTGCGCGTGGCTTTTGATCGCAAGCTCTGGCTCGGCTTCGTTGAGGCTGGCGTACATCTCAATTTCGCCCAGCGGCAGCTGATAGTCATTGACCGGATTGGCCTCACTCTCAGCGCGCTCTGCCATCACTTCATCGGAGAAGAGTGGCGGATTGCCTGTGTCGGTCGCAACATCGTGGATCGGATTGTCGCCAGCAGCGCCAGCCGCCGTCAGACCCATCAGCCCAAGACCAGCCGGGATAAGAATGCCGAGTATGCCTGACCCGATCACGAGCTTGCGGCGCGGCTTCTTCACAAGGCCAATGATCAACGAAACGAGCGCGACGATCACCAGAAGGCCAAGCAGAAAGGGACCAGCGGAAAAGGTCATGCCGACAAGGCCCGTCTGCCAACCCCACAGGCCGATCTTGGTGCCAAGCGCCGCGATCATGAAATAGATCGGAAGGAAGACGACAAGTCCGAGGACCAGCTTTGAGTGCCATGGTAAGTTTTGCATGGCCGCTTCTTTAGCGTGCGTTGAGCGATTGGCAATGAGCAGCGCACTTCGTGCCCTTGCTTGCATCCTGATCGCCAGCTTTTTTCGCCGAGTGGAAACCAATCGGTCAGTGGCTCGTTACGTCAAAGCACTAACCCCATGTGGCTTCGTGTTGAAATACCGGGCTTTGGCTTCTAAACAGGGTCCGGGATCAACTTTGGATGGTTCACAGCTGCGCGGCAACGCGACAAGCCGGTGAATAGATTAGAGGAATGTGATCCTATGCGTAAAATCGTTATGAGCGCTGTTGCTGTACCAAGCATGCTTGCCCTGGCCGCTTGCGGCGGAGCGCCTGCTTCGGATGACGCGGCTGAGGAAGTCGCCGAAGTTGAGCCTGAGCCCGAGCCCGAGCCCGAGCCCGAGCTTCCCGCTGATGTCGCTTTCGCTGACCTGACAGGCGATGCCGCCGCAGGTGAAACCGTCTTCGCACAGTGCCGCACCTGCCACCTTATCGAAGAAGGCAAGAACGGCGTAGGCCCGTCGCTTTACGGCGTGATCGGCCGCACCGCCGGCACGATCGAAGGTTTCCGCTATTCTGATGCCAATGCAAACAGCGGTGTCACATGGACGCCTGAGGTGATGTACGAATATCTCGAAGCGCCGCGCGAATTCATGCCGGGCACCCGGATGGCCTTCCCTGGCCTCAAGGATCCGCAGGACCGCGCTGACGTCATCGCTTACCTCGACGCAAGCGACGACTGATAGACCAAGAGGTTCAAACAGAAGGGGCGGCGTGGGATGCCACGCCGCCCCCCTTCTTCTTTGTCTGCCAGGGCCGTGTGCTACGCAGCGATCTGTCCGCGGGCGAGTTCGCACTGCGACCAGATTTCGCTGAGCGCTTCGGTCAGCTTTGTGATGTCACCATCGTCATGGACGGGCGATGGCGTCAGCCGCAACCGCTCTGTCCCTACGGGCACTGTCGGATAATTGATCGGCTGAACATAAATGCCGTGGTTGTCCATCAACCAGTCGCTGATCATTTTGCACTTCTTCGCATCGCCCACCATTACCGGGATGATGTGGCTGGGATTGGGAAGATGCGGAATGCCAAGCATGTCGAGCTGGCGGCGCACCTGGGCCACGCGCTCTTTTTGCATGTCGCGCTCGGCGCTGCTTTCCTTAAGGTGACGGATGCTCGCCGCTGCACCGGCTGCGACAGCAGGTGGCAGCGCGGTTGAGAAGATAAATCCGCTCGCAAAGGTGCGCACGAAATCCACCAGATCACGGCTGGCCGCGATATAGCCGCCCATCACGCCAAACGCCTTGCCAAGCGTGCCTTCGATAACCGTGATCCGGTCCATCAAGCCTTCGCGTTCAGCAACGCCGCCGCCACGCGGGCCGTAAAGGCCAACCGCGTGAACCTCATCGATATAGCTCATTGCGCCGTGCTTTTCGCACACGTCGAGGATGTCAGCGATGGGGGCAATGTCGCCATCCATCGAATAGACGCTTTCAAAGGCGACAAGCTTGGGAACATCTGGGCCAAACTCTGACAGCATCGCATCGAGATGTTCGACATCATTGTGCTTCCAGATCTTGTAGGGCGCGCGCGAATGGCGAATGCCTTCGATCATCGATGCGTGATTTAGCGCATCGGAAAACACGACGCAGCCCGGAATCTTGCTCGCCAGAGTGCCAAGACCCGCCCAGTTCGAGACATAGCCCGATGTGAACAACAACGCGCTTTCCTTGCCGTGCAGATCGGCAAGCTCAGCCTCAAGTTCAACGTGATAGTGATTGGTGCCCGAAATGTTGCGCGTGCCCCCTGCGCCTGCGCCGCATTCATCAAGACAATCATGCATCGCCTCGATCACCTTGGGGTGCTGCCCCATGCCAAGGTAATCGTTCGAACACCACACTGTTACCGCCTGCGTTTCATCCTCGACAAAGCGCGTGGCGTGCGGGAACTTGCCCCGGTGCCGCTTGATATCGGTGAAGACGCGGTAGCGCCCCTCTTCGCGAACGCTGTCCAGTTCGCTGGCGAAAAAGGCATCAAAGTCCATGGGTGTTCCCCTGTTCGTATACTCTTGTGTTCTTGGTATTCATGACGGCCTGGTCCCCCCATTCCCGCCAATCTCTTCATTGTGTCCAGCTTGCTGGAACGCCCAGCCCCACAGCATCCCGTCGCGGAACGGTAAGGCAAGGAATAGATGTTCTAACGCGCCGAGGACGCACAGCGCGGTCAACAGGCTCGCGCCGGTCATTTCCGCGCTGCCAAGCGGCGCTGCCATTGCAAGGCTTGCAAACCATCCGGCAAGCGCGAGGATCGCCGCAATCGTTGCTGCAAGCAGCACAGTCATCCGATTGCGGCCAAAATAGCTTTTGAGATAATCGAGATGAGGGGGGAGCATCTCGGTCGTGGAATTGGGCACGCCGACAAACAGGTTGATCTTGGAGGATAGCCGCAAGGCAAACATCAGGACAAAGACCGTGGCCCCAATCTGATTGGGCGCGTTCCAGGCAAGCGAGATCAACATCAGCGCGGTGAGCGCCAGCGCGACCTCGTGATGGATCACCGTGGCGCTTGCCTGCATGAACCGGTCAAGCCCGGTGGCACCGGGTTGGCAGGCGGACCGGCGCGGTCCGGCTGCGGCCCCTGTCAGGAAGCCAACTTCGTGCCAGCCCCAGACCAGCAAGGCGCCGACAAACGAGACGTAGACGGCCGCAACACTGACGCTTTGCGACGACAGCAAAATGGCAATCAGCCCGGCAATCCCTGCCGCGCCGCCAAGGGCAACGCTACGCCGAAAGGTCGCGCGCCCGCGATTGTCCGCCCAGGCAATCAGCCCGGTGGCGATGAACCAGATCGCAACCGTCACGATGAACGGGACAATATGGCCGCTCCAACTTACCATGCAGGATAAAGCCGGATCGATTGCGGAAGCTCGTTCGACTTGGCGCGGTGGAAATACATCTTGGCAAAGTTGAAACCCGCACCCGCCATGCCGCTGATGCGTTTGGCGAGCCCGCCAATGCCGCCTTGCGCCTTGCCTTCATCGATCTTGAGAGCGGCCTGCCGCAGCGCTTCCATATTGGCGCGGAAGCGGGGGCTATCGATGTCGAGCTCCACCGGATAGACCTGCCGCGCAATCTGGTTGCAGATCGAAAATACCTTGTAGTCGTATTCGGTCGGATCAACGCCAAGCGCTGCGTGAAATGCGGGGCGGTTGTGGTCGCGCACATACATCGTCGCATAGACCGACAGCAGGAAGAAACGGATCCACAGCTTGTTGCGGCCTTCCAGCAGTTTGGGATCGGCCCGCATCAGCATCGCAAAGGCTTCCCCATGGCGGAACTCGTCATTGCACCATTCCTCGAACCAGTCGAAGATCGGGTGGAACTTGTTCTGCGGATTGGCCGCAAGGTGGCGGTAGATCGTGATGTAACGCGCATATCCGATCTTTTCCGAAAGATAGACCGCGTAGAAAATGAACTTTGGCTTGAAGTAGGTGTATTTCTTGGTCCGGGTGAGGAACCCCAGATCAACTCCGACGCCTGCATCCTTGAGGCTTTCATTGATGAAACCGGCATGGCGGCTTTCATCGCGGGCCAGCAGCTTGAACAGCTGTTTCATGTCCGGATTCTTCGTGCGCCTGGCGATTTCTGCATACAGCACGCAGCCCGAAAACTCCGATGTCATCGAGCTGACGAGGAAATCCATGAACTCCTTGCGCAGTTCAGGCTCAAGCTTCTCGATCACGCCCTTGAAGCTGTCATTGTGCTTGAAGTGCTTCTTGTTGGGATCGCCGACCATCTCTTCGATCAGCGCGTCCCATTCGCCTCGCACGCGTGACACATCGATCGCATCAAGCGCTTCAAAATCGGTGGTGTAAAAACGCGGCGTGAGCATCGTGTCTTCGGTCGCGAGCTCCATCGCCTCTTCGCTCGTCATGGGCTTGTAAGCGTTCATTTGATCCTCCCAGCGTTGAAGCTGACTTCGTACAATTCGGCCAAATCGAAATAGGCAGCGGCGCGCGTCAGAATGCGCCTGAGTGGCCCTGCGCGCGTGACAGTGGCGGTGCGTTCAAACACTTCGCGCGAACCAAATGGGATCGAGATGGGATCGCCATGGACCCGCACCTTGTCACCGGGCTCCATCTCGATGCTTTCAGGCAGTTCGACATGAGCGTGAAAATGTTCAGAGCTTTGCTCGACCGTGATCGTGCATGGCGTGTCGAATTGCCGCGCATCTTGCGGCGATCCGTGCTGTGAACTTGGGGCCAAACTTGCCATTGGTCAGTTCCCTCTTTCCAGCATGGCAGCAAAGGTTGCGCGATTGCCAGTGCCGAACGAGGCGAGTTCGACTGTGCCGCCCGTGGTCTCATCGATCAGGGTCAATTCGCCATTGTCCCACTCAACGAGATTGAAAGGCACTTCGCGGCCAATGCCATTGATCCGGCGCTGATGCGTCAGGCTGCGCACCGAGGAACGGACAAAGCCGCCAGTGCCCGGGCCATAGCGGGCTATCTCATCCCCGCTCACCGCGTCTTCCACCCGCACGGTGCCGTCGCTTTCATCGAAGAAGTAGAGCGCCCTTGTATCGATCATCTGCGCACCCGATGCCGCTCGGGCTTCGCTTGGGATCGATTGGCGCTCAACAAAGCCAAGGCTGACCGCTGTCGTGAGAGCCAGCACTGATACGATCAGCGCCCCTGCCATCATCAATGGGATGCGGTGGACCGTGACTTCGTCTTCTTCGTATTCGCGAACGATCATGCATGCGCTCCTTTGAGATCCCCATCCTGATAGCCCGCCGCCTCAGCAGGGCCGTTCACCTGCTGAGATGCGTGCTTGGGCGTTTGGGACAGCTCTTCCTTGATCTCGATCAAGTTCTGCTCAATCGGGCCATGGTGCGCGCACGCCTTTGCCAGCACAGCGGCAAGCGCTTTTGCATCGGGCACTGCGCGCAGCATCGGCTCTGGCCGGGCAAAGCGCCAGGGGCGCACATGCGGCCACAGCAATGCATAACCAAGCAGCCGATCACCGCCGAGCGTAAGCGCAATGTCGCCATGGCTCTTGCCGCGCATCCGCAGATTGGCCGAGGTGACATGCTTCAAGGGAATGTTGATGCGCGTCTCGATCGCCATTCCGACCCGCAGGATCAGCCGCGTATCGGTGAGGATGTAGAGCGTTGTACGAACGCTCAACCACGCAAGACCATTCAGGATCGCGAGCGCCGCAAGGCCCAGCACAGTGCAGACAATTGCCGCATTGGGATTGTCATAAGCCAGCGACAGAGCGATCAGCACCAGGAAATAGATTCCCACGCTGCGCGTATGGAACGCCGTGCGGGCGAGGGGAGCCACATCCGGCCGCCCCCGCCACAAGACTTTCTCATCCTTTGCAGGCGTGCCCATCGGGTCGCCAAAGGCCTTGGGCCCCAGCTCCTCGAGATCCTCAGGCTTGGTGGTGTTTACAGCCACGGTTCTGAGCGCTCCGCAGTCGCATACATGTATCCACCGCCGTAATAGGCCTGGATCTTGTCCTCTTCGAGCCGGGTGATCTGGCCCGCCGTCGCGACCGCAGGCACGGCGTCGAACTGATCCGAACGGATCGCCTCGACATCGATCAGAGCGGTCTGATCATCAACAAGCGGAGTGATCCCGCCGAGCCAGCTTTTGCCCTGGACAGCGCAGAATGGCATCGGTGCGAGCACTTTCTTGCCTGATCCGGTTGTCACTTCGAGATAACGGATGATGTGCTCTGACTGGTCGACCCAGACATCGCTGACTTCGCCCGCTTTCTTCTTGTCAGCGCCGTAAACCGGCAGACCAACAGGATCCATGTCGCAATCAGCAATGGTCATGCCGTGGCTGGCGCCGATTGGAACAATGCGCGGTGCGCCATCGATCGTGAGATCGGGATAGTCTTCGCGGTTGGCATAGGCTGCCGGGCCAAGCCCATCAGCCATTGCATCACCGCTTGGCACAAACGGGGCGCCCGGCGCGCCAAAGGCCTGCTCTGCCGGAATATCAAGCGCATCGCGCGGCTGATCTTCGGGCGTATACGTGCCGCGACCATGCGGCAGCTTGAAAGTTTTCTTCTCGCCATCAAACAGCGGTTGGCCGCGCATGACAACGCCGGTTTGTTCATGCTCAAGCGGATAGCCTTCGCGGCGGCTTTCCCGGTTGAGATAGAAAACGAGACCGATGAAGAAGAGAATGAACAGCAGGATCGCGAGTTCAGCGACATCGAATTTGCCGACAATGTAGGCGGCATTCCCCAGCAGGTACGTGGCAGTCATGGTACTTTCCTCTCAGATGCGAAGGAGCGCTTCACGCCTCGCGCCCCTTGCGGTGTTGACCGCGATATCCCCCCCAAATCGAATCTGGGTTCGCAGCTCATGTCGGGAACTCACGCAGGCCGAACGGCTGGTCTGCGCTATCCCGTAAACGGTTGGTGTTTCTGCGATCACGGCCGACAAGCGGCCCAATCGCGGCGAGCCCTGCAAGCAGCAGCAGGATTTCGAATGTGTAGACGCTGGTGTAGCCAGCCGCGCGGCTGGTCAGTTCGGCCGCGCCTGAATTTGTGCCGATAAGCGCGATGATGTCGCGCATTGCGCCGCCCGCTGCGATGCCTGCGCCAGCGCAGGTCGCCTGCACGGCGCCCCATGCGCCCAGCGCAAGGCCAGCGGTCTCGCTCTTTGCCAAGGCCATCGCCTCGATCAGCGTGCCGACGGAAAACAATCCCAGGCCAAGCCCGATCAGCAGCGCGCCAAGATAAAGCATAACCGGCGAACCAATCGGCGCTGCAAACAGAACGAGGATGAAGGCGTTGATGCCAGCGACCAGCCCAAGCCCGGCGATACGCAAGGGATCACCCCCGCGCGAAAGCGCGCGGCCTGAATACATGAACCCGATCAGCGCGCCCAAGGCCCAGATGCCGGTAAGCGCGGTAGTCGCGCCAACCGACAGGCCAAGGATTTCGCCGCCATACGGTTCAAGCAGCGCATCCTGCATTGCAAAACCAGCCGCGCCAATGCCGATTCCGGTCAACAGCCGCGCATTGCGGCCATCGCGCACAAAGGCGTTCCACAATTCGCCAAAGCTTGGCGCATCGGGATCAGGTTTGGTCCGCTCTGGCGCGCGCGCTTCCTGTTTCCACAGGGCAATCACATTAAGCACCAGCGTCAGCACTGCCGAACCCTGGATCACCTGCACGAGGCGAGTGGGTGAAAAGTCGATCAACAGCCCGCCAATCACAAACGCGGCGAGCATCATCCCAACCAGAAGCATCACATAAAGCAGCGCCACAGCGCGCGGACGCTTGTCTTCAGGGGCAAGGTCGGTCGCAAGCGCAAGGCCAGCAGTTTGCGTCACGTGGAAGCCAAGGCCTGTCAAAAGGAAAGCAATTGCCGCGGCGGCAAGGCCAAACTCAAACCGTCCCTCAATCTCCAGCAGCAACAAGGCAAAGGGCATGATTGCCAGCCCGCCAAACTGCATCATCGTGCCGAACCAGATGTACGGCACGCGCCGCCAGCCAAGCGCGGAAACATGTCTGTCAGACCGGTGCCCGATCAGCGCGCGGAATGGCGCGACCACAAGCGGGACCGCGATCAGCAAGGCAATCAGCCAGGTCGGCGTGCCAAGTTCAACCACCATCACCCGGTTCAAGGTGCCCGACAACAGCACCATCGCCATGCCCACGCTGACCTGGAACAGCGCCAGCCGCAGCAAGCGCGACAGCGGCAATTCCTTGCTCGCCGCATCCGCGAACGGCAGCAGACCCACGATCAGGCGGGTAAAGGGATAGGAAGGGCGAGGGGGCTGGCTCATCCGCGTCTGACCAATTCCAGTGCTTGTGACGTGTAAAACCCGCTCGAAATGCGCTCGCTGCGTCCGATCTTCCAATCAGCGAGCCTGCCAAGCCGGGCGCGAAGCTCGGTCTCCGAAACAGGGACGATTGCCGGGGACCGGTCGCTTTTCGGGAAGACTTTTCCGACCGAGTGCATCGCTCCCAAAAGGCGGGTGTGCGGCGCGAAGGTGAACAGGATCGAATGCGAGGCGCGCTGGCTCAGTTCCTCAACCGCATCGACAAGATTTTCGGGCGAATAATGGATCAGCGAATCCATCGCGACCACATGCGCAAAATCGCCATGCGAGGGATCCAGCATGTCGCCCGCGCGCCAGCGGACCTTGCCGTGACCGATGAACCCGGTTGCCCGGCTCCTCGCCACTTCAACAAGACCACCGGCCACATCGACCGCTGTCACATCAGCGCCCCTGCATGCAACATCAAGCGCGAGCGCACCGGTCCCGCAGCCCGCATCCAGCACTCGCGTGCGCCGCAGATCGGTTGGCAGCCAACTGACCAAAGTATCGCGCATCTGCTTGCGACCGGCGCGAACCGTGGCGCGAATGCCGCTGACCTTGGCGTCAGAGGTGAGGTCAATCCAGGCCTGTTTGGCCGTGCTGTCGAAATAGGTCGCCAGCGCTTCGCGCCGGGCTGTGTATGGTGTTTCAGGAGAATGCGTCGCCATCATTCAAACCCCAGAAAATCAAAGATGTCGCGGTCCTTCATCGGCTCTGCCGCTTGCGGTTCGACCCCGGCCCAAAGCTGCGCTGCGAGCCGCAAATATTCATCCTGAGCCTGCTTGACCTCTGGGCTGTCTTCCATTTCGAACAGAGTGCATTTCTTGAGGCGCGAACGGCGGATCGCATCGACATCGCGGAAGTGAGCGAGCCGCTCCATCCCGATCGCATCGCAGAACCGGTCAATCTCGTCGGTTTCGCGGCTGCGATTGGCGACAACTCCGGCGAGCCGGACATCGTAATTCTTCGACTTTGCCCCGATCGCGGCGACGATCCGGTTCATGGCAAAAATGCTGTCAAAATCATTCGCCGCGACAACCAGCGCGCGCTCTGCATGCTGCAAAGGCGCGGCAAACCCGCCGCACACCACATCGCCCAGAACGTCAAAGATGACGACGTCTGTGTCTTCAAGCAGGTGGTGCTGTTTCAATAGCTTGACGGTCTGCCCGACGACATAGCCGCCGCAGCCCGTGCCTGCTGGCGGACCGCCTGCCTCTACGCACATCACGCCGTTATAGCCTTCGAACATATAGTCTTCGGGCCGCAGTTCCTCGGAATGAAACTCGACCGTTTCAAGCACGTCGATCACGGTCGGCATCAGCTTTTTGGTCAGCGTGAAAGTGCTGTCATGCTTGGGATCGCAGCCGATCTGGAGCACTCTGTGTCCCAACTTGGAAAAAGCTGCGGACAGGTTGGACGAAGTGGTCGATTTGCCGATCCCGCCTTTGCCATAGACAGCGAACACCTTCGCGCCCTTGATCTGATCGCGCGGATCAAGCTGGACCTGGACCGATCCTTCACCGTCTGGCTTGGAGAAGCCGGATTTTGGTGTGTGCAAGTTCATACTCTATCGGTCCCCCGGTTTCATTCGGCCACGAATACGCCTTCGAGGCGGTCTTCGAGTTCGTCATTGGCTTCGCGCAGCGCCGCCAGGGTTGCCTCATCAGGCTCCCACAGATGGCGATCGCACGCTTCAAGCAGGCGTCCTGCGACGCGCGCCGAAGCCTTCGGATTGAGCTCGGCAAGACGGCGGCGCATCTCTTCGTCGAGCACGAAAGTCTCGCTGATTTTCTGGTAAACCCACGGCGCGACTTCGCCTGTGGTTGCCGACCAGCCCAGCGTGTTGGTCACATGCATTTCGATGTGGCGGACGCCTTCAAAACCATGGTCGAGCATGCCCTCAAACCACTTGGGATTGAGCGTGCGTGTGCGCGTTTCAAGGTCGATCTGTTCGGACAAAGTGCGCACTTTGGCAGAGCCTCGCGTCGCATCGAGGATGTAGACCGGAGCCTCTTCCCCTTTGGCCCGCGCGACCGAGCGGCTGACCCCGCCAAGCCCGTCAACATATTGATCGAGGTCAGTGATCCCGACCTCGATGCTTTCTAGGTTCTGATAGGTGAACTCGACATCTTTGAGCGCAGAGGTGAGCAGTTCGCGGCGCTGCACCGGCTGACCTTTGACGCCATATGCAAAGCCCTTGTTCACCTCGAACGCATTGGCGAGTTCATCCGGGTCTGCCCATACGCCGCCATCGATCATCTGGTTGACCTGCGCGCCGTAAGCCCCCTCCTGATTGGAAAAGACCCGCAAGGCTGCGGTTTCGAGATCGACACCATGCGCCTCGGCATGAGCGAGCGAGTGTTTGCGCACGAAATTGGCATGCGCTGGTTCATCGGCCTGCGCTGCCAGCAAAGCCGCTTCGGCAAGCATGCGGGTCTGCAGCGGCAGAAGATCGCGGAAGATACCAGACAGCGTCATCACCACGTCGATGCGCGGCCGGCCAAGCTCTTCGAGCGGGATCAGTTCAGCCCCGCACAGCCTGCCATAGGAATCGCGCCGGGGGCGAGCGCCCATCAGCGTCATCGCCTGCGCGATCTGCACGCCTTCGGATTTCATATTGTCCGTGCCCCACAGCACCATCGCAATGCTGGTGGGAAAATCGGCGCCATCCTTCACATGCCGGGCGAGCAGCCGTTCGGCCTGCTCGGCACCCTGTTTGCAGGCATAATGCGAAGGGATGAGGAACGGGTCAAAGCCGTGGATGTTGCGGCCTGTTGGCAGGACATCGGGGTTAGCGACCAGATCACCGCCAGGGGCAGGGCTGACATAACCGCCATCGAGCGCATGGATGAGCGAGCCCAATTCATCGCTCGCATCCAGTTTCTGCGCGAGGCTTTCGCGTTCGCAATCCTCCGGCGCGGCTTCGAGCATCGCATCGAGCATTCCCTCACGCCGTTCGCCAGCCGGATTGCTGCCCAGCACATGCAGGCCGTGCGGGATCAGCGCCTGTTCAAGTTCGTAAAGCCGCCCTGTCAGGGCAGAGATATCGCCGCATTCAATATCAAGCGCTTCGCACTGATCGGCGATGATTTCCGCCAGATCAGCGCTTTCAGCTGCGTCATCACTCGTCCGCCAGCGTTCAACACTGGCCTTGAGTTCGCTTAGCCCTTTGTACAGCCCTGCCTCAGCCAGAGGCGGGGTCATATAGCTGACGAGAGTGGCCGCGCTGCGCCGCTTGGCGAGCATGCCTTCGGTCGGATTGTTGGCAGCGTAGAGATAATAATTGGGCAGATCGCCAATCAGCCGCTCTGGCCAGCAATCGCCTGTCATGCCAGCCTGTTTGCCCGGCATGAATTCAAGCGCGCCGTGCGTTCCGAAATGCAGGACGCTGTGCGCGCCAAAATCTTCGCGGATATAGCGGTAGAAGGCGCTGAAGGCGTGTGTGGGAGCGAAATTGCCCTCAAACAAAAGCCGCATCGGATCGCCTTCATAGCCAAAGGCTGGCTGCACCCCGACGAAGACATTGCCGAAATGCGCGCCATAGATCTGGATATGCGACCCATCTGTCTGCGCCTTGCCCGGAGCAGGGCCCCATTGCGCCTCAATCTGGTCAAGATGTGGTTCGCGCCGGACATGTTCGTCAGCAGGCACGCGGTGAGCGACATTGGCATCCGCCCCGAAGCTCTCTGAATTGCCGGCAAGGATCGCATCGCGCAGCGCATCGGGTGTTTCCGGCACTTCGAGCGAGTAACCCTCTGCCGCCAGCCGTTTGAGCGCGGCGTGAAGGGATTCGTAGACTGACAGGAATGCCGCCGTGCCCGTTGCCCCCGCATTGGGAGGGAAGTTGAAAAGGACCACGGCAAGTTTGCGCTCAGCCCGCTGAGACCGGCGCAACTCGATCAGTTTGGCCACGCGCTGTGCCAGCGCCTCTGCCCGTTCAGGGCAGCCTTGCATCGGATTGAGCCTGCCCGCCGCTTCGAATTCGCAATTGCGATCACATCCGCCGCACACGCTTGAGCCAGAAGATGGGCGGCCGCCGAACACGCTTGGGGTGGTTGAACCGTCAAGCTCTGGCAAGGCCACCATCATCGTTGCTTCAAGCGGCAGAAGGCCCTGATCGCGCTGACGCCATTCCTCGATCGACTGGAACTCAATCGCGTGCGCAGCGATGTAAGGCACATCAAGCCCGCTCAGCACCTCGCGCGCAGCATCAGCATCGTTATAGGCAGGCCCGCCGACGAGGCTAAACCCGGTGAGATTGACGATCGCATCGACCTGCCGTTCTCCATCCTTGATGAAGAATTTCTCGATTGCGGGCCTTGCATCCAGCCCGCTTGCAAACACCGGCACGACTTTCATCCCGGCAGCCTCAAACGCGGCGATGGCTGCGTCATAATGCCCGGCATCGTGCCCGAGCAGATAGGAACGCAGCAGGATAAGACCGACTGTGCCGTTCTTGCCCTTGCCATTGGGTTTGCCATCACGCGGGAGAAGCCGCAGCGTTTCCGAAATGCGTTGGCGTGTGCGCGGGTGATAAACGCCCGTTTCGGGATATTCGATCGGCGCTTCAGCCCGAGTCTCGCCGCGCCGGCCAGCCCTTTCGCCCGCAGCATAGCGATCAATCAGGGCGCGCGTCATCGCGATGACGTTCTCATCCGAGCCTGCGAGCCAATATTGCAAGGTCAGGAAGTATGCGCGCACGTCCTGCGCTGTGCCGGGAATGAAACGCAGGATCTTGGGAAGACGCCGCAGCATCTTCATTTGGCCCGCTCCTGAACTGGCGCCCTGTTTCTTGGAGCCGCGCAGCTTCTTAAGGAGCGCCAGCGGTCCCTTGGCAGGCGCATCCATCCGATACCCGCCCATCCGGGTGAGCTTGACGATTTCGCCTGCGCTCATCAGGCATACCATCGCATCGCATTCTTCCCGCCGCGCCTCAAGAGCCGGCAGGATTGCGCGCACATGGTCATCAAGGAACAGCATGGTCGCAATGACGATGTCGGCTTCGGCCACGGCGCGCTTGGCGTCTTCCAGCGCGCCGCCAGCCTTGTCCCAATCCGCCGCTGCGTGAAGCGAAAGCGCGATGTTGTCACGGCCGAGCACCGCATCAGCGCGGTCCACTGCGCCTTTCAGATGATTGTCGAGCGTGATGATCGCGACGCGCACGCCGCCGTCTCTTGGCGCGCCTGCGCCGGAGGGAGGAAGATCCGCCCTACCGTGCATAATGCGCCTTTGCATCGTAGAGCGTTTCAAGGTCGATCTGCGGGCGACCCTGATCCAGCGCGAAAGCTTCCGTGTTGCGGCGCGCTTTCCCTCGAACAAAGAAGGGGATCTTCTTCAACTCGCGCTCTGCCTCATCGGTCCACAGATTGGCGTCATTGGCAGGCCGGGCGGGTTCCGGCGCGGTGTCCACCATGACCGATGGCTTGACCGTTTGCTGGGGCGAATGCGCAGCGTGATGCGATGCGCCTGCTTCGTCCGAAAATTCAAAATCCTCGCGGAACATGGTCAACAAGTGTTCTTCAAGGCCCATCACCAGCGGATGGACCCAGGTATCGAAGATCACATTCGCGCCTTCAAAACCCATTTGCGGCGAATGGCGCGCGGGGAAGTCCTGCACATGGACAGGCGCAGATATCACCGCGCAAGGCAGGCCCAGCCGCTTGGCGATATGCCGTTCCATCTGCGTGCCCAGCACCAGTTCCGGTGAGGCTTCGGCAATCGCTTCTTCAACTTCGAGATGATCGTCAGTGATGAGCGGTTCGACGCCGTAAAGCTTTGCCGCTGCGCGGATGTCGCGAGCGAATTCGCGATTGTAGCAGCCAAGCCCGCAAACCTCGAAGCCAAGCTCATCGCGGGCGATCCGGGCTGCCGCCACGGCATGCGTCGCATCGCCAAAGATGAAGACGCGTTTGCCGGTGAGGTAGGTCGAATCGACCGATCGGCTCCACCATGGAAGCCGGGAATGGGTGTCGCCGAGGGCAGGCGTGGGATCTGCACCTGCCAACTCGGCGACTTCGGCAATGAACGCGCGTGTGGCGCTCACACCGATAGGGGTTGTGCGGACCGTAGGCTGCTTGAACGTACGTTCGAGCCAGCGGGCCGCCTCATCTGCGATTTCGGGATAAAGGACGATGTTGAAGTCAGCTGCACCAATGCGGGCGATATCCGCCGGGGTCGCATCAAGCGGCGCGACAAGGTTCACCTCAACGCCTAGGATATCAAGGATCTTGCGAATTTCCTGTAAGTCATCGCGGTGGCGAAAGCCAAGCGCGGTCGGGCCAAGGATATTGGCGCTAGCAGCACGCCCCTCGCGCGGCGCGCGCACCACGTCCTTGTCAGCCAGGTGCCGGACGATCTGATAGAAGGTTTCAGCCGCGCCCCAGTTTTCCTTGCGCTGATAGCTTGGCAGTTCAAGCGGGATTGCCGGGCAGGGCAGGTCCATCGCCTCTGACAATCCTCCGGGATCATCCTGAATTAGCTCTGCTGTGCACGAGGCTCCGACGATCATCGCCTGCGGGTTGAAGCGCTGCGCTGCATCGCGCGCGGCATCCTGGAACAATTGCGCGGTGTCCTTGCCCAGATCACGCGCTTCGAAGGTTGTGTAAGTGACAGGCGGGCGTTTGCCGCGCCGCTCAATCATCGTGAAGAGCAGATCGGCATAGGTGTCACCCTGCGGGGCATGCAGGACATAATGCAGCCCCTGCATCGCAGTCGCGATCCGCATGGCCCCAACATGGGGCGGTCCTTCATATGTCCAGACCGAAAGCTGCACCGTTACACCTCCAGCCTGTCACGCCGGCGCAGCGGCCGGGCAAAGAGTTCTGCAAGGTCACCGGCCTGATCAAAGCCATGGATCGGCGAAAAGACGAGTTCGATCGCCCATTTGGTTGTGAAACCTTCTGCTTCGAGCGGGTTCGCAAGGCCAAGCCCGCACACGGTCAGGTCAGGTCGATCTTCGCGCACACGGTCAAGCTGGCGCTCGACGTGCTGCCCTTCGCTGATCCGGGCAGAAGGCGGGATCAGGTCGAGCTCTTGCGCACAGTGCGAGCGGTGCAGATAAGGGGTTCCCACCTCAACCGGGACCATGCCAAGTTCGGTCGCAAGAAAGCGGGCGAGCGGCACCTCAAGCTGCGAATCCGGCAGGAAACTGATGCGTCTACCTTCAAGGTTCGCGCGCACATGTTCAATCGCGCGCTTTGCCCGTTCGCGGCCCGGCGCGATCACGCGGTTGACGTGCATTTCATCAATGCCGAACTCGCGCGCGGCTGCGTGAAGCCAGGCGCTTGTGCCCTCGGCCCCGAAGGGAAACAGAGCATCGATCCGCTGCGCGCCGCGATCTTCAAGAGCCATCGCGGTTTCGGCCAAGAAGGGCTGCGCGAGCAGATAGCGCGTGCCTGGGCCAACGCTTGGCAAATCGCGGGCATTGCGCGCTGGCAGCACGCCGACATTCTCGATGCCAAGCTCACCAAACAGGCGCAGGAACTGATCCTCGACGATATCGGGCAGGGCTCCGACCATGAGCAATTGCTTGGGCGCATCGCTGGCGGCGGCGGGCATTTCCGGCACCAGAGCTGCAAGGCAGGCGTCTTCGCCTTGGGTAAAGGTCGTCTCGATCCCGCTGCCGGAATAGTTGAGGATGCGCACATCGGGCATGTGTTGTGCGCCCAGACGTTGCGCCGCCTTGGCAAGGTCCAGCTTGATCACTTCGGATGGGCATGAGCCTACAAGGAACAGCGTCTTGATATCAGGGCGCCGGGCGAGCAGCCGGGTGACGACACGGTCAAGCTCTTCCTGCGCGTCGACCATTCCGGCAAGGTCGCGCTCTTCCATGATCGCGGTGGCAAAGCGCGGTTCGGCAAAGATCATGACGCCCGCAGCCGATTGCAGCAAATGCGCGCAGGTGCGCGATCCAACGACGAGGAAGAAGGCGTCCTGCATCTTGCGGTGCAGCCACACGATCCCGGTCAGCCCGCAGAACACCTCGCGCTGTCCGCGTTCGCGCAGCACCGGGCGCTCGGCCTTGGCCTCTGGCGCGTTGCAACCGGGCATGGCGGTCGCAGTCAATGTGTCAGGGGGGCTCATGCCGGCACCGCCTGCGACGCTTCGCCTTGCAGCCGCGCCATGCGCAGTTTCCACAGGAATTGCCCAGCATTGACCACATAGGCCGCGTAAGCTGCGAGCGCGACGATCAGCCGCTGGTCTGTTGTTCCGATGCCGCCTAACAGCATCACCAGATACGCTGTGTGCAGCGCCAGCACCGCCATCGAGAAGACATCTTCCCAGAAAAACGCAGGGGCAAACAGCCAGCGCCCGAACACGACCTTCTCCCAGATCGAACCGGTGATCATGATGGTGTAAAGCACCAGCGTCTTGATCACGATCGACAGGTCGGCGGCAAAAGCGCCTTCGCCGGTCGTCAGTGTGCGGGTGACAAGGCCCAGACTTACAAGGAAAACGAGGAACTGGAGCGGGGCAAGCACGCCTTGAACCGTGGTCCAGACGGACTCGTCACGGCGCCGGCGCTCCTCTGGTGAGTAGAGCGCCGAGCGTATCCCCTCCTGCCTTGCCGCCATTGGTGTGTGCGACGCGGAATCGATCGGGGATGTGTGTTCTTGACGAATCATCCTTGCCGATTGCCCTTTTTATCAGGCTGGAAGACTACGCTCTTCACAGGCAGAGTGTCAAATATATTAGACGTAAATCAAACTGGACACCGCAATGGGTGAAATCCTATGATGATTGAAAATCGGCGGCGCCTGGTGTATTGGTCCCGTGTTGGCGGAACATGAGTCGGAATCCTTTCGACCTCGCCAGCCTCGACGCGGATCCCGCGCCACCGCCGGAGACTATCAGCCGGTGAACGGGAAGGGCGAGCTATGGCAGCTCCCAAGGGGACGGGAATGATTGGCGCGGGTTCGGCCGCGCTGCGCAAGGTTATGTCCGGATCTCTGGGCCGAAAGAACACGTCGGCTGACAACCTCAATTCACTCTCAACAAGCGATGCGCTTGCTGGCGATTCGATCAATTCGATCATTGAGGGTGAGATCATTCCGCGCCTGTTGATGGCGCATTCGATCGGAACCGGAGACAATCCCGCGCAAACCCGATCCGAAATCGATCCATCCGCTGCCAGCCGCTTTGCGATGCTCCCGCTTAGGCTTGAAGCGGCGAATTTGATGGAAGAGGTCGATGCCTTCCTTTCCAAAGGCGTGAGCGTTGATGCGCTCTATCTTGATCTTCTCGCACCCGCTGCGCGCCGCCTTGGCGAAATGTGGGAAAATGACGAGTGCGATTTTGTCGATGTAACGATGGGCCTGTGGCGCCTTCAGGAAGTCATGCGCGAGATCTCAGCGCGTGTGCCGGTCCGTCCGGCAGCGCCAAATGAAGCGAGCCGTTCGCTGTTTGCGCCCATGCCAGGTGATCAGCACTATTTCGGCGCTTTGATGATGGATGAGATTTTTGCGCGCGCTGGTTGGAGCAGCGAGGTCATGACCAAGCCGCTGCGCAAGGAGCTGCTAGACAAGATTTCCAGACAGCCTTTCGACCTCGTAGGATTGACGCTTTCCCGCGATTGCCCTAGCGCCGCCTTACAAAATTTAATCAAGGCGATGCGCAGCGTCTCCGCAAACCCGCACCTCTCCATCCTCATCGGTGGTCGAATGATCAACCAAAACCCTGCAATTGTTGCCGAAGTGGGAGCCGATGGGACCGGCGCCGACGCTCGTGCTGCCCTCGACGTAGCACAGCGATTGGTCCAGTCCGCCGAGGTACGTGCGCACATGCTAAAATAGGGTGGGCCTTTGATGCTGACCCGCAAACACTCCATCGAAGGCAAGAACCCGTTCGGCAAGGCAGCCGAATTGTTCAACTCGCTTGATGCCGATGCCGCGATGAAGCTGGCGATGGTGGCTGGCGACATCACGCTGGTCCTTGATGACAGCGGCACGATCCTCGACACCGCCTTTGATCCCAAGGAATTCCCCGGTTTTGAAGGGTGGGAAGGCACAAATTGGATCGACACCGTCACCGTCGAAAGCCGGCCCAAGGTGATGGAGATGCTGGCTGCGGCTCGCCGCGGTGAGGTGCAGCACTGGCGCCAGGTCAATCATCCCACGCGCGATGGCGATGTGCCGATCCGTTACGCTGTTCTGGCGGTTAATGGCGGCGAACACCGGATAGCCTTTGGCCGCGATCTTCGCGAAGCGGGCAAGATGCAGCAACGCCTGCTCCAGGTTCAGCAATCGCTCGAACGCGATTACCTGCGCATGCGCCAGCTCGAAGCGCGCTATCGCATGCTGTTTGATATGTCGGGTGAACCGGTCCTGATCATTGAAGCGGCGACGCTTAAGATTCGTGAGGCCAACCCCGCTGCGCATACGCTTATGGGTGTGCGTGATGGCAGCCTGCCGGGCAAGCGCCTGCCGACGCTGGTGGAAAAGGGCTCGCGTGATGCGCTGCAATCGCTGGTTGGTGCCGCGCTCGCCTCTGCTCACGTGACCCCAACGCATATCACCTTGACCAAGGGTTCAACCGAAGTGACCGCATCGGTTGCCGGGTTCACTCAGGATCGCGGACAATTTCTGCTGCTGCGGCTCGCGCCCCAAATTGAGGAAGGCGCCGAGGCGATCACCTCGCCTGCATTAGAGCTTGTCGATCAGATGCCTGACGCCTTCGTTATCGCCAATTCCGATCTTCAAGTGGTGAATTGCAACACCGCTTTTGTCGAGCTGGTTCAGGCAGCCAGCGTTGATCCCTTGCGCGGTCAGCCGTTGTCCAACTGGATTGGCCGACCCGGGATCGATCTTGAGCTTATCGAAGGCCAGATCGATCAATATGGTTCGGCTCGCAATGTCTCGACCGTGCTGAGGACGGGTGATGATCTTGAGGGCGAGCCGATTGAATTGTCATCGGTTCGCACAAGCGGCGAGGGCGGGTTGTATGCCTTTGTTATCCGACCGATTGGACGGCGTTTGCGCGATCTTCCGCCCGGTTCGCAGGACCTGCCACGCTCTGTCGAACAACTCACCGATCTTGTCGGGCGCATGTCCTTGAAAGAGATCGTGCGTGAAAGCACCGATCTGATTGAGCGTCTGTGCATCGAGGCGGCGCTGCAATACACCTCTGACAACCGCGCATCGGCGGCAGAAATCCTCGGATTGTCGCGTCAGAGCCTGTATTCCAAGCTTCACCGCCACGGCCTTGGCAATCTGACAGGCGAAGCTGACTGATCAGCGCCTGAGCAGCCCTTGTTCGGGTGGTTCGCTGGGAAATTTCCTAAGCTATTGTTTCAATTGACATTTGTGATCTCGCTCGCCCCGCTGCGGTCTTTATGCACGCGCGCTCGCATGTCATCGATAAGCCGCATTTCATGACAGAAAAATTGTGATCTGACCCAATTTCCCTTCCCAAAGTGGGATTCGGGCGAACATTGTGTCCAATTAATTTGACGCATCGTACTGTCAGGCATACTTTGAGGGCATGGAGAGGTCTGCTGTCTCGACTCGCGAGGTACCGCTTCCAGCGGCGCAGGCGCGAGCGCGCCCGCGATTGCGGGATGTCCTCGAACTGCTCAAACCCATCACCTGGTTTCCGCCCATGTGGGCTTTCATGTGCGGCGCTGTCTCTTCAGGAGCGGGTCTTGAAGGGCGCTGGCTGTTCGTCCTGGGCGGGGTGATGCTGGCGGGCCCGCTGGTTTGCGGGACAAGTCAGGCGGTGAACGACTGGTTTGATCGTCATGTCGATGCCATCAATGAACCTGATCGCCCGATCCCTTCTGGCCGGATTCCCGGACGCTGGGGGCTTTACATCGCGATGATCGCGACGAGCGTGTCGGCTCTGGTCGCATGGCTGCTTGGCCCGCTCGTCTTTGCTGCTGCGCTGGTGGGGCTTGCGCTGGCATGGGCATACAGCGCGCCGCCATTCCGTTTCAAGACAAGCGGGTGGACCGGGCCTGCTGTCGTTGGCCTTACCTATGAGGGGTTGAGCTGGTTTACCGGCGCTGCGGTCATGCTGGCAGCCATGCCGCGCGCGGAGGTTCTGATTGTGCTCGTGCTGTACAGCATCGGCGCGCACGGGATCATGACGCTCAATGATTTCAAGGCGGTTGAAGGGGACCGGGCAACGGGCCTACGGTCGCTTCCGGTTGTGCTCGGCGTTGCCCCGGCGGCGCGGCTTGCCTGTGTCATCATGGCGCTTGCGCAGATCGCGGTGATTGCCTTGCTCGCCTTCTGGGGGCTGACAGTCTCGGCTCTGCTGGTGGGCGCCGTGCTGCTCGCGCAATTCGCAGCCATGCCCAAATTGCTTGGCGATCCCAAGCGCTATGCGCCCTGGTACAATGGCGTTGGCGTTACACTCTATGTGCTTGGCATGCTCGCTGCTGCGCTTGGGCTTGGAGGGTATATCTGATGCACAGCCCCGCCGTCCGCTCATCAGCCATGTCTTCAGCACCCGGCCTTTCCTGGTTTGCCATCATGCGCATCGGTCTGGTGCAGGCTTCGATCGGCGCGATGGTGATGTTGATCACAACAGTGCTCAACCGCTTGATGGTGGTCGAATATGCACTCGCCGGCGCAATACCAGCAGGGCTCGTCGGCTGGCACTATGCGGTGCAATTGTGCCGCCCGCTTTGGGGCCACGGCTCGGACAAAGGCGGTAGCCGCGCGCTGTGGATTGCGGGCGGCATCATGGTGCTGGGCCTGGGCGCAATCATGGCCGTTCAGGCAACGGTGATGGTCGCCGATCAATTCACGCTCGCCATGCTGCTTGCGATATTGGGCTACACGCTGATCGGGATTGGTGTCGGGGCAAGCGGCACCTCTGCGCTTGCGCTGCTTGCCTCTGGCGTTGCGCCGGAGCGCCGTGCGGC
This sequence comes from uncultured Porphyrobacter sp., assembly GCA_964443505.1. Lineage (GTDB taxonomy): Bacteria > Pseudomonadota > Alphaproteobacteria > Sphingomonadales > Sphingomonadaceae > Erythrobacter. The sequence goes on along the minus strand of CAYUCZ010000007.1, from coordinate 27,010 downwards.
GGCGGCAGCTGTTACATGGATCATGATGGTTGCCGGTATTGTCGTCTCTGCAATCACGGTTGGGGCCTTGCTCCAGCCATTCTCGCCCGAGCGGCTGCTTACGGTTGCCTCGGGCCTGCTCATCACCTGTATTGCGATCACTTGCCTTGCGGTCTTCCGGATTGAGCCGCGCGCGGGCGCGCTCCATGCGTTTGAAGAAACCGCCAAGAGCGACCCGCCGCCTGATTTCAAAGAGGCGATCCGCGAGATCCTCCATGAAAAGGCCGCGCGGCGCTTCACGCTGTTCATCTTCGTCTCGATGATGGCGTTCAACATGCAGGATCTGATCCTTGAACCGTTTGCGGGCCTGATCTTCGGCATGACACCCGGGGAATCGACCCAGCTTGGCGGGATGCAATCAGGCGGCGTGCTTGCGGGCATGATCGTCGCGGGCATCGGGGGGAGCGCCTTTGCCGGGCGTCTGCCATTCGAACTGCGGCACTGGATCGTGTTCGGATGCCTTGGATCAGCGCTGGCGCTTGCCTGTCTTGCGCTTGCCGCGATCATCGGACCCGGCTGGCCGATTGCGATCAATGTGTTTGTCCTTGGCTTTTGCAATGGCCTGTTCGCGGTCGCTGCGATCGGGGCGATGATGGGGCTTGCAGGGGCAGGCGAAAAGACGCGCGAAGGGGTGCGCATGGGCGTGTGGGGTGCAGCGCAGGCGATTGCTTTCGGCCTCGGCGGGATGCTGGGCGGAGGCGGGCTTGATCTCGCACGCCGCGCAATCGGCAGCGATCCAAGCGCATTTCAATTGGTGTTTGCGATTGAGGCTGCGCTGTTCGTGCTCGCAGCATGGCTGGCTGTCAGGGCAACGGCAAAGGGGCTCGCGCCGCAGCGTAGAGCAATTGAGAGGGAAGCGGAGGTGTTTGCATGAGCGAGACAATCTACGATGCCGTCGTGGTCGGCGGCGGTCCGGCTGGCGCCACCGCTGCCACAGATCTGGCGCTGGCAGGCCATTCGGTCCTGCTGATGGAGCGCGGGGGACGGATCAAGCCGTGCGGCGGCGCTGTCCCGCCGCGCCTGCTTGAAGATTTCGACATCCCGCAAAGCCTGCTGGTCGCCCGTGCGCGTTCAGCCCGCATGATTGCCCCATCGGGACGGGCGGTGGATATGCCGGTGGGCGAGATCGGCTATGTCGGAATGGTCGATCGCGAGGACTTTGACGAATGGCTGCGCGAACGCGCTCGCATGACCGGCGTTGAGCGGTTATCCGCAACCTTTGAGAAGATTGAGCGCGATGACAATGCGCACCCGCTGGTCACATTCCGGCGCGAACGTGGCGGCAAGCTCGAAAGCGTTCGCGCGCGCTGTGTTGTCGGAGCAGATGGCGCGCGTTCATCCGTCGCGAAACAATGCCTGCCCGATGCGACGCGGGTCAAATGCGTGTTTGCCTACCACGAAATCATCGCCGCGCCTGACAAGGCCATGCTGGCCGGCGCTGACAGTTTCGACGGCGACAGATGTGATGTGTTCTATCAGGGCAAGCTTTCGCCCGATTTTTACGCCTGGGTGTTCCCGCACGGGGATACGGCAAGTGTGGGTGTGGGCAGCGCGAACAAGGGGTTTTCGCTGCGCGGTGCGGTGGCCGAGATGCGCTCTGACCTTGACCTTACGCGGTGCGAAACGATCCGGCGCGAAGGCGCACCGATCCCGCTTAAACCTCTAAAGCGCTGGGACAATGGGGCCGACGTGATTGTTGCAGGCGATGCGGCGGGAATCGTGGCTCCTGCATCGGGAGAGGGGATTTACTATGCCATGGTCGGCGGGCGCTATTCGGCAGAGGCCGCCTCGCAATTCCTCAAAACCGGAGAGGCCAAGGCGCTCAAACGCGCGCGCAGCCGCTTCATGAAAGAGCATGGCCGGGTGTTCTGGATCCTGGGGATGATGCAGTATTTCTGGTATTCGAGCGACAAACGGCGCGAACGGTTCGTCGATATGTGCGACGACAAGGACGTTCAGCAGCTCACCTGGCAAGCCTATATGAACAAGAAGCTCGTGCGCAAAAAGCCGCTCGCGCATGTGAAGATATTTCTGAAGGATACCGCACACCTGCTCGGGCTGAGACCGGCGAGCAGTTGATCGGGGGGCTGAGAGGGAGAAGGCCAACCCATGAGTGTAAGCAAGACCTGGATATTGCCTGCCATTGTGGCAGCGATTGCAGCCGCTGTGGTGGCAGCGCTTGGCGCGACGATCACTGATCTTGGGCCGTGGTATCAAAGCCTCGACAAACCAAGCTGGAACCCGCCTGACGTGTTGTTCCCGGTTGGCTGGACGATCATTTTCGCGCTCAACACCGCCGCGATCGTTTCTGCCTGGCGCGCCGCGCCAACGCCCAAAGTGTCCGATACGATCATCGGCCTGTTTGCCTTGAACGCCTTTCTCAACATCACCTGGTCGATGATCTTCTTCCGCATCCAGCGGCCTGACTGGGCGTTTATCGAGGTGCTGCTGCTGTGGCTCTCGATCCTTGCGCTTGTTGTTTATTGCGGGCGCTATTCGCGTTCAGCCGCTTTGCTGTTCCTGCCCTATCTTGCCTGGGTGAGCTTTGCCGCGGCGCTTAACTGGGCGGTGGTTGATCTGAACGGTCCATTTGGGTGAGCGGATCGAAGATTTCTGCCCAATGGACCCGTTAGAAAACCTCGCGACACAATATCTCGCACCCTTCTTCGCAAGCGGCCATGCCGCTGATCTGGTGCTTGGTGTGCTTGGCCTTGAGGCACTCTGGCTGAAGCTTGCGAAGGATTGGGGCTGGGCGAAAATCGTTGGTCTTGTTGGACCCGCAGTCTTTATCATCCTCGCGCTGCGCGCCGCACTGGTCGGCGCCGGGTGGGAGTTGGTTGCGCTGCTGCTGACTCTGTCCCTGCCGCTACATCTGATGGATCTGCGAGGGCGGCTTGGCGACAACAGTAACTGAAAAGCGGACCTTCGGCTTCCGACCCAATTGCGGTCATTAGCTCAGGCTACTTCCGCGTCCTCTCCAAGAGGTCCACGAGCTCCTCAAACTTCTCGCGTTGCTCACCCTCGTCACCGCTGGCGATAGCTTCAGCTACGCAGCAAGCCGCATGGTCTTTCAGGACCTGCGTTTCGACTTTGGCCAACGCAGACTTGATGGCCGCGATCTGGTGCAGGATGTCCATGCAGTATCGTTCATCCTCGACCATCTGCGCGACGCCCCGCACTTGGCCTTCGATCCGCTTAAGACGGTTCAGCTTGGCGTTGGTGTCTTTGGCCATTTGTCGATCCTGATTGAAATACCCTAGGGGGGTATATATAGGTGATGACACTCGTTCAACAGAGATCACAGCCTACATGCCTCAGCTCTCCCGCCGCAATCTCATCACCAGCACTGCTGCATTTGCCGCAGCATCTTCGCTTCCGATGCCTGCTTGGGCGCGTGGTCAATCCGAAAGCTCCTCTGGGCCACACGCCAGCAAAGGGTTCGGGGAGTTGTCTGACGATGACATCAACCTTTCGATTGGCGACGCTCATTTCATGACTGGCGGACGATCTGGTCACGCCTTTGCCGTGAACGGCACCGTGCCCGGTCCCTTGATCCGCTTGCGCGAGGGGCAGGACGTTCGCCTTCACGTCACCAATAATCTGGACGAAGACAGTTCGATCCATTGGCACGGCCTGCTGTTGCCGTTCCAGTTCGATGGCGTGCCCGGTGTCAGCTTCCCCGGTATTAAGCCGGGTGAGACCTTCACCTATGAGTTCCCGGTCCGGCAAACAGGAACCTATTGGTGGCACTCACACTCTGGACTGCAAGAACAGGCTGGTCACTACGGCCCCATCATCATTGAAAGCGACTTACCGGACCCGCGCTACGACCGAGACTACGTGGTGCTTCTTTCTGAGTTCACCCCGATCCACCCGCACCAGATCATGCGTTTGCTGAAGGTTGGCGAGCACTATTTTCAAAACCAAATGCAGAGCGCGACCGAGGGCGAGATGTCAGGCGAGATGCGCCGCATGTGGGGCCAGATGCGTATGAACCCACGCGACATCGCGGATGTGTCGGGGCAGACCTACACCTATCTTATAAACGGCCACGGCCCGACCGATGATCTGCAATTGGAGTTCAAACCGGGCGAGCGCGTGCGGCTGCGGGTTATCAACGGCAGCGCCATGACATTTTTCAATGTCCGCATCCCCGGCGTGCCTATGACCGTCATTCAAGCCGATGGGCAAGACGTGGGCGAAGTCGAGGTGGACGAGTTCCAAATCGGCGTTGCCGAAACCTATGACGTGATTGTCGCTCCTTCGGACGGTAGCCACGCCATCGTTGCAGAGGCCATGGATCGCAGCGGGATGGGCATTGCCAGCCTGACCTCGCATCCCGGCCATATTGCCACGCCTCCGGCTCTGCGCGAGATACCGACGCTTACCATGACTGACATGGGCATGATGGACCACGCTGGGATGGGCCATGAAGGCCACGATATGGGCGGCATTGACCACAACATGCGCGACACCTCATTGCTGCCCGATGACGTCGAGGCTGGCCCCGGCGTCGATATGGTCGCTCCGATGCCGACGAACCGAATGGACTTCCCCGGCCTTGGACTAGACGAGGTGCCACACCGCGTACTGCGCTATACCGATCTCAAGGCCAAGCGAATGAACCCGCACCGCGAGGTTGAGCGAGAGATGGAGATACATCTCACTGGGAATATGGAGCGCTATATGTGGTCGTTCGACGGCAAGAAGTTCACTGCCGTTACCGATGACCCGATCCGCTTTGGATATGATGAGCGTGTCCGTGTGAAGCTGGTCAATCAGACCATGATGGCGCACCCGATCCACCTGCATGGCCATTTCTTCGAGATGGTGAACGGCGCAGATCACATGCACCAGCCCCTGAAGCATACGATGGTGGTGCAACCGGGCGGCTCTGCGACATTCGATCTGACCGCGAACGAGCCGGGAGACTGGGCGTTCCACTGCCATCTGCTCTACCACATGCACGCAGGCATGATGCAGGTCGTGACCGTGCGGCCATTCCCGGACGGGGCTTTGGGCTAATGCGCGTCCTCTCGCTTGCTAGTGCAGCACTGATTGCCGTTTTGTCGTGCGCGCCACTGGCGGCGCAGGGCCATTCCTCTCATGGAAGCGACCCACAGCCTGAAATGGATCCCAAAGTCGATCATTGTGCAATGGGGCACCTTCCGCCTGAACGATGCCCGCCGAAAGATGAGCACAACGGTCATGACGCAATGGACCATCATCCGATGGATCAATCTGGCCTTGAGGACGACAAGCAGGACGAGCACGCTGACCATTCCAGCATGGATCATGGGGCAATGGATCACAGCCAGCACGCTGAAACTACAGACAAGTCCGTTCCCGGCACTGCGCCGGAAGACGCAGTGCCTGCGCGAGCCTTTGAAGGCCCTCGGCATGCAGCCGACGCGATCTGGGGTGCCGAGGCCATGGCACCAAGCCGCGATAACCTAGCCCGCGAGAACGGCGGGATGCGCACGGGAAGCGTTCTCATCGAGAGACTTGAAGCACGCATCGCTGCCGATGGCGGTGAGGATGGATATGTCTGGGACGCGCAAGCGTTCTACGGCGGCGACATTAACCGCTTCGTCTTGAAAAGTGAGGGCGAAGGCGAGTTTGGCGGCGAATTGGAGGACGCCGAGATACAGGCGCTCTATAGCCGCGCCATCGGACCCTTCTTCGATCTACAAGCGGGTGTGCGTTTTGATCCGGAGCCGGACACGCGTGGGCATCTGGTTGTCGGTGTGCAGGGTCTCGCGCCCTACATGTTCCATGTCGATGGTGCGCTGTTCTTATCGGATCGAGGCGATCTCACTGCGCGCCTCGAAGGCGAATACGATCAGCGGATTACGCAGAGGCTCATTGTGCAGCCTCGCCTTGAAGTGGAGTTGTCAGCACAAGACATTCCCGAACGCGGGATCGGAGCCGGGATCACGAAGATCGAGCCGGGTGTGCGTCTGCGGTACGAGATCGCGCGCGAGTTCGCACCCTATCTAGGGATCGAATACGAGGCTGCGTTGGGGGAAACCGCCGACAACGCCAGAGCGGCTGGTGAGGACCCGGATGGGTTGAAGGTTCTCGTGGGCATAAGGGCTTGGTTTTAGCCGAAGGGGCCATGTCCGCTTCCACCCCCAGTTTCGGCCATCCAATGCGCTATCAAATGCGCTCCAAAAGCTGACTTCCCTCAAACCAAAAAGCCCGGCCGCGCCTCTTCGCGCAGCCGGGCCATTTTCGGACCTAGGCTTGATGTTCGCCTTACATCGAGCAGGCTTGCATCACCTGCTTACATTGGAGCGTAATAATGCTCCTGTGCCCACAGGTACCAATTGTCGACCACCGTGCCCGACAACAGGATGCCGATGCCGCCAGTGATCATGGTCAGAACTGCGAACCACCACGCCCAGCGGTGGATCGATTCCATCGTGGCGTTAAAGCCCATCGTCCAGCGCCAGAACAAGGCGCCGCGTTCTGATGCCGTACCGCGGTCAGTGATCTGCTCGATCTCCCGCTCACCGCCATAGCGGCCAAGAGCAAGGATCGTCGCACCATGCATGGCGAACAGCACAGCTGAGCCATAAAGGAACGCGATCGAGAGCCCGTGGAACGGGTTGTAGAACAGATTGCCGTGGATCAGCGAGAAGTTGTTGGTCCAGTCAAGGTGGCTGAAAATGCCGTAAGGCACCGCTTCAGACCAGCTGCCCATCAGCAGCGGGCGGATGAAGCCGAGGACCAGGAACAACCAGATCGCCGAGGCAAAGGCCCATGGAATATGCATGCCAAGGCCAAGCGCTTTGGCTCGCATATAGGTCCGTGCCCACCAGCACAGCACCGCAATCGTAAGGAACGCTCCGGTCAGGATGAACCAGCCGCCCTCATTAAGCGGTACGAACGGGCTAAAGCCATATTCGGGTCCCGGAGGATCAAGCGAGAGCCAGAACAGCTCACGCATGAAAGTCTGCGGGTCCCACCCGGCCTGTGCCCAGAAGTTGAGGCCGATGATCATGAACGCCGCCAGCCCGAAAGCGAGGCTGAGCGTGCCCAGGAAGCCCAGGTAAATCGGACCAAGCTGAGCCTGACCAATCTTGCCCATCCAGTAGCTGTAGCCGGTGGCGTTCACCCGCGGCTCGTTACCGGCTGGCAGTTCCACGCCCATTTCGGGTGCGGCCTTGACCTGGATCTGAGTGAAGATGTTTTGGTAGTTAGCCATCAGACCGGCCCTCCTGCCCAAATCGGAATCTTGCGCCAGAAGTCCCAGAACTCGATCCAGCTACCGGCATAAAGCGTGCCCGAGATCACGATGCAGATGGCGCTCCAGAACGCTGCGTTCAGCGCGAGGAACAGGCCCACCCGGTGGATCCCCAGCGTACCGACCGAATATCCGATGAAGTCACGGAAATAGGTGTCTTCATATTCGGGCGATTTGACGTCTGCATCATCGGACGGGTTCACCGCCGACAAGACAAGGCCGCCATGCAATGCCAGTGCGAGACAGTTCGTGAAGAAGAACGTGATCGCAAGCATATGAACCGGATTATAGTGAAAATTCACATAGTTATAACCGGTGTATGAAACCCAGTCCAAGTGAGTCCAGATGCCGTATGGGAAAGCGTGCCCCCATGCGCCCATCCAGAATGGCCGGATAATGTTGAGTGTAACGAATGCGAATACAGCAAAGCCAAACGCAATCGGAACATGATAGCTCATGCCCAGTTTGCGGCTGATCTCTGCCTGTCGCATGGCCCACGAAACAAAGGCGATGGTCGCACACAGAGTGATCATCTGGTGATACCCGCCCTCTGTCAGAGGTGCCAATGCTAGCCCGGCTTCTATCGGCGGTGGCTGGATGTCGATAAGCCAGGGGTTGAGCGTCGGTCCCGCAGCAGCAGCAGCGAAGATCAGCATTGTGCCCAGAAGAGCGCTGATCGCTACCAATACCCCGAAGAACCCGACATAGAACGGCCCGATCCAGAAATCGAAAAGATCGCCGCCGACTAATGTGCCACCGCGCACGCGGTATTTCCGCTCAAAACTAAGGAGCGCCATAGGTCCATCCTTCCCGCCCCAAGGGCGGGTGTTGCAGTTAGCGTGTCGGTTTGTGGGAGGCAGGCAGGCGAACCTGCCCCCTCACGCGTTTTGGCTGTTCAGCTTGGAAGCCGAACTGGTTCAGCGGTTAGCCGAGCCAGTTATAGGTTTCCGTGCTGAGCAGGATGAAGTGGATCGTAAACGCCAGAACAGCGAGGCCCACGTGAAGTGCGACCAAGGTCCGGCGAATATCGAAATGATGCCAAATCTTGTACATATTTGTTTCCTTATTCCAAAAGCTTGGGTTGCCATTGCGCACGCCCGAAAGGGACGCGTTCAAGGGCAATCAGGCAGAGTGGAAAATCAGAGCGGCAGCCAGGGCTTGTTAGCCCACAGCAGAATGTGCGCTACCACTGCGATTGCGACGTAGAGACCAAAGGTTCCCATGAACGCGCCATGGATTTCCTTTGCTTCTTCGTCGGTCAGGTACGTCCCCACGTTGGGGCGATCACCATCGGCCATTGTAGTATCTCCATATAGTTGCATTGGAGCGAGGGCTGGATTGCCCCCGACGGTATCCGCGCGTGATCCCCCACGTGGATTGCGGATGCCCGATACGTTCAGGCAAAACGGTTGGTCCCGGCAGAGTGCTCAAGGGAAGGGCAAAGCTCATACCGCCTCCCCTTCGAGCAACGCCTGCGCAAGACAATCTGCGGTAACTGTGGCTGCGCCCGTGCGGCGCGCGGCTGCCTCTGCGGCATCGCGCAGCCTTTTGGCAGCGGAAATGCGGATCAGAACCGGCTGTTTTTCAACCAGTTCATCAAGACGCGTCTTGGCGTCTTCGTCCCAGCTCAATTCGCGTTCGGAGCGGGCCGGTGTCGCCTCGCCCTTGTCCATTTCGGTACCAAGCGGGAGGATGTGGAACAGCGCATCGAACAGCGCGTTGCACACTTCCTGCACCAGATACGTTGCGCCGGAATAGCCCATGAAGGGTGTGCCGGTGTGACGCCTGATCGCAGCGCCGGGGAAACTTGCCGGGATGAACATGCCGCGCGCCCCGCATTCGGCCATGTACATGCGCTCGTTATAGCTGCCGAACACGACCAGTGGCGGGTTGGCATGGATGGCGGCGCGCACATCTTCATTCTTTGGTTTGACCCCGGCTTCGCGGCTGAAGGCAAAGGCGCAGGGCAGGCCCATATCCTCTTCCAGGAAATGGCGGATCCCGCGGGCATAGGTCGCGTTAGCGACAATCCCGAAATTGGCCGTTCCGAAAAAGTCCTGCGTGACCGAGCGCCACAGATCCCACAAGGGCTTGATCGTGGTGTGCTTCTCGCGCTCGATAAACGGTTCGGGATCAAGTCCCAATTCCTCACCCAGCGCGCGCAGGAACTTGGTGGTTGAAGACAGGCCAACCGGCGCCTGAAAATAGGGCCGCTCCAACGTCTCGCACAGATTGCGTCCAAACTCGCGGTACATGCAGACATTGGCATCTGCCGTGCCCAGCGCGAGGATATCTGCGAGATGGCAGCCAAGCGGGAAGACCACGCCAACTTCTGCCCCGATCCCTTCGATCAGGCGGCGGATTTCCGCAAGATCGGATGGCATGTTGAACATGCCATAGGACGGGCCGATGATGTTGACGACGGGCTTTTCGCCTTCCTTGCGCTGTTTGACCTTGGGCGTTTTCTTGGGACCGAACTCGGTCCACAGCCAGGTCAGCGCACGGTCAGCGCTTTGCCATTGATCCTCATCGATCGTGCGCGGCAGGAAACGCTTGATATTGGTGCCCTCTGGCGTGACGCCTCCGCCGATCATTTCAGCGATAGAGCCGGTGACAACCACGGCGGGAAGCTCGGTATCAAGCGTCTCCCACGCGCGTTTCATCGCGCCTTCTGTGCCGGTTTTGCCGAGCTCTTCTTCGCCAAGGCCCGTGACAACGATGGGCAATTCATGCGGCGGCAGCGCGTCGGTGTAATGCAGCACGCTGGTCACTGGCAGGTTCTCACACCCGACCGGGCCATCGATGATGACCTGCAGGCCTTTCACCGCGGTGAAGACGTAAGTGGCGCCCCAATATCCGCCGGCCCTGTCGTGATCGATAACCAGCGTCATGTGCCCACCGCCTCTGACGCCTTGCGCGCTGCTTCGTTGAGGGCTGCGTATTTCTTGCGGAATTTGGGACGGTCGACGGGAGTGTCTTCCCATACGCCGGTGGCATGGCCATCGCCGACGCCTTCGAAGAAATCGCGCATTGCGTCAAAACGCTGCTTGTTCGCCATCGCCGCGTTAACGACCTGCGCAAGGCTGCCTGCGCCTGCCGGACCCATCAAGGGTCGAGCCGAAATGAGGTTTGTGAAATAAAGCGCTGGAATCGCTTTGGCCTTGGCGTGTTGAACCACCGGAGTGGTGCCAATCGCAAGGTCAGGCGTGAATTCATTGACCGCGGCGATGTCTTCTTCAAGGCTTGCGCGGAAGTTCACCTCGACACCCTTGGCTTCAAGCCATTCGCGGTCGCCATCGGACCAGCGTGTCTGGGGGCAGGCGCTGCCGACATAGCGCACATCAGCGCCGCTTTCGACCAGCAGGCGCGCAACCAGCAGTTCTGATCCTTCATAGCCGGACACGGTGATCCGCCCCTTGATCGGCATCGCAGAAAGCGCGCCGCGGATCGCACCGGTAAAGCGGTCTTTGGCAAGATCGACCTTGTCCTGCGCAATGCCGCAAGACTGGCCGATGGCATCAAGCCATGCCGCTGTGCCTTCTGCCCCCACAGGTGCCGAGCCAATGACAGGGCGCCCGGCCGCTTCGAATTCGCGGATACTGGCAGTGTAGAAGGGATGGATCGCGGCAACGGCTGCGCAATCGAGCGCGGAATACAATTCGCGCCATTCGCGCGTCGGAACAACCGGGCCGGCCGCGAGGCCTAGGGGCTCGAGCATTTGCCCGATGCCAACCGGGTCAGCCGGGAACATCTCGCCAAGGAGAGTCACGGTCGGCCGGTCAGGTCGTTCCTTTGGCGCAGCGACAGGGCCCTGGATAGCCTCCTCGCGCGCATAAGCGAGCATGGCGCCCGCAAGGACGTCTTTCGCTTCGGCATGGGTTGGAATACCGAAGCCGGGAACGTCGATCCCGATAATCCGCACCCCGTTGATCTCGTTCTTGAGCAGCCGCAGCGGAACGCCGCTTGCGGTCGGGACGCACAGATTGGTGACGACAATTGCATCGTAGAGGTCTGGATCAGCGAGATCTTCGACCGCTTCCTTGATGTCTTCGAACAATTTGCCGGTGACAAGCGTTTCGGAAGAGAAGGGGACATAGCCCACCGTCCGCCGAGCGCCATAGAAATGCGATGTGAAGGTAAGGCCGTACACGCAGCACGCGCTGCCAGAAAGGACGGTTGCCGTGCGTTTCATGCGCAGGCCAACGCGCAAGCTGCCAAATGCCGGGCACATCGATTGCGGCTGGTCATGCGGGCCAACGGGATAATCTGCCTCATACCGGTCGAGCACGTCGCTCTTGCCAGCCTGGCGAGCCGCCTCGCGCATGGTTTCGCCGCTCGAGCAACCACCCGCAGACGCATCCGCCGACGCGCTCAGATCGAGCGTGTCAGGGGTGCGGTCTCCCAGCTGGGGCGCGTTCGAGGCGGAAAGGTCAGTCAGTTCATACCTCGTCGTAAATCACTTCCAGTGACGGTTTCTCTTCGAAGATTCCGCCGCGCATATCGGCCTGGGTGGCCGGGATCAGTTCGACGTTCCCGCCCGTGTCCTCCGGGCTGAACAAGTCGAGCAGGCCATCCTGGTCGAGTGGAGAGGGTTGGCGCGGCGGGGCCTCGGCGACATTGGTGGCGAGTTCTTCAAACAGACCTCCCCATTCGCCGCCCGGCTTTCCTATGATCTGGTAATTGGCGCTCTTGCGCCGGATGTCTTCGTCTGCGGGGATCGCGGTAAGGACTGGAATGCCAACTGCATCGGCAAAGGCATGCGCTTCGCCAGTGCCATCGTCCTTGTTCACGATCATGCCCGCAACGCCGACATTGCCGCCCATTTTGCGGAAATATTCCACCGCGTGGCAGACATTGTTGGCGACATAGAGCGATTGCAGGTCGTTGGAGCCGACGACGATCACTTTCTGGCACATGTCACGCGCAATCGGCAGGCCGAAACCGCCGCACACAACATCGCCAAGGAAATCGAGCAGGACATAGTCAAAGCCCCATTCGTGGAAGCCCAGCTTTTCGAGCAGTTCGAAGCCATGGATGATCCCGCGGCCCCCACATCCACGTCCGACTTCCGGCCCGCCAAGCTCCATCGCAAACACGCCGTCACGCTGGAAACACACGTCTTCGATCTTGACATCTTCACCGGCGAGTTTCTTTTTGGACGAGGTTTCAATGATCGTCGGGCAAGATTTGCCGCCGAACAGCAGGCTGGTCGTATCCGATTTGGGATCGCACCCGATCAGCAGCACACGTTTGCCCTGCTGGGCCATCATGTACGACAGGTTGGACAGGGCAAAGCTCTTGCCAGAGCCGCCCTTGCCATAGATCGCGATAACCTGCGTTTCGCTCTTGGTTTCGCCGGTGTGCACCGGATCAGGCTCAACCGCGGCTTCTTCGCGCAGAGCTTCGGCCTGGGTTTCCAACATGGTCATGCCGTATTGCTCCAATCGAGAACCATTTTGAGACAGTCGGGATCGCTGAAAGCCTTGGGATAGGCTTCGCTCGCGCGCGCTGCGGGGCTGTAGTCAGAGACAAGACCAGCAAGATCGAGCGCGCCGCTTTCGATCAGCGCGAGAGTTTGAGCGAGGTCATCGGGCTGCCATTCCGCCGCGATCCTGAGCCGCGCTTCCTTCATGAAAGCTGGCGCGAATGCGAAATTGATCCGGTCGGAGTAAAAACCGGCAAGCGTGACTTCGCCGCCCTTGGCAAGCCTGCCAATTAGATCATCAAATATGCCCGCATCACCGCTGGCATCATAGATTGAGCGATAGTCGCGCCTCTCATCAGCCTCTGGCGATGTTACCGCATATCCAGCTGCGCCATTGCGGCGGCTGGCGCTCTTTTCCCAAACAGTTGGCGCAGGCGCGCCGGTCGCGATGGTCAGCCGGGCGAGCAGCCGTCCAAGCACGCCGTGGCCGATGATCAGATCAGGCGGCGATCCGCCGTTGATTGCGTGGAGCGCGGTTGCGGTGAGCGCGCATAAGACGCCGTCGGCGCCCAGTCTTTCAGGAACCGGCAATGCGCGGGCAGAGGGAACGACAACGCGGCTCGCAGTGCCGCCAAACAGGCCGCGCGCACCTGAATAACAGTTTGCGCCTGGCACAAAGACCCATTCACCTATCCGCGAATGGGCCTGTTTGCCCGCATCGACGATCCGGCCGACCGATTCGTATCCGGGAACCAGCGGATATCCCATTCCCGGGAAGTGGGGCATCTGCCCTGTCCAAAGGAGTTTTTCGGTGCCTGAGCTGATCCCGCTCCAGGCCATCTCGACGATGACATCTCCGTGGCCGGCTGGATCAAGCTCAAGCGCCTGAAGCGCAAGGCGCTCAGGTCCCTTAAGTATAACAGCCAACGTGTTCATCGTCCTCTACTCATCCCCATTCGCCATGGCCCGCGTGCGTGATTGCGACTCGAGCCATGCTCAAAAGATGATCCCTCAGCTACGTCTGCTACGCCTTACATTCTAAAGTGTCAATTAAAGCGGACACTTTGTGTTCAGTGTTCCGCAAGAATCAGACTTGCGTTGACCGGTTGCGGGGTTGCGATGAAGCGAGTCTTCGAAAATCCGGCTGCGCGCAGCATGACTGCAATCTCTTCGCGGCTGCGCGCCCGGCCTGAACCCATCGCCCACAGGTAGAAGCCGAAAAACGCCTCTCCCATGCCCTCTGCGCCCGGCACGCGTGCCATAGGTTCTGCGATCAACAGCTTGCCGCCAGGGGCAAGGCTCTTGTGGATATTGGCAAGCAGGCGTGATGCTGGTTCATCGTCGTGATCGTGGAGGATCCGCACGAGGCTGACGATGTCATAGCCTGTGGGAATCGAGCCTTCGAAGAAATTGCCCGGATGCGCGCTGACCCGCGCATCGCCAAATCGGTCTTTCAGGATGCGCGCGCCTTCCTTGGCCACCTCTGGCAGGTCGAACAGGCCAAGGTGAAGTGAGGGAAAGGCATCGCCCATCCGCGTAAGGAACGCCCCGTGCCCGCCGCCAACGTCCAGCAATCTTGCCGCTGTCGGAAAGCGAAAGCTGGCAAGCACCTGGTCAGCGACAAAGTGCTGTGATGTTGCCATCAGCTCGGAATATTCGGCTGTCTCCTCACCGCGCTCAGCCGCACCGTGGAGCGCGCCTGCATAGGACCAGAATTTCGACAGTTCGGTCGGCTCCTTGCGGTCCTTGCGCAAGAGTTCCATCGGATCAGCAAGGTCGCGATAAAGCAGCCGGTGATGGCGAATCATAGCCTGTGCGCCAGTGTCTGCGGCAAGCACGGCTCCCGCTTCGCCCAGCATCCAGTGATCAGGCTCTGGCTCTTCCGACAATCGCAGCGCGCGTCCTGCTCGCAAAAGCGTGAGTGCAGCCTCCTCGCTCAGTTCAAGCCGCTGCGCGACAACCGCCGCCCTGACCGGGCCATCTACCAGAATATCGAACAGAGAGCTTTCGACATAAGCGCGCAAGGTCTGCGAATAGGTGAAGCCTGCGACAAGATCGAATGCCTCGCCTGCGCGGGTGCGAGCAATCCGGTTGATAAGCGGCAGTTTGGCTGCCCAGTGCTGAAACACGGGGTTTGCAAACACCCGGTTGCGGCGCGCGACATAGCGCAGCTTCCACGAGTTCAGAGGGGCGTTTTGCGCCATCAGATAAAGATCAATTTACACTGCATATGTCCAAAAGATTGGACAGATGCTATCGTCAGGTCAATGATGTTGTCCGGACTCGGGGCAAGATGCGCTCAGAAAAGCGCTGCCGGGAAGAGGGGAGATGGGCGGAAAGGTCGTCGTAATCGGAGCGGGAATGGGCGGGCTTGCCAGCGCCGCCCGGCTCTGTGCGCGCGGATTTGACGTGACCGTCATCGAAAAAGAGCAAACCGTTGGCGGCAAGGCGCGGCGCGTGATGGTCGATGGTCAGCCGGTTGATGCCGGGCCCACCGTCTTCACCATGCGCGATGTCTTTGACGAAATCTTCCACGAATGCGGCCACCGGCTTGATGATCATGTCCGCCTGCGCCGGGCAGAGATCATTGCCCGTCACGCCTGGGACGATGCCCGATCGCTTGATCTGTTTGCCGATCCGATCCGCAGCGAAGAGGCGGTAGGAGATTTTGCAGGCGCAGATGCAGCCCGGCTGTATCGCAAGTTCCGCAAGGAAACGCGCCGCCTGCACGATATCCTCGACAAGCCGATGATGCGCGGCGACAATGTGTCCACTCCCTTGCCGCTGTTGTGGCGGATTGGCCTGTGGCGGTTTGGCGATTTTGCCGCGATGCGCCCGCATCAGACGATGTGGAATGCGCTGGGCGAGTTTTTCCCTGATCCGCGCCTGCGCCAATTGTTTGGCCGCTATGCCACCTATTGCGGGTCATCGCCTTACGATGCGCCGGCCACCTTGATGCTGATCGCGCATGTCGAGGCGACTGGTGTGTGGCTGATCGATGGCGGTATTCATGCTTTGGCTGAAGCGCTGCGCGATGTGGCCGAAGCGAAAGGCGCGACCTTCCGGATGGGAACGGCAGTCGCACAGATCCTGTCCGAACGCGGCCGCGGCGCGACCGGCGTGCGGCTTGCCAATGGCGATGTGATCGATGCTGATGCGGTGATCTGCAACGCCGATCCCAATGCCATTGCCTCTGGCTGTTTTGGCAAGAACAGCGCGCGCGCTCTTGCCCCGCTTGATCCGGGCAAACGCTCCTTGTCGGCCATGGTGTGGTATGCCCATGCCAGCACAGAAGGCTTTGATCTTACCCATCACAACGTCTTCTTCTCGCGCGATTACAGGCGCGAATTCGACGAAATCGCCTCTGGCGCCGTGCCGAGCGAACCCACCGTCTATGTCTGCGCGCTTGATCGCGGAGGCCATGCCTCAAGCGTGCCTTCGATCGCAGCCGGACACCGCGCCCGCAACCGCGAACGCATTCAGATCATCGTCAACGCGCCTGCCAATGGCGATGCGCACAGCTATCCACCGGAGGAGAGAGCCCAATGCACAGATCAGATGAGGGCGACGCTCGCGCGATGCGGGCTGACGCTGGAGGAGGATATGCCGCACGAGCTCGCCAGCCCGGCGGACTGGGAGCAGCTGTTTCCGGCCACGGGCGGGGCGCTCTATGGCAGAGCGTCGCACGGCTCGGCCAGCTCCTTCCTGCGACAAGGCCCGCGCACGAGGATGCCGGGCCTGTATTGCGCAGGGGGCGCAACGCACCCTTCGGCAGGGGTTCCAATGGCCGCCTTGTCCGGGCTGTTAGCAGCGAAGAAGGTCGCCGCGGACCTCAATTCGATATGGCGGTCGAACCGGGTGGCTATGCCTGGTGGTACATCGATGCGATCAGCACAGACGGGCGCCACGGGCTGACCATCATCGCCTTTCTGGGAAGCGTGTTCTCTCCCTATTATAAACGCAGCGGACGCCATGATCCGATCGATCATTCCTCGCTCAATGTTGCGCTTTATGGTCCTACGCATCGCTGGGTCATGCACGAAAGACCCCGCGCGGATGTGACGCGCGATGCGCGCAATCTGGAGATCGGGACAAGCGCGGTTCGATGGGACGGGACAGTGCTTGAGATCGACATTGAAGAGCGCGACACAAGGCTGTTCAACCCGGTTCACCGGCGCGTTGCGGGCAAGGTGAGGGTCTATCCCGAGGCTTTGAACCCGGCGAGCTTTGCGCTTGATCCAGCACACAATCACATCTGGCACTGCATGGCGCCGCGTGCGCGGATCGAGGTCGAGATGGAAGAGCCGGGCCTGTCATGGAGCGGAAGCGGATATTTCGATCACAATCGCGGGCGCGAATCGCTCGAGAACGGCTTTAACGTGTGGCACTGGTCGCGCGCGCATATGCGCGAAGGCGCTGTTGTCTGCTATGAAGGAGAGCGGTCCGACGGATCGGTTTTTGCAAGCGCTATCCGCTTTGATAGCGACGCAATCCCCAAGGAGGTGGAGCTTCCCGCGATCGCTTCCCTGCCGCGCAGCAAATGGCGGGTTGAGCGGCGCACACGCTCTGAAATCGGGGTCAGCCAGGTGCGCCGGACATGGGAAGACACGCCTTTCTATGCCCGCAGCGAACTCGCCTCAAAGCTATACGGCGAAGAAGTCGTCGCGGTTCAGGAAAGCCTCGATATGCGGCGTTTCGCATCGCCGGTTGTGCAATTCATGCTGCCGTTTCGTATGCCCCGCAAACCCGCGACATAACCGGTCCTAATCCGCGCTTGTCGCCTCATCTGCCTTGGCTTTTGCGGCGGCTTCCTCCGCCTCTCTCGCCTCGCGTTCTGCGCGCATCTCGCGCACTTCGCGGCGCATCTTGGCCCATTGCCAGAAGCACACGCCAATCGCGATGCCATAGAACAAGGCGATCTCGATCCAGCCGAAATTCTCGGTGAAATTCTCGATCACATAGCTCCTCCTTATGCAGCGCGCGTCAGCGTTTGTTCGGCAAATTGCCTGATCAGGCGCACAGCGCTTTCAGGCTGTTCCTCATGCGCAAGATGACCAAGTCCGCTGAGCACTTCAAGCTGTGAGCTTGGCAACCATTGATGCGCTTCACGTGCCCATTCAAGCGGGATTGCAGCATCCTTGTCCGAATGGACGAGCAAGACCGGATTGGCGATCTCGGCCATGCGTGTGCGCAAAGTGGGAAGGTCCCAATTGGCCATCATCGCCAGGGCGCCTTTGGTGTGGCGCGAATTCTTGAGCAGCGTGGAATAGCAGGCAAGCCCCTCTGCCTCGATCCGCGAATGGGTTGCGCGGTATATGAAACGATCAGCCTCCGCGCCAAAGCTCGCCGCGGCTGAAAACAGGCGCGGGACAAACGGGTTTACGAACAACGCCTTTGCAATCGCGGGGAACACCTGCGCGGCAAGTCCGGGGAAGGGGCGAAGCGCAGAGTTCAACCCCACAATCGGCCCGCGAAAACCGTGATCGAGCGCGATTTGCAACGCCAGCGCCGCACCTGCTGAATGACCTGCGATCATGTCTGGTTGGAATTCAGCCTTTTCCAGCAGCGCTCTCACCGCGCTCGCCATGCGCACCAGCGAGGTGTCTTCGGGTGGATGGCCATGGGTAAAGGCATGGCGAGGCAGATCACAGGCAAGCATGTCAAACTCATCCGCGAGCGCCGGCATCACTCCGCGCCAGCTGTGCACCGATCCACCCGTCCCATGCAGCAGCAAGAGGCGCGGCCTGCCGGGTGATCCCATGCGTTGAATATGCCAGCTCGCAGCGCCGACTTGCAGAAACCGGGAGGCCTCGCGGTGTGGCCAGATCCTGCCTTCGTGGTTCCAGTTGAGCGGCGCGCTCATGCGGCCTCTTGCGTGCTGGCGGTGATCGCGCTGTGCAGCGCTTTTGCATCGGCGCGCGGCAGGGCGAGATAGCGCGCCTGCATCGCCTGTGCGAGCGCTGGCCCCTCGCGTCCGGGCCGTGCTGAGATATCGACCACCAGTGCATCGATAGCCATGCGCGCGATTGCTTTGGCTGATGCCTCGGCATCCTCGCCTGCCTGTTTGCGCCCCGGCTGGCCCTCGGCATCGAGATTGGCTCTCCCGTCTGTGAGGATGACAAGGCTCGGCGTGCGGCCCCTGCCGATGACCGCTTGAGCGAGTTCGCGCGCGGCATTCAGACCCATCGCAAGCGGTGTCCCGCCCCCTCCGGGCAATTCAGCCAGCGCGCGGCGTGCCCGTGTGAGCGAGCGGGTCGGGGGGAGCAGCAGTTCGGCTGTCTCTCCGCGAAATGCGATCAGGGCGACCTCGCTGCGGGTGACATAAGCCTGGGCGAGCATCAATTCGACCGCGCCTTTGGCTTCGGCAAGCCGGGCGGCGGCGGCTGATCCGCTCGCATCAACCGCAAAGATCGTGACGCGCGCGGCCTTTTCCTCAAACCGCCTGATGCGCAGATCATCCTTGCGCATCTGGATCGGCGCGTCGGTTGGAGAACCTGCCTCGCGCCGGCGCACCTCCTGCCAGGGGACGGCAGCGCGCAAGGTGTCTATCAGCGCCAGCCGCGCCCCGCCGCGCGGCATTCCGGGACGCGCGCCAAGCGGTTTGCCGCGCAGGCCGGATTTGCGTTTCTGCCCTGTGCCGCTGGCCCCGCGCCGGGGCGCTTTGCCGCCAGCAAGCTGGGCCAGAAGATCAGCCGGGATTGCCGCGGCTGCGGCCTCGACCAGCATCTCTTCAAGCTGATCTGGGCTGGGCGTGTCGGTATCGTCGGGCGTGTCGCCTGCCTCCGGGGGAGGGGGCGGCGGCTCCTGCTCTGGTTCATCGGCAGGGGGCTCTTGCGGGGGCAATTGCGCGGCGCGCGGGGCCAGCACCAGCCGCACTGCCGCCTCCAGATCGGGTTTTGTCGCAGCGCTTCTGCCGCACAACGCTGCATGCGCGCGCGCGGCTTGTGCTGCATGGATGAGCGGGCGCAGCGATTGCACACCCAGAGCCGCAGACGTTGCTGCAAGCGCGGCAAGTGCCTCATCATCAAGCGGCGCGGTGTTGTCTGTCTCTCTGTCTTCGCCGCGATCAAGGGTCACTGCCTGCCATTCGCGCGAGGTGGCAAGATCACAGGAAAAGGCCAGCCTTTCAGCCAGCGACGCGGGTGGTGCATCGTCATCCTCACGCCCATCATCGAGCAGGATCAGCGCAATCCGCCGCTCATCAAGCGCCTGGGCAAGCCTTCCGGCGACCCCTTCATCAAGCCGTTCTGCCATAGGCACAATCAGCGCGCCGCCCGCTGCCTCTGACAAAAGGCCTGCGCTTTCGATGGGTTTTCCCGCTGCAAGGCTGGCGGCGATATCGATCCCGCCCAACAGCCTCTCATCATCGACATGACCCGGCATCCGGCGGCACGGGATCGCATCGCTGATCGCGGTGACTAGCGCATCGCGCGCCGGCGAAGCTCCGCGCAGCACCATGCCTCCAAACCGAAGCGGGGAGTGTGTGAACAGCTGTGCGGCGAGAACCGCGTCGTAAAGCGGATCGGGCGCCTCGCGGCTCACCCGAACAGCTCGTCAATCGCGCGGGTGATGCGCACGGTTGAGCCGGTTTCATCAAGCACATCGCGGCGCAGCCTGTGGCGCAGCGCCGAAGGGGCAACCGCGATCAGATGTTCTCGCCGCACCGA
This sequence comes from uncultured Porphyrobacter sp., assembly GCA_964443505.1. Lineage (GTDB taxonomy): Bacteria > Pseudomonadota > Alphaproteobacteria > Sphingomonadales > Sphingomonadaceae > Erythrobacter. The sequence goes on along the minus strand of CAYUCZ010000007.1, from coordinate 6,630 downwards.
TTTCGCACCCTTGAGCGCTGCCAGAGCGCGCGCCGCACGCATCAGCGTCAATTCTCCGCGCAGCCCGTCTGCTCCCACCGCAAGGCACAGATGCGCTGCATCGGTAAGTACATCCTCACCCGGTGACAGCTTGGCGAGCCGGTTCTTGCCGCGCGCAATCTGTTTGAGAATAGCTTCGTCCTCGCTCGCCCATTCCTGAGCAAAGCCATCGGGATCGGCCTCGTTCGCGGCGACCAGTCGCATTATCTCGACGCGGGTTTCGATGTCGCTGGGCGTTCTCACTTCAACCGACAATCCGAACCGGTCGAGCAATTGCGGGCGCAGTTCGCCTTCTTCGGGATTGCCGCTGCCGATCAGGACAAATTTGGCCGGGTGGCGCACCGAAAGCCCTTCGCGTTCGACCACGTTTTCGCCCGATGCCGCGACATCAAGTAACAAGTCGACCAGATGATCTTCAAGCAGGTTGATCTCGTCAATGTAGAGAAAACCGCGATGCGCTTTGGCAAGCAGGCCCGGCTCAAACCCTTTTTCGCCTGAACGCAGCGCACGTTCGAGGTCAAGCGAGCCGATCACGCGGTCTTCTGTCGCGCCCAGCGGCAGATCGACAAACGGGACCGCGCGCTTGCGCAAGGGGCCGCCGCCGCAGACGTCGGGATAGCGCTGGGCATCCTCTTTTGACCCGCCATAGGGGCAGTTCTGGTGCGCGGTGATAGGCGGCAGCAATCCGGCAAGCGCGCGCGCGGCGGTGCTTTTGCCGGTGCCGCGGTCGCCAAACACCATCACCCCGCCGACGCTGGGGTCTACCGCAGCGATCAGCAGCGCCTGCTTCATCTCGTCCTGTCCGACGATCGCGGAGAATGGAAAACGCGCCATGAGGTGCCCCTTTTGGACGCTAGCGCGCTATTGGACAAGCCTAAGTGACAATTTTGCCTGACACTTCAGCCTTTGCGCGTGCGCGTCAGCAGCAGGACCGGCAACAGCCCGGCAGCGAGCAGGATCAGCGCAGGGATCGAGGCTTCGACCAGCCGTTCATCGCTGGCGAGGCGATAAGTGCGGGTCGCGAGCGTCTCCAGATTGAACGGGCGCAGGATCAAGGTCGCGGGAAGTTCGCGCACGGTGTCGATGAACACCAGCGCGGCTGCCGCAGCAAGGCTGGGGGAAAGGAGCGGGATATAGATCCGCCTCAGCACAGCTGCCGGTCCCGCGCCGAGCGAGCGCGCTGCTGCGTCAAGCGAGGGCGGGATCGCGGCAAGCCCGCCATCAACGCTGTTGTAAGCGACCGTAAGGAACCGCACGGCGAGCGCGTAGACAAGCACGATCGAGGTTCCCGTAAGCACGAGCCCGCCTGTATAGCCGAAAGCGTCGCGTAGGCCGCGTGTGAGGCCGATATCGACCGCCCCCAAAGGCGCAAGCAAGCCAACCGCCAGCAACGCGCCCGGCAGCGCATAGCCGAGCGTTGACACCCGGATCGCTGCGCGCGTGACGCGGTGTTGCGAGCGTGCCTTGGCAAACCCGAGCACCAGGGCCGCGATCACGCAGACAAGGCCGGTCGCAAGGCCCAGCCACAAGCTGCCGCTTGCATATTCCCACAATTCGCCTGCCGCCGCGATCGCCGTGTCGGACACCGCCATCAACGCAAGGTGCCCTGCCGGGATCAGGAAGCCGAGCAGCAGCACAATCGTGCACAGCAAAGTCGCCAATCCCTTGGCCAGAGGGGACAGTTCAACCAGCGGCTCATCATCGCGCGCGGCAAGCCCGTCCTTGCTCTCGGTTCGTCCCTTACGGCTGCGCGCTTCCCACGCGATCAACGCGATCACGAAGATCAGCATGAAAGCCGCCAGTTTGAGCGCCGCCTGCTTGTCTCCCATGGCGAGCCAACTGCGGAAGATCCCGGTCGAAAATGTCGGGATGGCGAAATACTGGGCGACGCCAAAGTCGGCGAGCACTTCCATCAGCACCAGTGCAAGCCCGCCTGCAATCGCCGGGCGTGCGGCAGGCAGGGCAACCGACCAGAAAGCGCGCGCTGGACCTGCCCCAAGGCTGCGTGCGGCGCGGAATTGCGAATGGCTCTGGCTGGCAAAGGCTGAGCGCGCGAGCAGGTAGACATAGGGATAGAGCACGATGCCCAGCACGACGGCGCCGCCCGCCAGGGATCGGATCTGCGGGAACCAGTAATCACCGGCAGTCCAGCCAAATGCGCTGCGCAATCCGCTTTGCACTGGCCCTGAAAAGTCGAGCAGATCGGCATAGAGATAAGCTGCGATATACGCAGGAAGCGCAAGCGGCAGGACCAGCGCCCAGGCGAAAATTGTGCGACCGGGAAAGCGCGCTGCGCTGACAAGGAACGCACAGGCCGTGCCAATCACCAGCGCAAATCCGCCAGCAAGCAGCATCAGCGCCGCAGTGTTCGCGACATAGCGGCCCAGCACGGTCGAGGCGAGATGAGCGATCGCTTCAAACCCGCCTTGCGGGGCAGAGGCAAGGATTGCGAGGATCGGCATCACCGCAAGCGCGGCAAGCGCAATTGCGCCAAGGCCCCAGCCATCGAAAGCGGGCGCGCTGCTTGCCTTTGGGCTGGCGGATTGCGTAAGGCGGCTTACCTGCATCCAAGGCCCCCATCTGCGCGGGCGACACAATCGCAACGGACAATCATTTGAGCCTCGAATTTCGTCATATTGCCCATGCTTACGGAGATGTAGCGGCGCTTCGCGATGTGTCCTTTAGCGCCAATCCCGGAGAAATCACCTGCCTGCTTGGATCGTCAGGCTGCGGCAAGTCAACCTTGCTCAACCTTGCTGCAGGGCTTCTGCCCGTGCAGGAAGGCAGCGTGAGTGTTGGTGGTGAGGTGATCGCGCAGCGCGGTCTGAACCCTCCACCCGAAGCGCGCCCGGTGGGCCTTGTGTTTCAGGACGGCGCGCTGTTTCCGCATATGACGATTGCGAAGAATATCGGCTTCGGGCTTGGCAAGGGGGCCGGGTCGGACAGCGTGATCGAAGACTGGCTGGAACGCGTGGGGCTTGCCGGATTGGGCGCGCGCTATCCGCATGAGCTTTCAGGCGGTCAGCAACAGCGCGCGGCGCTCGCCCGGGCAATGGCGCCGGGGCCTGAAGTGCTGTTGATGGATGAACCCTTTGCCAGCGTCGATATCGTGCTGCGCCGCCGCTTGCGCCGCGATTGCCGGCGCTTGCTGCGCGAGGCGGGGACAACCACGATACTTGTCACGCACGACCCTGAAGAAGCGCTTGATGTGGGAGACAGGATCGCGGTCATGGAAGCGGGGCGGATTGTTCAGTTCGGCACGGCTGGCGAACTGCACGAAGCGCCCGCGGCTGCCTCTGTCGGAGCGATCTTCCGCGGAGCGCAAATCGTCGCGGCTGAGCGCGAGGGCGACAGGCTGCGCACGCAGTTTGGCGATTGGCCGCTCGAATGCGTGCTGGGAGAGATGCCAGCGGCTCAGCGGCTCAACCTGTTGGTCGAAGCGGACCGATTGTCATTGGTTGGCGATGCCGACGGGCTGAGCGTGCGCGACCGCCAATCGCTTGGCCATGGTGAGCGCATGGTTCTGGTCAATCACGATGGGGCAGAACTGACCTTTGAAGGCGCAGTGCCTGAGACGAGGGCGCAGCGATTTTGGGTGACCCCTGATACGGAGAGCGTGCGGGCATTTGTGCGCGAGTAATGCGGGCCAGTAATGTGTGCCAGTGGTCATTATCGCTTGCATTCGATTGATTACTATTGCAACGCATTCGCAAGAACGAATGAAAGGGTTCACCGATGAAAAAGACGATTCTCGCCTGCGCACCGCTCTTGCTTGCAACGCTTGGCCTTGCAGCGTGCAGCGGCGAGCAAGAGGTCGCCGACAATGGCGAGGTCAACATCTATTCCTCGCGCCACTATGACACCGATCTTGCGCTTTACACCGACTTTACCGAGCAGACCGGGATCACGGTCAACCGGATCGAGGCGGATGCAGACGCGCTGATCGAGCGGATTTCGAGCGAGGGTGAATTCTCACCCGCTGACCTGCTGGTGACGGTCGATGCGGGCCGGTTGTGGCGCGCAGAAGAGGCCGGGATCCTCTCACCGGTGGAATCAGAGGTTCTGGAAGAGCGCCTGCCTGATCATCTGCGTCATCCCGATGGTCTGTGGTTTGGACTGTCAACGCGGGCGCGCGTGATCATTTACAACAAGGAAGCGGGCACACCCGAAGGCCTTGATAGCTATGCCGACCTTGCTGACCCTGCATGGCGCGGCGCGGTGTGCATCCGCTCTTCGGGCAATATCTACAATATCTCGCTGCTCTCCAGTATGATTGCCCGCGATGGCGCGCAGGCGGCAGAGGACTGGGCACGCGGCGTGGTCGCAAACTTTGCTCGCGATCCGCAGGGCAATGACACCGCGCAGATCGAAAGCGTTGCCGCTGGCGAATGCCGGATCGGCGTTGTGAACTCCTATTACCTTGCTCGTTTTGCTGGCGGTGATGAAGAACAACGTGCTGTGTTCGATGCGCTGGGCGTGATCTTCCCTGATCAGGGCGAAGGCGAAAACGGCACGCATATCAACCTGTCGGGCGCAGGCGTGACGGCGAATGCACCCAACCGCGAAAACGCGATTGCTTTCCTTGAATATCTCACCAGCGAAAGCGCGCAGCGTTATTTTGCCGATGGCAACAACGAATACCCTGCCGTTACCGGGCTGGAGGCCAATTCGAACGTCGAACAGATGGGCAGCTTCCGCGCGGACACGCTCAACGCAGCGGAGATCGGGCGCAATCAGGCAGCAGCCGTTCAGGCATTTGACCGCGCTGGCTGGAACTGATTGCCAAGGCCGCCTTCGCAATGACGGCACTGGCAGGTTTGACAGGGGCGTAAAGCCAAGTCTCGCTTTACGCCTCAATCGCTATTCTAACTTGATGCGGATGGGCAAAACCGCCATTTGGCCACCCCAATCAAGGGGCGCTGTGTGCGCCCTTCATGTGAATTCGAGGCTTACGTTTTGACTGATACAGCGACCACCGATCCGATCCCCCCGCGCGAAGCTTTCCAGGAAAGCGGCGCGCTTTTCGTCGAGACGATCACCGAGGTGCATCAGTGGAACGAAGAGCTGTTCACGCTCAAGATGACGCGCCCTGCAAGCTTCCGTTTCCGCTCGGGTGAGTTTGTGATGATCGGCCTTCCCAAGGAAGACGGCAAACCGCTGCTGCGGGCTTATTCGGTTGCCTCGCCCAGCTATGATGAAGAGCTCGAATTCCTCTCGATCATCGTGCAGGACGGCCCACTGACTTCGCGGCTTCAGCACATCAAGGTCGGCGATCCGATCTATCTCGGCAAAAAGCCAACCGGCACGCTGGTCACCGACGCTCTGCTTCCGGGTAAGCGCCTCTTCATGCTGTCGACCGGCACCGGGCTGGCCCCGTTCATGAGCCTTGTGCGCGATCCTGAAGTCTATGGCATGTTCGACGAGGTGATCGTGGTGCATTCGGTGCGCCGCGTGGCTGATCTGGCCTATCGCGACCTGCTGGAAAGCAAGCTTGAAGGCGATCCGCTGCTGGAAGATGAAGACCGCGAGCGGATGATCTATGTGCCCACCGTCACGCGTGAGGATTTCCACACGACCGACCGGATCCAGGTGCTGATTGACGATGGCCGCCTGTTCAAGGATTCCAAGGGCCCGCAAATGTTTGACCCTGAAAATGACCGCGTGATGCTGTGCGGCTCAATGGCGATGATCAAGGATCACGCTGCCGATCTCGAAGCGCGCGGCTTTGAAGAAGGCGCCAACAACAAACCCGGCCAGTTCGTGATTGAACGCGCCTTTGTGGGCTAGGCACCGACTGGTGCGCGCTGACGCTCCATTTGATCGCTGAGACTTGCGTCACCTTCGCTGCGCACTAGCGGTTTCGCGCTTTACATTGCTGTGCCTCTTAGGTCAGTTGTTCGCCGCAACCTGACCCACAAGAGAGAATGCCAGCAATGCTCGATACGTCCTATCGCACAGCTTACAACGAAGACCACGAAGCGTTCCGTGACACCGTTCGCAAGGTGTTTGCCGAGCATATGGAACCGTATCTCGATGATCACGAGGAGGACGGCGTTGTGCCGCGCAAGGCGTGGAAAGCGCTGGGCGAAGCGGGGATGCTTTGCCCCACGGTGAAGGAAGAAAACGGCGGGCTTGGCCTCGACTTTGGCTTCAACTGCGTGCTCGCCGAAGAGCTTGCCTACCTTGGTTCATCCGCTGGCTTCACGCTCCAGAACGACATCACGGTCAATTACTTTGAGCGTCTGGGGAGCGAAGAGCAGAAAGCCAAATACCTTCCCGGCATGGTCTCTGGCGACATCATCTCCGCCATCGCAATGACCGAGCCGGGCACCGGAAGCGACCTGCAAGGCATCAAGACCACTGCAATCGAAGATGGCAATCACCTCGTGATTAACGGCTCCAAGACCTACATCACCAATGGCCAGAACGCCGATGTCGTGATCGTGGTTGCCAAGACCGATCCATCTCAGGGTGCCAAAGGCACAAGCCTCGTACTTGTCGAGGCGGGCACTCCCGGCTTTGAGAAGGGCCGCAACCTCGACAAGATCGGCCAGCATTCGGCTGATACGTCAGAGCTGTTCTTCGCCGATG
>CAYUCZ010000006.1:0-101681 GCA_964443505.1 uncultured Porphyrobacter sp. | reverse complement strand
CCGATGCCGGAGCGATCAACGTATTGGGCACAGATGTGCGGACCGCTTCAAGTGCCGCACCCGCGCGCCTTGCCAACTCAGTTGCGGCCGCTTCCATACTCGTAATAGCTGTATTGATAGCCATAGGCCTGACCAGCTTCGAGCGCGCGATACTTGGTCAGGATCAGACCAAGCACATTGGCGCCAGCACCCCGCAGACGCTTCACAGCGTTGCGAGCCTGCGAGAACGGAACCTTGTTCGCTTCAAGCACGAAAATCGTGCCGTCAACCATACGCGCCAGCAACGGAGCATCCGCGAGGCCCAGAACCGGGCAGGAATCGAAGATAACCAGCGAGTATTCCTCGCGAACCTTGGCGATGAATTTGCCGAATTCGTCCGACGACAGAATCTCGGTCGGGTTTGGCGGGATCGCGCCAATGGGCAGAACTTCGAGATTGTCGTGAACGCCCTTGACCACGGCATCTTCGAGATTGGCATGGCCAAGAATAACCTCGACAACGCCGACCTCGGGCCGCTGCAGTTCAAGCAGGCGCGCAACAGATGGGCGGCGAAGGTCAGCGTCGATAAGCAGGGTCTTGCGACCAGAGCGCGCAAACAGTTCCGCGAGCACCACAGCCGTGGTCGACTTGCCTTCGGATTCGTGCGTGCTGGTGAGCTGCAGCACATTGCGACTGCGCGGCAGCGAGAATTCGAGCGCCGCCTTGATCGAGGCATAGGCCTCCATCAACGAGGTGAACTTGTTCGACGCTTCGACATCAATGTCTTTCTCATTGATGTGCGGGGTATGGCCGATCAGCGGGAGATCGGTCTTCTGCTCGACTTCATCAAGCGAGCGGATCCGATCATCGAACATTTCACGAAGCAGCGCGAGGCCAGCACCCAGCGCAATGCCGAGGATCAGCGAAACCGCAAGATTTTGGAGCAGGCTCGGCGCATAAGGCGCACTTGGCACAAGCGCGCCTTCGATCTTGGTCATCGTGCCTGCATTGACGTTTGCGGCGCTGCTGATCTGGTTGAAACGATCGAGCAGCGAACGCAGCTGTTCGCGCAGAGCTTCGGCCTGACGTTCAAGCACAGTGTACTGCACCATCTCGTCCTGCTCGGTCAGAGTGGCGCTGGAGACAGCCCCAAGCTCACCCTGAAGCGCACGCTCCTGATTTTGAGCGACGATAAAGGCGTTGCGGACGGTTGCCTTGATGTCAGCGCTGCTGCGTTCGATCTGCGCATCAAGGATCTGAATCTGTGCCAGAAGGTCCTGGATCTGCGGAAATTGATCATCGTAACGCTGGCGCAGCTCGGCAAGCTCGGCAAGCTTGCCTGTGCGATCGGATACCAGCCCCTGCAGCACGGGATTGTTCTGAACCTCTGGCAGCTGCGATGCGGGCAGATTTTCAATCGCGCGCCATTTCTGTTCAGCCGCGATGCGAACCGCGCGCGCCTCAGCGACGCGTTCGCCAATGTTCGACAGGTTCGTACTGGTCAGCGTGCTGGTCGAGCTTGAACCATCGACGCTTGAAACTTGCTGGACAATCAGACCGTTGACCCGGGCATATTCGTTCGTCTCACGCTCTGCCTCTTCAAGCCGGCCGCGTACGATGCCGATCTGTTCGCGCAGAACCTCAAGCGCGTATTCATTGTTCGCCAGCGTACCGCGTGCTTCTGACGCAATGAACGCATCGGCATAGGCATTGGCCATTTCCGCTGCGAGCGCAGGGCTGGCAGAACGGAATGTGATCGGGATGACCCAGCTCAAGGTCGGGACCTCGGCAGAGACACCCGAAGTCAGGATCGATGCCGCAATCGATTCCTTGGTTTCAAGCCATTGCTCATCGCTCATTTCGGCAGAGCGGCTGGCATCAACATCACTGCCAAGAAGATCGTAACGCTCGCCAAGCTGGCGATCTGTCACGACAACCTCTGCAAGGCTCCGGCTTTCGATCAGAGCGGCTTGCGTGGCGAGATAATCTCCCACCTGGTTGCTGGCGATGCCCTGTTCGACGTCCTGACCTTCAAGAATGAAGGCCCCGTAAGGCTCGACGCTGACCTTGGCTGTCGCCTCATACATTGGCGTCGACAACAAGGTGACGATGAAACCACCCGTCAGGGCGGCGAGGATAACAATCCCGAACAACCAACGCTGACGATAGATGATACCGCGCACGGCGGCGAGGCTGACAAGCGACTGCGTGGGCTGCGCCGGAACTATCTGGTGTTCCGGCATATAGGCATCAACCCATGTACCGCGTCCGCCATGGTCGGACGGGTCAACTATCGAGCGTTCGTTCATGAGATCAGTTGTTGTTGTTTATCGCAGCGACGCCAAACACACCAAAGGCCGGAAGGGCTTGCAGAAGGTTCTGATAGAACACTGACAAACCATCCGTACCCATGACGATGCGGTCACCGGGCTGCAGGATCGGGTCAAGCATAGTGCCCTGACTTACCTGGCTATAATCGAACTTTGCGATCATAACCCCATCAGGACTTTCACGGAAGACTGCGACCTGGGTCTCTTTCGCGACAACCGTCGGACCGTCAGCCATGGCAATTGCCGAAGACAGACGAGCGCCCGGCTGGAACGCGTAAACGCCTGGATCTTCAACTGCACCTTCGACCGTGACAAGGTGCGATGCGTAGTCAGAGATGTTGACGCTGACCATTGGCGTGCGAAGACCGGCTGCGAGCAGGCGCTGCGCCACGTCCTGTTCAAGCTGGCGAGTGGTCATACCAGCGGCCGGGATCGAGCCGAGCATCGGCAGCGAGACCAGACCATCAACGCCAAGCCGCACATTTTCGATCGAGAGATCGGGCTCGCGGAAGACATTGACGGAAATCTTGTCAGAGGGGCGAAGCATGTAGGTTGTCGCCCGCGCCTGAGAATAATTTGCCTGTCCAAGATCAGCACGCGGCGTGCTGGCGGCAGCGCCGATTACCGGTTCAGGCGTCGAAGCGCACCCTGCAAGAGTGATTGCCCCTGCGAGCATTGCCGCGCCAAATCGTTTGCTATTGATTGTCATCAAGGCCTCTTGGTCCCCCGTATTCAAGGACTTTCCCTTAGACCGGCGTACCTTGTTGTGCAACCGCCATCGCACCTGTCCAAGGCCTTGTTTGAGGTCGCCTTTGCCAAAATGACACAACCTGTTTGATTTTGAACTTCAAGCAATGCTGCAGTGCAACGTGTCGCGCTTTTCTCTCAAGCACTTAGCGCAGGCGGCGCATCAGCCCGCGTTAGCAAAACGCATGTTTCGCGCGCTTGCAAGCTGCTCTCAAAGCGGGCAGTCAGGGCCTGATTTGCCCGGCGAAAGGCGTGGCAACGATCTGATCAGTCTGTCAGGGAATGCCGATTTCATGCCTGAGGCACCATCATTGCTAAGCCTGTCGGCAGCGGGAATTTACGTCTTTGTCGTTGGCATGTGTGCCGCAGCGTGCCTCGCTGCGCGCAGCCGCCGCCAACAGCGCTGGCACGCGCAGGCGTGGCTGTTTGCCGCCTTGTTCTTTGCTGCGCTGATCGCTGCGAGGCTATTAAACCTTGAAGATGTTGTGAGAGACGACCTGCGGGACTGGCTGCGTGCTGAAGGCGCGCTGGCTGAGCGGCGGGTGTGGCAGGGATATGCAATCGCGATTGCGATCTCCTTCCTTGCAGCCGCCGGGATGTACGCACTGTATTGGGTCTCGCAGCGTATTTCCGGGCGCCGCAACATTGCCGTTGCGCTGGCACTGGCCAGTTGCGGTGCCATGGCAGTGCTGGTCGCTTTGCGGGTGATTTCGCTCCATGCAATGGACAGCCTGCTGTTCGGCCCGCTCAAGCTCAATTGGTTTGCAGACCTTGGCATCACAGCTGTCGTCTTTGGTTGTGCTGCCTATTACACAGCAAGAGTACGCAGCCGGTCCTGACCTGTGCCTTCGGATCGCGTTGCCGAAGGACTATCCAAATCGCTCAGTCGAGGTTTTCGACACGCTCCTTGAGCGCCTCGTTGACGCTGGCATAGGCGGGTTCGACCCAGCTTGAGTCCCAAAAGTACATGTAGAAGCCTTGGTCGACCTCGTGCTGGATGACGCGCGTCCCGCCGTTCTCGGCTTCCAGATAGTAATTGTGATCGAATGTGATCACACCGGGTAGACCGCCGCCTTGGTTGATCCACTTGAGCGGCTCGATGGCTTTGACTGTCGCGTTCATGGTGACCGCATCCTTGCCCGGTTCAACCACCTGATTGGCGAGGCTCGCGCCGACTTCAAACGTTCCGTCGACCTCGACGAAAACCGGGTTCCATTCGGGATATTTTTCGGTGTCCATCAGTACCGCCCAAACATCTTCAGGCGGGGCGTCGATGACGATTTCAGTGTGCATTACTGTCCGGCTGTTGATGAACAGCCCGACCAGTACGCCGATCAAAACAACTGCGGCCCAGAGCCATTTGCTCGCAAGAAATGCCATAAATACCTCCATCGGCGCGCCTGAGCCATGCGCGGCTATTGTCATGCTATCGCTGCGGCGAAAGCCGCCACAGGGGACCAGTGATATAGGCGCATACTGCTCCGATGATCAAAAAGGGCAGTGCAACCGGCAAAGCGCAAGCCGAGAGGATTGTTCATCCCCTCGTCACTTCCAAACTAAGTCACGACCCCGATATAGCTTTCGCTCATCAGTTCCGTGACCACGTCGCGAATCAAGGCTTTGCCGTTTGTCCCATGTGTCATCACGACGATGCCTTTGCGGGTCGATGCATCACCCAGCGCAATTGCATGATGCGATCGGCCATTCTTGCCCCAGTGATAGAACGCTATGCCATCCGGCCGTTTCTCCAAGCCCCAGCCCAACCCTCTTGGAAGCATTCCGTTTTGCACGTCGGGTCGTTCAAATTGGGGGGAGAGCATAAGTTCGCGCGTCTGCTCCTGGATCTTCCACGCCGCCTCTCGTCCGCCCGGCATCATCAGACAAACGAACCGCGCATAGTCGCCGGGCGTGCAGCGCAGGCTCGACGCGCTGTCGATAATTGAACGGCCTGCAGTCGCCCAATTCCAGCTGGGAATGTCCATAAGGCGCGGATGTGTGTGAGGACGCATTTCCGCAACCGCCTGCGCATGGTCCCAGGTGGTCCATTGCGTAAGAGGCTTGCCCCAACGATCAGCAATCTCCGCAAAACGCCAGCCGATCTCGCGAATGTACTGGAGGTCGCGAACGACGATATTGCCCGACTGATCCAGCTCATGGGAGTAAACTTCCCTCCAGTCGCGATCCGCAGACCAATGCATTTGCATATCGACGAGACCCGCAGGCTCGAACAGGCGATCACGCATAAATGCATTGAGCCCTTTACCGGTCACTCGCTCCATCACCATTTGCAGCCAATGATACGCTTCACCAGAATAGCTGCTGTCAGTGCCTGGCTCATAGGCGGGCGCAAGCGGCTCGATCCAATCGGCGTGATTGCGCCAGTTTGGCAATCCTGACGTGTGCTGGAGAGCATCCCTCACCGTGATCTGATCGATCGAGGGATGCGGTGAAAGATCGGCGGGCCGCACATAGTCGACCAGCCGATCATCCAGCGACAATTCGCCGCGATCAATGGTCTGATGCACGACATAGGCGAACAAGGGTTTGGTGAGTGACGCGGCCTGGAACAGCGAGCGCGATGTTACCTGATCGCCTGTCTCAATATTGCTGAGTCCAAAGCCCGCTTCCCATACCACTCTTGCATTGTCGACAAAGGCTATGCCGGCACCGGGCAAGCGGTGTTCTGCAAGCTTCGACTTTATGAAATTTCCGACATCGCCCGGAGGTTCTGTCAGCTCGGTTGAGCCGATATGCGGGTGTGCGACAGCCGTCCCTCGGTTAAGAGCCAGACCTGCTGCAGCCGCACTGACCTTTAGGAACCTTCGGCGGTTGGGAAAGAGCTTCATCTGGGTGTGCTCCTGTCGGATGGCGGGGAGATGCGGCCTATTCGGCTGAGGCGCTTAGGCTGGCAGAGGCTTGGGCTTCCACTTCGGCTAGGATTTGATCGAGCGCCGCACGATCGAAAGGCCTTCCATCAAACAGGACCGTGTTGATCGTCACCGAATTTCTGATCGCGTCGAGAGGGTTCGCGTCGAGCAAAACCAGATCAGCGCGATAGCCGGCAGCTATTCGCCCAAGCCTGCCACTCATGCCCAGATAGTTCGCAGGGACTGACGTTGCTGATTGCAGCGCCTGCATCGGCGTCAATCCGGCTGCTACAAGACGAGCAAGCTCATCATGCGCTGAGAAACCGGGAATGATCATTGTGTCATTGGCGTCCGTTCCCAACATAACCTGAACACCCTGATCAAACGCAATTTTTGTGACGCGCAGACCAGTTTGGTAAAACCCTGAGTACAGGTCTTTGATCTCATCAGATGCTGAGGCCGTACGGTCTATATCCCTCTGCCAGTCTTCCAGCTGAAAAGCCCCAATGAAGCGCAATCTTGGGTCGCTGCGATAGTCTGGATCGCTGGCGAGAAGATCGAATTCACGGGTGCCATGGGTGGGAACATAATAGGTGCCATTCGCCGCCAATGCGGACATAAGCTGTGCGCAGCGTTCGGGATCGAAGGTTTCAACCGTTCCCCTTAGGCGATCAATTTCTTTGGGCCATGCTGCGCCCTCTTCCCCGCGCAGCATCGCATTCATCGCGCCTCGGTATTCGGCGGTGTAACTCGAACAGTCAGTGACCATTTCCTTGGCGTGTTCAATCGTACGCACACCGGCATCTGAGGCGGCCTTCGCGCCAAGCAAAAGTGGAATGTGCCCAGAGACCTCCAGACCTCGGCGGTTTGCCTCCTGCATCAGACCGTTGAACGCCCCGGGGAAGATAGCGTGGTAGACCTTGATGAAGTCCACTCCGCGCTCTTCCAGATAGGCGACAACCTTGACCCCATCTTCTTCGCTTTGCGGGGTGTAGAGCGGGTCGTGATCTTTCGGCAGCTGATTGGTTCGATCGCTCTGGACGAAGGGGCTGCCAAGTTTCGCGTAATGTGGCCCGATGCGCTCTGCGCGCTCAATTTCAGCTGCGAACGAGCGCATTTCATCCAAGCAAAGGTATATTTCTCCGCGCGGCTCCCAACAATCGGCCGACATGTCGCGAATACTCGTCACACCGTTGGCGAAAAACAGCTTCAGACTGTTGTCCAGCACCGCTGAAATGCTCGTGTGAACATGCATATCCATCAGGCCAGGGATCAGATATTTGCCGGTTCCATCGATGACAGTTTCAGCATTTTCAGAAGCCATATCCGCTGAACCAACCAGAACAATCGTCCTGCCGACAATGGCAACGTCTTTAGCCTCCAAGACCCTCTCGGTCGCAGGATCGATCACCGTCACATTGGTGATGACGACGTCATAGTCTGGAGTGTTTGCTTGGGCTGGCGTCAGGGTGAACAAAGCCGCCAACAGGCAGACGAAGGAGATGCGGGTTGAGAGTTTCATTCGGCTGGCTCCGCTTGGTTGTGTTGGTGCTCCGCTGCCAGTGCGAGCGCTTGCTCCAATGCCCTTTCCGCTGGCACTTCGATGTCGGGTTTGACCCCAACCCCTTGCCAGTTGGATTGCGTGATAGGATTGATGCTCTTTGCGGTTACCGACCACAGCACGAAGTGTTTGTGGATGGGTTTGTACTCGAACGGATGCGCGCCGCCGCCCGAAGTCTCCCCGATAATCGTCGCTCGGCCCAGAGCCTGTAAGTTGTAAGCGAGCGCTTCTGCGGCGGAAAAGGTTTGCTTCGAGATCAGAATATAGACAGGCTTGTCTGGCCCGAACTTTCGCCCGGGCACCATCGGCTGGGTAAACCGCTGGGTCAGCGAATCAGACGGACGATCATAGGTTCCCGTTAACGGCTGACGCTGATCGCTGAACAGGTAGCTGGCAACAAGGTCAGCCATATCGCCGATCCCCCCGCCATTTTTGCGCAGGTCAATTATCAGCGAACTTGTTGGCGCCAGAACTGTCATGGCAGATGTGACCGAAGGCCCGCCCATATCAATCGGGGCGAAGACCCTTAGATCGAGATAGCCAACATTGCCTTCCAGATGCTCGATCCGATGCACGCCGTAATTCACTTTGGCGCCGTAATACTTTTCCATTTCCTGAGCAGAGAAGGTCTCATCAGGCGTCTCGCCGCTCAGATCGAGAGGCTGGGCTGAAAACTCGACATTGAGATGGCCATCTCCCGTTAACCTTTGAACCTCGCTGCTCAGCTTTGTTGCGAATGCAACAGGGCCTCTGATCGCCTCGAAACTGCCGGCTTGCTGCATTCTGGCCAGTTCTTCTGCGGCGGACTGTCCGATCGTTGGATCGACATATTCGTCGCGCAGATGTTCCAGCACCGCCGATAAAACCGCCGACTTTGCCGCACTTGAGACGACATAAGTCTTGTTGGTTTGCTGATCGGGTGGATTCGCCTTTGATTGAGTTGGGGCAGCCAGAACGGCGAGCAAGCCCGCGCCGATGGTCAAAATGCGCAGCATGGTCTCTCCTTCATCCAAATTGTCCTTCTGATCTTTGATGCGCTGCGCAAATGAGCGCGCTTCGAGATGCTCGATGGCCTCGGCTAGAATTGCGCTGAGAGGGTGCGAGAGTTCCGCATCCAGCTCATCCGCGGCTCGCTGCGTGGCGGACCATTGTTCGCGAAGCCATGGGAGGAGGTTGTTTCCCTCCTTGGTCAAAGAGATCAGCTTGGCACGGCGATCCTCGTCAACTTCGCTGCGGACAATTCCCTTGTCGATAATTCGTGCAATCGTTTGGCTGGCTGCCGAATGTGAAATGTTGGACAGGGCGGCAATCTCTTTGATTGTGAGGCCATCCCCTTGGGCCAAAGCCTTGATAATTGGAGTGAACCGGGGCGTGTAGAATGGATGGTCTTCGCGATAAATCGCTTCCAGATCCCCATCCATCTGTTCCAGAAGGCGCCGCAATTGCGTGCCGACTCCATTGGCTCTTAGCTGTTCCATAAGCGCTTATATATAAGTCCTGTTATAAATTGCAAAGGGCCTGATTTGGTGAACCCGCTGACGCTAGGTGGAGCGTAAAGCGGAGCTTGGGCTCGATCGACGCCCCTTCCCTTTCATAGAAAGCCGCAGCACGTTGGTTCCATGCTGGGGTTTGCCATTCCAGCCGGTCAGCGCGGCCTTCACGAGCGAGGGTGTTGGCAGCGTCGAGCAAGGCTGCCCCTATTCGTTTTCCTCGCATCTCTGCCCGAACAAAGAGGCAATCCAGGTGAGCCCAGATTGCCCCGCGCCACAAGGAATAGTCAAACGTCACTGCGGCATAGCCAAGCAAGCCCGATGGACCTTTTGCCACAAGGATGGAGACCGGGCTGGACTTTGCGGCGAGCACGCCCTGCAATTGCTCTAGCGAAAGCGAAGCTTTGCCTTGTTCGTATCGCGCGTGCTCGCCTATCAGCCGAAGCAATTGCTTGCTGTCGGCCGTCTCCGCCCGGCCTATATTCCAGTCGGCTTGCGTCACGCTGTCGTCGCGAGGTCAAAGCCTTCATCAATCCAGCCGGTCACACCCCCGGCCATGATCTTTACCGGGCGTCCCAGTTCAGCAAGCTTCAAAGCCCCGCGCGCGGCACCGTTGCAGTGCGGGCCAGAGCAATATGTGACGAAGATAGTCCCTTCGTCCCATTCCCGCAGCTTCGATGCGATTATCTTTCCGTGAGGCAGGTTGATGGCGCCGGGGATATGACCCTGCGCGAAAAGAGCGGGACTTCTCACGTCGAGCAAAACGAAGTCAGCGCCGCGGCCCATCGCATCATGGACATCCCAACAATCAGTCTCAAACTCAAACTGGTTTGCGAAACGCGCTTTGGCAGATTCGCTTGGCGCGGGCGTGATGGCTGTCACAAGGCTTGGCATCATCATTCTCCTTTCCGCGCCCTTGTCCATTCAAGCCGAAACGCTTGCAATTGGCGTGAATGACAATATTCGTACTGATTATGCCAAACTTAAATTCGCCGCTTGTTGTCGCACTGATCTACGACCGGCTGTGCATCTTTGAGTATGCGATAGCCTATGAAGTGTTTGGGCTTGAGCGACCTGAAATGGGTGAGAATTGGTATCGATTTGAAAGCGTCGCCATCGATACAGGAACACTCAGATCCCAAAGCGGATTTGACATTCACTCACATGCCAATCGCAGCCTGATCGATGAAGCCGACATCATTATAATCCCCGGTTGGAAGGGCGCAGAAGAGACCGTGCCTGAAGAACTTTGCGAGCGATTGCGTGCGGCCTACTTACGAGGGGCGACATTGGCATCGATCTGCTCCGGCGCATTCGTTCTGGCAGCCACTGGCTTGCTCGATGGAGCAACGATCACAACTCATTGGCGCTATGCCGATGCGCTGAGGGCGCGGCATCCAGCAATTTGCGTGGATGAGACATCACTTTTTCGGCAAAACGGCAATATTTATACCTCGGCCGGGAGTGCAGCCGGGATTGATCTGATGATCGAAATCGTCCGCCGCGACTTTGGCCCTGAGGCTGCCAATTCCGTTGCGCGCAGGCTCATCATGCCCGCACATCGTACAGGTGGGCAGGCGCAATTTCTTGAAAGGCCCGTACCCGCACGTTCTGAGAATTCTGTCGCACCGACAATCGATCACGTTCGGGCCAATCTTGGCCAAGCATGGAGCATCGCCCGAATGGCGCAGCTTGCAGGCATGAGCCGCCGCACATTTGAGCGCAGATTTGCAGAAGCAACGGGTTTAGGCCCAGGCGAATGGCTGATTGCCGAACGGGTCGAGGCAGCAAAGGATATCCTGACCCAGTCCCCCCGCCCTATAGAAGAGGTGGCAGAAGCAATTGGCTTTGGCAGTGCGCATGTTCTGCGCAAGCACTTCAAGAACAAGGTGCGCTTAACACCAACCCAGTTCCGTCAAGAGTTCTCGCACCTTTGAATATTTCAGGGCGGCTGCTCCCTATCTTACACTTGATAAGCAGCCGGTGGAAGATGTTGAAACAACGGGACCTGACCCTACAGCAGGCGCAGGGCGCTCCGATCGTGTGCGGCGCGCAGCGATCTTGAGATTGTGATGCAAATGAGCAGCCCGGCGATCGCAAAACGCACGCGAACTCATTGAAAAGATGGTGAGCCCTGCTGGGTTCGAACCAGCGACCTACTGATTAAAAGTCACAAGGCTCAAAATTCCCTCCGCTTCTCTGAGCATCGCTCTGCGTCTATTTGTATTGATTATTAGATGGTTGCTGGTCCACCAGCTATTGATAGGGGTTGCTTAGCATCTCTGTAACTCGCTACTTAGCTGCTACCTAGAACAGGAGCCAATCATGAAGTCCAAGATTACGGTCAGATCAGTCGAAGCCATCCAGCCGAGTGACAAAGACCAGATCATTTGGGACACGGAAGTCCCCGGATTTGGCTGCAAGGTTACTCCAAAGGGACGGCGCTCGTACTTCCTCTACTATCGCACTAGGGACGGGCAGCAGCGCCGTCCTGCGATTGGCCAACACGGAGCCCTTAAGCCAGAAGCAGCGCGCGCAATTGCAAAGCAGTGGGCCGCTGAAGTGGCTAACGGTAGCGACCCCTCTCTTGCTAAGAAGACTGACCGAACATCGCCAACGGTGCGGGACCTTTGTGACCGCTACATCGAGGAGCACGCTGAAACTCGTAAGAAAGCCACCTCAATCTATAATGACAAAAGGATCATAAAGGCTCACATTCTTCCAGCGATTGGCTCGAGAAAAGCCGCCTCGGTCGCTCGACCGGATATCAGCAGCATTCATCACTCACTGAGGGCCACGCCCTACGAAGCCAACCGAATGCTAGCGCTGACAAGCAAGATGTTCAGCCTCGCCGAGCGCTGGGGGATCAGACCGGACAACACGAATCCAGCAAAGAACATTGATCGCTTCCCTGAGAAGAAACGAGAACGCTACCTTTGCGAGGCTGAGCTTAGGGAGCTTTGGGAAGTGTTGGGTGACCACGAGACTCGCAAGATAGCGTCTGATGGCGCGATTGCTGCGATCAAGTTGCTAATCCTGACTGGCAGAAGGTTGTCTGAGATACTCGCGCTCAAGTGGGAGTGGATCGACTTCGCCAACAAAGTGATGAGCTTTCCTGACACCAAGAATGGAGCCCTGACAGTCGCCATAAGTGAAGCTACGGCTTCCGTGTTGGCCGAGTTGGGGCGGTCTAGAGGCACCAATCCCTTTGTGATCAAGGGGCGTCGGGCAGACAAGCCTTTGGTCAATATTCAAAAACCTTGGCGAGCGATTAGGTCGAGGGCCGGTCTGGAGGATGTACGAATTCATGACCTCCGCCACACATACGCGAGCATTGGGGCAGGCCTTGGAATAAGCCTCCCCATGCTGGGACGTCTTCTAGGTCACACTCAGCAAGCAACCACCAGCCGGTACGCTCACCTTGCGCAGCATCCAGTACAAGTTGCTGCCGAAACTATCGGAGCTGCCATTGAGGAGGCCGTCTTACGAAAGAGATGACGCGACGAAAAAAGCATGCTTACTCGCAAGCTTAGCACCAAAACTCCACCCACCACGACCTAATGGCGATCAATCAGAGTGAATTGCAGCCTGACGAGAACTGCATGCCATAAAGCTCAGCTCCAGAATTCCATTCTTTACCGGAATATGGTTGCTTGGCGAAGCGCTGAATTTCAGCGGCGCTGAGATCTTTGGTCAAGCGATGGAATTCAGAATTTGAAACGAAGATTGCGTAGTTGTCGGCCTCACCGCATAGCCTTGCTGCCATGATCACACTGTCGCCAAGGGCCGACACGAGCCCATTCTCACAAGTCCACACGGCCTCTGATGAGTGAATTCCGATGGATCCCCCTAAGCCTCCAACCCCAAGGTGCAAGTAATCCTGCACTTCGTCACAGAATTCACGAATGTCGGTCAGTATATCCCTAGCTGCGCTAAATGCGCGAAGTGATGAACTCGTTACTCTTTCACCGTCCATGCTGAAGTCGCTGAAATGAGCGACGATTCCATCGCCTGTTTCTTTGTCAAAGAAGCCACCATGCCGGAAGACGCCTGCCTTGGCCTTATGCATCACACGTCGCAAAAACTCGGGGAATCTGCCTCTCTCTGAGTCAGGGAGCTGTTCCAAAACCATGGTGGATTTTCGGATGTCAAACACCAGTGACGTTGTGCCGATCGGCTGAAACTCGAACTTACTGCTGTCCTCAATTTGCCCTATTGACCTTTGCCAGGGCCAAAGAAAACGACCTTCTCGAGTGGCCGGCTTTCTAGGGTCGAAACACTTTGGGTCCAGCAGGACGCTACCGAGCTTGTCTACATCTCCATCTGATTCACGAGCAAGATACGCAATTGGCACGCATTCCCATACAGGCGAGCGCAGACGGAAGAAGTCGAAATGATCGATCAGACAATTCCCGATCGACTCAGAACTGAAATTGGGATCCTCAATGTCTGACCGATACAACGCTGCGAACTTTGTGGACTGTCCAGAGAAACCGACCCAATAGACATGACATTTGTCGTCCAAGAAACTCAGATCGGTGCCCCCGTTGGTGTCAGCGACAATAGATCTCAGAATTTCAAGGGTGTGTTGTTCGTCGCAATAACGAGAAAGATGGAGGCCAAACTCAATCAGGCGCCTAACTCTGCTAGATGGTTCCCGCCATCTGCTTGCTGGATCGGAGCCCGCGCGTTGGAACCAAAAGTAAGTTGGGCTCCAATGATCATCGATCTCGGAAAAGCCATAAACTGCTATAGGCTCCACGCCTGGGTACGCGCACTCACCTAGCGGCTCTTCAGCTTCCCAGAGCATTGTTGTGCGTTCTTCGTCAGAAGCTTTGGCAATATCCTCCCAGTCCTCCTTGGAAAGATACTCGACACCTACGCTCATCTCCGCAATCGAGTTATTCATGGCCTAGGCTCTTATTGATCAGGCTAGAGAAATGGCTGTTTATGTTTTTCTGACCGGCCTTTGAAACTATCGTCAAATCTGGGTGCTCGGCACGTATCTTGGATAGATCCGTTCCCTGAAGCGCCGTATATATGATTGTGTTGTTTGAGTTCCCACCGAGTGCAAAGGCCGATTCTATGCTCTGAAGCGCAGCTTGCTGGCAATCAGCGACGTCTTGCTTGTCTCGAAGTACATCGATGATGAAAAGAGTATGATCGAGCAGGAGCGCTTGGACTGCACTTGGTATCTCCACATCCCCGATCATTATATACCTAAATGTCTGGTCGCGCCCACTCACTGATACAAGCTCACGGCAAGAGCAGTTAAATCCTTCCAGCTCGTCAAAGCTCTTCGAAATCGTATCGTAATCTCCGTCCTCACCAGTTCGCTCTGAAATCGCCGTGTTCACTAATCCACATAGCTTAAGAGCCATAGTTGCAATCAGGGATGCATGCTCGTCCTCAACATGCACTACCGAAACATTACGAGTCATCCCGCCCCCTTGGTATTCACGTCTTCATCAGGCCAATGCTCGACACCAGTAAGATAGGGCATCTCGAATGAAAAGGTGTTGATCGCACCGTCAAGCCCCTTACGCTCGATAACCGGATTTAAGTTTAGTTCAGCTTTTGGGTGATGTGCCAATAATATCTTTTCCGTAACCGATAAGCCTAGTCCGGTACCAGGCCGACGATGAAGCGTGTCTTTCTGCCGGCCTCGGTATCCCAACTTCTTCAGCAGCTCTAGCTTCTCAGACTCCATTGAAGACCCCCGATTAGATACTGAGAATGTCCAAGAATTTGCACCATACTCAAGCTCCCACCTAATAGTTGAGCCACCTTCAGGCGAGTATTTTATCGCGTTGTCAAAGAGGTTTAGTAGGGCAATCTGCAGTAAATCTGAATCTCCATACAAGTGGACTGGTCTCTCGCCCGAAATCTTCCTGTGCCAAACAACTTTCTTCTTCTTTCTTGGATCCTGCATAACATTGAGGCAATTTTCAATGATCTCCTCAACATCTACGTTTGTCCTACGAATATTTTGGTTATCAATCTCGTTGACGAGCCACCGGCCGTTCTCGAAGATGTTTGCGGCATGGCCCAAGGCCCATACCGCTTGCTCCACCTGCGCTGAGTAGTCAGGATTTTTTCTCATTCGGAGCCAGCGATCTTCGGATTTAAGAGAGGCATTCCATTCTGTTTGGATCACTTCCAGGCAACCTTGTGCCATCCCTACGTAAGCAACCACGGAGTGACGAGCTTGGCTCATGTAGCTTGAGACGGCGTGAAGGAGCTCCTCGCGCCGCCTCGAGAGGAAAATATTCTCCATTCGGTTCACAATAGAAAAATATGAAGAGGCAGGGATGTACTGGTCTCTGTAGAAAAGAGCATAAATCGCAGCATGATTCTCGAGAGATGGCATGTGAAATAGATGAACGGTTCGACCGTTTACATCTTGTACTGAGGCTTGCATTTTTTCCACATTCGAATTGCTGAAATAGAAATCTTTGCAAAACGACTTTACAAATCCCAATAACTTTTTGTCACAATCAACCTCGCCGTAAATACTCCTTGCATCTAGTGATACATCTTGCTTCAGGTCGACAAGAACCTCCCAGACACCCTCAATGTGCGGCTCGAGAAAAACATCTTCGATGCGGTTGCCTTCCCCATCGAGTTTCTCTTTCTCCAAAATCGTTGAGGCGACAGATTGCTTTTTGTCCAAATCTGCAAAGCCTTGGACCAAGTCGAACATCGTACCAGCGATTTGCCGGTCGGCAGCACTAAAGTATGATTGTAGGTAGTTGGGCACCTCTTTGTGAGCAAAAACTACGTTGCGCCGTGTACATATTACCTGCGTAAATTGTGATGCAAGTATGGCATCTGTTCGAAAGTCGTGGGGGCTAAGCTGGTGCGATATCTCCTTGACCGGTGCAACAAGCCGGTCGCCGCTCAAATCGACAATTGAGGGATGAGAAAGGGCGTCGCGACATCCCGGAAGATCAATTCGTTTGCGACCATTAAGGGTTGGGGCTTTCAGCTCGTCTGGCGAATAGCAGCGCGGATCGCATGACTCTTCATCGAGCTTTTTTGCGCCCAACTCTTCAGCTACAAGTTGTGGTACTCTGGCCGCAACATCCTCATTTCCAGCCACTGTTTCTACAATGGCATGATGGAGGTTCATGATTGCCTCTTTGAACCGTTTGTCTCTACCGCTTTGGATGGTCGCATTCAGTTCAATCAGGTGCTTGGTTGAAGCTGAGTCGCGCATGGAGATCTTTGGTTTGATAAGGACCAAGACACCTGTCGCCGAGTTTTCAAGGCCTGACTTACTGTCGATCATTCGATCGGAGAGCATTCTCGCCTTGCACGAACCCAAGTCGCTGTTTAGCCAACCGGCTGAATGGCATTCGGTCAGCACAACACTAGCGACATCGATGATGCCCGAGTCTTCGAGAAAAGCATCGGGCAGAAATACCCCCTGCTCCCTCATTGTGCCTGCCAGTGCCTCAGCATTGCCAGTCACATATGCTGGCGCAACCAACAGGCCATTTTTCTCAGTTTCAATGAGAAACAAAATGGCTCCTTCGGCTTGAAAACTACGCATAGTTCTCAAAAGGGCCGCCTTGCGCTTGCGGGTCATAGCCGAGCGATTTTGGACTTCCATCTTTCTAGCTCCCTCATCGACGGCCGGAAGATCACCTAGGAACTATAGTCAATGCCTTCCAAGCTCCCTCGGGCAAATCCGAATTGCTGATCTCTACTTGTCCTATAGTTTGGTTCCAAATTCAAATTCTGAAGTCCGTTGGCAGCATACATCAGTGTAGGGCTCATCACGATCAGCGGTGATGCAGCCATCGATGTGAAAAGGCTGTGTGGTGGACCGTGGTGGCCGACCTTTTCCTACACACCGAGAATCCCGGCGCGCAGAAGGGCCTCCGAACTGCAACAGCCATCGGAGGCCACCAAATGACATCCCCTCAACTCCTCACAGAGACCGACGCCGCTGCGCATCTTGGTCTCTCCCCGAAGACCCTCTCGCGTTGGCGCTGGAAGGGTGAAGGCCCCACGTACCTGAAGCTTGGTTCAGCAGTTCGTTACGCCGAGCAAGACTTGAACGAGTTCATTGCCAACTCGAAGGTGTCGTCATGAGCGCTGTTGCAATAGCGGCGGCTGAGTACGCCTCACGAGGGTGGCCTGTTCTACCTCTGATGCCTTCAAGCAAGAAACCGGCAATACGGCACGGCAAGAACGCCGCCTCTGCTGAGATCTTAATGGTCCGGGATTGGTTTCCCAATGGAACCAGCCGGAACATTGGGATAGTAACGGGTAGTCAATCCGGCTTGCTCGTCGTGGACATCGACCCGCGCAATGGTGGCGAGGAGAGTTTCGCACGTCTCCTCGACGAGTACGGCGAACTACCCGAGACGCTTGAAGTTGAGACTGGTGGAGGCGGTCGTCACTTCTACCTCTCCTTCCCGTCCGGAATCGACTCTGCAAAAGATCGGCCGAATGTGGCTGGCTTCAAGGGTGTTGACCTGAAGGCTAATGGATACGTGGTCGCTCCTCCGAGCATTCATCCCGATACCGGTCAGCCGTACCGCATCGCGTCTGACGTTCCCATTGCAGACGCGCCAAAATGGCTAGTCGAAATGGTCTTGGGCCAGCAGTCTGGCTGCACAGCTTCCTCTGACGCTGCGACCATTGAAGAGGGCGGCCGCAACGACACGCTCTTCCGAAAGGCGTGTTCACTTCAAGCCCACGGATGGAGCGAAGAAGCTATTCTAGCGGCAATCCAAGGCGAGAATGCTGCGAAGTGCGCTCCCCCGCTTGATGCCGACGAAGTTGAACGGATTGTCCAAAGCGCAATGCGTTATGAGCCGAACACCGCACTCCCATTTACCGAACTGGGTAATGCACGGCGACTTGTGCTCGCAATGGATGGCAACGCCCGATACCAGCCGCAATCCAAGTGTTGGATGGTATGGGATGACCGGCAATGGAAGCGAGACGAAGACGGCGTTGTCCAGCGGATGGCGAAGGAAGTTACTGACAAGCTGCTTCTGGACGCGAAGAAATTCCAGGATACCGATGGCCGGAAGAAGGCGTTGGCCTTTGCGCGAAAGTCACAAAGCGCTAGCCAAATTCGTTCAATGATCGAACTGGCTCGGACAGAGCCGGGTCTGATGATTGCCCATTCGAAGTTCGACGCACACCCGAACTTGCTCAATGTGGCCAACGGCATCGTGGACCTCAAGACTGGCGAACTGCGGCCACATGACCGCGAACTGTATCTAACTCACCTTCTCGACATCGAGTATGAGGCAAGCGACTCATGCCCAAACTTCGATCGCTTTGTGTCGGAGGTTCTGTCCGGAGACGCCGAACTCATTGAGTACGTACGCCGCGCCATTGGCTACACGGCGACAGGCGAAACGCGAGAACAGTGTTTCTTTATCCTTTATGGCGATGGGGCGAACGGCAAGAGCACCTTCCTCAATTCTGTCCGAGATGTTTTGGGTTCTTATGGTAAGCAAACGCCAACCGACACTCTCGTGTCGCGTCCGAGTGCCGCGTCAAACGACTTGGCCCGGCTTGCAGGCGCTCGGTTTGTCACCGCTTCTGAGGCAAACGCCGACCAAACACTTGCCGACGCGCTGGTAAAGCAAATGACAGGAGGCGAACCCATCGCCGCCCGCTTCCTCTATTGTGACTTCTTCGAGTTCACACCTGCATTCAAACTATTCCTTGCCACAAACCATCTGCCCAAGCTGAACGGGAATGACCCGGCCATGTGGCGGCGAATTCGAACCATACCATTCGAGCGGGTTTTTACGCCCGAAGAGCAGGATCGAGACCTTGCCGAAAAGCTTAAGAATGAGCGATCCGGTATTCTCTCATGGATCGTGCAAGGGGCTGTCGATTGGTACGCTCAAGGGCTTCCCAATGCTACGGCGATTGAGGCTGCAAACGAGGCTTATCGGGTAGAGATGGATACCGTTGGGTGTTTCATCGAAGAGCGTTGCGATGTTGCTCCAAGTTTAGCCGCGCCGACTGCTGCGCTCTTTGCAAGCTATCGAATTCACGCGAACGACAATGGTGTGGAGCCGGTTAGTCAAAGGGTCTTTGGGCGTGCACTGACCGATCAGGGTTTCGCTTCTGAGAAGCGTGGTGGCGTCGCCCACCGGTCAGGGCTTCGGTTGAAGCAAGGTAAGCTGGGAGATGCTCAATGAACCTCAGTGCACACACAAGCCTTGTATTCATCAGTCATGCGATGAACCATGCATTCAAGGCGGGACTGTTTGACCCAAGTGGGGCGAACTATCATCCGGCGACCAACCCACCGCCCGAATACAAGTTCCGATCCCTGCTCGGCGATATCCCCACAATCATTTTCTTGCGTGATTGGAGTTTCGACGAGATGAAATGCCACGTTGCCGCATTCCCCACCGATGAGGCTGAGGAATGGATCAACGTGAGCCATGCCAATTCCAAGGCGGGCGAGGTGTTCACTTCAGCTTTCATTGAACGACCTCGCGACCTATACATTCCCGGCCTATTAGATGCGCGACCATACGTGCAAAGGAAGCATTGGCCACTGCTTCGAACATTGAGGCGTCCGTCTGTCGAGGATGACCCTTTGGGGCTTTACGACCCCCATCTTTGCTTTGAACCATAGCGCCAGGACGTACAGGACTAAGAAAGCAAACATTCCTCTGAGAAGAGTTGAATTCGGAGGGAGTTTGCAAATGATGGTCCTGTAAGTCCTGGCATTCCGGCGGGAATTCCAGAACAAATGCAGCATCACCCTCTTCAGACCAAGAACAGGTACAATTCTCAGAGCATTCTCCCCTTGGCAGCTTGGGAGCCCATGGCACCTGTAACAGGTGGTGCAGACCAGCCCCTGTTTCATGCATACATTCTAGCACCTGGGTTCTCGACTGCCTTCCATGCCGCAACATTGGGAAGGAGCGCAGCGACAATATGTCGCTACAGAAGGATCGCAAATGCGGCGGTTCGTTCCGATCCGAGTGTCCGCGATCTAATCACTGAGTTCGTTTGCTCGATTACACCAGAGATCGCTTTGGCAATGGCGCGCGCACGTGGTCGCACACAAATGCCATATTGGTCGCGCCTAGCCGTGGGGGAGTTCCTCAAAAGAGGTATGTCGCGCAAAGAGGTGGCACGCTTATTCAAGTGCTCAGTCCGAACCGTTGCAAACATCGTGAATGGAAAAGGAAAAAGCTTCGTAGCACTGAGTGGCAGCAGGCACCTGAGCGAGTCTCAGGTCAGGCCACCCGCCCTTACGCGTAAGAATAGCTCAGATCGCCAGAGTGCGTGTTTACGGCAAGCTAAGGCAGGTTGACAAAGCCCTCACTTCGGTCACCGAGGATTGAGCTTGGCATCATCGAAAAGCTGGTCGGTAACCCAAGTGAATTAACTTGCTCCAAGCGGCCTGCCATCATAGTAAATCCAGCAAAGCACTCGGCTTAGGGGCAAGCATTTCATGAAAAAGGCAGACCTGCAGAGTTATGCGAATGAGCTAAAGAGTAAATTCGCACTACCAGGTCAAGCATCCCCCGAAGACCAACTAAAGCCAACCGTCGGCAAGCTATTTGAGAACGCTGGAGATGAGTACGGTTTCAAAGTCGAGTTTAGAACTGAAACCCACCTATCCGAACATAAGGTTCGCCCAGACTTGGCCATCTACGTTGATGGCTTGATTTGTGGATACGTCGAACTCAAAGCCCCCGGACTTGGCGCGGATGCATCGAAGCTGAAGGGCAAGCACAACAAAGAGCAGTGGGCAAAGCTCAAAGGTCTTCCAAACCTTATCTACACCGACGGCCAAGCATGGTCTCTCTATCGCAGTGGTGAGCGCCCAGATGGCCAGCCGATTGTTAGCTTGCATGATGACCCCACGACGAAGGGCAACGCAGCTATCTCTGATAGCGATGCAGCTGACATAGAACGTCTTCTCAGAGACTTTTTGGGCTGGACTCCAAATGTCCCGCACAATCCTTCGAGCTTGGCGAAGTACCTTGCTCCGATTAGCCGTTTTCTTCGCTCAGAGGTGGAAGCTGCGCTGGATCAAGAAGGGTCAGCTGTTGAATTACTTGCCAACGAGTGGCGGCAATTCTTCTTTCCCGACTCTGACGATGCGAAGTTTGCAGACGCCTACGCTCAGACTGTTACTTACGCGATGCTCTTGGCTCGTTTGTCTGGTGCGGCCAAGCTTGATCCCATTGTAGCGGCAAAGACGCTTGATCAGAACAACGGGTTACTCGCTCAATCGCTTAAACTGTTGGGGCAGGACGAAGCCAAAGAGGAGCTATCTGTCGGATTCGAGATGCTCCAACGGTCGCTTGAAGCATTAGACCCACATGACTTTATGAAGTCAAAGCCTGACCTCTGGCTCTATTTCTATGAGGATTTCCTCGCCGCATACGATCCCAAGCTTAGGCGGGACTACGGTGTTTATTACACACCGAGAGAGGTGGTCGAACTCCAAGTCAGGTTGGCAAGCGAGCTGCTCGAAAGACGCTTCGGCAAGAAGCTCGGTTTCGCAGACGATGGAGTAGTCTTCTTAGACCCAGCCGTCGGCACGGGCACCTATCCTGTCGCTGCTGTCAAGCACGGTCTTGATAAGGTGAGTTCTCGGTCTGGCGCAGGCGCAGTTCCAGAGAGGGCGCGCCAAATGGCTGAGAACATGCATGGCTTTGAAGTCTTGGTCGGTCCTTATGCTGTTGCTTACTTGAGGCTTACTCAAGCTCTTGAAGGAGCTATCAACGACGCAAAGGAAAAGGGCGAGCCAGCTGAGAAGTTTGACAAAAGGCTGCGCATCTATCTCGCCGACACTCTGAGTAGCCCAAACAAAGCCCCACCGGGTGGGTTGGACCTCACACACAAAGCACTCACGGAAGAACATGAAGCCGCCCGGGAGGTAAAACAAAGCGGTGATGTCCTAGTTTGTCTCGGTAACCCTCCCTATGACCGTCAACAAATTGAGAGAGGTGACGAAGACACGAAGCGGAAAGGAGGCTGGGTTCGATTTGGGGATCGTATTGAAGGCGGTGCCGACCCCAAAGAGCAAGGGGATGCACCCATACTTGATACGTTCGTCGAGAAAGCGAAGGATGCCGGTGCAGCTGTCCACGTAAAGAACCTTTACAACGACTACGTTTATTTCTGGCGTTGGGCGATATGGCGGATGTTTGAAAGGCAATCCATCGGTGGAATCGTTACATTTATCACTGCATCAAGCTACAAGTCAGGGCCCGGATTTGTAGGAATGCGAGAGGAGATGCGTCGAGCGTTCGATGAACTTTGGATAATCGATTTGGGGGGGGACAATCTCGGCGCCAGAAAAACTCCCAACGTGTTTAACATCACTGTTCCTGTCGCCATAGCGATTGGTATACGTTCGAAAGGTCCCGACCTAGATAGCCCTGCCAAAGTCAGATATTGCAGTTTGGACGCGAATAGCCGTGAAGAGAAGCTTGAGCTAGTAGAGGAAAAATCAGGGCTAGATGAGTTTGTCTGGCGCGAATGCCCATCCGAATGGCACGCTCCATTCTTTCCGCAAGGGAGGGGTGATTTTTTCCATTGGCCCTCGATTCAAGATATCTTTCCATGGCACTTGTCAGGCGTTGAAGTAGGGCGCAATTGGTGCATCGCGGAAAGTAGATCGCTGCTAGAAAAACGCTGGGAGACATTCTGCAAGCAACCGACGAATGATAATCTCTCGGCTTCTCGTGACACTCACATACATTCTACAAAGCGGGATTGGGCAGACAATAAGCTGACCGAGACTTTATCCCAGCTAGCTGACAGCGGCTCATTGCCAATGATGCAGCAATACACTTTCAGGAGCCTCGACAGGCATCACGTCTTCATTGACCCCCGACTTTGTAACTGGCCCAGACCAGATGGGCAGCTAGCTGCGTCGCCCCAACAAACGTTCTTTTCGACTTTGATCACTGAGCAGCACGCACTTGGTCCTGCGATAATGGCCGCCGCCGAACTTCCGGACCGTAACGCCTTTCACGGTCGAAGTGGCCGTTTCATCCCGCTCTATCGCGATGCGAACGAGATCGATCCTAATGTGACCAAAGGATTGTTGGATCTCCTAAGCGAGGCATTCGACAGGTCAGTCACACCAAAAGATCTCGCAGGATATGTGTATGGCCTTCTGGGCGGTCAATCCTACTCACACAGGTTCTGGAATGAGTTAGAGACGCCGGGGCCAAGAGTTCCTATCACTCGGGATCGCGACCTGTTCTTCGGCGCGGCAAGATTGGGTCGCAGGCTCATTTGGCTCCATACTTATGCTGAACGCTTTCAAGGTACAGGCCAAGGCGATGAAGTGCCACAGGGCATAGCTACCACCTTAAAGGGAATCTCTTCCAATCCAACACATTACCCAGAAGAATTCAGCTATGACAAAAACAGCCAAGAGATCACGGTAGGTGGCGGCAAGTTTGGTCCGGTTTCTGAGACTGTCTGGGAGTTTGAGGTTTCCGGTTTGAAAGTTGTCCAGTCTTGGCTTGGCTATCGCATGAAAAAAAGAGCCGGCAAGAAATCCTCGCCTCTTGACGATATTCGTCCAGAGAGATGGACGCCAGCTATGAGCGATGAACTGTTAGAGTTGCTCTGGGTTCTAGAAGCCGCCTTGAATATGGAGCCGGAACTCAAAGAAGCGCTGGATAAAATAGTCGATGGCGATTGTTTCAAGGCGTCTGAGTTGCCCGAGCCTAGCGAGGAAGAACGCAAGCCGCCTAAGCCTGCGCCCCCGCCGAGCGATCAATCCAGCCTATTTGACCTATCTAACGACAACAATATGGACACGAGTTAATGGCAATCTTCACTACGAGCAACGTGCCCATTTCCTCCCTGATCGAAGATATCGATATGGGTAAGATTGGCCTGCCCGAACTTCAGCGCCCTTTTGTCTGGCCAAACGTCAATGTCCGTGACCTGTTTGATTCTCTTTATCGTGGATACCCAGCCGGGTTTCTCCTTTTCTGGAAAACCGGAGTTGATGCAGGTCTCAAGAACATCGGCACCGGAGCTAAGCAGTCTGTTCCTGAGCTTGCTATCGTAGATGGACAACAGAGGCTCACGTCTCTCTACGCGGTCGTAAAGGGCATGGAGGTCCTCCGCTCGAACTTCAAGAAAGAGCGCATACAGATTGCTTTTAATCCACTCTCTGGCCGTTTCGATGTGGCCGATGCTGCGATCAAAAAAGACCGTGCCTTCATCCCCGATATCTCCGTTCTGTGGAAGCCAGACTTTAAGGCTGGTGCATTTCGCAAAGCCTTTCTCAAGCAGCTCCAAGAAGTGCGCGAGATAAGCGAGGAAGAGGAAGATAGCATTACAGATGCAATCGACACTCTACGGAACCTAACTAATTATACGTTTGTCGCCTTGACGCTCGATTCCTCCGTTGACGAAGAAACCATTGCGGAGGTCTTCGTCCGCATCAACGGCAAGGGCAAGGCGCTCAATCAGGCCGACTTCATCATGACGCTCATGTCGGTGTTTTGGGATGAAGGCAGAATTCAACTCGAAGAGTTTGCCCTTAAGGCCACCTTGCCAAGCGAGGGACAGGCGTCGCCGTTTAATCACTTCATCAAGCCTTCACCTGATCAGATGCTTCGGGCGACGGTCGGAGTGGCACTCAAGCGGGCTCGGTTGAAAAATGTCTATGGAGCTTTGCGAGGTAAGGACGCCTCAACCGGGCAGGACAATCCCGAGAAGCGTGACGGACAATTCGGACTGATGCAGGCGGCGCAGGCAGCAGTCCTTAACCTGACCAACTGGCACCACTTTCTCGATTCTCTCAAGCTCGCGGGATATCGCGGACAGAAGATGGTAAGCTCGGAAACGGCGATCATCTACAGCTATGTAGTCTATCTCATCGGCGTAAGAGATTACGCCATTGACCGTCAGGTGATGAGGGACACCATTGCGCAGTTCTATTTCATGGCAGCTATGACCGGGCGGTACACCAGTTCGCCTGAGACGCGGTTCGAGGCCGATCTTGCTCAACTCCGCGAGTTGGACAATGCTCAAGCGTTTCTCAATCGTTTGAGAGAGGTCTGCGATACGACCCTGACAAACGACTACTGGGAGATCACCCTTCCGAGCCAGCTCGCTACATCAGCTTCCCGCAGCCCCACCCTATTTGCCTACCAGGCTTCTCTAATCCTGCTTGATGCACCTGCTCTCTTTAGCCCCATGAAGATTGCAGCGATGGTCGATCCGGCCGTTAAGGGGTCCAAGGCCGCACTAGAACAGCATCACTTGTTTCCACGTGGCTTTCTTGAAGATCAAGGCGTTCGTGACCTGAAGCAAATCAATCAGATTGCGAACTTCGCACCTGTTGAGTGGCCAGAGAATTTGAAGATCGGAAAGCAGGCTCCAGCTGAATACGTCCCTCAGCTAGACGCCGAACTGTCAGCAACTGAGCGCGAACGCCTTTACGACCTGCACGCATTACCCAACCTTTGGTGGGAAATGCCTTATGAAGAATTCTTGGTCGAGCGGCGGCTTCGTATGGCAAAGGTTGTACGTAGAGCATGGGAGCAGCTCCGGGGTGATGCCGAAGCTGTACAACCTGCTCCTCCTTCAATCGCCGACCTGATCGCAGGCGGAGAGACTGGCGCCGTTGAGTTCAAGTCCACCCTCCGCGTTAATCTGCATACCGGCCAACCGGACGAGAAGATGCATCTGAGCGCCTTGAAGACCATAGCGGGCTTCCTTAACGCCCAAGGGGGAACGTTGCTCATAGGTGTTGCTGACGACGGCGAAGTGTTGGGGATAGAGGCAGACAAATTCCCGAACGAGGACAAAATGGGATTGCACCTCGTAAATCTCATCAAAGACAGGATAGGAGAGATATTCCTCCCATACGTTCACCCTCACTTTGAGGACCAGGATGGCGAACGGGTGCTCTCGGTCCGCTGTGAAAAAGGGCCGAAGCCAGCTTTTTTGAAAGACGGCAAGGAACAACGCTTCTTCGTTCGGGGCGGGAATGCGACTGCCGAACTCTCTGGCAACTCGATCATGGAATACACGAAGATGCGTTTCGATTGATTCTCGGCAAAAACCGAAAAAATATGTGGACGATCGGGGAGGGCCATCGAGGTAGATGCGGAGGCCAGCCGCCAAGAAAGTGTGTTACCCTTCGCGGTATGGATGGGAGCGATACCTATTTGCTACTTGGGCGAGGGTCGACTTACAGAAACCCAGTGTAAGTCATTGAAAAGATGGTGAGCCCTGCTGGGTTCGAACCAGCGACCTACTGATTAAAAGTCAGTTGCTCTACCGACTGAGCTAAGGGCCCCCAAAGGGTCACGCGGAGCGCGGCGTCGTGTGTGCCGGCGGCGCGTCGGAGCGCTCACCTAGGCAGGGCGGAGCCTTTGGTCAAGCGGGCTTTGAGCTGTCGCAGGTTCGCACCTGTCACTGGATCGCGCCAATTGGGTGCGATGGCGCTTGCCGGGGTGAGCACAAAGGCGCGATTGCGCAGCTCGCGGTGCGGGATTGTCAGCACCCGGCTGCGCCATCGCCCGCCGCTCCACAAGATGATATCGCAATCAAGCACACGGTCGCCCCAGCGCCGTGATCCGCGCCTGCCGAACTCGCGCTCGATTCGCTTCACCCCATCGAGCATCGCTGGCGGCGCAAGCTCGCTGTCCAAAGTGCAGGCGGCGTTGGCGAAGCGGCGCTGCGCTGCTCCCATCGCGTCACTGGTGATGATCGGCGATCGGGCAGTGACAGTGCCAAGCGCAGACAGCTCTTCCATCGCAGCGCGCACGACCTGATGCGGGCTGCCGTAGAGCCGGTGGTGCATATTTGACCCCAGCGCGATGAGATAGGACTGGCTCACGTCAGTCTCACGCTTCAGATGTCTTCGGCGATCCGGCCGTAAAGCTGCGGGCGGCGGTCACGGAAAAAACCCATCCCCGCCCGGTGTCTGGCGGCCCGGCCCAGGTCCAGCGTCGCGACAAGGATGCCGCGTTCCTCATCGCCAAACGCCCCAGCAAGATCGCCCCATTCGTCAGCGATGAAGGAATGGCCGTAAAAGCTCTGTTCGCCCTCTTTGCCGATCCGGTTGGCGGCAACCACTGGCATGCAGTTTGACACCGCGTGTCCGATCATCGCGCGCCGCCACATGCGGCTGGTGTCGAGATCGGCATCGTAGGGCTCTGACCCGATAGCGGTGGGGTAGAGCAGCACTTCTGCGCCCTTTAGCGCCATCACCCGCGCGCATTCGGGATACCATTGATCCCAGCATATGCCGACACCGATCCGCACGGCAGAGCCATCATCGGCAGGCACATCCCAGACCTTGAAGCCGTCATTGCCGGGGCGGAAATAGAACTTTTCTTCATAGCCGGGGCCATCTGGGATGTGGCTCTTGCGATAGGTGCCCATCACCGCGCCATCCGGGCCAATCATCGCGAGCGTGTTGTAATAGTGATGGCCATCGCGTTCGAAGAAACTCGTCGGGATCGCCACCTTCAACCGCGCAGCCAGTTCCTGCATGGCCAGCACGCTGGGATGCTCAGCCGCAGGCCGGGCGAGCGCGAAAAAGGCTTCGTCTTCCTCGCGGCAGAAATAGGGGCCGGAGAACAGCTCTGGCGGCAGGATCAGCTTTGCCCCGCGCGCCGCTGACTGTTCGACAAGCTCTGCGACAGCAGCAATGTTCGCGCCTTCATCGGGGCGAGCAAGGTCAAGCTGAAGCGCGGCGAGTGTGAGATGGCTCATGCCCCAGCCGATAGCGCTGGCTGACGCATGTGAAAAGAGCTGCGAAGAGCGGGCGCAGCGTCAGTCGACCTTGCGGAACAGCAGCGTCATCCGGTCGCTTTCGCCAATCTGTTTGTATTTGTCCTTGTCCTTGTCGCCCAGCGCAAGGGTCGGCGGCAGTGTCCAAACGCCTGCTTCGTGATCAGCGGTATCGGCAGGATTGGCGTTGATTTCGGACATGCCGACAAGCTCAAACCCGTTGGCTTCGAAAAAGGCGATCACGTCGGCCTGTTTGAGATAGCCGGCATTGCCATCGGCAAGCTCATTGTCCGCATCAGGCGGAGCACGGTGCTGGACCACGCCAAGCACGCCGCCGGGTTTGAGCGTTTCACGCAGCATCGCGATTTCGCTCTCCGCAATGCCCCAACGCATCAGATTGTGCATCATGCGGATGATCAGGACCGCATCGACAGTCTCATCAAGATCATCAGGGATGGCATCGGAGAAATAGAACGGCAGCTTTGCTTCATCGATACCAAGCGCTTCGGATTGTTCGGCAGAGAAGGTCTCTCCCCCTTCGCGAACTTGCGCCTGGAAATTTGCCCCAAGCGAGCTGATCCCCTCAGGCGCAAAACCAACCGCGATATATTGGCCATTCTCATCAAGATAAGGCGCCAGAATGCGGGTGTACCAACCGCTTCCCGGCACATATTCGATCACAGTCTGATCAGGTGAGAGTTCGAAGAAGGAAAGCGTTTGCGCCGGATTGCGCGCGGCATCGCGCTTGACATCCTTGCCGCGCCGTTCGTGTCCCAGAACAGCTGCGAGAGCCGCATCGTCAGTTGCTTTTGCTGCCGCGTCGCGCAGGTCCAGATCGTCTTCAGCCTGGCCGCACGCGGCGAGCGCCATCGCACATATCGCAGCAAGAGTGCCGCTTGCCCTTGTGGTCTTCATCATTGCTCTCCCCTGCCTGTTATGTTCTGGTTGCCCCGCGAGCCTGTGTGTGCCCGCAGGGCAGATCAGCAGAGATCAGTCAGCTTTCTTGAACAACAAGGTCATCCGGTCGCTTTCACCGATGGCGAGGTAGCGATCGCGATCCTGTTCGCCGTAGCGCAGCACCGGAGGAAGCGTCCAAACGCCGCCTTCCCAGTCAGCGGGATCGTTGGGGTTGGCGTTGATTTCGCTTTCCCCGGCGAGTTCAAACCCGTTGGCCTCGAAGATCGCAACCACATCAGCCTTGCGCATATAGCCGCGTTGGCGAGCGCCGTAATCGTCATAGCTCGCGCCATCAGGAGCGCGGTGCTGGACGATGCCGATCATGCCATCATCCTTGAGCATCATGCGCGCAGCCTTGAGCACATCATCAGCGCGGTTGCCGATGTTAAGGCCATGCATCGAACGGAAGATCACGACACGGTCAACTGTCCCTGCGACATCTTCGGGCATTTCGTCGGTTTCGAAAGCGATGACATCATCGGCTTCAACACCCATGCCTTCGGCAAGGCCGTTCTTGAACCGCTCGGTCCATGCCTTGGAGCGCGCTTCCTGCGCACGGTCGCGGTATTGCAGGCCATCGGAATCCTGATTGAACGCGATGTATTGGCCATCAGCCATCAGATACGGCGCCAGAACGCGGGTATACCAACCGCCGCCCGGGCCATATTCCGCAACGGTCATGCTCGGCTCAACGCCAAAGAAGGCGAGCGTTTCGGCAGGATTGCGGTACTGATCGCGCGCGCGGTCATCATCGCGGCGTTCATGCGCAAGTACATCTTCAAGCGAAGGCGCAGAAGCATCCGTGTGCGCTTCAGCTGCGGCAGGGGCATTGTAGGAAACAAGGGCAGTGCCAGCGGCAAGCGCGGCGAGCGGAGCAAGCAGTTTGATGTTCATGAGTGGGATCCTCTTTCTCCAGTTGCGTCGCGCCCCTCCTGACGTGCCAAAGTGGCGATGACAAGGCATCTGATCGATAGTGGCAAAACCTGTCGGGCTCCCTATGTCGTTTGTCGAAAAGGAGACAGTTGGACTTATGGAACAAGCAATCATTGCTGGCGGATGCTTCTGGTGCACAGAGGCGGTGTTCCGCGATGTCGTAGGGGTAAGCGAGGTCGAAAGCGGATATATCGGCGGCACCAAGGCTGACCCGACCTACAAGGAAGTGTGCACCGGCAATACCGGCCATGCTGAAGGGATCCGGGTGACTTATGATCCGTCAGTCATCTCTTTAAGCGAAATCTATGATGTGTTCCTCGGCACTCATGATCCGACCCAATTGAACCGTCAGGGCAACGATATCGGCACCCAATATCGCAGCGCCATTTTCCCGCTTTCAGCGAGCCAGGGCGAAGAGGCTGAGGCGGCGATTGCGCGCTGGAATGCGGACAACAACGGCACGGCTGTGACCACGATCGAAGGGCTCGAAGGCGATGCCCAGACTGCCCCGTGGTATCCGGCGGAAGATTATCATCAGGAATATTGGGAGGGCGAAGGCCAGCGCAATCCCTATTGCCTTGCCGTAATCCCGCCAAAGATCATGAAATTGCGCAAGAGCTTCCAGAAATATGTGAAGGACTAGGCACCGATAGAGCCGATCATGCCGCCCAATTATTCCAACCCTTATTCCTCAAACCACAAGGTGCAAGAGGATGGCTCGGTCACTTTCACCTGCACGACCGACCCGGCGGCGCAGGTGTGGCTGAGCTTGCCCCCGCATCATCCGGTGGTGATCCAGACACAGGCGTTCTGGACAGCTGTCGGCGCATCGGTTGCGCTTGAAGGATTGGAAGCCACGCAATGGAGCGCGCTGACCTGGCTCGACTGGACCTTGGGCGATACCGACCATGGCCACGCGGCAACAGGCGTGTATCGCCGGATCGAGATTGAAGGGAAC
Source organism: uncultured Porphyrobacter sp. (assembly GCA_964443505.1). Lineage (GTDB taxonomy): Bacteria > Pseudomonadota > Alphaproteobacteria > Sphingomonadales > Sphingomonadaceae > Erythrobacter. The sequence goes on along the minus strand of CAYUCZ010000006.1, from coordinate 71,121 downwards.
CTTGGCTACAAGATTGAGCTGTTCAACAAGGCCGGCGGGCTCATTGTCACGGTTCGCGGGCGCGGTGTCGTGTTCCGCAATCGCAATTTCGAAAAATGGCGCGAGGGGTCAAAAAAAGAGGCCCGCAAAGCGAAAGCGCCTGCCGAATTCGCCTTTGCCAGCCGCGAAGAGCTGGGGCTTGCTGACAACGAATTCCCGCTTGTCGGCACGCTTGCCCCGGAGCGCGCCGTTGTCGATGCCTTGGTCACAGCCGAAAATGGTCTTGCGCCTGGCAATCCCCTGATCGGCGGATCGGGCGACCACGTGAACTCCACGCATATCGGCGAGGTAACGCGGCAGGCTGTGCGCCTGTTGACCGGGCGCAAGGATATCATCCTCAAAGCGGGCAGCATGACGCTCAACCGCTATGTCGAACTGGGCACGCCGTTCGGCCTCCTCGTCAACGAAATCAGCGATACGAGCGCCAAGTTCACGCTTGAACAGCTTGGGCGCGAATGCTCGGTCATCACTGCCGAGTTCGGTTAGACCGGATCTTTGGCGGCTTAGCGCGGTGCCTGCTTGAGACGGCGCAGCATCATCATGCTTGGGAACTGCGCCAGCGGGCGATAAAGAACCCATCGAGCCCGCCCTTGTCCGCAAGCTGTCCGGGATGGGTGCGAACCCAGCCTTCATCGCTTGGCACAATGCCCGGCGGCAGTTCATCCGCGCTGATCGGGTCAGGGTCGAGCGATGTGAGCTTTCCAGTCCACGCGGCCTGATCTTCGCCTTCTTCGGCCTCTAACGAGCACACCGCATAGACAAGCACGCCGCCCGGCTTGAGCCAGCCAGCGGCCCTTTCGACCAGAGCGCGTTGTATCTCGACCATTTCGCTAATCTGGCGCGGGCCAATGCGGTGAAGCACGTCAGGATGGCGGCGGCAGGTGCCGGTCGCGGTGCAGGGCGCATCAAGCAGGATCGCATCGAAATGATGCTTTGGCTGCCATGACAACGCATCTGCACGCACGGGCGACGCGCTCAATCCGGTGCGTTTGAGATTGTCCTTGAGCACGCCCAAACGCCGCTTTGAGATGTCGAGCGCGGTGACGTTCCAGCCAGCGGCAGCAAGCGCCATGGTCTTGCCACCGGGCGCAGCGCACAGATCGAGCGCGTGCTTGCCAGCCCCTTCACCGAGTAGCTTCGGAGCGATCTGCGCTGCCAGATCCTGAACCCACCACGCGCCGTCTTTGTAGCCATCCAACGCCTCGACCGCTGTCCCGCGCGGCACTCTGACATGGCCGGGCATCGCGCTGGTGCCGCCCAGTTTGGCTTGCCACCGGGCGGTTTCATCGGCGGTCTTGATATGCAGATCAACCTCAGGAGGAACGGCGAGGCCCTGCGCGATCGCAACGGCTTTTTCGCCCCACCGCTCTGTCACACGTTGGGGCATGCTCGGCACATCAGGCAGGCTCACCTCGCGCTTCATCAGGGTTGAAAACACCCCGTGAGCCAGTCTGCGCGGACCGCCTGCAAGCAGCGGCAGACCGGTTGCGATCACCGCATGAGGCGGCGTGTCGAGCCGCAGCGCCTGTGCCAGCATCAAGCGCAGAACGCTGCGCGGCTTGGCATCATCGGGAAGGCGCTGTTTGGTCGCGCTGTCGATCAGGCCATCGAGATCGGTCAGCCAGCGCAGGGCCTCGCCCGCAATCGCACGCGCGAGCGCCTTGTCGTTGGCATCGCGCACATCGCGCAAGGCCGGAGGGCCTGCCTGCTCAAGCGTCTCACCCCGGTGCAGCACCGCATCGAGCATTTTGAGCGCAGCGCGGCGCGCGTGAATTCCTGTCGGCTGAGCCATCTTCGGCGCCCTAGCGGTCCTTGAATTGAAGCGCCAGAGCGCGCATCTTGGCAGCATGAAACGCGCCACCAAACGTCCCGAAGGCTTTACCAAGCCCGCGCATTGGTCAAACGACCCGCCCCCTGCTCCCGAACCTGTCGAGCAGGAAGAAGAGCTCAGCCCAACGCGCTATGGCGATTGGGAGAGCAAAGGCATTGCAATCGATTTTTGAGGGCGGAGCGCGCCCGATGCAGGCCTAAAGCGCCTTGAATTCGATCTTCAGCCCGTCCTTGGGCTGCGGGATCGGCCAGGGCTGCCAATCGGGATTGTATCCCGGCGCTGCCTCAATCCGATAACGCTGCAAGAGCTGCACCAGCAGGACCTTCACCTGCATATAGGCAAAGTGGAGCCCCAAACACATATGCGCGCCGCCGCCAAAGGGGACCCAGGCATATTTGTGCCGCGCCTTCACCTTGTCAGGCGTAAAACGCATCGGGTCGAAGGTGAAGGGATTGTCCCAATATTCTTCTGAATGGTGAGTCCAGTAAATGTTGATTCCGACCATCTGCCCGGCCGGAATCTTGTAGCCACCAAACTCGAAATCCTTGAGCGCGCGGCGCGGCATGGAAGGCACTGGCGGGATCATCCGCAAGGCTTCCTTGAACGCCATTTCGGTAAGCTCAAGCTTGCCCATATCGTCATAATCGAGCGGGCGCGGATTGCCTTCACCATCAGGGCCGCCTGTCACCGCGATCACTTCCTCGCGCACTTTCTCCTGCCATTCAGGATTGGTCGCAAGGTGATAGATCAGCGAGGTCGCAGAGGAGGTGATCGTGTCATGCGCTGCCATCAGGAGGAAGCTCATATGGTCGACGACTTCGTCCACCGGGAGCAGCGTTCCATCTTCGCGGGTGGCAGTGGCGAACTGGCTGAACATGTCCTGCCCGCCGCCTTCCTTGCGCCTGCGGATGGTTTCCGCGGTCAGGAATTCGACCATGAATTTGCGGCCATCAACACCCTTCTTCATCTTGGTGAAGGGCAGCGGCGCGCGCACGGGTGCAACCGAGGCCTGAACCATATCGACAAAGGCGGTGTTGATCTTGTCCGCCTCTGGCCCCCACGGGATGCCGAGGAAACTGTCCGCCGCGAGATCGAGCGTCAGTTTCTTGATCGCGGGATAGAACTTCATCGCCCCTTCCCACTGTTCAACCTCGCGCGCGATGCCGGTGTTGAGCGAGCCTGAATAATGGCGCATCGGACCCGGCTTGAATGCAATCGAAAGCGCGCGGCGATCAATCCGGTGATGATCGAAATCAAGCAGCATCAGACCGCGCGGGAACAACTGATCAAGCACCGGGCCCCAACCCTGCTCGCTTGAGAAAATCTTGTCCTTGTTGAACAGGACAAGCTCATTCGCCTCTGCCCCGATCAGCGCGACGTTCCAGCCGCCAAAGGCGTGCGTCTTGTAAACCCGGCCATAGGTTTCAACCATGCGCTTTGTAAAAGCGTGCGGATCAGCCAGTTGGCGAAAGGTGTTTCCGACCAGCGGCAGGCCGCGCTCGCCCGGAATATGCGCTATGTCAGCATCAGCGGGCAGCCCGTCGCTCCAATGGTCAAACGCTGGATCAGCGGCGGCAGGCGGTGTTTCGGCGAGGGTAGCCATGATTGGCAAGCTCCGAGGATTGGTCGCGGTGGCTAATGTACGTGGTCAACAAGTATGCTTTTGCTACTTACCACAATGTAAATAGCTGGCCAAATGCGCGATAGTACCAATCCGCCCAATTAGACCCAGCCTGAAAGCTCTCGCCGGATCATCGCATCAAGCATCTGCACGCCCGCGCTCGACACGTTGAGGCAATCAAGCACAGCATAGTCCTCGCCGCCTGCCTCGAGGAATTCATCGCGCCCTTCAAGCGCCAGTTCCTCAAGCGTTTCAACACAGTCAGCCGCAAAGCCGGGAGCGGCAACAACCAGCCGCTTTGTGCCCTTCTCGCCTTCGGCAATCAGCGTGTCATCGGTTGCCGGTTCCAGCCATTGTGCAGGCCCAAAGCGCGACTGGAACGTGGTTTCAAACCTGACGCCTGCAAACTCGGCGCGCTGCTCCAGCCGTTCACGCAAAAGCCGCGCGGTCTTGTGGCAGTGGCAGTGATACGGATCGCCGCGTTCCAATGTGCGTTGCGGCATGCCGTGGAAGCTCAAAAGCATGACTTCCGGTTTGAATGACAGAGCGCCCACCTGGCGGGTCAGATCATCGGCGAGCGCGGCAAGGTACAGGTCATCATCGTGATAGGGCGGCAGGAACCGCAGCGCCGGTTGCCAGCGCATCTCACCCAGCACGCGAGCCACTTCGTCAAACACGGTTGCCGTCGTCGCCGCGCAATATTGCGGGTACATCGGCGCGATCAAGATCCGGTCACAGCCCTTGGCTGTCAGCTCTTCAAGGCGCTGTTCAATCGATGGCTTGCCGTAACGCATCGCATAATCAACGATGACATTCTCACCCAGTTCATCGGCAATCGCCTCTGCTTGACGCGCAGTGATATCCGCCAGCGGAGAGCCGCGATCGGTCCAAATCTTGGAATAGGCCTGCGAGCTTTTCTGAGGCCGGGTGTTGAGGATGATCCCGCGCAAGATCGGTTGCCAGGCAATCGCGGGGATCTCAATCACTCGCCGGTCGGAAAGGAATTGTTTGAGATAGCGTTTGACCGAAGCCGGGTCAGGCGCATCGGGAGTGCCCAGATTGACCAGCAGCACACCGATCGATCCGCTCTTTGCAGGCGGGTGATCGTTGGGAAGGAGCTGTTTTTGCCAGGTCATGATTGCGGGTAACGCCTCAATTGCAGTTTCGTGCCCATATACGTTGCATCTTGCCGGTCAAAGGCAGACGCGATCCCGCACGCCATGAGGCCAATTTTTCTATAATCCGCTTGAAAGTAGGGGCAGTCGCCTGAGGCGCAACCCCGTCGCTGAAAAGAGTGCGTTGGCAATCGCGGGTGGGGCGACAACCGTGCCCAGTTCTCCCGGATCAGCGGGCGCTGCCTCGCTCGGCATGAAATCAACCTCGATCTCGGGACAATCGGCAAGTCGAGGCAGGCCAAGATCGGCATAGTCAAAGCTTGATGGCAGGCCCCCGCGCATCCGCAAGGCATTGCCAAGCGCGATGCCAAGGCCAAACAAAAGGCCGCCTTCGATCTGTTGGCGGGCGATATCAAGATTGACGACCCGGCCGATATCAACCGCCGCGGAAAGGCGCGTAACCCGCACCCCGCCTTCGCCGCGCCGGGCGGTTGCGACACAGGCAATCCGGCCGCCTGTATCTGCATCGCCGATGCGGTGACAGGCTATACCCTGACCGCTCTGATCAACGCCGCCATCCCATTCCGCCATCGAGGCGGCCCGCTGAAGACAGGCGGCGAGGCGAATATCAGGCCCGAGCATCGCCATGCGATAGGATAGAGGCTCACGCGAATTGTCTGATGCGACTTCATCGAGAAAGCTCTCAATCGCAAACGCGGTGACGCCGTGCGCATTGCCGCGCACGCGGCCAGCGGGATAGCCCGTTTCAACCGGGATATGACGCACGGTGACGCTCGGCAATTCATAAGGCGGCACAGCGCCTTCCACGGCAAGCGGATCGCTGCGCCCGGTCGTGTCGCGGATTGCTGCTGATGGAATGAGATTGCCGAACAAGCGGCGACCGAACTCATGCGCAGATGGCTGACAGGCAATCCGCAGCTTGAGCGCATCGATCGCGCCATTGCCCGCCTCGCTCATCTGAGCGCCGATCAGCACGCCAGCCGGCGCGCGCGGCCTTGAACGGATCAATTCATCGCGCCGCGGCCATGTCAGTTGAACCGGCTTGCCGATTTCCTTGGCGATCTGGGCGATCTCGATCGCGTGTTCATGTTCAAGCCGCGCATCAAAGCTGCCGCCTGCTGGCATTGGATAAAGCGCAACGTCCTCAGCGCTGATACCGACCGCCTTTGCCGCGGCCCTGCGCGCCTGTTCAGGCGCCTGCGATGCGATCCACAGCTCAAGCCGCCCGTCCGACCAGCGCGCAGCCGCGCTCGCCGTTTCAACCGGGGCTGCGTGCGCAGGCTCCATGTCATAACGCCGCGCAAAATCGACACGGGTCATGGCGGCTTCGCCAAAGCCGGTTTCGGCGATCTTGAAGCTGTCGCCTGATCGCAGCAGCGTGTCGATCCGCGCTTCGACATCGTCGCTGTCGACGGGGAAGCTGACCGTGAATTGCGGGGCCATGGCTTCAAGCGCGGCCTGCGCGGTCCACCAGGTGCGGGCCGCCACTGCAAGCCAGCGCTTGGACTGCACTGCGCCGACCACGCCTGCAATGTCCTGCGCGCCCGCCTCGTTGAAACCGGTCAGCTCGCTTGCATTGTTCGGCCCGTGGCGGATCGCGACATAGACCATGCCGGGCAAGCGCACATCAGCGGCAAAACGATATGTTCCATCAACCTTGGAAGGCAGATCGATGCGCGGATATGCAGGCCGCTCGCTGCCATTGGCCTGCGCTGCACCGGGCAGCGCGTTCTCGCTTGGCACATCAGGTTTGAGCGGCGGCGGGTCAGGCGGCGATTGCTCTGCCGCGCCTGATGCGAGTTCGCCGAAAGTCGCGCTCTGATCGCCCCAGCGCACGATCCCGCTGGCCACTTCGCATTCTTCCCATGACGCGCCCCATCGCTCGGCCGCCTCTATCGCAAGCATGGCGCGCGCCGCCGCGGCTGCCTCGCGCGCAGGCGCTTCGTAAGCGGCAAGCGAAGTGCCATCAGCGGTCGCGGTAAAGCGCTGTTCGCTGGCAAACCGGTTCGCCAGCATCGCATCGCTTGTTTCTGAAAGCCCGATTGCGACCGGGTCCCACAATTCTCCCCAACGCTGCGCCAGCGGCACGTTGGGATAGGCAGAGGCCACAGGTGCAGGCTCAACCGCGATCTGACGCCAATCCGCACCAAGCTCGACCGCGACAATCTGCGGGATAAGCGTCGTGATCCCCTGCCCCATTTCAAGCTGCGGAACCGCGACAGAAACGACGCCATCTTCTGCAATCTTGATCCACGCGCCGAACACATGTTCGCCGTTCGCAGGCTCCAAGGGGTTGGGATAGTTGCGCGGCAGGAACCACCAGGCAACCACCAGCCCGCCGCCAATAGCAGCGCCTGTGACAAGGCCGCGGCGGGTCACCTGCATCAGTCTAGATCGCTCCGCTCTTGAGCCAGCGCTCCAGTTTGTCCGCGACCGCGACGAACGGCGCAGCAACTGCGCCATCGTCTGCCGCCGGGGGCGTTCCGGCATCGCCTGCAAGGCGGGTTTCCATCCTCAGCGGGATCCGGCCAAGGAACGGGATTTCAAGCGCGCTCGCGAATTTCTCGACCCCGCCCTGCCCGAACGGGTCAGAAATCTCGCCGCAATGCGGACATTCATAACCTGCCATATTTTCAACCAGGCCAATGATCGGCACATTGCCATCTTCGAACAATTGCCCGGCGCGCGCGGCATCGAGAAGCGCGAGGTCCTGCGGCGTGGAGACAAGCACCGCGCCATCGGGCTTGCTGTCTGCCATCATCGACAATTGCACATCGCCTGTGCCCGGCGGCAAGTCGATCAACAGCAATTCGGTGTCCCCCCACACGGCATCGACCAGCTGACCCAGCGCCTTGCCAGCCATCGGCCCGCGCCATGCAAGCGCTTTGCCCGGTGGAACCAGATGCCCCATCGACAGCACCTTGACCCCGTGCGGGCTTTCAACCGGAACAAGCTTGTCGCCATCTGCGCCGGGCTTTGCCTGTTCGGTGGCGAGCAGGCGCTGCTGCGAAGGGCCATAGACATCGCCATCAATCACCCCGACCTTGAAGCCCTTCCTCGCCAGAGCCACGGCAAGATTGGTGGTGAGAGTGGATTTGCCGACACCGCCCTTGCCCGAACCAACCGCGATGATCATGCGCCGGCGGCGATCCGCGATCAGCGCGACGCGCACTTCGCTGACATCGTCAAGCGCGCCCAGCGCCTTTTCGATCAGGCCTTCAAGCTCCTGCCGCGCCTTTGCCCCAAGGTCACCTGCTTCGGCGACCACGATTGCTCGGCCATCGGTCAGCCTGAGCGAGCGCAAACGCCCGTGAATTTCGATTGGCAAAGCCTCGCGCAGACGCGCTTCATCAGCTGCGGGATTCTCAGAAGTGCTCATGGGCCAGAGCCTCTAGCATCAAATTCCGCACGCCAACCCCTGTTTTTCCCCAAAAGGGGTTCCTATAAGGATAGCATGCGAATGTTTGACGGTTTCAAAAAGCAGTTGGGCCTGGCGATGGCAGGCAAGAAAAATCCATGGGGCAGCCCGGGCAAGAGTTCCGGCGGTGCCTCTGGCGGCGATGGGGGCAGCGATGGCGGCGACGATGCGTCATCGGGCGGCGATGGCGATGGCCCGCGCAACCCATGGCTTCCCGGTGGTGGCAAACCCGGTGGGCGCAAGTCTGCCAGCATTGAAGACATCTTCAAAAATCGCGGTCCCGAAGGCCCACGCCGCGCAGGCGGTGGCGGCGGCGCGGGGATCAAGCTGCCTGAACGCCCCGGCGGTGGAAGCTGGGCACCGATCCTGATCGTTGCGGTCGGCGCGGTCTGGCTGCTGTTTTCAAGCGTGCACTTCATCCAGCCGGGTGAAGAGGCAACCGTGACCCGCTTTGGCGGCAAATATGTCGGTTCGTACGGACCGGGCACCAACATCTCCTATCCTTATCCGATCAGCATCGTCGAAAAGGAAAATGTGGTTGAAATCCGCACGGAGGAGGTGCCGAGCAAGCTGATCCTGACAGGCGACCAGAACCTGGTTGATCTGTCCTATTCAGTGCGTTGGAACATCAACGATCTGCCGCTGTTCCAATTCCAGCTGGCTGATCCGATTGAAACCGTGCGTGAAGCGGCCGAGACTGCGATGCGGTCATCGGTTGCAGAAAAGACGCTCGACACCGTGATTTCGGGTGAAGGGCGCGCAGACATTCAGTTGAACGTGCAGACCCGGATGCAGGCCTTGCTTGATGGCTATGGCGCAGGGATCAATGTGCAAGGTGTCGATATCGACAAGACCGACCCGCCTGAAAGCGTGGTTGAAGCGTTTAACGACGTGCTCGCTGCACAACAGGATGCCGAGCGCGAGCTGAACGGTGCACGCCGTTATTCGCAGCGCCTGCTTGCCCGCGCAGAAGGTGACGCAGAACAGTTCAACCAGATCTATGCCGAATATCGCCTTGCTCCGCAGGTGACCCGCCGCCGCCTCTATTACGAGACAATGGAAGCGGTGCTGTCACGCACGGACAAGACCGTCATCGATGCCGATGGCGTAACCCCATACATCCCGCTGCAGGAAGTGCAGCGCCGCTCAAGCGCCGCGCAGCCAGCCACGCCTGCGACAGGAGGACAGTAAGATGCAGAACGTTTGGACCCGTTATCGCATTGCGATCATCGCCGTTGGCGTGATTTTCGCTGGGCTCGCATCGACCTTGTTCGTGACGCCTGAGACCAAGCAGGCGGTGATCATCCGCACGGGTGAACCGCGCGAGATCGTCAACATGTACACGCCGGATGATCCCTTTGGTCAGACGGGGGCCGGCTTCTGGTTCCGCATTCCGTTTGTTGACCGGGTGCAGATGGTTGAGCGCCGCGTGCTCGACCTTGATATGGATAACGAACAGGTTCTCACCAGCGACCAGCAGCGTCTGCAGGTGAACGCCTATGCGCGCTATCGCATCATTCAGCCGGTTACGATGATCCAGCGTTCGGGCAACGAATCGCGCCTTAACACGCAGCTTCAGCCGATCCTGCGATCGGTGCTGCGTCAGGAACTGGGCCGCAACACCTTTGCCAGCCTGCTGACCGCAGAACGCGGCACCGCGATGAGCAATATTCGCGACACTCTGGATGCGCAGGCGCGCGAATATGGCGTGCAGATTATCGATGTGCGGATCAAGGCGGCTGACCTTCCCGAAGGCACTCCGCTTCAGGCCGCTTTCACACGGATGATTTCAGAACGTCAGGAACAGGCTGAAACGATCCGCGCGCAAGGTCGCAAGAACGCGCAGATCATCCGCGCAGAGGCCGATGCACAGGCAGCGCGCACCTATGCCGATGCCTATGGCAAGGATCCCGAATTCTACGATTTCTACCGCGCGATGGAGAGCTATCGGCAAACCTTCATCAATGGCGATGGCAATTCGGCCATGGTGCTTGATGCGGACAACGAATATTTCAACCAGTTCAACGGGCGTCCGTAAGACGGAAACTTTTCAGCGCTCACCGACGAATAGCTGACGTGATGCGACCGACTACAGGCGTCTTCATTAGCGGTTAAGCGCATCTGGCGTCTTTGTAGGGGCGTAACTGGAATATATGCGGGCGCTGCCGGTTCAGGCGCGGCCCGGTCTAAAGGAAGGAATGAGAGGACGTGAACAACGTGCGGTATGTTTATGGACTGACGAGCGCGCTTCTGGTGGGAGGTGCCGCTGTTTCGTTGATGACCGGCTATCCCGCTGGTGCTCAGGTCGCCCAGAATGAAACCTCTGTCATGGACCGTGTGGTCCCTGTGGCAGGTGCCCCGTCGAGCTTTGCTGACCTCACCGAGCAATTGCAGCCGGCTGTGGTGAACATTTCGACCCGCCAGTCGATCGAGGTCAACCGCAACCCGTTTGCAGGCACTCCGTTTGCCGAGCTGTTCAACCGCCGCCGCGGGAACAACAACGAACCACAGCGGCGCGAGGCAAACTCGCTGGGTTCAGGCTTTATCATCAGCGCTGATGGCTTTGTCGTCACCAACAACCACGTTGTCTCGCCAGACAACCGCGCGCGGCTTGAAGAGATCACCATCACCATGCCTGATGGCACGGAATACGAGGCCGAACTGATCGGTTCTGACGCGCAGTCGGACCTTGCCGTGCTCAAGATCAATTCGAGCGAGAGTTTCCCGTTCGTGCGTTTTGGCGATTCGAGCGAAACCCGCGTTGGCGAATGGGTGGTTGCGATCGGCAACCCGTTCGGCCTTGGCGGCACGGTGACCTCGGGCATCGTATCGGCGGTGTACCGCAACACCGGCCAGGGCGGCGCGTATGACCGCTACATCCAGACAGACGCCAGCATCAATCGCGGCAATTCGGGCGGTCCGCTGTTCGATATGCGCGGCAATGTGATCGGCATCAACAACGCGATCTTCTCGCCATCAGGCGGCAGCGTCGGGATCGGCTTTGCTATCCCCGCAGAGATCGCGGCACCGATTGTTGACCAGCTCAAGCAAGGTCAGGAGATCGAGCGCGGCTATCTCGGTGTCAGTCTTGAGCCGATGAATGATGACCTTGCCGATTCGCTCGGCCTGCCGCGCAATCGCGGGGAGATCGTGCAGATCGTCACGGATGACAGCCCAGCCAGCCGCGCCGGTTTGCAGGCGGGCGATGTCATTGTCGCGGTCAATGATCGCGAAGTGACCTCTGAGCAGACGGTCTCCTTCATCGTTGCCAATATCGCGCCGGGCAGCAGCGTGCCGGTCGATGTGCTTCGCGAAGGCCGCGCGGTCACGATCGACACCGTGCTTGGACGCCGCCCGAGCGAGGCAGAGCTTGCACAGCAGGTCCAGACGTTCGATCCGGAATCGGAAGAGCCGATGGACCCTGAAGCCTCGGATGCAACCATAGCTGAAAAGCTTGGCTTGCAGGTGCTGGAAATGACCGCGCAGATCGCGCGCAGCCTGGGCGTTCCGGCGGATACGCAAGGCCTCGTCATTGGCGCGGTTGATCCCAATTCGGATGCGGGCCGCAAGGGGCTTCGCCGCGGCGACATCATCCTTTCGGCCAATTACGAAGCGGTCTCAACTAATGAGGATCTGCGCGCTGCGATCAGCAATGCCGAAGCCGACGATCGCGACGCCGTGCTGCTGCGCATTCAGCGCCGCGGCATGCCTGCCCGCTTTGTACCCGTGCGTTTGCGCTGATTTGGTGAGGATCAGCTGAGATCAGCTGATCCTCCCTCGCACGCGGGCGGCTTGGGAGACCAGCGACAACCAAGCCCACAAAACACAAACCCCCGGCAGCATAGCGCTTGCCGGGGGTTTTGTTATGGGCGTTCCAGATCGAACGATTGTTCGCCCTGCGGCGGCGGAGGAGGAGGCGGCGGCGGATCCTCGGGGAAGTCATCGCGCGGAGGGCCGATGGGTTGCCCTGTCGCCTGCTCAAGGAAATCCTCGCTCACCGCGGTTGGCGGCTCTTCATATTCATCGAGAGGGACAAATCCGCCGCGCGTTTCGCCTTCGATGTCAAACGGGCTTTCTGACGGATCGCGCCGGCCCGGTTCAATCAGATTGCCCTGCTCATCGATGAAGTAATATTCGTCCGGATCGCCAAACAGCGCCTCTTCATCAGGCTCCAGCGCCCATTCCGGCAGGTTCAGCTCAATATCAAACTCCTCGACCGGGCGATCCTTCACCGCATAGCGCATATAGGCCGCAAAGGCGCGCGCCGGTGCGCGTCCGCCCTGTAGGCCGGGCACTGCCTGCGCATCATCGCGGCCCATCCACACGCCTGTGGTAATCCCGCTTGAAAAGCCGACAAACCAGCCATCCTTGTTCGAACTGGTTGTCCCGGTCTTGCCTGCCACAGGCCGCCCGATCTGGGCAGCGCGGCCCGTTCCTGTTTGAACCGCTGCCTGAAGCAGATCAGTGATCCCGGCCGCGACATATTCGGGCACCAGCTGGCTGTCGCGCGGGCGCTCGCGCTCATAGATCACTTCGCCATCAGCGGTTGAAACCTTGAGAATGCCATAGGGCTCCACCGCTTTGCCGCCTGCCGATATCCCGGCAAAGGCGCGGGTCATTTCGATCAGGCGAACCTCGGACGCCCCCAGCACCATCGACGGGAAGGTAGAGACAGGAGAGCTGATCCCAAACCGCCGCGCCATGGACGCGACCGTGCCAAATCCAACCTCATTGCCAAGCTGAGCGGCAACGGTGTTGATCGAATAAGCAAAGGCGGTGCGCAGGTTGGTTTCACCCACATTGCGGCCGTTCGAATTGCGCGGGCTCCACCCGTCAATCGTCACCGGCGTATCGATCACCCGGTCATCAGGCGTATATCCCGCTTCAAGCGCAGCCAGGAACACGAACAGCTTCCACGAAGACCCCGGCTGACGCATCGCATTGGTCGCTCGGTTGAAATTGGATTCGACATAATCGGTGCCGCCCACCAGCGCGAGGATCGCGCCATCGCGGTCAAGGCTGACCAGCGCGCCTTGTGCACCTTCAGGCGAATTGGCGGAGACCGCTGCGGTCGCCGCGCGCTGCATGCCAACATCAAGCGTGGTCCACACTTCAAGCGGAGCATTGGTTTCCGGCAGGAGGATATCAAGCTGCGGCAGCGCCCAATCGGTGAAGTAGCGCACCGAATTCTGCCCTGCCTGCTGTTTAAGCTGCACCGCATCGACATCGACGGAGGCTTGCTGCGAGGTGATGTATTCCTGTTCGCGCATCAGCCGCAGCACAACCTGCGCGCGGTCCACTGCGGCCTGAACATCAGCCGTAGGGGAATAGCGGCTCGGCGCCTTCACCAGACCCGCGATGATCGCCGCTTCGGCAACCGACAACTCCGTGCCCGGATGGCTGAAGAACTTGCGGCTCGCGCTGTCCACGCCATACGCGCCGCCGCCGAAATAGACCTTGTTGAGATAGAGCTCGAGGATCTGTTCCTTGGAAAACTTCCATTCAAGCGCCATCGCCAGCACCGCCTCGCGCGCCTTGCGGTCGATCGAACGGTTGGATGACAGGAACAGGTTGCGGGCAAGCTGCTGAGAGATCGTCGATGTGCCGCCGACCCGTGAACGCGCGCCGGTGACCCCTTCGATCATCGCGCCGGTCAGTCGGATCGGATCAACGCCGTAATGCGAGTAATAGCGCTTGTCCTCGACCGCGATCATCGCATTGCGCATATTTTCCGGGATTTCGTTGAATTCGAGCCATTCGCCAAAGCTTGGCCCGATCTCGACAATCTCGGTCCCGTCGCGCGCGCGCACCAGGATCGTCTGGCCTGCCTGGGTCGCCTTTAGCTGGTAAAAGCTTGGCAGGCTGCGCGCGGCAAAGCCAACCGCAAAGGCGAGGAACAACGCGCCCAAAAGCGCCGCTGCGCCGCCGAACAGCACGAACCTCTTGGTCCATTTCCAAAGGGGAGACGGGCCTGTCACACTCTTTCCCGAAGCGGCAGGTTTTGACGCGCGCGACTTTTTGCCCGAACCAGAGCCTGACTTCGCTCTATCGGTTGCCGCACGGCGAGACCCGCGTTTGTTCTTGTTCTGAAGACGGTCACCCCGTTTCGACATGAATTCTCAAAATAGCCTGTAGCGCCCAATCTGGCATTCATGCTCTTGCATAGGTGAGTTGTAACCCCCGGTGAACAAGCCGCGCGCTTCCATCCCCATAAGACGGGGCAAACGCGCGGGAAGACGAGTGTTTATCCGCGGTTTTGGCTATTCTTCGGGCGCAAAAGTGAGCGCGGCCGAGTTGATGCAATAGCGCAGGCCGCCTTCTTCGGGTGGGCCATCGGGAAACACATGGCCCAGATGGCTGTTGCACTTGCCGCAGCGGACTTCGGTGCGGATCATGCCATAGGACGTGTCACGATGTTCGTCGATCACATCGCCATCAGCCGGTTTTGTGAAAGCGGGCCAGCCGCAGCCGCTATTGTATTTGGCGGCGCTGATGAACAGGCGGGTGCCGCACGCAGCGCACATATATTCGCCGTTTTCATAGAACTTGTCATACTTGCCGGTGAAGGCGCGCTCTGTCCCCGCTTCGCGCAGGATGTGAAACTGTTCGGCTGTCAGCCGTTCGCGCCATTCGTCTTCGGTGATGGTCTTTGGGTCGTCGGTCATCGCAGCCTCTCTTTATGACTGCCATATCGTGCTGCGCGCGCCCGACTGCAAGCGCTGAGATTTTCCTACTGGGCGTGCCTTGGGTAGTTCGATGCCATGCGCTGTTTGCGTTTGTCCTTGGCAGTGATGGGTGCCGGGTCCGGCATGGCCAGACATGCAAAAGATGAAAGGTCACACTTTGACGCGGAAAAACCCGATTTTATCGTTTATAATCCGAATTTTTAGAAGAAAGGAAGGTTTATAGAACCGGGCGTTATGCGGTCCATGTCTCAATCGCCGCTCGCGCGATCAACCATCGACCTTGCTGTAATGATCAGGCGGTTTGATCACGTCCATGCGCTCGGACAAAAGCGGGCGGAAGCTCGGGCGGCTCTTGAACACGGCATACCAGCCGCGGGTTTGTTCATGCCCCTTCCAGTCGATCCCGCCGAGATAATCGGCAACGCTGATCTGGGCGGCGGCGGCAAGGTCGGCCATGCTCATCGTCGAACCGGCAAGCCATGGGCGATTGTCGATCAGCCAGTCGATGTAGTCGAGATGGCCGTGAGACAGCCGCATCGCCTCGCGCAGCACCCGGCTGTCAGGCGGCTGTTTGGTGACGATCCGCTTCTTCATCCGCTCATTGAGCAAGGGCGCGGTGACATCGGCATAGAAGTTCTCATCGAACAAAGCGGTAAGCCTGCGGATCTCCGCTCGCCCGGCTGCCGTGCCGTTGATCATCGGCGAGGTATCGACCGTCTCTTCGAGATATTCGGCAATCGCGCGGCTATCCGCAAGCGTTATGCCCTTGTCCTTGTCTCTGAGCACCGGAGTGCGGCCCGCCGCATTGAGATTGTGGAACGTGTCAGACGGCGCCCATGGCTCTTCGAGCACCAATTCATAGGCAACGCCCTTCTCTCCCATCAGGAGCCTGATCTTGCGCGAAAAAGGACACAGAGGGAATTGGTAGAGCTGCCACATTGTGCGTGTTCTCTTGCCTCAAGACGCACGGCAAATCCATATCCCGCGCGCCGTGATCTGGGGGTAGAGTTACCCTTGCGGTTCCCCCGAAGTCCCAAGCAGCGCGAGACAAGCAGGCAGCATGGCTTCAACCGCAGCGCCATTGTCGGCATCGTGGCGGGCAACTTCGGCCTGGACCAGCCGCACCACATCATCGCGGTCAAGCGAATGCGCATCCATCAGCCGCGCCATCGCAACCACGAAAAACTCGCGACCGCCAACCTCGGACATGGCAGGCCATTCGCTCCCGCGCGGATCGCCCGACTTCTGCCAGCCTTCCAGCGTTGCAAACGCCACGCCGCAACGCGGCGCGGTCGCGTCTGTTACGGGAAGCTGAGCGAACGTGGCAGGTTTGGCCGCTTCTTGGGTGGCTGCAGGCGCTGCCTGCAATGCGATGGGAGCCGCCAGCGCGGCGATAAGATGGGCAATCATGCCTCCTTCTATAGCGGCGCGGATGAACACTTGGCTACGGCCACAGATAAACCGCTTGCCGGGGCCTTGCGCGCTTCCTACTTCGCGTGTCGTCATGTGCAATCACATGCGTAAAGAGGAGACGCATAAGATGATCAATCACGTAATGGTCGGTTCCAACGATATCGAGAAGGCGAAGTCATTCTACACCGCCGTTCTTGGTGTGCTTGGTGCTGGCGAGCCTATGGTCAATGTCTCGGATTCGGGACACACTCGCCTGTTCTACATGCACAATGGCGGAACCTTTTCTGTCAGCGAGCCGATCAACGATCAGGAAGCAACCTGCGCCAATGGGTTCACCATCGGCTTCAAATGCGACAGCCTCGAGCAGGTGCAGAAACTTCACGATGTTGCGATTGCCAATGGCGGCACCAGCATCGAAGACCCGCCCGGCCCGCGCGAAGGATCGATGGGTGTGATGAACCTTTGCTATTTCACCGATCCCGATGGCCACAAGATCTGCGGCATCAACATGGGTGGTTAAGCCTATCGGCTGACCTCGAACAAAGCGAATTCGGCGCGCCAGTTTGCCACTGGCGTGCCGATTTCCTCTCCGCCCGAGAAGAACCAGCGACGCTCGATCCGGGCGCCCTTTTCTTTAACGAGACTGCGAAAGTCCTCGATCGTGACATGGTGGATGTTGCGCGTTTCGTACCAGCTTACCGGAAGCGCGCGGGTGATCGGCATCCGCCCTCCGAACAACAGCGCGCTGCGCGTGCGCCAATGCGCGAAATTGGGAAAGCTGATGAAGGCCTTCTCTCCCACCCGCAAAAGCTCCTCCAGCACCTTATCAGGGCGATCAGTGGTCTGCAGCGTCTGGCTCAGAACCACAAATTCAAAGCTGTTATCGGGGTAATCGGCAAGGTCCGAATTGGCATCGCCTTGGATCACGGAAAGGCCTTTCGAGACGCACCTTTCGACAAGCTCCGGATCAATCTCGATCCCGCGCACCAGCGCGCTGCAATCATCGCGAAGCGCCGCCATCAGCGCACCATCACCGCAACCCACGTCAAGCACCTTGCAGGCTGATTGCTCAGCCGCGATTTGTTCAGCAATCGCTGCCAGGTCATATCGCAGCGGGGTCTTAGCCATTGAGGAAACCCTCCACCACGCGGTCGAGCTGTTCGTGCGGAAGCAGAAAACTGTCATGGCCCGCATTGGCGCTCAGTTCGACAAAGCTGACCTGCGCGCGGGTGGAATTGAGCGCGCGGACCACATGACGGCTCTCTGCTGTGGGATACAGCCAGTCGGTATCGAAACTGACAAGGCAAAAGCGCGCGTATGTCCCGGCAAAGGCATCGGCGAGCTTCCCGCCATGCTCTTCGGCTATGTCGAAATAATCCATCGCACGGGTGATGTAGAGATAGCTGTTCGCGTCAAACCGCTGAGTGAACCCGCTGCCCTGATAACGCAGGTAACTTTCAACCTGGAAATCGGCGTCAAAGCCAAAGCTCTTGGCATCACGGTCCTGCAAGCGGCGGCCGAACTTTTCAGTCAGCCCCTCTTCGGAAAGATAGGTGATATGCGCCGCCATGCGCGCCACGGCGAGGCCGCTGTCGGGACGGGCATCCTTGGCGTAATAATCACCATCCGACCAGTTTGGATCAGCGATGATCGCCTGGCGGCCAAGCTCGTGAAAAGCGATGTTCTGCGCCGAATGCCTTGCGGTCGATGCGATCACCAGCACGCGCTGTGCCCGGTCGGGCCAGTTCGCTGCGAGGCTGAGCGCCTGCATCCCGCCCATCGAACCGCCAACCACTGCGTGAAGCGTTTCAATCCCAAGCCCGTCAAGCAGCGCCATCGTCCCGCGCACCATGTCGCGAATTGTGATGACGGGAAAACGCATTCCATACGGTTGGCCATCAGGCGCAAGGCTCGCCGGGCCGCTCGACCCCATGCACGAGCCGATCACATTAGCGCAGATCACGTGATAGCGATCCGTGTCGATCGGCTTGCCCGGCCCCACCATTCGCTCCCACCAACCCGGCTTGCCGGTGATCGGATGATCACTGGCGACATATTGATCGCCGGTCAGCGCGTGGCAGATCAGCACTGCGTTCGACTTGTCATTGTCGAGCTCGCCATATGTCTCATAAGCGATCTGCGCAGCCTCAAGCTTCTGCCCGCTATCAAGCGGCAGAGCATCAGGCAGAACATAGGTCTTCGAGGCGGGGGCAGCGTTCATTGGGCCAAGCGAATTGGGGTAGCATGCGCTGCAAGTCAATCGGTGCGCGTTCGATCAGCCTATCAAATGGGGTGTTCTTGGCGCTCGCAAGCGGTTATCGCCCCGCCTTCCATGACGAAGGCTCCGCAACCCAAACCCTATATCCTTGGCATCCACGCCTATGTGCCCGGCAAGGCGACCGCCAGCGACGGTCGCAAGCTGATCAAGCTGTCCGCGAATGAGAACCCGCTTGGCACCAGCCCGGCTGCGCTCGCCGCGCTTGAAGAAGCGCGCGGAGAAGCCGCGAGCTATCCTGATCCCGATTCCAAACAACTGCGCGCTGCAATTGCGCAACTGCATCAGCTTGACCCTGATCGGATCGTGTGCGGAACCGGTTCGGACGAATTGCTGAACCTTGCAGCTCAGGGTTTTGCCGGTTCAGGCGATGAAGTGCTGTTCTCGCAGCATTCCTTTGCGGTCTATGACATCGCCGCAAGGCGTTGCGGGGCGACGCCGGTTGAAGTTGCCGACCGCGATCTGACTGCCGATGTCGACGCGATGCTGGCCGCGGTTACGCCCAGAACTCGCGTTGTTTTCCTTGCCAATCCGAACAATCCCACAGGGACATGGTTGCCGCCGCAAGAGGTCGAGCGGCTGCACAAAGGTCTGCCTGCCGATGTGTTGCTGGTGGTGGATGAAGCCTATGCCGAATATCTTGATCCGGCCTTCCAGCAAGTCGGCTTTGGCCTTGCCGAGCGCCACGACAACGTGCTGGTCACACGCACATTCTCGAAGATCCACGGCCTTGCGGCTGAACGTGTGGGTTGGGCCACAGGTGCGCCTGCGCTGATCGACGTGCTTAACCGGATCCGCGGCCCTTTCAATGTCACATCAAGCGGCCAGAATGCCGCGCTCGCAGCGCTTGGCGACCGTGACTTTGTCGAAGCAAGCCGCACGCATAACGCGGCTGAACGTGCGCGCTTTGTCGAGGCGATCACTGCGCTCGGCAATCACGGGTTGACCGCAGTGCCGAGCGAGGCGAACTTCGTGCTGGTCCGGTTTGAAGGCGAGGTAAAAGCCAAGGCAGCGCTCGAAGCGCTGGGCGAAGCTGGCTACGCCGTGCGGCACTTGCCATCGCAGGGTCTGCCTGATGCCTTGCGGATCACGATCGGCAAGAGCGAGGACATGGCCCGCGTCACTGCCTGCCTGCGCCAATTGTGCGGAGAGGCAGCATGAGCATAGCAAATGTCGCGATCATCGGGCTTGGCCTTCTGGGCGGTTCGATCGGCCTTGCGGTTCGCGAGCTGTCTCCTCAGATCAGGACCACAGGCTATGACCGCGATCCCGAAGTGCGCGTTGCAGCGCAGGGTCGCGGACTGGTCGCACAGGTATGCGAGACTGCTCAAGAAGCCGTGCGCGAGGCAGACCTTGTAATCTTGTGCGTGCCGGTTGGCGCAATGGAAGAAGCCGCGCGTGAACTGGCCGATCACCTGCCCGACAGCGCGATCATTTCCGACGTGGGCTCTTCAAAACAGAGCGTCGCTGAAGCTTTGGCCCGCGCGCTTCCGGGCAAGACCGTGATCCCCGCACACCCTGTTGCGGGGACCGAGGAAAGCGGGCCAAATGCTGGCTTTGCATCGCTCTTCACCAATCGCTGGTGCATTCTCACGCCGCCGGACGGAACCGATCCCGCCGCGCTTGAGGCGCTTAGCGACTTCTGGAAAGGGCTGGGCGCCACGGTTGAGATTATGGACGCACAGCATCACGATCTGGTGCTGGCGGTAACAAGCCACATCCCGCACCTTATCGCCTTCACTATCGTTGGCACCGCCAGCGATCTGGAGGATGTGACGCGCTCTGAGGTGATCAAATATTCTGCCGGTGGTTTCCGCGATTTCACACGCATTGCGGCATCGGACCCGGTGATGTGGCGCGATGTGTTCCTGAACAATAAGGGCGCTGTACTGGAAATGCTGGGCCGCTTTACCGAAGATCTCACCGCGCTCCAACGGGCGATCCGATCTGGCGATGGCGATGCGCTGCACGAACTGTTCAGCCGCACCCGCGCGATCCGGCGCGAGGTTATCAAGGAAGGTCAGGATGATGGTCGTCCCGACTTTGGCCGCGAGGACCACAGCTGATCGCAATCACGCGCTGGCCGGGATCGATCCAGATGGAATGCTCTCACCGGTGTTGAGCACGTTGATCGCGCGGTGCACGCGGCGCTCCATCTCTGCGCGCGGAAGGCCGGCCGGGATCGTCTCACCAACGCGGTAAGTGATTGTGCCGGGCTGTTTGACAAGCCGATGGTAAAGCGGACCGCTGTTCACCGCGACCGGAACGACAGGCAGGCCAAGCAGCTTGTAAATGCCCGCAAAACCGGATTGCAGCGGCGGCTCTTCCCCGTGCGGAACCCGAGTGCCTTCGGGGAAGATGATCAGCGGGCGGCCTTCGCCAACACGCTCCTTTGCCAGCGCGATCATCTCACGCAGAGCCCGCGCGCCCTTGTCCCGCGCCACCGGCACAAGCCCGTAAACCCGCGCGGAAAAGCCCCATCCCGGGATCATGAACAATTCGCGCTTGGCAAAGACAGTGGGAAAACTGAACAGCCGCGGCATATCGATCGCTTCGAAGAAACTCTCATGCTTGACGGCGATCAGAACCGGCTCATCAGGGATGACGCCTTCCTGCAGGATCGTGATGCCAAGCAGGCTTTCAACACACCAGATGTGCCAGCGCCCCCACAGCGCCACAACGCGTTTGAGAGCGTCGCGGCCAAATGGGATCGCAAGCACCGATGCCACCACCAGCACCGCGCTGAACCCGTAGAACACGGGATAGAAAACAAGGCTGCGAACAAACGCCAATCGAGTGCCTCAATAACCAAACAGGCCTGCTACAAAGCTGGCGATCAGCTTGTGATATTCAAGGAAGAGACTGGCGATACTCGGCCGCGACGGCACAGCATCGCGCACCACGCTGACTGATCCGGGCAAAGTGCGAGCAAGCTCACCCGCGGCCCGGCGCATGTGCCAATCGGTGGTGACAAGCCGCAGCGATGTGATCCCGTTGGCCGCGACCCATTCTGCCGTTTCCGTCGCGTTCGAGCGTGTATCGACCGCCTTAAACCCCAAGGTGACACAGCAATCCATCTGCGCCTCACCCACTTCAAATTCGGCCGCAAATTCCTCTGGCGTAACCTCTGGATCGACACCCGTGACCAGCATGCGCTTCGCCTGACCTTGCTCCAGAACGCTTAGCCCCTGCGCAATTCTGCCCGGACCGCCTGTGGGGACAATCACCGCATCCGTGCTGAGCTCACCTGCGGGCTGCGGCAAGGTGACAGCAAACCACAGAAAGCCGAGCACCCAGACAAGCAGCGAGGCAGAGACAAGATTTCGAACAGTGGACATCGATCTAGAGCATGGACCTTAGCGCAAGACCGATCGTTATCCGACCCGTTATGAGCGCAAGCAGAACGCCGGCGACAGGAATGGCGCCAATCACCAGCCAATCGCGCCAGCCTAGGCTTCCGCCACCCACCATGCCGCTGTCGAGAGCCGCGAATTGCTGGCCCAGCAGCCACACTGCGGCAAGGCCAAGCACAAGCCCGATCAAAGCTCCAAATGCGGCATCGCGCACAACCGAGCGTTGGAACACCCGCGTAACCTGACGATCGGTTCCGCCAAGCAGGTGAATGATCTCGACTGTATCACGGTGGTTGGCAAAGGCGCTGCGTGCAGCGAGCCAGACAGCGGCGGCCGTTGCAAAACTCACAAGAGCGATCAGCGCGAGCGCGAGATATTGCAGCGCTGCAAGCGCATTGTAGACCGGCCGCAACCACTCGGACTGTGCATCCACGCGCGCGCTGCCGCCAAGCGGCAGGAGTGCGTCATCAAGTGCGCTTTGCAACTGTCCAATCTCCTGCGGGCTGGCGCGCCGGGTGAGTTCAACATCAATCAGAGCAGGGATCGGCACTTCTTGCGAAGCCGCACTCGCGCCCAGCCATGGTTCGAGCAATTGTTCAAGCTCAGCCTCAGGCACAATACGCACGGATGTGACAAGACGCGAATTGCCAAGCGCCTCTGCCGCCGCTTCGGTCTGTGCCGCTCGTACTTGAGGGTCTGCCTCGACAATCTGGATCGTCACCGCATCCGACAAGTCAGCGCGCGCATTTTCAGCGAGATTGCGCAGGGACAATCCGCCCGCTGCTGCGATCACCACCAAAGCGATCAGGATCGCGATCACCCAGGGTATCGGACCTCCAAACCGTGTTTGGGGAAGCAACCTTGCCGTGACCGAACCCTTCATCGGCGTGGTCGCTGGGCTACGCTCTTCAGGCAGGGGCGGCGTGCTCACGCAGCACCTCCAGTCGCCGGTCGCGGGGGATAGCGCAATGCCCCTGTCGGATCAGACAACCTGCCCTTGTGCAAACGCATGATAAGCGAATCCGGGACTTTCTTCAGGAGGTGCACATCGTGGGTGGCAACGACGACGGTTGTGCCCACCCTGTTGTTGAGCGCTTCAAACAGGCGCAGCAGCTTGAGCGCCATGTCAGGATCAACGTTTCCGGTCGGTTCATCCGCGATCAGCATTTGCGGACGCGCAATGACAGCTCTGGCGATAGCCACTCGCTGCTGTTCTCCTCCAGACATTGTAGTCGGACTGGCCTGAGCGCGGTGCGAAAGCCCCACCCATTCGAGCATGTCGGACACCGCCTTGACCACCTTGGCTTCATCGGTTCCGGCAAGCCGCAGAGGCAAGGCGACATTGTCAAAGGCGGACAGGTGCTGGATCAAGCGGAAGTTCTGAAACACAACACCCAGCCTGCGGCGAAAATCCGGCAGGCGCGTGCGGGGCAAAGTGATCATGTCCTTGCCGAACATCCGAATGCTTCCGCGCGAGGGCCGCTGCGCCAGATAAAGCAGCTTGAGTAGGCTCGTCTTACCAGCACCACTGGCGCCTGTAAGAAAGTAAAAACTGCCTGGGAAAAGGGTAAATGACAGGTCGCTCAGCACTTCGGGATCGGTGCCGTAGCGAAGGCCGACATTGTCAAACTTAACGATTTCAGCCGGCCTGTCGGTCATCGCGCGCATTTAACAGTGCGTCAGGACACAGGGAAGCCCGCCCGGCTCGCTATCGCCCAACAATCTCACGCAATCCCTGCAAAGACTTGCATTTTCTGCGCTGCAATGTGGAAAAAGCATCTGATTCGGCCCTAGCAGAGGCAATAGCCCTTGTGCCGTGTGAGAAGCTGATTCATGCGTTGAACGCGATGATCATTTCGTGCCCTGAGTGCTCAACACGCTATGTTGTCCCGGAAAGCGCGATTGGCGCTGAAGGGCGCACCGTGCGCTGCGCGAAATGCAAACACAGCTGGTTTCAGGAACCCGCCCCGCTGGACCTGACGCAAGCTGCCGAACCCGCGCCACCTCCACCTTCGCCGCCTCCTCCACCGCCGCCACCACCAGCACCTCCGTCTGAGGAGCAGGCTGAAGAGGAGGCTGCGCCTGCGGTCAGCCATTGGCGCACCGAAGACAAAGAAGAGATCGCTGAAGCGGCGGCCCCATCACCCTCGCCCGCGACAACCGAGGTTGACACCGCGCCAGAACCCGAGCCGGAAGCCGAAGCCGCCCCGCCAGATGACGACGGTTTTGCTGGCGAGACCGATCCGCTTGCGGGTGAGATCGACAGCGAGGATAGCGCAGACTTTGCGTTCGACGAGGACGAATACGACCCGCACGCATCAAGCTTTGATTACAGCCCGCCATTTTCGCGCCGCCGCAATTCACTCAAGATGTGGACGATCGCTGCGAGTGTATTTGCCCTGCTCGCGTCCGGAACAGCGGTTGCCGTCAATTATTATGGTCTGCCCGACTGGTTCCCGATCTCACAGCCCACTTTCGGGATCGGCAAGGATGATCTGGAACTCAACTTTCCCGCAGACCAGCAACGCAAGGAAACGTTGGAAAGCGGCGAGGAAATCTTCCGGGTGCGCGGATCGATCGCCAACACTGGCCAGCAAAGCGTAACGGTTCCCAGCCTTCTCATCGTATTCCGTGATGCGCGTGAGAAAAACGTCTATTCTTGGGAAGTGGTCCCTTCGAAGAGAGAGCTGGCTCCGGGGGAAAGCCTGAACATCACAGAGGCTGTCACTGATATCCCGCCCGCTGCACAGGCCGCTGAAATCGGCTGGTCGCCTAGCTGAACTCTACCCAATAGGTTCCAGCTGCATCTCGGCTGCGCTGAACGGTGGAGTTGCGCTCTTCATCTGCAAGGACGACGCCTGCTTCCTGCGTGAAGCCGATGCGCGCCGGACGCAGCACCCGCGCGCTTGCGGAAACCTGGACTGCCACGGGAGCTCTTGGCTGCGCCACAGGCGTCGCGGTGAGCGCTGGTGCGGCGCTTTGCGCGATCATGAGGAGGGCTGCGGTGAAGCTCATGCGCAATGGTTACTGCGCGATTTACCATTTTCACAAGCACACCGTTAACGCGGTCCCGATGCGGGACAGCGGCGGCTGATATGTTACCTTTTGCCTGCCTAGAGCATGCTGCGCATCAAAGCTCTTGCGCAGCTTGAAACCCCTTGCTAGGGGCGCGCTCCTACCGAGGGCAGCGCACTGTTAGCAGCCCTAATCACCCGAGTGCGGTCGTGGCGGAACTGGTAGACGCGCAACGTTGAGGTCGTTGTGGGCTAACGCCCGTGGAAGTTCGAGTCTTCTCGACCGCACCAATTATCTTATTGGGTAATGTCGGCTGTATACTCTATCGCTCTGGGCGGTTGGAGCACTCCCCGCCCATGACACTCACCTGCAGCAGACGACTTCAATGCTCATGCGCCTTCAACAGCTTTCAACTTGAATACTTGCGCCCATTCTCTCACGTCTAGGATGAGCAAGCGGGCGAGCCCGACAACCTCTCCACCCAACTTCTCCAATGAGACCGGTTTGCTAATATCAATCTGAGCGATGCGGAGTTCAATCTCCTCGAGCTCTTCGAGCATAAGGCTCGATTGGTCGACAAGTATTTCCAGTTCTTCATAGGTGCGCAGCGTGAACAACGCGGCTGCGAGAATAGGGAAAATTACCGCCAACAGCGAAAGCACACTGGGTACCGATGGATAGGCGATTGCGATGAACCTGAGCGCTTCCACATAGAGCAACAGCTTGCAGGTCACGACCATCAACGTAGCCCAGAAAAAGCCCTTTGCTGCAAGCGCCAGGATCCCACTGGTGAACTCGCATTCCGCTATTCGAGCAGAGTGATATCTTTTCTGATTGGTGATCAAAGATTGAACTAGCTCAAGTGTAATGTCTGTCTTGTGCACCCTATGATAAGAGGTTGTCTTGCTGAGCGCTTCGCCTTGTTGATCCGCCGGAATGGTTGAACGAACGATCGCGGAATAAACCCATGCAACCCAGCGTTGATTGCCTTTACTCGCTTGGGTGAGACGGGTGCCGGGTGCGGTTCGCGCTGTCGCCTGAAGCGCTGGCAAAGTACGCTGAAGTTCAGCCAGAACACGATATGAGACGTAACGTTGATGCCAGTCGCAAACGTCGTTCGCGACCCAAATGGCAGCAATTGCCACGAGCAGCAACAACTCGACGAGTATAAGCCAGACAGGCGCGTAAAAGGCGACTGCGTATACCGCGATCAGCAACGCGATGGCTGCCGCAACCAAGATTGCGAAGTAGGACGTTCGAAAGCGCTGCTGGTATTTAGTGGCCAATTGAGCAGCGCGAGAGCTCGGCTCTCGAATAGCTCGATAGCGAGCCCAGAATCGCAATAGCAGGTTGTTGCAAAGATCATTGCTGGTCGAGAAGCCCTTGGCGCGTCGCCCATATCGCAGCAACGGCCCAAGGAACCAGTCTCGTGCTCGCCAGATGTTAGGGTTCTGCCGATCAGACTCAAGGAAATACGCTCTTAGTGGATCAACCTCCATCCCCAAAACGGATCGCAACCGCCGAACCCATGCACTTTCATGACGGCCTTCAATCGGCGAAGGAGGCAGCAGAACGGTGCGCATGTAGCTCCTCGCTTCTTTGAACGCATCGGTTGAGAGGTCGCGCGGCATACCTACCCTCGTGCTCCACCATACGACTTCCTCACCAGAGGGATGAACGACAAGAACCGGGACGCCGGTAGAGTGCGCGTAGGCTACCGTATCTCGCGTACCGCCGGGTCCTTTGCTCTTCATGCCAGGATCCCACACTGCAATCAGGAGATCACAATTCCGAACCACGGCCCTGCCAACCGCACCATAACTGTTGTGTCGCACCTCCTCGGGCTCTCTCGCACCATCGAGCTCAGTTACGTGAGCCGACTTCTCAAGCAGATCTCGAAAAGCAGTGATTGCGCTATCTCGCTGAGCGCCTGAAGTCGACCCGAACGTCTCCTCGTACTCAGCCTGTACAAACGGCAGAATTGCCTCAAGCTGTGTGGAGCAGAGCGCATTGGGCTGGTTCTCCTCCAGCCACAGTGCAGTTTCCGCGACCACTCGGTCAGCGCCTTGTGCAAGCGGAGAAAGCACGCGCAGTTTCGCGGCGTTGGTTGTTCGTATTCCATCCAGAGCCGCATCTGCACTTGCTTCGATCAAAAAACCTCTGAGTTTATGAACGACGTCGAGGACTCGATCCCACAGTTTGTCACCCTCGGTTGCGCTGGCCGAGATTGCGCCAGTCACGCCGATCCTAAATGCGATATCAACCTTCGAAGTTGGCATCCCCTTCCTTTCAATGTTTCAGTTCTATTGCGGTGAAGTCGGGCTTTTCTATCATCAGAGCCAGTTATTCGCATCTCCAAGATCTTTTTGAAACAATTGATCGATTTTCTTCTGGACCTTTCGCCATCATTATAAAATATTCGCGATAGATCATTTTCAATGAGAGGAATCGAACGCATGCCACCTAGATTTGCCGAGCGACCGGCGCTTCTGGTTTCCTCTTCAGGTGATTTGAAAGACTCCCGCGAGAAAATGCGCCTCGATCTCAAAAGCCACTTGCAAGCGTGGGGCCATGATATCGAGGTGATGCTATGGGAAGAGTTGGAAAAAGACGACAACTTCATAGATGCGCGCAGCCCAATCCAGCGGCAGATTGACGCGCTGCTCCAAGGCCGCCTCATGTACACTATTGTCATGTTTGGCGAAAAGATCGGCTTTCCTTTGCTCGGTAAACCGCCTGATGATGCCAAGAAGATTCTCGATGAATGGAAAGCAGATGGACTGGTGCATCCCTGGCCTGAGGATATCGCCAAAAAAAACGAACTACTCGATGCAGGCAAATTTCCACTAACTGGAACCACCTATGAGCTCTTCGTCGCATTGTCGCAAAGCGAAGAAGTTCTGGATACTTGTGTAGTCGGCTATGTTGCGGACAGGTCGATCGGGAAGCAATCTGAATTGACCGACGATATACAATTCAACGACGATCAATGGCGAAGAAGCCTGCTTTCTGACGCCACTCTTGCAGACGAGAGGGAACGTCGGCGCATAATCGATGAGATTGTGCTCCCACAAAGAAAGGCCTTGTTCAACCTGCTGCGAGCACTTGCGAAAAGAGGAACTCCCACACAGCGGTTCTCCAACCAGGATGCGATGGTTGCAAAACTGGTCGACGACGCGGTTCGCAGAATGAAACGCGAGTTACCGGACCAATCAGGTCAGCTTCCATTCAAATCTGGCCTTGGCGTTTATGATCGCGGGGATCCGATGGATCTTCCCGATCGTGTTGAGCTGCGCAAAGAACTAAAGGGCGCAATAGAGCTCGCCAGTCGTGAAGGCGAGATGCTGGCGCTAGAGGGTCCCAGCGGCTGCGGCAAATCGTCGCTGCTACGCAAGGGCTTCCTTGACGAACTGCCATTCCACCTCAGTGCGGCGCAACAGGTCCTCTTTCGACCAGAGGAGCTTTGCCTGAAACGAGACGATCAACCGTTTGCGTGCTTGTGTAGCCGAATAGGCAATCATTTGATTAGCGCGGGGCTAGGCGATTTCACAAGGCTCGGAACTGCGCCTGGCTCACCAAAAGAAGTCGCAGCTCTGGCCGCGAAGGAAATTGGCGAGGCATTGGCTGCTGCAAACGCACATTTGGTAATCGCAATCGATCAGTTTGAGGACATTATCGACCATGCCGAGTTGGAAATCGCAGATAGCGATAAGCCGCGCAGCTGGTGGCAGGTGCTTCGCTTCCTCGGATCGGCAGCAAAGCAGGCGAATATCCATGTCGTCGGGACACTAGAAAAACTTCGGCGTGACTTTGCTTTGAGTGAAACTCTCCGAAAGAAAACCGGGCTGCGCGTTAGAACGATTGATGTCGATTTTCCTGCTGGGCAGGTTGTCAAATTTGTAGAGATCAACGCGACTCGCGCCAGGCTGCCACTATCTCGCGACCTGCTCGTCAAAATCCAATCAATGGTCGAAGAGTTTGAAAAAGGCAGGATCGCCAGCCTTAAACTCCCAGCCAGCTCTATGAGCAAGCCGCTGGCTCAACCATCGTTCCTGCCATTGCTGGGCCTGTGGCTTGCGAGACTGTTTGAACGTTTTCAGGATCGCGCCGGCAGCACAGAATCGCTGACGGATAGCCATGCGCTTACAGGACGATCAAACGACATTCAGCCAAGCGACCTTGCCGATCGCGGAATTGAGCTGCGGATGGACGGGTTGGTTGCTGAACTGGTCAATGCCGCTTGGTCAGAAGCAGGGGCGATGAAATTCAAACAAACAGGCCACTCGCCTCGAGTGACGGACCCTGAAACACTTAGCTCGTTTGTGAGTGAGGCAGTTGGGTCCACTCAACTTCCAGAGAATTACCGAATGTCGATTGCAATGGCAGTCAGAGCTGCAGGTGGTCCAAACCTCAAAAGGCTGTGGGAGCTGCTCTCACCTATTGTTCCTGATGACGTACCAGGAATGACCCTCGTTCCCGTCGGTCAATATGTTCCAAACGAAGGAAGCCTTAACAATTTTCTCGCCCCATTGGTTGCACTTGACGAGGCTGGAAATATTCGTCTTCAAGCCGGGCCGGCGGAGACCCCCTTCACTACGAACAAGCGATTGATTGACGCTCACCGCAAGCGACGGTTGCTTGTTTCATCAGGTCCTGGACGTCTCCAACTTGTCCATCAGGCTGTTATTCAGAACTGGTCGCCGGGTCGCTCGTGGTTTGATCAGAAGAAATCTGATCTCAGGATCAGGCGGAAGCTTGGCGCTCGCTACCAAGAAGCATGCGACGAAGCTGAAGAAAAGTATGGCACCGTAGCACCCGAAAGGGTTTTCGAGTTGGCTAGACGAATGGCGAGCAACGATGACCGAATGGTTCAGGATGCAGCCCGCCTTCTCAACCACCAACATGCGACTTGGCCAGACAGCTTCAATTCGAGCCTTGAACCGTTTGAAGAAGGCCTAAGAGACTTCTGTCTTTCGATAATTTCGACAGCTGAGAATGGCAGCCTAAGCTATGAGACATCCGAAGGGGAAACAAAACTTCTTGCTCATCTTGCTGCGAAATACGATCTCGCACACACACTAGAAAACTGGATTGAACAGGACCCTGACCTACTTACGACAGGTCTAGAAGCGAATGGGGACTTACTGCTTCACCAAGCGGCATGGGGATCTTCGTCAGTTGTCCGGTTGCTCCTTGGAAAGGGCACAGAGATTAGCACTCCCAATTCGGAAGATTGGCATCCAATCGCGGCGGGATTTCAGAACAAAGACCTTCAAATATTCGATCTGCTGATCGGTGCATACTCCAACCCCTCAGACATTATCGGGCCCGCCGATATCACCCTGTTGCACGAAGCGGCACGGGCAGAGAATCCGCAGTTCATCGAAGCACTCGTACGACGCGCGGACGATCTCAATCCTCAAGCGGAAACTGGCGCGACACCCCTCATGTTCGCTGCAGACGGAGGGCGGATTAGCCAGATCATCGCGCTGATGCAGAGCGGCGCAAAGCCAACTTTGATTGACGAGAATGGCAGCACGGTCCTCCATCACGCCGTCTTCAACGATCGTTCGGAGGCGATTGTCACCATTTTGCGCAGCGGCGAACTCGGTCATAATGATCGTGAGAAAATCCTAACCCATCAAGGATTGGACTCGGCCAGGAACGAAACTCCCTTGGCTCTCGCTGCAAAACGAGCACAACCATCAGCACTCGCCGCCCTGCTGGATTTTTGCGATCCATCAGATCCCTGTCATAGGGTCGGCGGGGCTCATCCCATCACCCTCCTCACCAGTTCGAATGTCAAGGCCCAAGGAGGCGAGCCTCTGGCGGACCGCGTTTCCATGTGCGCTCGATTCCTTTTGGAAAAGGGTGGGATGACAAATGCTGACCTCCTCGACGCGCGCAGATCGGCAAGCGATTTTATCGATGTGCGAAGGCAGATCGACGAGTATCTGGCCCGCAAGGGTGACCTTGCCGATATCGGTGAAGAAGAGCTCAGAGGATTTTTGCTGGGCAGGCGTCCGGCACTCGCCTTGTCCGTTCTGCGAAACGCTCCTCACTTGCTGGACCAAAAGGATGACGACGGTTTCCGTGTAAGTGATCTATTGGTGGAGCGCGGGCATCCGCAGGTCCTTTCTGTCGCGCTGGCAGAGGGTCTTGCTCCTAAGCAAGGCACAGCCCTGTTCCGTTTTGCAGCCGGTCTCAAACTTCTGCGTTCTGGCACAGGCCTGCCCCCCGAAGCAGAAACAGTGCATCCTTTCCTAGCCAAGATGCAGACAGGAGAAGAAGTCCCAGGAGCCAAGGAAATTGCGGACTTGTCGCTGAAAGCGGACAGGGTTCGGACTATCTTGCACAGATTTGCGATACGCGGCCCGAAAGAAGCGTATCAACAGATCTTGGAAGGAATGGATCAAGGACCGCCTTTGGACGACTACGGTCGCCCTCCGTCCGCAGACGCCCCCTTGAAGATGCAAAGTGAATTCAAAGCGATTGAAGACGCTGTAGGCTCAAAAGGAGACCATCAATGACAACGTACATGTTTCCGCGAGCCCAAGGCACAACCCGCGCATACTCGAAAGACGAGATAGCCGCTTTCGCTGCTCGCTCCGGTTGGGTGGATGATGTCGCAAAGATAGTCCCCGAAACGACAAGCATCGCTTGTCTGAATTTACCGTGGTGGGGCGATGCAGAACTTATTGTCGCTAACGATCCGACATGGCCCGGCGAGGAGTTTACCGCTGCCTGGGTGCTTAGCGAGCGCCTCTTTCGTCTGGACGGCAGCTCCCCTCCAATTCACGCCATCAATGGGCGAATTAAGCCACTGATCAACAAGGATAATGTTTTGTCTTACCTTGGGTTTTTTTGTTGGTATGTATGTAGCGAAAGAATGCCCTTCGCGATTGTTGAATCGGTTAACGATCCGATCTTTCCGCTCCAACCGGGGTCGGAAAAGTTTGACGCCATCGAAGATCTGATCCGGCCCGCTGAGTTACTTGAGGAGCGTGAAGACGGCTTTCATTGCGAAGCCTACGTCTGGTATTCTGACGCGCTCTTCAAGGCGAACTTCGTTGTTCCACCTGGAGGGGTGGTCGCCATGATCGAGGACGAACCGTTGGTCCAGGAGACTGGCGCAAATGTAAGACTGAGACTTGAGTTTTCAGAGCCTCAGGACAGTGAAAACGAAATGCCTGACAAAGATGGCAATGATGCCTAACCCCAGATGCAATAAGTCAGCCTGGATACGCAGCGTCGAGCGTTGCGAGCGCGGCCTTCGGCATGTCTTCATCGCTTAGCTCCGCCAGTGCGTGCGCGGCTGATCCGCCATTGAACGCGAGCAGGATCGGTTCGCCCAGATAAGGCTGAAGGTTCATCCATTGGTTGAACTGGCCACGCGGCCTGCCGGTGTCGGGCGTGTGGATCCAGGTCTTGTCATCCCAGAACGCGCTTTCGAACCGCAAGTACAGCTTATCGAGCGTGCCCATACCGATGCGGGATATTGCCGCAAGCTTTTCATCAGGAAGGCGCGGATCGAAGGCAATTGAGCCGGCTTTGAGAACCCCCAGCGGGACAGTCACGATGACCGCATCGAACGCGGAACTGCTCTGATCGCCCAAGCCAATCACCACACTGTCTTGGCCAATCGAAACAGTCTCGACCTGCGCCGCCAACTGAACATCATAGCCCCCCTCTAACGCAGCCAATAAGGGGCTATAACCTTCGGCAAAGATCACATCAGCTCCGCTATAGCCATCGCCTTTGCCGACGATTCTGGGGTCGAGCAGGTCCGGGTCTACGCCAAAGGCGACCTGCACCTCGTTCTCCTCAAACAGCCAGCCCGGCGCGGCGAACATGCCGAGCTTCTTGCCGTCACCGCCTCTCACCGCATAGCTGTCTGCTGTCCGCAGTCTTGCAAGGCCAAGCCCATCTGCAAGCGTGGTCAGCGGGTTGCAATTGGGACCATGGATCCAACTGGCGCCGAGATCGAGCGGCGCATCGAGGTCCGTTGATGTCCAGACCCTGCCGCCGATCCGATCACGCGCTTCAAATACCGTGACCTCGCGCCCCAATGAAGAAAGGGCATGTGCAGCCGAAAGTCCGCTCATTCCTGCGCCGATGATCCCAATACGCTGCGCGGACGTCGCAGCCACAGCCTGCGCGGTCATCTGACCCGATTCATACGCGGCATGGACAGTGCTGTTGTAGCTTGGGTGGCAAGCCTCTCCGGCAAAATAGAGGCTTTCGCGGATCGGACGGGCAAGCTCTTCGCGGTCACCCGGCTTCTCAACCTTTGCCGCATAGGAATAGGACCCGAAAGACAAAGGATCGCGGCTCCAGTTTGTGCGCAAATTGCCGACCAGCGCCGACCGTCCGGCAGTCGCAGCCCCAAGAGACGACCAATTTGTCACCATACCTGCAGCCATCAAAGCCAAGATTGTCCTGCGATCCACGGAGAGTATCTCCAAAGCGTTCTACTCAGGCTGGTCCGAAGACCGGCTTTGTCAGGCTAGACCTGGCATGGGTGATGCGCAATTGCCTGACTCTGACCGCACTTGCTTGAGTTCGGTGACAAACCCGGTTCCGCTCGAAGAAGTCGCTATGCTAGGACGCGCTTCCAAGCACTGGAGAAAGCCACATGAAGACCCGCGCTGCTGTTGCATTTGAAGCGAAGAAGCCGCTCGAAGTTGTCGAGCTTGACCTTGAAGGGCCAAAGACAGGCGAAGTGCTGGTCGAGGTTATGGCGACAGGCATCTGCCACACTGACGCTTACACGCTCGACGGGTTAGACAGCGAGGGCATCTTTCCCAGCGTGCTGGGGCATGAGGGGGCTGGGATTGTCCGCGAAGTCGGGCCTGGCGTGACATCGGTTGCGCCTGACGATCATGTCATTCCGCTTTACACGCCCGAATGCCGCCAGTGCAAAATGTGTCTTTCTGGCAAAACAAATCTGTGCAGCGCCATCCGCTCCACGCAGGGACAAGGGCTGATGCCCGATGGCACTTCGCGCATGAGCTACAAAGGCGAGACGATCTATCACTACATGGGATGTTCGACCTTTTCGAACTTCATCGTTCTTCCCGAAATCGCAGTTGCCAAGATCCGTACAGACGCGCCGTTTGAAACCTCCTGCTATGTCGGCTGCGGCGTCACCACCGGCGTTGGCGCAGTGGTGAACACAGCAAAGGTCAAGCCAGGCGACAATGTCGTCGTGTTCGGGCTTGGCGGCATCGGTCTCAACGTGATCCAAGGCGCCAAGATGGCAGGTGCTGACCGCATCGTCGGCGTCGATCTCAACCCTGCCAAACGCGAATGGGGCGAAAAGTTCGGCATGACCGATTTCGTAAATCCCAAGGAGACCGCCGATGTAGTTCAGCATCTCGTCGACATGCTCGACGGCGGTGCCGACTACAGCTTTGACTGCACCGGAAACACCGATGTCATGCGCGACGCGCTAGAATGTTGCCACAAGGGTTGGGGTACCTCGATCATCATCGGCGTTGCAGAAGCTGGCAAGGAGATCGCAACCCGCCCGTTCCAACTCGTCACCGGGCGCAATTGGCGCGGCACCGCATTCGGCGGAGCGAAGGGGCGAACCGATGTGCCCAAGATCGTCGATTGGTACATGAACGGCAAGATCGCAATTGATCCGATGATCACGCACAAGCTCTCGCTTGAGGAGATCAACAAGGGCTTTGATTTTATGCACGCTGGCGAGAGCATTCGTTCGGTGGTGGTCTACTGATGAGCACACCCGCCAAGGTCACGCTGGACGAAAAGTTCGCGCTGTTTTCGGACCATTGGGCACCGCGTCTCGCGGCGCGCTACAACGGCAATGAAGTCCGCCTCGCCAAGGTCGAGGGCGAGTTTCATTGGCACAAGCATGATGACACAGATGAGCTGTTTCTGGTGATCGAGGGGGAGCTCGACATGGAGTTTCGCGATCGCACAGAACCGCTTTCTTCAGGCGATTTGATTGTCGTTCCGCGCGGAACCGAACACCGGCCATGCGCGCGCAGGGGCGAGGTCAAATTGCTTGTCATGGATGCAGATGGCACACCCAATACCGGCGATTCGGCGACTGCATTTGTCCCAATCGAGGTTTGAGAAGAGCTGCACAAAGGCCGTGACGTAGCGGGTTTGACTCCTGCAACCTCTTACCTAGTCTCCATGCTCGGAGAGTTAGGGAGAGAGGAGCCCGCGACATGGAACGCGCGATTGAACTCGAACTGATCGAAGAGCTGGTCGAACTCAAGCAGACCAAAACCCCGTTCCTCGACAGCGATATCGGGACCGCAAATGTCGGGCACTACACTGACCCCGCCCGGTTCGAGAGAGAACACAAGGCCATCTTCCGCCGAATGCCGCACGCTGCTGCGCATGTCAGCGAACTGGCTGATCCCGGCGATTATCGGCGTATCGAGCTTGCCGGCCTGCCGGTGCTTCTAACGCGCGACAAGGAAGGCACCGCGCATGCCTTTCTCAATGTTTGCCGTCACCGCGGAGCGCAATTGGTCGAAGAAGACGGCGGCTGCAAACACCGCTTCACCTGCCCTTATCATGCCTGGACCTATTCGAGCGGGGGAGACCTGATCGGCGCACCGCATTTTGACAGCGGATTTCCCGGTATGGACAAACGCGAGCTTGGTCTCAAACCGCTGCCGCTTCGCGAGGCGATGGGCCTGATCTGGGTCGTTCCAACGCCGGGTGAAAGTTTCGATTTCGATGCCTGGCTAGGCACGATTGGCGATGAATTCGGTGCGCTCGATCTTGAAAATGCGACGATTGCCGCTGAAGATACGCTCGACATCGCCGCCAATTGGAAGATCCTCGTCGAAGGCGGGATTGAAGCTTATCACTTCAAGGTTGCGCACCGAGCGACGATCGCCCCGTTCTTTGAGGACAACCTTTCAAGCTATCAGATGTTTGGCAATCACATGCGCTCGGTCTTGCCAAGGGCGACCATGGCCAATCTGTCGCCAGATGAACGCGAGAATTGGCGGATCCGCGATCATGCCAACATTCTCTACACCTTCTTTCCATTGACCCAGTTTCTGGTCCAGCAGGATCACACCGTCATGATCCGCAGCACACCGCTTTCCGCTGACCGCACCCAATTGCGCATTGCCACGCTCGCTCCAAATGAGGGACCCGATGCACAAGAGAAGGATGCCACGCACTGGGCGCGCAATCACAAGATCACGCGGGTTACGCTCGATGAGGATTTCGACATTGGAGAAGGCATCCAGCGTGGGCTTGCGAGCGGCGCCAATGATCGGCTCACATTTGGCCGGTTTGAAGGGGCATTGACCGCCTTCAACCAGGCGGTCGACGATATGCTTGATGCCGCGCAATAGGGATAACGGCTAATGACTGACACCCGCTTTCACCCTCCCGCCGGCGGCCTGGTGCCGCATATGGGCATCACACTCGTCGATGAAGGTGAAGGATGGCTCGAAGCACAAATGGTGATCGCGCAGCATCACCTGCGCTCGGGCGCCAATGCACTGCACGCCGCCAGCCTGATTGCGCTTGCAGATAGTGTTTGCGGGTTCGCTGCGGGGCAGGTTTTGCCTGATGGAGCGAAGGGCTACACCACGATTGAGCTGAAATCGAATTTCCTGGGGACTGCCAGCGATGGGACTTTGATCGGGCGAGCGGATGCCGATCATCTTGGCCGTACAACCCAGGTGTGGAGCTCAAAAGTGACGCATCAGGAAACCGGACGAACGCTTGCCTTGTTCCGCTGCACACAGATGATCCTGTATTAGATCAGGCCTCGCCAGCATTAAGCAGCCGCCGGACGAGTTGCCCCAGTTCCTGCGGGAAATAATGCCCGATCTGTTCGCTCTCTTTGTCCCCATAAAACCGGGTCAGCACCGGGCCTGATCCGGCGTAGAACTGGATGGCGGAAAGCAGCAAATAGACCCGCGCGACCTTGTCGGCAAAAGGCAGATCAGCCTGCCCTTCGACCTTTTCGAGCTTCGCGACCACCTCATCGAGCAAGGCTTTCAGGAACCATTGGTCTTCCGGCACGTCCTGTCGCTGATTGTCGAGCATTTCGCGCATCAAAACCATCGTATCGAGCGGATTGTCGAGCGATGAATTGAAGATGTTGAGGATCGTTTGTTCGAAGTTCTCCTCAGGGGTGTTTGACGTTTCGTCAGCCTTGCGCGCAGCCGCCATCATACGTTCAGCGATCCGGCGAAGCACCTCGCCATAGATCTCTTCCTTGCGCTTGAAATGATAAAGCAGCGCCTGTTTTGTGAGGCCGATCTCGCCAGCAATAAGAGCGATACTTGCTCCATGGAAACCGCGCTCGGCGAATTGCTGGTGCGCC
This sequence comes from uncultured Porphyrobacter sp., assembly GCA_964443505.1. Taxonomy (GTDB): domain Bacteria; phylum Pseudomonadota; class Alphaproteobacteria; order Sphingomonadales; family Sphingomonadaceae; genus Erythrobacter. The sequence goes on along the minus strand of CAYUCZ010000006.1, from coordinate 33,997 downwards.
GCCGCAACAAGTCTTTCGCGCGTGTCGTCCTTCTCGATACCTGCCGGTTCCCCTGTCATGATTTGCCGATACTGCAAAACTGACCATTAAAAAAGCCAAGAGGTGAAGGACTTGCATCATCGCTGGGCGTTTCGCCTGGAGGCGCGCTCATCCCGACAACCTCTCCCAACAGCATCGTGTGATCGCCGGCGGGATTGGAAGACCAATGCTTACATTCGAAATGGCCGACCGATCTGGCGATATATGGCAGCCCGCCAGCACTGACGGCGAAATCCCCTTCGTTCAGCATCGTGTCGCCGCGAGCTGCATAGCGAAGCGCCAAATCGCCCTGATCTTCGGCAAGGATGCTGACAGCGAATTTTTCCGCCTTTGCGAACAGATCGAACTGGCTGGAGGAATTGTGAAGGCTCCAGCACACCAGCATGGGTTCGAGCGAAACGGACACAAAGGAATTGATCGTCATCGCCGCAATCGAGTTTTGGGAGGTGTGGAGCGAAACCACGCAAACGCCCGTCGCAAACTGCCCCATGAGTTTGCGAAATTCAGCCGTGCTGGGCGGATTGGCCGGCATTGCGTCGGGCAATGGAAACTCCGATTGCGGTGATTGGGAAGCCCACAGAATGGGAAGCGATAAGACTGCGTTCAACCACGAGCGCGCACTTGTCAATGAAGCGGGCCAATCAGACGGCTACCGAGGCTCGTCCCATGAGCCGCCAAGAGCAAGGTTCAAGCTGATCCATTGCTCAATCCGAATTCTCCGGATCGCGACCAGATTCCGCTCAGCGGCGAACAGGCGTTGCTGGATGTTGAGCACGTCAATCAGGTCAACCTCGCCTTCGGCATACTGCAATTGGGTAAGTGCCAAAGCCGTGCCCGATTGCTCAGCCGCGTTTTCAAGGATCAGCTCTCGCTCGGCCAGAACCTCCACCTGATCGAGATTGTTCTCAACATCCCTCAACGCGGCAAGCGCAGTCGATGCATAAAGTGCGGTGGCAGCGCGCCGGTTCGCATCCGCTTCGTCCTCCTGTGCGCCGCGAAGACCGCCATCAAAGATCGGCTGAAGTACATTGCCGATCAACGACCAGATCAGGTTCGGCCCGTCGAGAATTTCGGTCAGATCAGTCGAGGTTCCGCCCCCTGATGCCGTGAGAGTGACCAATGGCAACTGGGCCGCCTTGGCCTGATCAAGCGAAGCGAAGGCAGCGGCGACTTGCCGCTCTGCCGCGATCACATCGGGCCGGCGTTCCAGCAATTGCGACGGCAGACCGGCTGGAGGAGGGGGAGGTGTTTCCGGCATCGCCTGACGGAGCCGGATAGAATCAGCAGGATATCGTCCAAGCAGCACCTCCAAAGCACGCCTTGCGGTGCGGGCTGCGCCTTGTGCTGTGGCGAGATTGTCGCGTGCAGTTTCAAGATCCGAACCCGCGATGGCTGTATCCTGACGCGAGGCGAAGCCTTCACGATATCGCACCCGCACGATCCGATCGATCTCCGCCAGCGCGTCCACAGTGCGGCGCGCAACTCCCACCTGCTCTTGCGCTTCGATCGACGTGAAATAGGCTGAGGCAACGCCCTGTGCGAGCGCATATTGGGCAAATCGGAAGTCTGCTTCAACGGCTTGCGCACTGGCATAGGCAGCATTGCGGCCCGCGCGCACGCGCCCCCAAAGATCAGCTTCCCATTGCGCCTGTCCGCTTAGCGTGAAGACGGGATCGTCAACCGCAAGCGGCGATGGTGTGTCCGTGCGGTCCACATTGAATACGCCGTTGATCTGGGGGAACAGCGCGGCTCGCGCTTGCCTTGTGATGGCACGGGCCGCCTCAACATTCGCCGCAGCGGCGCGAATATCAGGGTTGTTGGCCTGCGCTTCCAGAACCAGTTCAACCAGCACCGGATCGCCAATCGCTGCGATCCAGCCGACCTGAACCTCGCCCGGAACAGCGCCCGCCACGGCCCAGCTATCCGGCAGGGCAGGCAAGCTTGCAGCCGTGGCCTCAGCAACATCGCTGTCACTGCTGAGCGTGGCACAGCCGGCAAGCAGAGCCGTGATCAATGCAATCGGGAGAATGCGCTTGATCATGCGGCTTTCTCCTTTGCTGTCTCAGCAGCGGTAATGCCAAAGACTGTCGCATAAACAACTGGAACAACCACAAGGGTTAGCGCGGTCGCAAAGCTCAGACCAAAAACAAGCACGACCGCCATCGATTGGAAGAACGCGTCAAAGAACAGCGGAATGACGCCGAGGACGGTCGTACCTGATCCGAGCAGGACCGGCCGAACGCGGCTGGCTGCACTGTCAACCAAAGCATCGAACCTCGGCTTGCCCTCTGAGATCTCGAGGTCGATCTGATCGACAAGCACAATCGCGTTCTTGATCAGCAACCCAGCCAGCGAAAGCACGCCAAGGATTGCCATGAACTCAAACGGAACACCCATTACAAGGAGCCCAAAGGTCACGCCGACCAGCGACAGCGGTACAACCGACCAGATCACAAGTGGCTGGCGCAGCGCGTTAAACAGGACGATCACGACCAGCACCATCGCGCCAAAACCAAAAGGTATCGCGCTAGCAAGCTCTCCATTGGCCTCGGAACTTGAACCGGATTCACCATCCCATTTGAGCGAGTAACCCGGCGGCAGCTCGATCGCTTCGACCTTGGGCTGAACACGCGCCTGCAGATCCCCCGCGAGCACGCCCGGCGCAGGGTCTGTCTGAGCCCGGATCGACCAGACATTGTCCGTGCGACGCAGGCGGCTGTCTCGCCATACAGTCGCGATGCCATCCGTCACCTGTTCAACCGGTACAGCAGCGCCGGTCGGTCCTATAACCTGGATTTCGTTCATGCCGGATACGTCCAGTCGCTCTGCCTCAGGCGCGCGCGACATGATCGGGATGAGGTCATCGTTCTCGCGGTAGACGCCGACTTGCTGGCCCGAATAATTCCGCGCCAGCGCTTCGCCAACGTCAGACCGGCTGACACCGGCTCTACGGCCTTTCACTTCGGAATAAATGGGTTCGATTGCAGGGACAGGCTGGCGCCAATTGTCCTTGATCGCGATCGCTCCGTCATCCTCCCTGTAAATCTGCTGCGCCTGACTGGCGAGATCGCGAAGGACGGCAGGGTCAGGGCCCTTGAAGGTCGCCTCGATCTTTGAACCACCGCCCGGGCCAAGGATGAACCGCCAGACCTTGCCTTGGGCTTGGGTGAAATTGGCATCGATGTACTGCTGCACCTGCGGGATAAGCGCGTCGAGCCGTTCATGATCATCAAGCTTTACGAGCAGCTGGCCATAGGCCGAGTTCGAACTCTCGAACTGGTATGTCAGCATATAGCGCAAGGTGCCGCGCCCCACGAGTGTGTGAACATGCTCCACGCCCTCAAGCGTTGAGATATGCTCTTGCAACTCGCGCAGGTTCTCGTCCGTAACGGCGATGTCAGTGCCTTCGGGCAGCCAATAGTCGACAACCATTTGCGGGGTTGTCGACGCGGGGAAGAAACCCGGCGTGACATAGGCAAAGCCAAATACCGAAACAGCAAATACGCCCACCGCAGCGCCAATCGTGGGATAGCGCCAGTTTATAAGCTGTTTGACCGCCTGCTTGAATGTGGTCATCGCTGCGCCGTCAGATTTTTCCTCCATCGGCGTACCGCCGGAGCCTTCAGCACACTGATCCTCAACCGATTTGAACATGATCGAGCACAGGAATGGCGTGATCGTGATCGCGAATATCCAGCTGTAGAGCAGCGATATCAGGATTACCCAGAACAGGTCGCCTGTGAACTCAGCCGTTGCCCCTGGTGCCAACCCAATCGGCGCAAAGGCGAGAATGCCAACGATCGTTCCGCCCAGAAGCGGCCACATAGAGCGTTTGACCACATCGCTCGCAATCTCGATAATCTTGCGGCCTCTTTGGCAGCCTGTGAGAATGCCGTCTGTCACAACAATCGCATTGTCGACCAACATGCCCAGCGCGATAATCAATGCACCGAGCGAAATGCGGTGCATCGGCACATCGACGATATACATCGTCCCCAGAGTGGCCGAGATTGTGAGCAGCAAACCGATGCCAATCACAAGGCCCGACTTAAGCCCCATGAAGATGAAAAGGGTCACGATAACGATCACCAGAGCGATCAGAACGTTCACGACGAAGTTGATAACCGATGCGTCAACAATCGTGCCCTGATTGTAAAATTCGTGGAGCACCATCCCGACAGGCTTTTGATCAGCCACTTCAGCCAGCCGGTCCTGCAAGTCGCGGTTGACCGCGACGATGTTAGAACCCGATACCGCCGCGATGCCCATGACGAGTGCCGGTTGGCCGTCATAATAAGCGAGAAATTCGGGCGGATCGCGCAAGCCTCGATAGACATTGGCGATATCGCGCAATTGCACGACCCGGCCATCGCTTGAAGAAACCAGAAGGTTGGAGATGGCATCAACGGAATCAATGTCCCCGGACGGTGTAATTGTCAGCCGTTGGCCGTCGACATCCACAGTGCCTCCTGCAACCACCGTGTTCTGTGTCGAAAGTTGCTGGAAGATCGAGTTGACCGTGGAACCCAAAGACGCTGCGTTCTGCCGGGTGATCTCGACATAGATCACCTCTTGCTGCTCACCCGCAAGGTTGATCTTGCCCACCCCGTTCACCGCGAGGAGGTCCTGCCTCAACGCCTTGGCGTATTGGCGCAGCTCGGCCATCGAATAGCCATCGCCGGTCAGCACGTAATAGATGCCGAACACGTCTCCGAACTCATCGAAAACCTGGCTAGTTCCCGAGCCAGGTGGCAAATCAGCCTGCGCATCGTTGACCTTGTTGCGCAGCTTGGTCCAGATCAGTTGCAGACTGTCTTTGTCGGGCGAATCCGAGAATTTGATATCGATTGAAATCTCGGAAAAACCGGCCGATGAAACCGAGCGAATTTCATCAACCTCGGCCATGTCCTGCAAGGCTTCTTCGAGCGGGGCGGAGACCTCTCGCGCGACTTCTTCCGGGCTGCCTCCGGGGTAGGGCGTGAAGATCTGCGCAGTGCGGATCGTGAATTCGGGATCTTCGAAACGCGGCATATTCGCATAGGCAACCCAGCCAGCGAACAGCGAGATGCCGACCACCAACCACATCACCAACCGGTTGCGAATTGAATAGGCTGCTATATCCATCGTGCGACGCCCGGCCCGATCGCGCGGCTATTCCTGCCAGGGGCGCACGCGGTCCCCGGCCTGAAGGTAGGCGCCGCCCGCACCAATGATCGTCTCACCCGGTTCAAGACCGCGGGTAACGATCATGTTTTCGCCGATACCATCGGCCACCTGAATGTCTCGACGTTCAAGTACCCGCTCACGCCCCTTGACGATCCAGACAAACCGCTTGTCCCCTTCGGCCATGATCGCGGCGAGCGGCACTGTTATGCCGCGCTCATCAGGACCGTTCGATACATCCTCGAGCTCAAAGTACAAAGTTGCGGTCATCCCGGTCAGAACCACAAGATTGGTTGGCGGCGTAAAGCTGAAATGGGCTTCATAGGTCTGTGTGGCGCTGTCGGCTTGACCAACAGCCTCGCGAAACGCGGCTGGAAAACGCTGACCCGGAGCCGCGTCGAGCTCAACCTCAACATTGAAAGGGCGGACCTGGTTCGAATTCAGCACGAAGCTCGCCGGGACGTTGACGACAGCTTCGACTGCGCGGCTTTGCAAGACCAAAACGGATTGCTGGGGCCCCACATTCTGAAATTGTTCAACATAAGTGATCCCCACCCCGCCGCTAAACGGGGCACGAAGGACCGTATCAGACAGGTTCTTGCGCGCAGTATCCAAAGAGGCCTGCGCAACCTGCACCTGGGCTTCGCGGCTTTCGACCACACTGCGCGAAATTGCGTCCTCGTCGATCAAACGCAAAGCGCGCTCATATTCGCTGTTTGCGTTTGTGTATTGCGCTTCTGCCTGGGCGACGGCGGCTTCAAAGCTGCGTGCATCGAGCCGTGCGATCACATCACCGCGCCGGAAGGAGGCTCCATCAGTGGCATTCCATTCGACGATTTGCCCGCCCACCTGGAATGCAAGGTCGGTGCTGCGAACGGAGCGGACAACCGCCGGAAAACTGCCTGAATAAAGGCCCGATGCTTCGGCCACGGTCACCAGTTTCGCAGGCAAAGGAGCGGTTGGAGCATCAACAAGCTCGGGCGTATCGCACGATGCCAAACTCATCGAAGCCGCAAACATGGTCGCAATCGCCATCAAACCACGGAACGGCTTTGCGATTGAGACGGTCACCTGTGCTTCCCCTGTGCTTTCGCAAGACAACGCAAAAACAGCGCTGTCCTCATATCGACGTAGATGCAACCTACCGATTCGCAAAGGCATTTGGGTATCGAAACTTTAGGGGAACGCACCAATTGGTTTTGCGTTTCATTTTCAACAAACAGTTTTCGAAGTGGGTGACGGACACATGATTGATCGCGTAGGTGCTGCTCTTAGAGACTTTCTCAAGCAGGAAAGTGCAGGCGGGATAGTCTTGATCATCGCAGCCGCTTTGGCGCTCGTGATCGCAAACAGCCCGCTTGCGCCGGTCTATTTCGGTACGCTGGAAACCAAGCTGAACGTGTCGTTCGGCGATTTCGAGATCAACAAGGGCCTGATCCTTTGGATCAATGATGGCCTGATGGCGATCTTCTTCTTCCTGATCGGCCTCGAGGTAAAGCGCGAGATCATCAGCGGGCAATTGTCGAGTTGGGACAAAGCGTCGCTACCGCTTGCCGCTGCCGTGGGCGGGATGGCAATCCCGGCGCTGATCTTTGTCGCCTTCAACTGGAATTCACCAGAGAGCATCGGCGGATGGGCGATCCCTGCTGCGACTGATATTGCCTTTGCGCTGGGTATTTTGTCCTTGCTCGGCCCGCGCGTGCCTGTTGCCATGAAGGCCTTGCTGCTCGCAATTGCGGTGATCGACGATATCGGCGCGATCACGGTGATTGCACTGTTCTACACCGGTGAGATCAAGACTGACATGCTCATTGGTGGCGGCGTCATGCTTGCCTTGTTGTTCGCGCTTGGCCGGCTGCGGATCGCCTCGTCCATCCCGTACGTGCTGCTCACTCTCATCATGTGGGTCTTCATCCTCAAATCAGGGGTCCACGCAACCTTGGCCGGCGTAACCGCTGCCATGATGGTGCCGATGGTGGCCCGCGACGGATCGCGCCTGCTCGAACATATGGAGCATGGTCTGCACAAATGGGTCGCGTTTGTGATCATCCCGATCTTTGGCTTCGCCAATGCGGGGGTCACCTTGATCGGCATCTCTCCTGCTGACCTTCTCCAACCGCTTCCGCTGGGTATCGCGCTTGGCCTGTTGATCGGAAAGCAGATCGGCATTGTCGGTTTTGCCTGGGTCGCAGTGAAGGCCGGTATTGCAAAGCTTCCCGATGGGGTTGGCTGGCGCAAGATCCACGGGCTTTCCCTGCTCGCTGCAATCGGTTTCACGATGAGCCTCTTCATTGGCAATCTCGCCTTTACCGATCAGGCGCAGGTTGACGCGGTCAAGCTCGGTGTGCTCTCAGGATCGCTTGTCGCGGCCATTGGCGGGTTCTTCTTGCTGAAGTCCGTTCTGCCCGAAGGGCCTGAGCAAACCGAAGAAGAATCCACCTAGCGATCCATGCCAGAAACTCGACAACCCGTGACACGCAGCGTGCGTGTGAACGACATCGCGCTCACTTACTACGAATGGCGCGCCAAACCCGGAAACCACGAGCCTCCTCTCGTGATCGCTCATGCCACCGGGTTCCACGGGAGATGTTATGGCGCGATTGCCGATCAGTTTCCCGATCGCAGGGTGATCGCGCTTGATCTGCGCGGGCATGGACGAAGCGAGGGTGGACCCGTTGACGACTGGCGCCTGGTCGCAAGTGATGTCGCCGCTTTCGTCGACCAGGTTCGCATTCGTAGAGCGGTAGGCGTTGGTCACTCTATGGGTGCGCATGTGACCCTTCAGGCGGCTTCGCAGCGGCCCGAAGCCTATGATCGTCTTGTGCTGTTCGACCCGGTCATTCTGGCGCCTGAAACCTATTCGACATCAGACGATGACTGGGGACCGGATGCGCCGCACCCGGCGATCAGACGCAAGCGCGATTTTGCCTCGCCCGAGGCGATGATGGAACGCTTTGCATCGCGCGAACCTTATAGCCTGTTCACGCCCCGCGTATTCGAAGACTATTGCCGCTATGGTCTGACAGAGCGTGCTGGTGGCGACTATGTGCTTTCTTGCGCCCCTGAAATGGAAGCCAGCATTTACAGCAGCAGCCGCAGCAATGGCGGCATCTTTGACGCCGCGAAATCGGTTGAAATTCCGGTCACTGTTGTGCGTGCAAAGCAAACCGATCTACACGACTTTAAAGGATCGCCGACCTGGCCGGGCCTTGCGTCGATCATCCCGAACGGAACCGACCTGTACCGGCCAGACCGCACCCATTTTCACCCGTTCGAAGATCCGGAAGACGCGGCGAAGATCATCGCAGATGCATAGTGTGCTTAGGCGTTTTTGACCGCGTGCAGCAGGTCGGCATAGTCGGTGCGCACCTGCGCGAGTTCTTCGACAGAAGGCCGGGCACGATTGCGTTTGATCGCTTCGGCAAGCCCTCCATAGAATTGCACCATCGCCGATCGCATCGGATTGTCCGGAGCAACGCTGCTCGCCAGCCACATCGCAATTCCATGCGCGCGTGAAAGCGGTTCCTGCGGCACCTTGGCAGGTGTCCGCTCAAGCGCGAACAACGCCTGACCGAGCGCCGACACCGCCTCTTCAAGGCAGATCAGTGTCAAGTCTTCGCCTGAAGAGGCCTCGATCCGGGCGTCGAGATCAATGCGCCGATACGCGCTGGCCGCTTGCTGGGACAATTGGTGCATGCTCACTCCTGAACCCCTCAGCTTGACGAATTGAAGGCTTCGATCTGCTGCTCAAGGAAGCTGAGCGTCGATTGTGAAGCGGTAACCCTGCCTTGCGCAGCAACCAGATCGCGGGTCAGGCGCTGACGCAGGTTCTCCTGCTGGTCTGCGATCCGCTCCAGTCGTTCATCATTGCGTTCAATCTGGGCTTCGTACCGAGCGACCGATCCACCCAGCGAACCGGGATTCGAGCTGAGTGTGTTGTCACGAGCCAGGCTGTCAATTGTCGCGAAGACACCAAACGCACCTGCCGTGAACATCGCAGCGGTCGCTTCCGGATTGGCGGCAAGTGTTTCATTGAGCCGCGCAGTGTCGAGTTCAAAGCGGCCATCGCGGGTCGTGGTCAGGCCAAGATCAGCAAGCGTCGATGGCTCGCCATCCTCCGCGCCCGGCATGACGACTTCGCTCGATAAGCGGGCCAGGTCACGCTTCAACTCGCGCGCGCCCGCATCATTGCCAAGCGTCCCGCCAAGTGCAGCGCCTTCTTCAGCGAGGAAGGTCGCAACATCATTCAGCGCGGCGACAAAATCGGTCATCACGCTGGTGATCGCGCTGGTGTCATTGGTGAAGGAAATCGAAGTCGGCGCGCCTGCATTGGTTGCCGTCAGATCAAAGGTCAGTCCCTCAGGCAGGCCGGTAACAGTGTTGCTGGCGCTAGAGAGTTGCACCGTGTCGAGTGTGAAAAGCGCATCCTGGGCGCTTTCGCGCAGCTCGCCCGCGTCGCTCGCAGGATCCCAGCCCAGATAGGTGAGGTCGCCCGGCGTCGCGCTTGGGGTGCCCGAGGCGCTAGTCGGTTCGAGGATAAAGCCGCTTTGCGCGCCCTCATCACCCTTAATCACCAATTGCGCACCTCCGGTCCCTTCGGCGACATAAGCCTGAAGCGATCCGTTGCTGTCAGCGGTGATCTTGCTTGCCAATGTCTCAAGCGTGTCGGTCGCCTCAACCGTGATATCGAGAGCGCTCTGGCTGGTGTCTTCGGTAAAGGATGTTCCACTGATTTCGCCAAACCGGATTCGCAGACTGCCTTCACCCACAAGATCATCTTTTGAGGTGTAGCTTGGCATGACAAGCATCTGGCTGTCTGCCAGTTGGCTGACTTCGAGCGAATAGCTGCCGCTTGGCACGACACCCGAGGTGGTCGACACGCTGACGACAGACGGGTCGCCGACATTGGCACGCGGCGCAAGATCACCGTTGCGGACCCGGTCACCGAGCGCGCTGGCAAGATCAAGCAGCGAACTGCGCAGCAAAGATGCCGATGAGATACGAGACTCAAGCCCTTCATTGCGGGTTTCAATATTGGTCCGCTGAACCGAATAGGTTGCCTCGGAGAGATCCGATGCGAGCTGGACAAAGTTGATACCATTGCCAACGCCGAGCGCGGATATGATGGATGAGCCTGCGTTTTCCATGGTTTCGAGTACGGCCAGTCCGCCAATCTCTTAAGCGGAATTTTCAGGCTTGCCATCAGCATCGAAGCGCAGGTCTTCAGGCACTTCGACACGCGGCATAATCGGGCGTTCGCCGCGCCTCAGGGAAAGCACGAATGCGACCAGTGATGCGATCGCGATATACAGTTCTTCTCGCACCATTTGATTGGCCTGTGTGGTGAAATACAGCGCGCGGGCAAGCTGAGGATATTCGAGCACCGGCAAGCCCTTTTCGCTTGCAAGTTCGCGCATAGCCATTGCGGTTTCCCCGCGCCCCTTGGCAAGCACAACCGGTGCCGGCGCAAGGTCAGGATCATAGGTCAACGCCACAGCGAAATGGAACGGGTTCACAACCAGAAACTGCGCGTCATTCATCGCTGTCGAAACGCTGCCACGCGCCAGATCGCGCTGACGTTGGCGCCGGGCCGATTTCATCTCTGGCGAGCCTTCGGACTGCTTGTTTTCGTCTCTCAGCTCCTGAAAACTCATCTTCAGGCGCTTGTTGCGCTGGAAACGCTGCAAGGGATAGTCAACCGCCGCAATCACAAACAATCCGGCAATCAGCATACCCACAAGGGTGGTGAGCGTGTCCCATGCAAAGGCAACCTGAGTATCCAGCGTTCCCCGGCCAATACCCAGCAACGCGCCGAGATTGCCTGATATCCAATAGGCTGCGATCGCCCCCATCAGCGCCAATTTCAATAGCGCTTTGCCAAGTTCAATCAGACCCTGAATTCCGAAGATACGCTTCATGCCTGTGAGGGGATTGATGCGCATGCTCTTGGGCTTGAGGTTTTGAGGAATCCAGCGCCCTTCGCCCAGTAGCATCTGCGTAGCGAAAGTGAGCACAGCCACCACAATGCCGATTGCGAAAATTGGCGGGAGCACTTCGCCAGCGGCATCCGCAAAGATTGTGCCAGGAGCAAGCGAACCAAGCTCTGCAGCGTCAAACCCGAACGAAGCCTGAGCGATCCGCTTTATCCCTCCGAACAGCCAAGGCCCGATTGCAAGGAGCATGAACACCCCCGTCGCCATAACCACTGCGGTCGCAGCTTCCTTAGACCGCAGGACATCGCCCTTCTTCGCAGCGTCAGCTTTGCGCTTTGGGGTTGGATCAAATCTCTTCTCGCCGCTGGTTTCCTCGCTCATGACGCGGCGCCCGGCTCGATCAGCGCGGCTGATTGTTCGAGCGTCGTCGAAAGCAGCGCCACGAATTGCTCCACGATGATCGGCATTACGATGATCAGCGCCGCAAGACCCGTCAGCACACCTGCTGGCAAGCCAAGCGCAAACAGGTTTAGCGCAGGCGCAGAGCGCGAAATCGTGCCGGTGATCAGTTGAACACTCAGCAGAACGAGTACAACTGGAAAGGCAATCGCAGCAGCCGTCGCGATCGCATATCCGGCGAACATCACAATGTCGCGGGCATGAAGGTCGCCGATTGCGAATGTCCCCGCCGGAAGCACACGGTAGCTTTCCATCAAGAGCTCAAACCACAAAAGATGGCCGCCAATCGCATAGAACAGCAAAGTCAGGATAAGGCCAAGATAGGTGCCCAAGGCGCCCGCCTGCGCGCCGCTGGCCGGATCGATCGAGGTCGCAATCGCGAGGCCCATGGTTCCGGATATCTGCTCTGCAGCGATAAGAGGGACTGCAAAGGCAATCTGCAGGACAAAGCCAAGCGTCGCGCCAATCAGCACTTCCTGCACAACCGCAAGGATCGCATCAAAGCTCATCATGTCAGGTAGCGCAGGGAGCGGAATCCATGCCGCAACAAACAGCGCAAGGACCATCGCCATCAGCGCACGAAATTGCGGAGGGACGACCATGCCGCCGATCATGGGCGCGGCCAGAAGCGCAGCTCCGCAGCGGATCGACAGGAACAAGACCTGCCACAATTGCTCTTCCAGCCCGCCAAACCCAAAATCGAGGACATTCATGTCAGATCATGCCGATATGGCAGCGATTTGAGCAAAGATTTCACGCATGAAATCGCCCAGCAGCGCCATCATCGTGCCGCCAAGGATGACAAACACGAGAGCGGTGACCGCGAGCTTGGGTACAAATGTCAAAGTCTGCTCGTTGACTGAGGTCGCGGCCTGAATGATCCCGACAAACAGACCCACCGCAAGCGCGCACAAGAGCACTGGCCCCACGATCAATGCGGTGACCCACAAGGTCTGATCGGCGAGCGAGAGAAGTTGCGCGTCTTCCGTCACAAAGCGCTCCTATCCAAAGCTCATCGCAAGACTGCCCATCAGCAGCGCCCAACCATCGACCAGCACGAACAGGAGTAGTTTGAACGGCAGCGAGATGATGGTTGGCGACAGCATCATCATGCCAAGGCTCATCAGCACACTGGCGACGACAAGATCGATAACGAGGAATGGCAGAAACAGCATGAAGCCGATCTGGAATGCCGTTTCGAGCTCGCTGGTAACGAAGGCTGGCAGCAGGATCGAAAAGGGGATCTCAGCTGAGTTCTCGAACTGCCCAACCCCGGCAATGTCGGCGAACATGACAAGGTTCGCCTCACGCGTCTGGCGCAGCATGAAGTCGTGAAACGCCTCACCAGCCGCAGCAATCGCCGCGTCCGCGCCAAGCGTTCCTGAGGCATAAGGTTCGATCGCAAGCGTGCTCACCGCATCAAGCGTCGGCGCCATGATGAAAAGCGAGAGGAACAATGAAAGCCCGACGAGCACCTGTGTCGGCGGGGATCCTTGCAAGCCAAGTGCCTGCCTCAGAATCGAAAGCACGATAAGGATGCGCAGGAAGCTGGTCATCATCAGAACAATGGCCGGCAATATGGTGAGCAGGCTCATGACCAGCAGCAACTGGATTGAGACGCTCAATGGCGCGTCTTCTCCCGCACCATCATCACCCAGTGCGCGTTCAATCGCGCCGCCGATACCTGTTGTCTCCGGCGTTGCCGCAAATGCGACTTCTGCCATGGCAAACATGGTTAATGCGAGCGTGCAGATTCCCAGTTTGATAAGAAACTCACGCATTGTCAGTCGTTCTGCACCGCAATCGGGTTACTGCGCGCGTCGGCCTCACCAAGACGGACCAGGCCAGAGCGCGAACAGCCAAGCAGGATCTCGCGATCATGGAACCGCACAACCGCCAGCTTCAGGCCAGGTGCGACAAGACTGGTCTCAATCAGCTCCAGCGACTGTCTGGCGCCTTCAGGATGGCCCAGCCCCTGTGCGAGGCGAGTTTGAAGGAAACGCGTCAACCACAGGCTGCCCCAGATAAGCAGCGCCAGCAGCGGCAGCAGTAAGACGAGCCGAAGGAGATATTCGACAATCATGATGGCATGTCCTGAGCGGCATCATCGGATGGCTCTGCAACCGGACCAGCAGGGCCATTGGCACCGGGTTCGCCTGCAAGGTTGACGATCCGCAGCGCGAATTTGCCATCCTGCGCCACGACTTCACCGCGCGCGACAACGCGGCCATTGGCGGTGACATCAAGCAGTTCGTCAGTCAGACGGTTAAGCGATATGACGCTGCCCTCACCCAATGTGAGAACATCCTTAAGCGGCATTTCGGTCCGGCCCAGTTCCACAGAGAGTTTGACGGTGACTTCGCCAAACCTCTGAAGCCCTGAAGTAAAGGCGTTCATGTGGTGTCCCCCTGGTATCCGTCCGCTTGAATTTCCCCCGCCCGGTCAACTGGTTCGGCTGCATCCCCCACCCGCGCCAGATTTTTCAGGCGCACGGCCATGTGATTGTCGAGGCTGCCGATCGTCCCGTGGCCGAGCAAACTGTCGCCAATCCGAAGCGGGAGATCGCGGGCGACGAGGAGTGGTATCTCATCGCCAGGACGCAGGCGCTCCAACCCGTCGAGCGACATCTCGAATTCGCTCAAAATCGCTTCCAGCGTGAGCGGCATCTGGCCGAACGGGCCTTTGGCCGGATCATTGTGACGCTCGGACCGTGCGCCTCTTGGGCGAACGGGGTTCATGCCGGGAAGCAGGCTATCGAGACGATCATTGGAAACGGCAAAGAGCACGCTCCAATGCCCATCCTCTGCGTGTGCAAGCGACATTTTGAACAGCGAGACTTTTTCGTCGGACGCAAAGGGTTTGAGCCGGCTGACGCTCTCGCTTCTTACCAACACATCACCGCGCACATGCTCTGCTGCGCCGCTCGCCATCACGACCGTTTGTGCAATCGTTGCTCCAAACTGCTCGATCAGCATCGCAGCGGAGCGTGGAAGCTGCGAGGGCACATCAGCTGGAACCGTCCCGGCCCCACCAAAGGACCGGTCAGTGAGCGCAATTGCGGTCGCAAGGTCGAGCGAAAGCAATGCCGTTTGGTCACCCTCACCAACGCGCAGAAGGCAGTTGGCCGCCGCTGGCCCAATCCTCTCGAACACTTCGCCGCCCGTGATCAAATCGGGTTCTTCGAGAGTGACATGGAGCTTTCCGCCTGAAAGCAGAGGCGCAAGCTCTATCGCAAGCTCCATCGCAAGATCGCGGCGCCAGAGGTTGAGAAGCTCCGCGCGTTCTTCGGGCCTTGGTCCGCGATCGGTCAGTTCAGCGCAATGCTGCGCAACTGGCCTCGCATTTGCGAAGTCCTGTGGAGATAGGCTGGCCATATTCACTGGACGAGAATCCCTTTGAAATGGACAGCTTCAATGCCGCCAAAGCCTTCATTCTCTTCGAGCACGGCGTTGATCGCGTCGGTTAGCCGCTGGGAAAGCTCATCCTTGCCTTCGACCGAGTAGATATTGGCCTCTGAAGTCGCAGCGAGCTGAGCCAAAATCGCAGACCTGATCGCCAGTTCGTGGACCTGCACCCACTGTAGAACACGCCCATCACGGCGGGTCGAAACAGCGATCTCGACCTGAATAAGGCCGGTCGAATCAGCAAGGTTCGAGGTGAAACTTTCGTCAAAGCTGAAATAGGCCGTGCGATACTCACTGCCGCCTTCGCCATAGACGATAGGACCTTCATCTTTGTCGCTGGACGGCGGCTTGTAGGGATCACTTTCGCCCTTTTTGACAAATTCTGGGTAGTCCGGTTCTCCGCTGTCGCTTGACCCCAGAAACCCGGCGGCAAACGCGCCATAGGTTCCCCCCGCGCCAATGGCGAGAAGAAGAACGGCGCCCAGCACGATCTTCATCATGCCGCCTTTAGGCTTTTCCTCCGAGTCGTCCTTCTTGTCGCTCGCCATGCTCGGTTACGTCCTCGTTTCGCATCTTTGTGTCAGGCGAACAGGCCGGAATTGTGCTCGTCCCTGGAATCCCGATCCGCCGTCAAAGCGGAAGAGCGTCCACCAGCCTCTTCGTCGCGCTGACTCGTTTGCTCCGGGTATGGTTGAGACGAAGCGTGACCGGACCCCGTGGAAGACCCGTAGCTGCGGTCAGATTGAGAGCTGCCGTGCCCACCAGACCAGTTCTGGTTGGCGCCTTGTTGGTCCTGGCCGCGTTGAGATTGCCCAGGTGCACTTTCACTGCTCGCAGCTATCGCGCGGTCAGCAAGAGCAGCTTGCACCGCTGGCACGAAAGCCGGATCACGGGCAGACAGCGATGCGCGAAGGTCAGCCCCTGTCGCTTCAAGGCGAAGGTTGATTGCCCCGAATTCCTGATGTCGAAGCGTCATTTCTGGTTTTGCAGCCCGCCCGCTCTCCCGAGCTTCGACCAGATGATCAATCACGCTGTCGAGTTGTGTGGTCGCTCGCGCATCACTGCGAGCCTCGACCGGCGCGGACACAGGGTTTGTTGGGGCGCTGGGCTGTGCCGCCGCGGGTTGTTGAGTTGCAGGCAATTCTGCGCTCTGAACTGGCGCGCTTGTAGCGCCTGCCAAGACCGATTGTGACGGAGCAGCCGTTGGTGCAGATGCAGTCACCTCATGCCGGATTGGCTGCAAAGGACGCTTGTCCAACTCTGACGTTTGGTCAGTATCTTTTGCAGCTCTGAGGAGCGTTCTGGCCGGTGCCAAAGCAGGTTTGGAGTCAGCGATTTCAGTTCGCTTCTGTCGCGCTTCTTTTGGCAGAGTTTCTCCATGGGCCGTCCCGATGGCCGCGTTTTTCCGATTCACACCCTGGTCTCGCGCGACGATTCCAAGCTCGTCGCGAACGGCAGGTTGGCGAGGTTCATCTGGAGCGATCCGCTTGCCCGAGGTTGGCCTCAACTCGGCAGTGTCGCGGGGCGCGGCAACCTCAGGCATCGCCGCCGGTCGCAGGAGGGCGTGCTGTCGTTCTTGATCAAAGTTTTCGTCAACAGACTGCTTTGTCACCTGAGCGCCAGAACGTGGTTGCACGTCTGCTCTTTCGGGAACCTCTCTAGCTTCGACCGAACCGCGTTCTGCCGGGCTTTCCAGAACGGCACGTCCCGCGTGCACATCAATGGCAGGGCGTTCTGCCCGGGCATCTTCTCGCCGGTCAGGTGCCTTTGTATCCTTTTCATCCGCAGCGGCTTGGGCAGCTTTCCGTGGCGAGTGCGCAGGCGCTATGGCGTCTGGTGTAAATTCGGCCGGAGCGCTCCGCCGAATGGAGACTGGCGCATCTGGACGGCTGTCGACCAATGCAGGATCAGCCAGCGTGGGTGCTATTTGAGCAACCGTCCTCGCTAGTTTGGCTGCCACAGGTTGATCCGTTGCAGGATTCAAATCCCGTCGCAACTTCACATCGACTTGACCAACCTCGATATCACCCTGAGCCGGCAGGGGCTTGTCTATCGCGCTGATGCCAGGTGGTTCATTGTATTCCGCAAAGCCCAGTTCGCGCGGCATATCACGCTCGATAGGCGGACGTATGTCCAAATGCTGGTTCGGAACCAAATTGCCGGTGTGCGGCAATGTTTCGCCATCTTCAGGCGGAGCCAGATTGGTATCACTAACCGGCTCAGGCTCGGGAATCTCCAACCTGTGAGCGCTCGGAGCATTCAGCGGCAGGTCGCGCGGTGGCGCGTCCTCCTTCGCCAGATCAAGCTCAATCGCATCCAGCAGACCGGGAAACAGGCCTGTTTCGGTAAGCAACCCGGTCGTTGCTGAAGGTTTTGGCGACGCGTTCGAAATGCCTGCGAGCGCGGGAATTTCAGGAGGTGCTACGGTCAAGATGTGCTCCTTAGCTCTTCACCGGACGAACGGCCTCGGCTTCATCCCCTTACTTGTGCAACTTGCGTGCCATTCCTATGGGGAGGGGGTGTTCGCGCCGCTCCAACAAAGCATCGAGTGCGCGCCGTGCGTCGTCGAGCTGCTCTTGGGATCGGCTTGCCCGTGCCTCAGCAGCGGCAAGGGTGCGCGCTTGCCATTTCGCCTGATCACTTGCGTCTTGCAGTGCGTCTTCGGCTTGCCTTGCAACACCGCGAAGCGCCCGCACGAAGGCCGCCTGATTGCGCAATCCGGCAGCGTCCATGTCATCACGAGACCTGGCGTATTCTTCAAACAGGTCGCGGCTTCTTCGAGCGAGCGAAGCGGTGCGATCTTCCTCAGCAACCGCGTCAGCCAGTCCAGCCATAGCCTCGCGCCTGGCCATATTGGCAAGGGTCAGTCGCTGCCTTGCCAGTTTGAGACGCCGCCTCTCACGCATTTCCGGTTGCTTGAGCGTGTGTGAGCTCAACCAGTTCGCGCAATTGCGCAAGGCTGGCATCGAGACCTACCGACTCGCCGCGCGCCTGTTGGAGAAAGCCGTCAATTGCACGCGAATGGTTGAGCGCGCGGTCGAGAACAGGGTCAGAGCCAGTTCGATACGCGCCCATCATCACGAGGTCCCGGTTCTCTTCACGCGTCGCAATCAGCGCTCGCAATTGTCTGGCGGTTTCAAGCATCTGGGGATCAGCCACATCCTGCATCACACGGCTGAGCGAAGCGGGCACATCGATCGCCGGAAAATGACCGCGCTGGGCAAGGTCTCTCGACAGCACAAGGTGCCCATCCAGAATGGCGCGAGCGGTATCGACCACCGGATCGCTGGTGTCATCTCCATCGGCAAGCACTGTGTAGAGGCCTGTCACTGCTCCCCCGCTCAGTGCAGAATTGCCTGCGCGCTCGACCAGCCGCGTGATGGCAGCCAGTGCGCTTGGCGGGTAGCCGCGCGCAGCGCCAGGTTCGCCCAGAAGCAGTGCAAGCTCACGGGCTGCGTGAGCCACACGCGTCAGGCTATCCAATACAAGCAGAACCCGCTTGCCCTGCGCCCTGAAAAATTCCGCAATCGAAGAGGCAAACTGTGCAGCGCGAAGGCGCAGGTTTGGCGCGTGATCAGCGGGAACCGCCACAACCACGATACGCCCACGCTGTGTCCCTTGCATATGCCGGGCGACAAAGTCGGAGACCTCGCGAGCGCGTTCCCCAATCAGAGCAACGACGGTAACGTCAGCCACGGCGTGCCCTGCGATGCTATCGAGCAGCACCGATTTGCCAACGCCTGATCCGGCGATGATGCCCATGCGCTGCCCCACCCCCATCATCGCGAGCGCATTGATCGCGCGCACACCACAATCAAACGGTTTGGCCACAGGCGCCCGCTCGAGCGCCACCTCACGCTTTCCTGCCAACGGCCAGCTGGCTGACAGATCAAGCCTGGGCCCGCCGTCGATCGGTTGACCCAGGCCATCGACCGCCCGGCCTAGCAAGGCGTCTCCCACCTGCATCATGCCGGGAGTTCCAACGGCGCGGACATGGGCGCTGGGCTGAAGCAACTGAGTGTCGCCGAGCAGCATCATGAGCGAATGCCCGTGACGAAAGCCAATCACTTCGGCAAGCGCTTCGCTCCCTTCGCCGTTGGCGATCGAACCAAGTGATCCAATTGGTAAGGCAAGTCCGGAAACTTCGATCAGGCCACCGTCGCAGGCAACCACCTTGCCTGACAGAACAGGACCTTCCACGATATTGGCGCCGCGGAAGCGCGCCAGTTCAAGTTCCATCTGAGCGAGCATTCTGCCCTAACCTTTGATCGCCGCAGAGATCGCACGCCGCCAATCTCTGGCGGTGTCACTGATCGAGCCATCTGGCCCCTCAAACCGTAAACCCGATCGCTCTACGGACGGGTCTGCGATCACTTCCCATGCCTCAAGCGAAGCCTGGTCAATCAGGGCAAGGTCTTCGGGATGGAGATGCAGCTTGCATTCGCTCACTGCAGATCCCAGCCTCGCCGCCGCCTTCTTGCAGCGTTCAGCAATACACTCAGGGTCTGCCGCAAAGTCAGCGATTGCTGCTGAGCAAAGCGCGACAACCGTTTCAGCCAATTCCTCGGCAAAGCTGTCCATCGCCGCCTGATCGAGTGCACGGAAAGCAAGCCGCATCTTGCGCAGGTCTTCGATCCTGGATTGCCAGTGTGCATCGGCGGCCTTGCGACCAGCCAGCTGTCCGCGCGCTTCTGCTTCTTCAATTGGGTCGGGCGTTGGCGGCGCGGCGGGCGGCTCTGCCTCATCGGGTTCTTCAATTAATTGCTGTGGGAGCGGGTCACGTGGCTCGAACGGCGCCCCTTCGACAAAGCCATCCGGCACAAGCAAGGCCTGCATCCATGCGTTCGCAGTGCCTTGGTCAGGCCTTCCGGCTTCCCCGGCATCATTGGCGAGCGCGGTGATCCAATCAGACGAACTCGCCATCGTCGCCTCCCATCTCGATCTCGCCTGCATCGGCCAAGGAACGCGCAAGGTCGATCACCTTGCGCTGAGCGGCTTCGACCTCGCTGCGCGCCAAACGACCACGCAGCTCGATCTCGTCCTTGATGCCATCTGCAGCGCGCGAGGACATCGCGCGGAAGAAATAGTCGCGATCGGATTCCTGAATTCCCTTGAGCGCATCGACGAGCGCTTCGTTGTCGACGTCGCGCAGCACCCTGCCCATCGATTTTGGATCGAGTTCGAAGAGCATTTCGAAAGTGAACATCTCCTCTTCGATCTTCTCTGCAAGCGGCGCGTTGCGCTGTGCGATGGCAGGCAACACGTTCGCCCGCAGATCGCCAGCACCCAAATTGATGAGATTTGCTGCCTCGCGCGGGCCGCCGATCGTCAGCGCGCTCGCTCCAAAGCTCGCACCGATCCGCTGCGACAGGAGCTTGTCGATCATATCAACAGCCTGGCCGGAGATTGGCCCCATCGATGCGACCTTTTCGATCACAACATCCTGGATCTGCTGCGGCAAGCAGGACAGCACCTCGGCAGCAGGCTCCGGCTCAAGCATCAGCAGCAGCGCGGCGATCACTTGCGGATGCTCGTCCTCGACAAGCTTGAGTAGCACAGAAGGAGCAAGCCAGCGAGCCATCTCGATGCTTCTCGGGCGCGCATCGGGCTCAATCTTGAGCATCATGCTCTCTGCCTTGGTCGGACCAAGCGACCGCTCTAGCAATCCGCGCACCTGGACCGATCGGTCCTGCTTGGCGAGCACTTCGCGCGCACTTTCGGAAACGAAATCATCGAGCGATATCGCCATCGATGCACGGTCAATTTCGCCCAATTCGCACATCGCACTGCCGATCTTCTCGAGCTCGTCGGGTTCCAACCGCGAAAGCAGATCGACCGCCTCCTCGTCGCTAAGAAGCATCAGGAAGATTGCCACACGTTCGACCCGGCTTAATTGCTCGGCAGGATCAAGCGTTTCGATCTCTGCGATCATTTCCTCTTCATTGCTCATCGTGCTGGTACCCCACTTGGTTCATCAATTGGGATCTCGAGCATGCGTTGCAGCGCCTCGACCGCCCGATCTGGCTGGGTTGAAACTAGCTGCCGCGCCAGATCCACTTTCTGCGTGAAGTTGTCATCGATCAGCTCTGATCCGCTTTCTCCCGCATTGGCGGAACCCGAATTTGCTGCCGCGTTTTGCTGTTCGATCTGCTGCGTGCCCGCCGCGCCGTCTGCGCTCTCATCTTGAGCGGCTTCGTCCTGCTCGTCTGCGTCTGCTTCGGCGTCAGGATCTGTTTCTGGCTTCTTGAGCTTCTTTTTGTCGTCCTTCTTCTTGGCCGGACCGCGCATGGCGTTGATTAACGGGCGAACCGCAAGCAGCAGCACAAGCAAGACAGCAATCAATGCGGTGGCGTAACGCAAAATATCTGCGAACCATTTCTCTTCATAGAAAGCGAGCGGCGGCATCTCGGTGCTCTCAAAAGCGCTGACAACCACTTGGACCTGATCACCGCGCGCATCATCTGCGCCCACCGCGGCGCTGACGAGGCTCTGCAACTGTTCGGCTGTCATCGGAGCAGCCGCCTCAAGCGCGGTATCGCTCACAGCAATAGCAACGGAAAGCTTCACAAGTCCGCCGGGGCGTGTGGAAGTTACCGCGACCTCGCGCCCCAGCTCATAATTGCGCTGAGTGGAGCTTTCCTGCTCAGTTGGGGTCGGCTGGTTCGGTTCGCCCTCGCCACCTTGAGCCTCAGGGGCGCCATCGACCAGCTCTGCGTCTGGCGGTGGCGTATTCGCGGGCACTCCCGGCACACCGCCAACGCCTCCATTGGCCGCCATGCGTGTTGAGCTGCGCTCGCTTTCGCTGCGCACTGAACCATCCTGATCATAGCTCTCACGCGCAGAGGTCATTTCATTGTGGTCGAGCTCCACCTGCACCTGGGTTGAGAAGTTTCCTTCACCCAAAAGCGGGAGCAGCAACGTGCTCAATTGTTCACGCAGTTTCGCTTCGAACTCGCGTTGCAGCAGCAAGCTATCAAGCGTGTTTTCGCTAGGCGAGGAAAGCAGACGACCATTCTGATCGACCACGCGCACATTGTCAGGAGTCATGCCCGGCACGGAACCCGACACAAGATTTACAATCGCCTCAACCTGATTCTGCGCGAGCGAACGCCCATTGGCGAGGCGCAACATCACGCTGGCGCTTGGCGGATTGTTCTCGCGTACAAAGACTGATCGTTCAGGCGTTGCGAGGTGTACGCGTACACTTTCAATCCCGTCGATCTCGCGGATGGTGAGCATAAGCTCCCGTTCGCGCGCCAATCTTAGTCGCTCACCTTCCAGTGTGCGGCTTGAGCCAAGCGGGATCGCATCAAGCATAGCGCTGGCCCCTTCAGGAGCTGCCAACCCGGCATCGCTCGCAACCAGCATCCGGGCGCGATACACGTCGGTTTCAGAGACCGTAATCGCGCCGGTTGAATTGTCGATATTGTATCCGATCCCACCTGCTTCTAGCGCCTGCACGACCTTGCCGCGCTCGGCATCGCTGAGATCAGAATAAAGGATGCGCTGCGGTCCATCGGCAATCGCCAGATAAAGCGCGGCGATCACTGCAATCACCCCGATGCCGACAAGCCCGGGAAGCGCCCGCTGAAACGCAGGTTCGGCAAAGAATTGCCTCGTTCGCTCACGCCAGTCACCGGATGGCGCAACTGGGCCCGCATCAAGCGGTATCGCTCCCGCGGCGGGAGCTGGAAGATTAGCGTCAGCCACCTAAATTCAGCTCCCCATCCGCATGATGTCTTGATAGGCACTCAGCAGCTTGTTGCGGACTTGCAATGTCGCCTCAAACGCGACTCCGGCTTCTTGCCGGGCCAACATCACCTGAGCGATATCAGTCACTTCGCCGCGCTCATAGGCAGCCTGCATTTCGCCCGATCGCGCCTGAACAGCGCTGACCTTCTTGAGCGCGCCGCTCAATATGTTGGAAAAGCCTTCGGCTTGTTGCCCGCCGGCTGCTGCGCCCGGATTAACAGTCTGCTGGCGCACCTCGCGCAGCACATCGCTGCGCGACATCACCTCCCGCCGCAGCGCCATGACCTGCTGCACCGGCCCCATCGAACTGCCAACACTGCCCGCCCCTAGCATGCTTCGTCTCCCACGCTGAGCAAGCCGGATTCGCGCATTGAGGCGAGCCGGTAACGCAAGGTTCGTTCTGAGATGCCGAGGCTACGCGCGGTCTTCCCGCGATGCCCCTGATGGGTTTCAAGCGTTTTCAGGATAGCCTGAGCTTCGGATTGAAAGGCGACATCTGAAAGCGAGGATCCCGTCCTTGCGCTATCTTCAATCGCGCCGTTTGATTCCTGATCCACAACCCTCGCGGCGCGATCAAAAACCACATGCTCGCTTCCAATCCACGGTTCCTTGCCTGCAAGCAGGATCGCCCGCCGGATAACGTTTTCAAGCTCGCGCACATTTCCCGGCCATGCATGCGTCTCAAGCAGTGCCATCGCTTGGCCTGAAATCCAGCAAGGTTTGCCGGGCTCGCATGCGTGACGCAGCATCATGCCAAAGGCGAGCGGCGCAATATCCGAACGGCGATCACGCAGGGCCGGCAGGACAAGCGGAAATACGTTCAATCGGTAAAGCAGGTCCTCGCGGAACCGCCCGTGCGCAACCTCAGCGGAAAGCGTCCGGTTTGTCGCAGCAACTATGCGGACATCAATCTTGACCGGTTTGGTGGCCCCAAGAGGCAACACCTCGCCTTCTTGTAATGTTCGCAGGAGTTTGGCTTGAAGCGGCAAGGGCAGTTCGCCAATCTCATCAAGCAATAAGGTCCCGCCATGCGCTGCCCTGAACAGCCCTTCGCGCGCATCGCCTGCGCCGGTAAATGCGCCCTTGCGGTGGCCGAATAGGAGTCCTTCCAGCATGGCTTCGGGCATTGCCGCGCAATTGACCGCGACAAAGGGGCCGGACGCGCGTGCACTCATCTCGTGCACGAAGCGCGCCATGACTTCCTTGCCAGTGCCTGTTGGCCCTTCGAGCAAAACCGGAATCTCGCTTGATGCGATGCGCTGGGCAAGTGTCAGAAGCGCAAGGCTTTCGGTGTCGTAAGCGATCGGCCATCCGCCGAAAGCTGCAGCCGCCACAAGCGCTGCTCGGCCATGGGCCACGGCACCGGGATCATAAGCGAGCGTAATCCGCGCAGCGCCTATCCGTGTGAGAGCAGGCCGATCGGAATGGACAAGATTGATCGCCATCAGATCAGCGCGAACGCGCCCGGGCGCATCTTCGAACGTGCCGTTGTCGCCAAGCACGATGCGATCCCGTTGCCAGCTCTTCGCAAGCAGCGGCAATGTCGGATCAACTAAAGAGGCATGTTGCTCACGAACAGCGGCGACACTCGCAGGGGGATCCATCCTTTCCGCTATTTCATGATTTGAGAAGTCTTGGTTGGGAAAGGCTGTCATTGATCCACCTGTGCAATTGCCGGTGGAAAGCTTTTGCCGGCAAGGCGTCCAAAATAGCGGAAATTTAAGCACCCGTAGGCTCCCTTAGGACTTCCCACGGGGTCACCGCGGCCCCGAATCTCGGCCCGCTGACAAATTCAGGTCGACCCGGCACCGCCCACTTAAACATCCCGGCAGATGGTCGGTCTAAGCCTCAACAGCTGCGGCCGATGTCGCTCTGTTCAGACGACTTGCACTTTGACCACCACGGGAGTTTGACCAATGTCTGTTATCAATACCAACGTCTCGGCACTTCGCGCTGCAAACGCCAGCAGCCGTGCCAACGAAATGCTCGGCACTGCGATGGAGCGCCTTTCCACCGGTCGCCGCATCAACAGCGCGGGCGATGATGCTGCCGGCCTTTCGATCGCAACCGGCTTCACCAGCGATATTCGCGCTCTCAACCAGGGTGTTCGCAACGCGTCGGACGGCATTGCTCTGGCTCAGACTGCTGAAGGTGCGCTCGACGAAGTCACCAACATGCTTCAGCGCGTTCGTGAACTCGCTGTTCAGTCGCAGAACGGCACGCTCGACGCCGAAGACCGCGGCTTCCTCGATACCGAGGTAACCGAACTGGCAGGCCAGATTGACGACATTCTGAGCAACACCGAGTTTAACGGCGTGACCTTGTTCAGCACGACTTCTGGTTCAGACGTGTCTGTTTCAATCCAGATCGACGCGGGCCGCAGCGTGACCATCACCAGCACCGCGATTGACAGCGCCAACATCTCGGCAGCTGCTCTCGATGTGTCGTCGGACACTAATGCTGCAACCGCTATCACTAACGTTGATGCGGCGCTCAGCGATGTGAACACGGCACGTTCGTCACTTGGTGCGGGTCAGAACCGCCTCGAATCGGCGATCAACAACCTGACGACAACTTCGACCAACCTTGCCGATGCACGTTCGCGGATCGAAGATACGGACTTCTCGTCTGAAACGACGGCTCTGGCCAAGGCACAAATCCTTGGACAGGCGTCGACAGCGATGCTGGCACAGGCCAACCAGTCGCAGCAGAACGTTCTTTCATTGCTGCGGTAATACGCAAAAGCGTGACCCACTCCCCAATGGGGTGGCAAGGAACCCGGGGCCGCAAGGCTCCGGGTTTTCTCGTGGGTGGTTGGCGGCAGCCCAAATACGGACGGCGAGGCCTTAGGCGGAGCGGTCCTGCCAATCGACAACTTCAAGCCAGTTGCGAAGGCGGTTTTCTTCCAGCCTGGCAATCAACGGATTGGCATGAAACGGCAGCAGGAACTGGGCCATGGCCTCGGACCATGCGGCCGCAGCCTCGAAGATAATGCCTAGGCCAAGGACCGCGGGGACATGGACATAGTATAGCGGTCGATCTTCAGTATCGGCATCGCTGAGAAAGTCCTCAACTGCGGTCAGCACTCCATTGCGAGGGCCGCCCGCTTCAAGCGCAACTGCAAATGCGCCCATGCCGCGCAGTCCGCGCCCGGCAACGACATCATCTGAATCCAATTGCACCCCGTGGTCATAGCTATGCGGGTGGCGCCAGCCAGGTGGCACACGCTCAGGTGAGTAGTAGAAATCGCGCCTCGCACAGGGCCAGGAAACATCGTGGAGGAATGCCAGAAGGGGCCGGCCCGCCTCGCGCTGGATTCTGTCGATCGCCAGCAATTCATGGAAAACGGTGTAGTAATTGTGATCACCGTCAACGAACCATGCGTCGGCCGCTTCGCAATGCGCCAAAGCTTCAAGGCTTGGGGCCGCAATATGATGGAGATGAGAGTGTCCTGACGCCCATTCAGCAAAACCGTCGGCAGGCTCTGGATCAATGCAAGTTAGCTTGCCGCCGCGTTCCTGGGCCCAGCCAGCCAACACTTTGGACATGCCGCCAAATTCGCTGCCGATCTCTGTGATGTGATTGACCTTGGCTTCGGAAAGACAGGGGAGGATGAGGCTGGAAAATTCTGCCATCGAATGAATGAGAAGATCGCTCATGCGGCAGCATCCTCGAATTGGTTGTTCGGGTTGAGATTGGTTGAGCCGACGCCAACCTTGCGTCGCCTGCGCAGTGGTCGCATCACGATTTCAAGCATTTGCGGGTCTTCCTCATCCAGCTGAGCGGGCGGAAGAACCAGCACAGTTGCCGCCGGATCGGTGCATTCAAGCAGACCACTTGCATGCTCAGTGATTGCATCAAACTGCGCCGCGACCCGCTTCGGATCGCTTTGTTCAGAGGCAAGACCTTTCAAACTCCGAACCGGTGAGCGGGTGATGCCCGCCAGTTCAAACCACTCGAAAACGGATCCCACCATCAGCGCCACAGCCTTTGCTCCGCTCGCAAGCGGCAGCCGCGCCACGTAATATCCCTCATGCGTGGGCTGGGCCTCGATCTCGGTTTTGGAATTCCCTGTCTCGCCAAGATAGATCGCCGGTATCGTGATCGCATGCGATGCGCCGTCGGTGTAGGAAAGGCCGAGGCCAAAGCGTTTCTGAACCAGAAGCGAAAGACGGGTGTGAATGTCCTCCGCCTCCAGTTCGGCCGGAAGGAACATGCGCTCTGAACCCTTCATGTAAAACAGCCCGCGGCGCCTTAGGCCCTCGTGCGCATGGGCTGGATCGAAAAGGGCGACCGTCCGTTCACTGCCAAGGTTCACGTCGTGCTCAAAACTCTTAAGCACTGCGAGCTCTTTCGCATCAGGCAGGAACATGAACCGGGTTAGCGTGGCAAGCGCAGCTTCCCGCAATCCGCGCTCTCCATGCATATCGCAGCGCCTGACAATGGGCGGACGAGCTGCAGCCTGCGCGTAAATCTGGACCCCGCGTTGAACCCTGTCACGCACTTCACTTTGTGCGCCCTTGACGGCGCTTTCCTTGCGGATCGGTTCACCCCGATCTGTGAAATCGATCACGGAACCCATTTCACAGGTTGCAAGCTGTTCGATCACCGCAACATTGCCGCACAAGGCTTCGAGCAGTTCCGGGTCAAAATGGCGGTCATCAATCAGGCCCTTCTTGTCGAGCCCGGTCGCAGCCTTCTCACGCAAAAGGAGATAGCGGCCTGCGACACGCACATCAAAAGCATCAGCAAGTAGAGCATCGACGCGGTCTTGTGCGGAACCGTTGTACCCCAGATCGACAAGCATCAAGACGTCGCCAGGCTGGGGGTCTACGGCTAGGCGCACATGCTCGATCAATCGATCCGCTCGTGCGCGTGCGCGCCTGCTTGTAAGCTTTTGACGCTGCCCTTTCTTGAGCTCTGCACGCAAACGAATGCTCGCGGCCTGGCGTTCCTCTTCGTTCTGCGGATCGCCAACCAGCGCTTCAATTTCGGGTTCTTCGAACAGCATCTGTCGAGCAAGCGTCGGCGGGTTGAGATCCGCCTCAAGCGCAAACTGTTTGAGATATGCATCGCGCGTGGTGAGCGATGCAGCGATGGCTGCAAACCGGCTGATCTCGACACGA
This sequence comes from uncultured Porphyrobacter sp., assembly GCA_964443505.1. Taxonomy (GTDB): domain Bacteria; phylum Pseudomonadota; class Alphaproteobacteria; order Sphingomonadales; family Sphingomonadaceae; genus Erythrobacter. The sequence goes on along the minus strand of CAYUCZ010000006.1, from coordinate 6,121 downwards.
GCGGTGCTGGGCGCCTCTCCCCCGGCCTGATGGACAAGATGCGGCAGGTGACCGTCGCGTAGCATGAAGAGCCAGTGGACCGTGCCGCCCGATTGCTTTTCGAGCGCTTCGGCCTCGGCGCGCAGCCAGGTATCATAGGCATGAAAGACCGGACCAAGCACAGATAGCCCAAGCGCTTCTGCTCTATCGCTTGCATGAGGTTCCTGTGCCGCCAGCAGGGCCCGATGCGGCATCAGTCCGCGAACGCCCTCGCGCGTTTCGCCGATCAATTGCTGACACACGCGCTCAAACCTCAATCGCTGGCGCGCATCATCGCCAAACTGCACAAGATGAAGGGCAGGAATGCCCAAGGCTCTTGCGCTCTTGAAGTCCGCCTCGATGTTGTCGCCAATGTGCAGCATGTCACGCGGCTTGCATTTGACCGTTTTCATCGCCTTCGCCAGCAGGCCCTGCGACTTCGACAGACCCGCATCGCTGGAGGAAAACACCCGGTCAATGAGGCTGATCACCTCATCTCCCGCAGCTTTTTGGATCAGATGCGTCAGTTGCTTGGACGAAAGGTAAGTGTCTGAAACAATTATAACCTTAAGGCCGCGTGCTTTCGCCGTGCGCATCAGCTCCACAGTGGGAGCAAAGCCGAAACAGGTGCGGGCTTCGAGCGCGATTTCTTCCTCAGCCAATCTTGTGCGTACAGACCGATCGGCATTGGGCAGGGCCTGCTCATAGATCGCATCAAGGCCCACTTCGCTCCGGTTGTGGAGCACAGCTTGCGCTTTGCGCGCATAGGTTTCCGAAACCATTCGCTGCCCGGTTGTGAGGTTTGTGAGCCCGGCAAATACGTCGCTAGGCGCATAGCAATCGCGCCACAGGAGCGTGTCGAAACAATCAAGCGAAAGCACTTTGAGCGTATCGGGCGCTCGATCCAGTGCCCTTGGCATTTCATGCGGCAATATCGTCTCGGTCATCGCACCAGGCTCCCCTTTGTGATGGCTGAGCGAGTGCTAAAGAGACATGGTTTACCTCGCGGTTGCGCTGGCCTCTGCGGTTTCCCTTAGGGCTGTCTGGTCCGATTCCGGCAGGATTGACGCCTGCAATTGCGGGCGCGGACGGCGTGACGATGGCCTGCCCTGACCAAGCAGCAGAAGGGAAATCCTTCGGTTGCGCGGATCGGCTGGATTGTCAGCAATTAGCGGTTCCGTGTCTGCGACCCCCTCAATTCGGGCAAAGCGCGTCTCGGACAATCCGCTTGCGATCAATTCCTGACGCGTTGCTTCGGCACGCCCAGCTGAAAGCGACCAATTGTTCGCGGCAATGCCATCGCGCCAAGGCAGTGAATCGGTGTGTCCACGCAAGATCAGCGGGCTGCGCTCTTCCTCCAGAACCAGACCGATCACCTCAAGCAGTTCGCTCGCCTCATCGGTAAGAATGGTCGTGCCAAGCGCAAACATGGAAAAATCGGCATCATCGACAAGATCAATGCGAATGCCGTCAGCCGCGCGCATGACCTGCACCTGTCGCGCGAGATGCGAAATGGCGCGTTTCTCGCTTAGCTTGCGGTCGATCTCTTCGCGCAGCCGTTCAAGCCGCTCGTTCTCCATCTCGCCATCGCCGCTGCCTTCGAAGGGACCTCCGCGCGCTCCGCGAGGCACGGTGATTGCCATGTTCCCGGTCTGGCCTTGTGCGTTCGGATAATTGTCAACGTCAGTCAGCGAACTGCCTCCCAGCATCCCATCCGAGCCGGCGCTTTGCTGGCGCATTTTGACGAGCGTCGGTGCGAAATAGTCGGCTATTCCCTTGCGCTGATTTTCCTCGGTCGCACCAAGCAGCCAAAGCAACAGGAAGAACGCCATCATCGCTGTCACGAAGTCGGCATAGGCGACCTTCCAAGCGCCGCCATGATGCCCGCCTTCTTCGATAGTGATCTTCTTGACGATGATCGGTGCTGGCGGTTGGATGGGTGCATCAGCGTCAGCCACCTTATCGACCCCGCATCATATCGAGCAGATCGGTCAGCTTGGGCCGGTGTGCCGGAGGCAGGCCTGAACGGGCAGCCTCAAGCACAAGCGGCTGAGGATAACCGTGAAGGCTTGCGATGATCACTTGCTTGATCGAATAATAGATCTGCTTGTCGTGCGCGTTCACCTGTTTGAGACGGCTCGCCATCGGTCCGGCAAAGCCATAGGCAAGCAGCACGCCCAGGAACGTACCAACCAGAGCGCCGCCAATCATTTTACCCAAAATCTCGGGCGGTTCATTGATCGAGCCCATGGTCTTGATAACGCCAAGAACGGCAGCAACAATGCCAAGCGCAGGGAACGCATCCGCCAGCGATTGAATGGCGTGTTCGGGTTCTTCCAATTCGTGCAGCTGTGTCTTGATCGCATTGTCGATAACATCTTCCACCGCATGGGTGTCGAGCGAACCCGAAGACACAACGATCAAGGTCAAAGGGTCGCAAATCAGATCGACAACCGATTTGTCTTTCTGGAGCCTTGGATATTCGCTGAAGATCGCCGAATTGTCAGGGTCGGTGACATGGCTTTCCAGTGCAACTGCCCCTTCCGATCGCAGCAATTTCATCAATTTGCTTGCAAGCGCGATCGCATCGATATGATCATCGTCAGTGTATTTCGGACCTTTGAAAACTTTGCCCAGCCCGCCGCCAAGCAATTTGATCTCGTGCATGGAGTTGCCGATCAAGGTCGCGCCAACCGCAGCCCCGCCGATCATCATAAATTCCAGCGGAAGCGCTGCGAGAATCGGACCCATCGCGCCGCCGGCAAGCGTGTAGCCGCCGAACACCAGGACGATCAGGACAACGATACCGATAGCGGCGAACATCTGTGCGAACCTTCTGTGGTCTGGCGGAAATCAAAGAGCGTTGAACAAGGTGAGCGAGGAAACGCGCGTAAAACTCGCCTGACTTGCCTCAAGCGCGGTCAGGGTTTGCTGCAAGCGGACTATCGTGTCGGCAATGTCGGTATCGCCAATCTGCGATCGCTTATCAGCGACATCAATCGCGCGCGTATCCTGATCCTGCTGGATCGCGTCGACCCATGACATGCGCGTCCCGATGACCGTTTGACTGCGATTGGCCGTGTCGAGCCCAGCGTCAATGCCAACCAATGCATCACGCGCTGCCTGAGCTGGGTCGGCTGCCCCTCCGCGAAGCGCGACGGCCAGATCGGTGAGGACAGCAAAGGCATTGGACGGCGTGCCATTCACATCAAATTCGAATACCTGTTGCCCGGTGACACCGCGCTCAATCTCGGTGCCGGGCGCAACGGGGATCGTGCCGTTCTGATTGTTGCCATTGTAGGTCACGACACCGCTTGCATCGCGCACAAAGGCTGGGGCGCCAGCGGTGCCAGCAAAAAGCGGGGCGCCGGTGATCGAACTGGAATTGGAGCGAGCAAACAGTTCATCGCTCATCTGCTCAAGCTCATCGGCAATGGCTGCCCTGCCACTTTCACCCACAGTGTCGGTCGCGGCGGCAACCGCCAGTTCACGTGCGCGTTGGAGGATCGAGGTCACGCCCTCGATCTGGTTGGCCGTTTCCGACAGATCCTGTCCGAGCCGCGCTGCGTTTTCAGCCTCGGTCTGGCCGCGCGTTTCCAACCTGGTCAGTGCGCGCAGGCGCGACGCAGCGATCGGATCATCCGAACCACGCTCAATCCGAACGCCGGTTGCGATCTGGGTTTGGAGCCGCTCAACCGAAACGCGCAGAGTGCCCATTTGAGCCAGCGAGCGCTCGTAAAAAGCTCCTGTAGAATTGCCGACAAAGGTCATTATCTTAGCCCCAGTATGGTGTCGAAGAGATCGCTTGCGACCTGGATCACCCGGCTGTTGGCTTCGAACGCTTGCTGCAAGCGGATAAGATTGGCCGCCTCTGTATCGAGATCGACGCCGGTTTCGGTGAGCAGCTCGGCCTGCGCTGCTTCGTTGATAATGGTCAGCCCTTCACGGGTGGTGTCGATCCCTGCGATCCGGCTTGAAAGCGACAGGAGCAATTGATCGGTCCTCACAATCGGTCCATCATCCGCTCCGAAAGCGGCGACCAAATTGCTCAGGTTTGCGGTGTCTCTGCTGCCCGCCGGCGCACCAAGCGGCGCAAGCGCGAGCTGATCGCCTGATGTGAGCGCCAGAGTGATCGTTGCGGCATCGCTGCCCGTGAACATCGGCTGTCCTGCGGTCCCATCGAGCGCGGAACCAGCAGCCTGCGCGCTGTTCGCCTGAGTGATGGTTTGAGACGCAATCGCATCGAGTTCGCTCCGCCGAGTGCTGATATCGGAAAGCGCGGAGGTTCGTCCCGCCATCGCGCCGCTTATGGGTGCAAAGGTGGAGCCGTTAAGAGTAAACGAAGCGGTGCCAGCAGGGTCGATTGTGGCGGCAAGCGTGTTGGCAGTGCTGCCATCGACAAGCAGGATACCTGCTTGTCCTGCAGGCGCGGGATTGCCAGCAATACGAACGCGCGCGCCTCCAAATTCGTCGAACTCGGTGATGATACCAAATTCTTCGGAGATATCGCGCAGCGCTGCATCACGCGCATCGAGCAATGCCGCGCGGCCTGCTGTGCCTTCGCGCGAATTCACAAGTTCAAGATTGATCCGCGCAAGTTCCTCCGCCGCGCCGTTGAGCTCTTCGACACCGACGTTGATCTCGCCCTCAACCAGTCCTCTCGCGTTGGACAGGGAAAACTCAGCAAACTGGAAAGTCTCGGTAAGCTGCCGTGCGCTTTCAATCGCGCCCGAACGCAAAGCCGGGTCGGTGGGATCGCTTTCCAGAACGGTCAGCGCAGCTTCGAAATCCACCAGTCCCCTGTACAGACCTGACTGTTCCAGCGCCGTTTCTGCATCGCGAAGCCCGGTAAGCTCGGCTTCGGCGCGGGAGAGGTCAGAGCCACTGTCGCGCGCGCGGCGTTGGATCAACTCGCTCGATGGCCGCTGAATACCGCCAATCTGGACCCCGCCAAACGCACTGGTCTGCTGAAAATCGGTGCGCGAGACGCCGACGAATTCGTTCAGCTGGATCGAGCGGCGGACATAGTCAGGGTTAGACGCATTAGCGATGTTCTGCGCCGTCAGCTCAATGCTGGCGCGTGCCGCTGCGGCTCCTGAACGGCCGATCGAGATGAGACTGCTAGGCATTACACATCACCTTTGCCATCAACGAATTGAGCAAGCTGATCCTCGATACTCCGGGCAAACCCTAAGGCGCCGGTCTGCGAGGCGATGTCCGCGAAATGTTCATCGCGCATTTTCTCGAACTGCTTCAGTCCCCCGCCCGTTAGCGGGGTGTCTTCGGCAAGGCTCGACGCGCGCGCCGCCTCAAGCATCTTGCGAACCATGATCGCCTCGAACCCTTGCGCTGCCTCGCGCAATTCGAGCCGCTCTTTGCTCAGCTGTTCGTTGGCCGGCGCAATCGGTGTCAGGCGAGGCGCATCAATCACAGCACCACCATTTCCGCCTGAAGGGCGCCCGCTTGCTTGAGACTTTCGAGGATCACGACAAGATCAGCGGCACCCACGCCAAGCAGATTGAGCGCGTCGACTATCTCGTTGAGAGAGGCAGCGCCTGGCAACAAGGCGACATTGGTCGATTGCTGATCGACAGTAATGTCGGTGTCTTCCTCAATCGCGGTCTCACCATTGCCGAACGGTTCAGGCTGCACAACCTGCGGGTTCTCATCAATCCGAATGACAAGTTTGCCGTGGCTGATCGCCGCAGGCGACAAACGCACAGCCTGGTTGATCACGACAGTGCCTGTCCGGGAATTCACGATGACACGGGCAGCGACCGGAGCGGGCGTGACGGGAAGCATCTCGATAGCGGCAAGCGCTGCGGCACGTTCATCATTTCCAAACGGGAGCGCCAGTTCGATGCTGACGCCGTCTGCGATCCGGGCCATTTTGGGATAGCGGGCATTGATCGCATCGCGAACGCGCGACGCGGTCAGGAAATCAGCCTGATGAAGATTGAAGCGTAGAGTACCGGCACGCTCAAACCCGGTGGCGACAGAGCGCTCTACCGTTGCGCCATCTGCGATACGCCCGACGGTTGAAACATTAACGGATACTTGCGAACCATCGCGCCCGCTCACGCCAAGCCCGCCAACCGCAACA
>CAYUCZ010000005.1:48553-106480 GCA_964443505.1 uncultured Porphyrobacter sp. | reverse complement strand
CTTTACGGCAAGCGCGAAGCACGCGACGGGCGCAAGATGGGCCACGTGACGCGGGTTTCGCACAAAGCGCCGTGAACGAAACTGTGAGCCACGAAATCTTCTTAATTTACGCCCGGGCTGCGAACGGCACCATCGGCTTTGAAGGGCGATTGCCATGGCGAATCCCACAAGATTTCAAACGCTTCAAGGCGTTCACCATGGGCAGGCCGATGATCATGGGCCGCAAGACGTTTGAAAGTCTTCCCGGCTTGCTACCCGGACGTCGTCATATCGTTTTGACCCGGCACGAAGACTGGCAGAGCGAGGGCGCGGAGGTCGTGGGGACCGTTGATGAGGCACTCGCATTGGCGCGCACGGACAATGACACGGGTGAAATCGCAGTGGTCGGCGGCTCAGCGATTTACGACGTGTTTCGCCCCTTGGCCGATCGCATCGAGGTGACAGAGATCCATGCTGATTATCAAGGCGATGTCTTCATGAAGCCGCTTAACGAAGAATGGACTGAGGTTGCTCGCGAAGACCACGCGGCCGAGGGCGATCTTCCCGGCTTTTCCTTTGTGACCTACCGCCGGGCAGAGGGCGATGTGGCGAGGGAGAGCGATTGATGCGCTGGCTTGACCACCGCGAGACCGTCACTCAGGCGCTGCGCGGCGCGGTGATCGCGCTCGGCAACTTTGATGGATTTCACAAAGGGCATCAGGCTGTCGCGGGTGAAGCGATCCGCTGGGCGCATGACGAAGGCCGCCCTTCGATCATCGCGACGTTTGACCCGCACCCGGTGCGCTTCTTCAAGCCCGACGTGCCGCCGTTTCGTCTCACCACGCTTGAGCAGCGACAAGAACTCTATCTTGCCGCTGGTGCCACGGCGATGCTGGTGTTCCATTTCGACGGGGAGCTCGCCGGGACAAGCGCTGAGGATTTCATCTCGAAAATCCTGATCGAACGCTTCGGCGCATTTGGAGTCGTAACAGGCGGCGACTTCTCATTTGGCAAAGGCGCGAAAGGCAATGTCGAACTGCTGCGCCACTATGGCGGATCGCTGGGGCTCCAGTCGCGGGTTGTGGACGCGGTCAAAGATGACAGCGTGATCTCATCAAGCCGGATCCGCGAAGCCTTGCGCGATGGCGACCCACAGCTGGCAGCAGAACTGCTCACCCGACCTTTTGCGATCCGCGGCATTGTCGAACATGGCGACAAAAATGGCCGCAAGCTGGGCTATCCCACCGCCAACATCGCGATCGACACCTATTTGCGGCCGAAATACGGGGTCTACGCGGTGACCGGCAAAGTGCTTGCCACTGGCGAGACCTATAAGGGTGCAGCCAATATCGGCATTCGTCCCCAGTTTGAGCCACCCAAGGAACTGCTCGAACCCTATTTCTTTGACTTCTCCGGAGACCTCTACGGACAGGAAATCGAAGTCGCCTTTCACCACTTCCTGCGCGGCGAAGCGAAGTTTGACAGCCTTGATGATCTGATGGTCCAGATGGAGAAGGATTGCGAGGACGCGCGAAGGCTTCTAAGCGCCCTTGCGAAATGACAGACGACACCACCAAGCGCGACTATAGAGACACGGTCTTTCTGCCCAAGACCGCGTTCCCGATGAAAGCCGGCCTTCCGCAGAAGGAACCGGGCATTGAGGCGCGCTGGCGCGAGATTGGGCTGTATGAGAAGCTGCGCGAGGCCCGCGCTGGCCGTGAGAAGTTCATCCTGCACGATGGCCCGCCTTACGCCAATGGCGATATGCATATCGGCCATGCGCTGAACCATATCCTCAAGGACATGGTCTGCCGCACGCAGAACCTGATGGGCAAAGACGCGCCCTATGTGCCTGGCTGGGATTGCCACGGCCTTCCGATCGAGTGGAAGGTCGAAGAGCAATATCGCAAGAAGAAAAAGAATAAGGACGAGGTTCCGGCCAAGGAGTTCCGCGCCGAGTGCCGCGCCTATGCGCAGAAATGGGTCGATACCCAGCGCGAGCAGCTGAAGCGCCTTGGCATTATGGGCGATTGGGACAATCCCTACCTCACCATGGATTTTCAGGCCGAGGCGACGATTGTTGCCGAGCTTTGCAAGTTTGCCGAAGCCGGAAATCTCTATCGCGGGTCAAAGCCGGTGATGTGGTCCCCGGTTGAGAAGACCGCTCTGGCCGAAGCTGAGGTTGAGTATGAGGACCTGACCGACAGCCCGCAAATCGATGTGGCGTTTGAGATCATTGAGAGCGCGGTGCCTGAACTGGTCGGCGCTCATGCGGTGATCTGGACGACGACACCTTGGACGATCCCGGTGAACCAGGCTTTGGCCTATGGGGCGGATGTTGAGTATGTCCAAATTAACCTGAGCCTCGACTGGGATGAGCCCGAAGAGCCTTCGGAAGAGACGCAAAAGTTCGTCGCTCGCTTCGTCTCAACGGAAACTCATAACGCAAGTTTCGTAATCGCCGCCGACCTTTTGGAAAGTTTCCGATCGCGTTTCGCCAAAGCTATCGCTGAAATGGGCGAAAAACTCGGCCTCAAAGGCCTGAGGCTTGATGATGTCTATATCGGAAAGCGCCTTAAAGGCATCGACCTAGCCGGAACCAAGGCCCGTCACCCGATGCATCATCTCGGCGGGTTCTACGCCACCCCGCGCCCCTTCCTCGAAGGCGATTTCGTCACCACCGATTCAGGCACAGGCCTTGTCCATATGGCCCCTGACCATGGTGAGGACGACTTCGACCTGTGCAAAGCGAACGGCCTCAATCCGCAATTCGCTGTGATGGACGATGGTCGTTATCGCGACGATTGGCCGTGGTTGGGAGGCATGGATGAACGCCGCCGCTCGGTCATCAACAAGCCGTTCAACTCGCCCGAAGGCCCGATCTGCTCGGACCTTCGCGAAGTGGGCGCGCTGCTCAGCGCTTCTGCCGATTACGCGCACTCCTACCCGCACTCATGGCGCTCCAAAGCCAAGGTAATCTACCGCTGCACGCCGCAATGGTTTGTGCCGATGGACACCGACCTGCCCTGGCTCGAACCCAAGACTCCCGAAGACAAGAGCTGGGAATCAGAAGGCGGCGCGCTCGATATGAGCGAGGAGACCGTCTGCGCCGCGCCCACTCTGCGCGAGCGCGCAATGGAAGAGATCAAGCGGGTCGAATTCATCCCCGCCAAGGGCCAAAACCGTATCGGTTCGATGGTCGAAGGCCGGCCCGACTGGGTGCTCAGCCGTCAGCGCGCATGGGGCGTGCCCATCACCCTGTTCGTGCGCCCCGATGGCAGTTACCTCCAAGACCCGGCGGTCAACGCACGGGTGGTGAATGCCGTACGCGAAGAAGGGGTCGATGCTTGGGAAGAGGCGCGGAAATCTGAGTTCCTTGGCCCTGATCACAATCCCGATGATTTCGAGATGGTCACCGACATTCTCGATGTCTGGTTCGATTCAGGCTGCACCCACGCCTTTGTGCTCGAATCCGGGCGTTGGCCGGACCTGCAATGGCCGGCCAATATCTATCTCGAAGGCTCTGACCAACACCGCGGCTGGTTCCAATCCTCGCTCCTGCAAAGCTGCTCCACCCGTGGCCGCGCGCCCTATGATCAGGTGCTCACCCACGGCTTCACCATGGATGCCAAGGGTCGCAAGCAGTCAAAGTCGCTCGGCAATACGACTGATCCTGTAAAGATGATGGAGCAAACAGGCGCGGACATTATCCGCCTGTGGGCGCTCAGCGTCGACTTTACCGAAGACCACCGCATCGGCGATGAGATCATCAAGGGCGTCAGCGACCAATATCGCCGGTTGCGCAATACCTTCCGCTATCTGCTCGGTGCGCTTGATGGGTTTGTCGGCGACATGTCGGACACAGGCGAAATTCCCGAGCTTGAAGTCTACATCCTGTCATTGCTGAGCGAGCTTGACGGCAAGCTCAAACAGGCCGCGACCGAGTATGACTTCAACACCTACACGCGCCTGCTCGTTGATTTCTGCAACGAGGATCTGAGCGCCTTCTTCTTCGATATCCGCAAGGATTCGCTCTATTGCGATGGAGAGAACTCCACCAAACGCAACGCCTATCGCACAGTGCTGGACCTCCTGTTCCACGCATTGGTCCGCTATGCCGCGCCGGTTCTGGTCTTTACGGCTGAAGAAGTGTGGAAGTGCCGCTATCCGGAAGATGACGAACAAGGCGGCAGCGTTCACCTGCTCGAATGGCCGAGCGTCCCCGCGGTACCCGCCAACCGCGAAAAGTGGGAAGCCTTGCGCGCTCTGCGGGAACGGGTGAACGAGGCAATCGAACCGCTCCGGCGTGACAAAGTCATCCGTTCAAGCAACGAAGCCATCGTCACTGTGCCAGCAAGCGCGATCCCCGATGGCGTGAGCGACGAACAACTCGCCGAATTGTTCATCACCGGGACAGTGACGCGCGGCCAAGGCAATGAGGTGAGTGTAGCCAAATCCACCGATCACAAATGCGGCCGATGCTGGCGCCTTCTGCCTGACGTTTCCGAGGACGGGGCGCTGTGCGGACGGTGTGAGAGCGTGGTCAGCGCTATGGATGCCGCTGGATGAGCAAGATCTTGACCCGCAACCGCCTTATTGGCCTCGCATTTGCGCTGCTTGTGCTGATTACCGACAAGGCGACCAAGTGGCTCGTTGCTGGGCCGCTGGGCCTGTATGCTCAGGGTGACAAGATGGACCTGCTTCCGTTTTTCGACCTTACCAGAGTGCACAATTACGGCATTTCGCTCGGCATGCTTCAGGCCACCAATATGGAAATGCGCCTGCTGTTGGTTGGGCTCACTGCGCTGATTGCTCTTGTCGTGCTTGTCTGGATGATGCGCGAGGACAAGCTGGGTGATATTCTGGGCCTTGCGATGATCCTGGGCGGAGCGATCGGAAACATCCATGATCGCTGGACGCTTGGCTATGTTCTCGACTTTGCCGATTTTCACATCGGCACGTTTCGCCCCTTCCTTGTTTTCAACGTTGCTGATGCGGCTATCACCATCGGCGTCCTCATCATCCTTGCGCGCAGCCTGTTCATGCGCGAAAAGGACGAGGAGAACTCGGGCAGTGACGCTGCCCTTGCGGAGAATAAATGATGCGTAACCTCAAAACCGCCATTCTGCTCGCTTCCGGCTGTGCCATGCTCGCTGCATGCGGCGGCGGCGGTCTGTTCAACCGCGACCGCCCGGATGAATTTGCGGTGCAGCGCCAAGCTCCGCTGGTGGTTCCGCCAGACTTCTCGCTCACCCCGCCTGCACCCGGTGCGCCGCGCCCTGCCGAAGGCACTGCATCGGAGCAGGCGCTCGAAGCCCTGTTTGGCGGACCTGCACCGCGCAGCGAGATCGAGACCAGCGCGCTTGATCGTGCTGGAAGCGCAGCGCCAAGCATCAGGTCGCAGATTGGCGATCCGGGCACCAACACTGTCGCAAAGGGGCGTGTGACGCGGGATATCATCGCCGCACCTGAAGGCGACGGCGCGACCGCACAGACGCTTATTCCGGGTTAATCCTCGTCAGGCTCGTCTTCGAGCTTGCGCACCAGGATTTTGTCGATCCGGCGGTTGTCCATGTCGACAATCTCGAACCACCACCCCTGATCGGTAAAGCTCTCGCCTTCGAGCGGGAGCTTTTTCATGACTGACAGCGCATAGCCTGCCGCAGTACCAAATTCGCGCGTCTCGCCATATTCCAGACTCAAACGATCTGCGAGTCCGTCTGCAGAAAGGGCTCCGGAAACGAGCATTGATCCATCGGTGCATTCGATGATTTGCGGTGTATCGCCCTGATCCTGATCGCTGGCAAAGGTCCCGGCGATTGCGGTCAGAAGGTCGACCGGCGTCACGATCCCTTCGAAATGACCGTATTCATCATGCACCACCGCCATGGCGATTTCGGCTGACTGCAACACGCGCAGCGCATCCATCGCATCAAGCTGGTCCGGGACGACCTCGGCCTTTTTCATCATGTCGCGGATCGAGACATTCTCGCCAGCAACCAAAGCGGCAAGGACTTCGCGAACCTTGACCACGCCTAGAATGGCATCAGGCGATCCCTCGGCGACAGGCAGCAGCGAATGAGGGCTCTCTCCAATCGTGGTGAGTATCTGTTCCTGATCGGCGTCGGCATCAATCCAGTCGAGCTCGGTGCGCGGCGTCATCAATTCGCGCACAGGACGCTCCGCCAATCGCACCACGCCAGTGAGAATCTGGTGCTGATCATGCTCGATCACGCCTGACCGGGTTGCATCAGCAAAGATCATCTGCAGTTCCTTGGCCGTGACCGAAGGTTGGCCGCGCGAACGAATTCCGAACAGCGCAATGATTGTGGCCGACGATTTATCAAGCAACCAGACCAACGGCGCGGCAACTCGCGCCAGCAAATCCATCGGCCGCGCCATCACCAAGGCGATTGGCACTGATGCACGCAGCGCCAATTGCTTGGGCACAAGTTCGCCGACCACGACGCTGAAATAGGTTGTCAATGCAATCACGCTGACGAAGGCGGCTTGCCGCGCGAAATCTTCCTGCACACCGAGAAGGGCAATCCGCTCGCCTATCGGTGCTTCAAGGCTGGCCCCGGACAAGGCGCCGGTGATGATCGCAATAAGGGTGATCCCAATCTGCACGGTTGACAGGAACTTGCCTGGCTCCTCGGCCAGCCGGATCGCGATCCGGGCGCTTGCAGAGCCTTCATCACTGCGCGCTTTCAAGGTGCTCGTCTTGGCCGAGACAATGGCAAGCTCGGACATGGCAAAAACGCCATTGAGCACAATAAGCCCGGCGATGAGTATCAGGTCTGACCAGGGAAACGGTGTCACAGTCAAAGCGCTAGCACAATTGCGGCGATGTGCCAGTCCCGAAACCCGCTTATGCTTGTCGCAGCCCTCTGGTAAATTTGCGTTCAGCCTGCCGCAAACCAGACACGTCCATGCGCTAAATCGTTGGAAAATCGACTGTGACGGTCAGTTGATGATATAAGCAAAGCCAACGCTGGAGGACTAACATGAAAACATCTCGCATTCTGCTTTCAGGTACGGCAGCTCTCGCACTGCTGGGAACCAGCGCCTGCGTCACGGATCCGAACACGGGTGAGCGCAAGGTGTCGCGCACCGCGATCGGCGCCGGGGTTGGCGGCACACTTGGCTATTTGCTGGGCGGCGCGGTCGGCGGCAATGCGGCCCGAATCATCGGGGCGGGCATTGGCGGTTCAGCCGGCGCGCTTGTCGGCAAGCGCTTTGATGATCAGATTCGCGAACTCGACGAAGAACTCGAAGGCACAGGTGTCGATGTTGAAGAGGTTGGCGATCAGGATGCTATTCTTGTTCGGCTTCCCGACGGCGTAACCTTCGCGCGCGGGTCCTCGCAGATCAATCCAGGTTTCTATGATGGTCTCAACGCGATTGCTGACAGCCTGATCCAGTATCCCAACAGTCTGGTTGATGTGTACGGTTTTACCGACACGACCGGCTCTGACGCATTGAACCAGCGGCTTTCCGAACAGCGCGCACAGGCAGTTGCCGATTATCTTGCAGCACGCGGTGTTGCCCGAAGCCGCTTGGCAACGCGCGGGTATGGTGAGAGCTACGACTTCCTGAGGGTCAAAACGGCTGATGGCGTGGATGAGCCGCTCAATCGCCGGGTTGAGATCAAGATCATCCCGATCAGCCAGGAAGACGTCAACTCCGCTCGATCGCGGTAACATCTACAAATTGATCAAAGGGGCGGTCCTGTGCGGGCCGCCCTTTCTACTTGAGCGCTTGCGCTCTTTCAGCCAGTCGCTCGACTGCCTGTGCGTGGATGCCGGCCGAGCTGACCAGCACGCCGAAATCGCGCGGGTCGTGCTTGTTGTAGGCAAGCGGGTTGCCGAATGCGTCTGATACCTGTGCCCCAGCCTCGCGAGCAATCAACGTGGCCGCTGCGATGTCCCATTCAAAACCCCAACGCAAAGTTGCAAGCAAGTCAGCGCGGTTGTCAGCAACCATGGCGATCCGCAGCGCGATTGAATTGGGCTTCTCAACAGCAACCAGGTCGGAATCGGCGCTTGGGAGCTGATCTGTCGGCACGCGTGCGCCTGAAAACTCTGTCCGTGTGCTGGCCTTGAGCCGTTTGCCGTTCAACGTGGAGCCTTGCCCTGCGGTTGCAAACCATTCTTCATCACGAGCGGGCGCCGCCAGCATGCCTATTAACGGCTTTCCCGAGCTGATCAGCGCAACGGAAACCGACCACCCTGCCCGGCCCCGAACGAAATCGCGCGTCCCATCGATTGGATCGACCAGCCAAATCAGATTGCTGCGGGTGCGAATCTTGTCATCCGCGGTTTCTTCCGAAAGCCAGGCCGCAGAGGGGAGCAGCATGCCAAGCTCTCTGCGCAGGAACACATCGACCGCAAGATCGGCCTCGCTGACCGGTTCGCCGGGGTTCTTTTCCCAGGATTCAAGCGCATGGCCAGCACCCGGCCACCGTCCGAGCGCAATTCTCCCGGCCTCGCGAACGATCTCTTGAAAGCGTGTCTGATCAATCATTGAGTGACTTTCCTAGGGTGTGCTCCAGTGGCGGTAGCATCCGCACTTTTCAAGTGCTCGAATCCATGCTTATGCGCTCAACGCATACACCCTCCCCACGGATACGAGTCACAAGGGATCACGCTCACATGAATGTCCACGAATATCAGGCCAAGGAACTGCTCAAGGAACACGGTATCGCAGTTCCCGACGGGCACGCTGCATTGAGCGTTGAGGAAGCGGTTGAAGCCGCCAAGCAACTCCCCGGTCCGCTCTACGTGGTCAAGGCGCAGATTCATGCTGGCGGCCGCGGCAAGGGCAAGTTCAAGGAACTGCCCGAAGATGCGAAAGGCGGCGTGCGTCTCGCCAAGAGCATCAAGGAAGTTGAAGCCAACGCCAAGGAGATGCTCGGCAACACTCTGGTTACCGTGCAGACCGGCGCAGAAGGCAAGCAGGTCAACCGCCTTTACGTCACTGATGGCGTTGATATCGCCAAGGAGTACTATTTCTCGCTGCTGGTTGACCGCGCGTCAGGCCAGGTTGCCATGGTCGCTTCGACCGAAGGCGGGATGGACATCGAAGCGGTGGCTCACGACACGCCTGAACTGATCACCACGACCACAATCGATCCCGCACAGGGCTTTATGCCGCACCATGCACGCGCCCTGGCATTTGGGCTCAAGCTTTCGGGCGACCTCAACAAGCAAGCGCAGAAGCTCGCAAAACAGCTCTACGATGCGTTTCTCGCCACTGACTGCGAGATGCTCGAGATCAATCCGCTGGTTGAAACCGTCGACGGCAGCCTTACCGTGCTCGACGCCAAGATGAGCTTTGATGGCAATGCACTGTACCGTCACCCGGCAATCGAGGCGCTGCGTGACGAGACGGAAGAGGATCCGGCCGAAGTCGAAGCGAGCGAGTATGATCTCGCTTACATCAAGCTCGAGGGGAATATGGGCGGGATGGGCAACTGCGCTGGCCTTGCCATGGCAACCATGGACATCATCAAGCTGAACGGCGCGTTCCCGGCCAACTTCCTTGACGTGGGTGGCGGCGCCACCACTGAGAAAGTGACCGCTGCGTTCAAGATTATCCTCAAGGACCCGGCGGTCGAGGGCATCCTCGTCAACATCTTTGGCGGCATCATGCGCTGCGACACTATCGCAGAGGGCATCGTGATCGCGGCAAAGGATGTGAACCTTCAGGTGCCACTGGTTGTCCGCCTCGAAGGCACCAATGTTGATGCAGGCAAGGAAATCCTCGCCAATTCAGGCCTCGCAATCGTTCCGGCAGATGATCTGGGCGATGCAGCGAAGAAGATCGTCGCTGAGGTCAAACAGGCGGCTTAGGCTGTTTGATGGGGGTGCATCCGCGCCTCCACCCTCGCAAGACACACATTGGAGATGCGCCCGCTGCAGGTGGCCGGTCGGCCTGCGACCGCCCGAACCAATTGTCTGGTCACATCGCCGTGAAGTTAAACAGCAACTCGCCACCTGAGCGCATCCGCACGGCCGCCACCAGCCCCTCGCCCGGCTTGTCAGCATCTGCGCACCGAAGGGTTAGCGCGTGAAAGTACGCCGCGCAGGGTTCGATGGCGACGAGGCGGAAGGACAGCATGTCGTCCTTCTCCTCCCAGCCGGTGAGGTCAGGGTTAAAGTGCTTTAGCCGCAGCACCAGCGTGCCTTCCTCTTCCATCAGGTAGAGGTGCTCGGTGAATTGGATTTCGCCATCCTCGCCTTGCTGGAGGAACGTGCCGACCATGACAGATCCCGTAGGCGGCAACCAACTTTCCATGGCAGGATTGCCGCCAACCCCATCACCCGACCATTGTCCAACGAGCCAATTCATTTGCTCCAGATTGGCCTGAGGCGATTCGAATCCGTCTTCGCCAATCCGCGTCTCCTGCGCGGAAACAGTGGCACCTGCGAGAGCGGCAATCGCCAAAGCGCCGCGAACAAGAGTATCGAGTATGAAATATTGAGCCATGTCACACCTTTCTTGCGTGAAATGTGATGGACGAGCTTTGCCGATCTTGGCAAGGCTGAAGGCCAATTCATGAGGATGCCAAGGCTGATCGGCCAGCTTGACGTTTACGTAAACGCAAGCTAGGCGGACGGCCAAGATATACGACAGGAAGGAATTGCCATGAAGATCCTCGTCCCCGTCAAGCGGGTGATCGACTATAACGTGAAACCACGCGTGAAGCCCGATGGCACAGGCGTGGATCTTGCCAACGTCAAGATGAGCATGAACCCGTTCGATGAGATCGCCGTTGAAGAGGCGATCCGTATCAAGGAAGCGGGAAATGCCGAAGAGATCGTGGCAGTCTCAATCGGCCCGGCAAAGGCTCAGGAAACGCTCCGTACAGCGCTTGCCATGGGTGCTGATCGCGCAATCTTGGTCGAAACCGACGAAGAAGTGGAGCCGCTGGCTGTCGCAAAGATCCTGAAAGCGATTGCAGACGAAGAGCAGCCAGGCCTCGTAATTCTCGGCAAACAGTCGATTTCGGACGATTCGAACCAGACCGGCCAGATGCTGGCTGCGTTGATGGGTCGGCCGCAGGGCACGTTTGCAAACGCAGTAACGGTTGAAGGCAATGCTGTGGTGGTAAAGCGTGAGATTGATGGTGGGCTTGAAACTGTGAAGCTCACCATACCAGCAATCGTCACCACCGACCTGCGACTTAATGAGCCGCGCTATGCCTCGCTTCCCAATATCATGAAGGCGAAGAAGAAGCCGCTCGATAGCAAGTCGCCCGCCGATTACGGCGTCGACATCGCGCCGCGTCTGACCACCACCAATGTGAGCGAGCCGCCGGTTCGCCAGGCTGGTGAAAAGGTCGAAGACGTCGCCGCGCTGGTTGCCAAGATCAAGGAGCTGGGGATCG
Organism: uncultured Porphyrobacter sp.; assembly: GCA_964443505.1. Lineage (GTDB taxonomy): Bacteria > Pseudomonadota > Alphaproteobacteria > Sphingomonadales > Sphingomonadaceae > Erythrobacter. Next base: position 95,109 of record CAYUCZ010000005.1, on the reverse strand, counting down.
CCTGATCGGCGGCCCGGCGAAGAAAGGGATAGAACAGATGAACACTCTGGTTCTGGTCGAACACGACAACAACTCCGTCAACGATGCAACACTCGCTGTGGTGACCGCTGCTGGCAAGCTCGGCGATGTGACCGCCTTGGTTGCAGGCAGCAATTGCGGCGGGGCAGCGGATGCGGCTGCCAAGATCGCTGGCGTATCCAAGGTTCTTAAGGCCGACGATGCCGCCTACGGTGAAGGCCTTGCTGAAAACGTGGCTCCGCTGGTGGCTGGCCTTATGGCTGACTATGATGCGCTGCTCGCACCAGCCACGACATCGGGCAAGAACATCGCTCCGCGCGTTGCTGCTCTGCTCGACGTGATGCAGATTTCGGACATTCTCTCGGTTGAAGGCCCCAAGACCTTCACCCGTCCGATCTACGCTGGCAATGCGATCGCAACCGTAGAATCGTCTGACGCCAAGCTCGTCATCACTGTTCGCGGCACGGCCTTTGAAAAAGCGGCTGCCGAAGGTGGTTCGGCAAGCATCGAAGATGCAACCGGCGCTGGCGATGCAGGGCTTTCCAGCTTTGTCAGCCGCGAAGTCGCCGATGGCGGCGATCGTCCTGAGCTGACGAGCGCAAAGGTCATCGTATCAGGTGGCCGCGCGCTTAAGGACGCTGAGACGTTCGAGAGCGTGATCAACCCGCTGGCCGACAAGCTTGGCGCGGCAATTGGCGCATCGCGCGCTGCGGTTGATGCGGGCTATGTGCCAAACGATTATCAGGTCGGTCAGACTGGCAAGATCGTTGCCCCGGAAGTTTACATCGCAATCGGCATTTCGGGTGCGATCCAACACCTCGCCGGGATGAAGGACTCCAAAGTCATCATCGCAATCAACAAGGACGAAGACGCACCGATTTTCCAGGTCGCCGACATTGGCCTGGTTGCAGACCTCTTTAATGCAGTGCCGGAGATGACAGGAGCGCTTTGATTTCAGCGGCTTCGCTTAGATTTGGCTTGTGAATAGCCCCCGCCTCGCTAGTTTGCGTGGCGGGGGTTTTCTATGGTGCGGATGTCTTCATTGATCATGCGGGTTGGAACGCTTGTTGCCGCGCTAGCCGTCACGGTCACGCCTGCCGCCGCCGAAGACTTCCCAAACTCATTGGCCGAGAGTGAGAATGCCACGCTCTTGCAGCCAGTATCGCCCTGGAACATCGATTTTGGCGCCAGCCGGTGCCGCCTGACACGTCTGTTTGGAAGTGAAGACGATCAGCATCTCCTCTTCTTCGAACAAGGCGCACCGCGTCAGAGTTTTGGCGTGACATTCGCAGGCAGTGAGGTGAAGCGTTTTCAGGATGCGCGCCGTCTCGAGATCGGCATGGAGCGCGATGAGCCCGTTGAAAGGCAGGAGCGCATTGGCATTGGCGAGGTTGCACAAGTCGGCCCTGCGATCATCGTCGCATCCTATTCGATTGGGCGCAGTGACCCATCGAGCATGCTCAGGAATGTTGGGATTGATCTTGCCGAAGCGGAAACAATCGATCGGATCGTTCTCAAACGCGGTAATCGGGTCTTATCGTTTGAAACCGGCAATATGATGCCCCCGTTCCAAGCGATGAATGCTTGCACCAGCGATCTGTTGCGCGATTGGGGCCTTGACCCGGACAAGCACCAATCCTTCGCTCCGCCCAAATGGACAAATCAGGAGACAATCGTTCGGCGTATCCAGAACGTCTATCCGCGCTCCGCACTTGTTCGCGGCGAGCAAGCGATCTTCCGCATGCGGGTTATCGTCGAGGAAGACGGCAGTGTGTCTGAGTGCTTCATCGAGAACTCGACGGAAACCGACAGGCTGGATTCGCCTGCTTGCCGTACGATGGAAAGAGCCCGGTTCGAGCCGGCAAGAGATGCGCAGGGGCAACCGATGCGCAGCTTTTTTGCGACATCGATCACTTATGCGATTGGCGGATAGGTATCAGGACCTAACAACCCAGATAGCCTTGCGGTTCGCTGGTTTGCGGATTGCGGGAGATGCCTTTGTGTTTCGTCTGGCTCGCGCGGGGGCCTGGCACTTCAATCGCATGCGCGGCTAACCGTGCTGCGATAGTGGTCGCTTGCGCCGCATCTCCTATCATCAAGGCTACCGCGCAGCGGGTGCAATCGCTCTGCTGTTCGGTGCCTTCATCACGCACAGCGATCTCAGAAAGAAGCTGGAACAGGCGCATGCGCTCTTCTTCAAATCGCCCGCGGCTCGCCTCGACCTCAAGCAGCGAGAAATAAAGTTCCTCGCTCGGATTTTGCGTGGTCGCGCGCGCTTGGCGCAATTTGCGGCCAGTCATGACGAAAGCGCCGTGGCTGACTTCAATCGAACAAGCACCTTTTGCCGTGACCAACGCGCCATTGATCACGGCTTGATCACCCAGGGCGAGACTGACTGTCTGGTATGTGGGGTGAGCGGTTGGGGCAGGCGTTTTCATAGCGCTCTTAGGACGGCAGGCCCGCTGACAGATTTCTTCGTGTGAATACGCAGTGTCGATTAATCTCGCGGATCGCTTCTAAAGGAGGCTTGTGATGAAGTGCAGCGTCATTCCCACAAGGCCGCCCACTATCGTCCCGTTGATGCGGATAAACTGGAGATCGCGGCCAACCGCGCTCTCAATCCTGCCGGTGATCGTGGTCGCGTCCCAGCGTTTCACCGTGTCGGATACAAGCGTCACAATCTCACCGCCATAGCGAGTGGCTATCCCGACCAAGGTGCGGCGCGCAAATCGGTTGATCTGGATTTGAAGGCGCTGATCCTGTTTCAGCGCTGCGCCAAGGTCGGCAAGGCCATTGCGCATCTCAAGCCCCAGCTCGCTGTCAGGATCGCGCGCCCTGCGGATAAGGGACTGGCGGATCCGTTCCCAAACACCCATCCACCATTCCGCAACAGCCGGGTTTTCAAGCAGATCGCGCTTCATCTCCTCAACCCTTTCGCGGGTTTCAGGATCATTCTGCAGATCCTGCGCGAGCTTTTCGAGACCTTCCTCCATCTTGCTGCGCAATGGATGGTCCGGATCGACGAGCACTTCGGCAAGCAGCTTGTACAAGCCATCAAGCACGTTTGAGGAAATCGTCTTGTCGAGGCCAGCCCAACGCAACACGCCCGCAACTCGGTGATGAATGATGTCGCGAACGGTTTCCTCATTGTCTTCCAGCGTCAGGCCAGCCCAACGGATAAGCCCATTGATGAGCGGCAAATGCCGGCGATCGGTCATCGCATTTTCCAGCATTCGGCCCGCCAAAGGCGAGACGTCGAGCTTCCCTAGCTGAGCGCCGAGGCCGGAACGGACCTGATTTCCGAGCCTGTCCGGATCGAGCGATTCCAGGACCTCGGCAAGCATCTCTGCTGCGCCGCCGGTTATCCGGGATCGCGTGTCGGACCCGTCTTGTTCAGGGCTCGCGACAAGAAAATCACCAACCGCACGCGCCACGTTCATGCCAGCCATGCGCCGTGCGACAACGGCAGGTGTCAGGAAATTCTCCTGAAGAAACTGCGCCATCGTGTCTGCGATGCGGTCCTTGTTCGAAGGAATAATCGCGGTATGCGGAATTGGAAGGCCGAGTGGATGGCGGAACAACGCGGTGACCGCGAACCAGTCTGCGAGACCGCCGACCATCGCGGCTTCGGCAAAGGCGTTGACATAACCCCAGGCCGGATGATCATCGATAAGGCCGTGTGTCGTGAAGAAGAGAGCAGCCATGGCAGCAAGCAGGCCGGTCGCTGTCCACCGCATGCGCCGCGCACGGTCAGCGGTCAGCGGCTCTCCGCCAAACATCAGGGGTATTGGACGCGCTGTGCTTGCCATGATCCGGCCTACCTGCCCGAAACGGCGCGACAGGTCACGCTTACAGGCATGGGTGGTCGACTATTCAGCAGGCTCGGCTCCTGTGCCATGCTGCCCCGGGAACGGTGCCCCGCCTTCCGCGCCATGCTCCGGGCGCACCGGTTGCCCGTCATCGCCCGGCTTGTATGTCAGCAGGTTGCGGCGCAACCATGGCCCAGCGCGGCGCTCAAAGCCGTCAGCAAGGCTGAAGCCCGCAGGAACGATCACCAGAGTTAGCAAGGTCGACATGATCAGCCCGCCGATGACGACAACGCCCATCGGCTGACGCCAGGCGCCATCACCGCTGAGCGAAATGGCGACCGGGACCATGCCGGCTGTCATGGCAACAGTGGTCATGACGATTGGCTGTGCGCGCTTGTGCCCAGCTTCCATGATCGCTTCCAGCTTTTCTGTCCCCCGCTCCATCTCCTCGATCGCAAAGTCGATGAGAAGGATCGAGTTCTTCGAGACGATGCCCAGCAACAGCAGAATTCCGATATAAACCGGCATGCTCTGCGCGAAGCCTGACAGCCAGACCAGCAGAATCCCGCCCAAAGGTGCGAGCGCCAGCGACGTCATGTTGACCAGCGGGCTCATCAGGCGCTTGTAGAGCAGCACCAGGCAAGCAAACACCAGAAGCACACCCGCGATAATCGCGATGATGAGGTTTTGGATAAGTTCCTGCTGCCACTGATCTTCGCCAACCACATCGCGAATGACACCGGTTGGGAGATTCTGGAGGATTGGCAGTTGGTCGACCTCGGCTTGGGCCTCACCCTTGATCACGCCGGCCGCAAGATCGGCTCCGACCAGAACCCGGCGGTTCTGGTTGTAGCGCTGGATTGCGGTTGGACCTGAACCGAAAGAGATTTCCGCGACGCGCGAGAGCGGAACTGTGCCACCATTTGCTGTGGGAACCGGCAGGTTCTCAATCGTGGTCAGCTCGGTCCGCGCATCTTCTGACAGCTTCACCCGGATCGGGATCTGACGATCAGACAGCGAGAAACGTGCGGCATTCTGCTCAATCTCACCCAAGGTCGCGATTCGGATCGTCTGCGAAAGGGCGATTGTGCTTACGCCCAATTCGGCCGCAATCTGTTCGCGCGGGGTGATGATGATCTCCGGCCGGTTAAGGTCAGCGCTGATGCGGGGGGCAACCAAGGTGTCGAGACCGCGCATCTGCTCAACCAGTGCAGCGGCAGTTTCGTCAAGCAATTCGGGATCAGAGCCTGCGAGCATGACCGTCAGGTCGCGCCCGGAGCCGAAGCCACCGCTTTGTGACCGGAAACGGACACGGGCATCAGGTATCTGTGAAAGCTGAGGTGCAAGATTGCGTTCAAACTCAATCGAGGAAAGCGCGCGATCATCTTTCAGCTTGATAAAGATAGTCGAGTTGCCAACGCGAATACGTTGAAGCGTGCGCTCGACATCGGGTTGCTCGCGCAGCAGCGCATCGACGCGGTCCGACACACCCTTGGTGGTCGCAAGCGTGGTCCCAGGAACCATCTCGATTTCGACGGTCGAATTCTCGTCATCAATCGTGGGCTGGAATGCCCCCGGGATTTGGCCGAACAACAGAATCGTTACGAGGAAGGAGAACCAGCCAACGCCGAGCATCCAGATCCGGTGATCATAGAACCGGGCCGTCATATACTTCACGCCCCGGCCGAATGCGCCGCCCGCTGTGCCGAGCAGTTCGATCAGTTTGAGCGTCGCCCACCCAGCCACAAAGGCGAGGATGGAGGCGAACAGGACCAGCACCACCTCAAAAACCTTCGCGACGAATTTGTAGAGCGTCGCATTGATATCGTCCGAGAATGCCTCTGCAGCGCGGGTCGGAATCTCAAAGCTGGAAAGAGCACCAAAGCCCATGAACAGCGTCATCGCACTAACCACAAGCAGTGCAATCACTGTCAACAGAAGCGAAATCGTATAAAAGAAGCGCGAGCGTGGGCCTTCGATCCCTTCGCGGCGCGCATTCATCTTGCCGCGGTCAAGCGTCCAGGCCAGCACCGACATATAGCGATCCATCATCGGACCTTCGCCGTGGGCGCCGTGGCCCTTGGCCTTGAGGAAATAGGCCGCCATCAACGGTGTGATCATACGCGCAACGGCAAGGCTCATCAGCACCGCGACAACGACCGTGAGGCCAAAGTTCTGAAAGAATTGCCCTGAAATCCCCGGCATCAAGCCGACCGGCAGGAACACCGCGACAATGCAAAAACTGGTTGCCACAACTGGCAACCCAATTTCATCGGCCGCATCGATACTGGCCTGATATGCGGTTTTGTTCATGCGCATGTGGCGCACAATGTTTTCAATCTCCACGATCGCGTCATCAACAAGCACGCCCGCCACCAGAGCGAGCGCGAGCAGCGAGAGGAAGTTGAGGTTGAACCCAAGCAAATCCATGAAGAAGAAAGTCGGGATCGCTGACAGCGGGATGGCGACCGCGCTGATAAAGGTCGCACGCCAATCGCGCAGGAACAGGAAGACGACGACAATCGCGAGCACAGCACCTTCGATCAGAGCCGAGATCGAGCTCTTGTACTGATCATCTGTGTATTTGGTGCTGGTGAACATCTTCACGAAGCGGATGCCAGGCGTTTCGGATTCGATCTTGTCCATCTCGGCGACAGCCGCTTCGTAGACGGCAAGGTCCGAAGCACCGCGTGCACGGTTCATGTAGAAGTTGACCACTTCGCGGTCGCCCACCTCGCTGATCGAACGGCGCTCACCATATCCGTCGCGGACGGTGGCAACATCAGACAGACGAACTGTGCGCCCGCCGCCGATCTGGATCTGACGCTGCGACAATTCGTACGCCGTATCGTCATTGCCAAGAACGCGGAGCGACTGGCGCGTTCCGCCCACTTCTGCAAGGCCACCTGCAGCGTCGAGATTGGTCTGGCGAAGAACCGAATTGATTTGTGAAGCCGTGACGCCGATCGCCTGCATCTTGGCCGGATCAAGGATGACTTCGATCTCGCGATCCACCCCGCCAAAACGTCCGACTTCGGCCATGCCTTCAATCTGGAGCAACCGTTTGGCAACCGTATCATCGATGAACCAGCTGAGCTGTTCGATCGTCATATCGTCCGCTTCAACCGCGATATAACCAATCGCATCGCCGGTCACATCAACCTTGCCGATACGAGGCTCAAGGATTCCATCGGGCAGGCTGGCGCGGACACCATTAACCGCGGTTTCGACCTCATTGACGGCTTCGATGATGTCGGTGCCGACTTCGAACTCGACGAAAGTCCTCGAACTGCCTTCGCTCGCGGTCGACTGGATCGAGTTTACGCCATTGATCGAACGCAGCGCGCTCTCAACGCGTTGAGTGATCTGGTTTTCGATCTCGGTCGGGGCGGCGCCAGGCTGAGAGATGTTGACCGTAACGGCCGGAAATTCGACATCTGGATTGTTGGTCACATCCATGCGGCTGAAGCTGACGATCCCGGCCAAAAGCAGCGCGGTAAACAGGACCAGCGGAATGACCGGGTTCTTAATCGACCAGGCGGAGAGGTTGCGAAAGTTCATATCAATTCTGCCTGTTGAGCTTCATTGGGCCGCGTTGCGCCGCACTTGGATCAGATACGCAAGAAGGAGCCGCGCGGCTTACCATCATTGCGCATCCTGCTTGCGAGGTTTCACGATCTCGCCCGGGTTGAGGAAACCACCAGCACGAAGAACCACTTGCTCTTCACCTGTCAGGCCCCCGGTGATCGCAATACCTTGAGGGGTAGCCATGCCCGTTTCCACTGAAGTGCGCACAGCCTTGTTTTCATCATCCACCACATAAACGAAGCTGCCTTCATCATCGGCAAGAACTGCACTTTCAGGCAGGACCGTTGCCTCAAGTGTGCCGCTTTGAATTCGGGCGGTTGCAAAGCCGCCAGGGCGCAGTTCAGGTGCATAGGCAAGCGCAATGCGCGCCGTTCCTTGACGCGACTGCGCATCAATCGTCGGCGACAATTGCCAGATCTGGCCTTCGAATGACTTGTCCGAACCTGTCGGCGTCACCGAAGCCGAAACGCCCGTTGCAAGACCCGCAAGCTGCGTTTCACTGAGCTGCGCAAGCAGTTCGAGCTCACCACCACGAGCGATGGCAAACAGGGCGGGCGTTCCGCCGCTAACAGTCTGCCCTGGCTCAACATTGCGTTCGAGCACATAGCCTGTCGCTGGCGCAATGATGTTGAGGCGAGCGTTGCGTGCGCGCAGCTCGGAAAGCTGAGCCTCGGCAACCTTGATACGAGCAACCGCAGAATCACGCGTTGCGGTGAGCCGGTCAATCTCTGCCTTGGAGATAAAGCCGCGCTCAACTAGCTGAGATGCACGGTCGAGATTGGACTGAGCGAGGCTTGCATCAGCCCGCGCCACATCAATCTGCGCCGCCTGGGCAGCCGCTTGCTGTGTTTGAACCGAGCGATCAATCACCGCCAGCACCTGACCTTGTTGCACCCAGTCACCGGCATCAACCCGCACAGAAAGGACCTGGCCGCCTTCGCCTACGACGCCAACCGGCATCGGACGGCGTGCAGCAAGCGTGCCTGGGGCTTCGATCACACCGTTCACGCTGGTCATGCCTGGCGTGATCACAGTGACAACAGGAGCCTGGGCGTTGTCGTCGCCTGCGGCTGCAGGCTCGCCTCCAGCCAAGGCAAAATAGGCCGCAATCGCGAGCAGCAGAACAAACAGTCCCCCTCCAGCAATAAGCAGGGTCCTTGTCAGCGAGTTGGAGCGTTGCAGACCATGGCGTTCAGCGACGTCCGCAGGAATATTGTCCTGCGCCTCGGCCGTGATCGTTGTCGCGTAATTCATTGCGTTTCCTTGTTGGGGCGGCTCATTTGGCCCGTTCCTCTAGACCAAGTGTATTATAGATATAAGTCACCCTTCGCAATCCCTCTTAATCACGGCGAGATAAAGGGCAATCCGCACATCGACTGATGACTTTGAGCCTAGACGAATGGCTGGCCTCGATATGCGAAAGGCGGCGCATGCCAGTGGCCGCGCCGCCTCTAGTCAGGTGCGGGACAATGGCCCCGCGCAAATTCTTGATACCTATCCGCGCACGTTTCCGCGCTGGATGAGGTTGAGCACACCCAAAAGGACGACTGCCCCGACAAATGCCGACAGAATGCCGCCAATGTCAGGCGGCCAAGCGCCAATTTCATTGCCGGGCAGGATGAAGCCAAACACTCCGTTGCCGATGGTCGAACCAACAATCCCGACAACAACGTTCCAGAACTTACCCATCGCGGCATCGCGATTCATCACCATACTGGCGACCCAACCAATGAGCCCTCCCATGATGAGAAACCAGACTACTCCTAAAAGCCAACCCATCTATTTTCCCCTTCTCCTTGGCACAGATGCATCCAGACATCCGCGAATCCCTCTACGGGATTGCCCCTGGGTCTAGAGCATAGTTGCAAAAGAATGAACCGGATGAGCCATTCGCCCTCCGGTTCGATTGGGTCAGATGATTTGGATTGTAGCGCTGTCAGCGCCGCTCATCAGTATTTCAGCTGGCGCTCATAAAGATCGCGATAGTGCTGAATACGGGTTACGCGCAGGCCTTGCATGCCTGAACGATCTACTGCGCGCTGCCAAGATGCGAACTCTTCAAGAGTGAGGCTATAGCGCTCAAGCACTTCATCAATTGTCAGCAGACCACCATTGACGGCCGCAACCACCTCCGCCTTGCGGCGAACGACCCAGCGCTTGGTGCTGGGCGAAGGTAGGTCGTCAAGCGTAAGCGGCTCACCGAGTGGGCCGATCACTTGCGCCGGGCGGATGTCCTGGTTCTCAATCATTTATCTTCTCTCGCAACGCCTTCTTCAGCCTTTCCCGGAATCTGGGCCTCTTTTTCTTCAAGCCCCTGAAGTTCCGTGACTATGCCGGGCGAGCCTTTGCTTTGCTCTAAAGCAACAGGGTTAACGTCTCGTTCCCCCTCTTCCTTAGTGCGAAAATAGCGAGCCGCGGCATCGGCGAAGCAATCTGCCGAAGCCTTGATCCCCCGATTCGCATCACGACGCAGAACATGGCGCACGTCCCGAGCAGCATTGAGCCGCGCGGTAAGTTCGCTCCAGTCCATCGCACGAAGAGTCGCACCGCCGGCTTCGGGAGAACCCGAATCAGGCTCGGCGAATCGACCGGTTTGCGCATGCAAAAAGGGATGTGCACTTTCGAACATGCGGGCCGATATATGAGGCGGTTGTCAAAATGTGGTAAAACCGGCTTTTACGAGTGCTTAGGAAAACTGCCTGTCCCTTGCACAAGTTCATAGTCGGGCTACCGGATGAGCGCAGGCTGGCGTCGTGCGCTGCGCGACCCTATATGGCGCGGCAATCATGAACACTGCGATCTCCCCTTCCACAGATCATCCCTTTGGGCTCGACACGGCGGCGCTGTTTGACCTGCCGCGTCCAGCCAGCGATTGCCGCATCGTCGTCGCGATGAGCGGCGGGGTCGATTCCTCGGTTGTTGCGGCATTGGCAGCGGATACCGGCGCCGAAGTCATCGGCATTACCTTGCAGCTTTACGATTATGGAGCGGCAACCGGGCGCAAAGGCGCTTGCTGTGCAGGCGATGACATTGCCGATGCGCGCGCTGTGTCAGACCGATTGGGCATTGCGCACTATGTCTTTGACCATGAAAGCGCCTTTCGCGAGGACGTGGTTGAACAATTCGCTGATGAATATCTTGCCGGCCGCACGCCGGTGCCCTGCATCCGCTGCAATATGGGGCCCAAGTTCACCGACCTGTTCCGCATGGCGCGCGAATTGGGCGCGGACTGCCTTGCAACAGGGCATTATGTCCGGCGGGTGGAGGCAGAAGGCGGACCACATCTCTACCGCGCATGTGAACCCACCCGCGATCAGTCCTACTTTCTTTATGCGACCACGCAGGAACAGCTGGACTATATTCGTTTTCCCCTTGGCGGTCTGCCCAAGACCAAGGTTCGCGAATTGGCTGAGGCGGCTGGCCTGCGCAATGCGGCAAAGCCTGACAGTCAGGACATCTGCTTTGTGCCCGATGGCAACTATGCCGGCATCGTGAAGAAGCTGCGCCCCGAAGGCGGGGTGCCTGGCGCCATCGTCCACGCGGCAACGGGCGAGACATTGGGCGAGCACAAGGGCATCGTTCACTACACTGTCGGCCAGCGCAAGGGACTTGAAATTGGGGGCCAGCCGGAACCTCTTTATGTCATTGCGCTTGATGCTGAGACACGAGAGGTGCGCGTTGGGCCCAAGAGGATGCTGGCGGTCGAAAGCGCCGAAGTCATCGAAACCAACGCCATCGGTGATCTGCCCAATGGAGAACCACTGACGGCGAAGGTTCGCAGTCTTGCAAAGCCAGTGCCGGTCACGATTGAGGGCCCGTTTGGCGACAATGCGACCGCGCGGATCCGCTTTGATCAACCCGAATTCGGGGTCGCTCCGGGTCAGGCCGCGGTCATCTATTCGGGCGAGCGGGTTGTCGGTGGCGGTTGGATCAACGCGACCACCTCGGTTGCCTCCTAACCTTCCCACTCTTCCAGTACGCAGCCATAGCCTTCGCGGTAAGTGGCAGTATTTGACGTGACGAGCGGGAAACTGGCGGTAACGCTGCGGGCCTGTGTGTCATCGCTGAGCGAAACCAGCTCCATCCCGCCCAGCTTGTCCTTTGCGCAATCCTCAAGGCTTCGCCCGGCGACAAACCGGCACGAACACGCAACCCTTGCGGCATAGGACGTGCCAACCTCGGCGTATCCCTGGATCGGGGTGCGGTTCAACCAAATGGCGGCACCCACACCAGCCACAAGGATGAGCAGCAGCCACAAGGCTATGCGTGAGGTGAGTGAGCGTTTCGCTCCAGCTTTTGCCATTGCTTTGTGAGAACCCTTGCTTGATTGAGTGCCCATGTTTGGACGTTCCCACTCCTCTATAGCCGCCGCCGCTCTCCTGCCAGCCCTTGCTGTGATGAGCGCAGCTTGCAGCGAAGCCCCCCCGGCTGGACCGGCCCCGCTCACCGACGAGGCGCTTGCTGCGGTAGGAGAGAATATCGGTGCGCCGCGTGATCAGGTTGCTCGCGAGATTGATGAGCTGTTCACGAAAGAGGGTCTCGGGGAGACGCGCGCAGTCTTGCTTTATGCCAATGGCAACCTCGCTGCGGAACGATATGCCAAAGGATATGATGCGCAGACGCGCTTCATCAGCTGGTCGATGGCCAAGACTGTCACCGCCGTGCTGATCGGCATGTTGGTGGCCGATGGCCTGCTCAACGTCGATGAGCCTGCGCCGATTTCTCTATGGCAGCGCAGCGGCGACCCGCGCTCGGACATCACGCTTAAGCAATTGCTGCAGATGAGTTCGGGCCTTCGTCACACCGAAGCTGGTGACCCCCCATACGAATCGAGCGAAGTGCGAATGCTGTTTCTTGATGGCCGCGATGACATGGCGCGCTGGGCCAAGGAGCAGCCGCTCGAATCAGAACCGGGTGAACGGTTTGAGTATTCGTCCAACACGACCGTTGTCCTGGCTGACATCGCCGCATCAGCGTTGACCGCGTCATCCGATCCCAACGCCCGGCGCGAGGCAGTCGCTTCATATCTGCAGCAGCGCCTTTTTGCCCCGCTTGGCATGGCCTCGATGGTGCCGGAATTTGACGCTTCGGGCACTCTCATCGGTGGCAGCCTGATGCACGCAACAGCGCATGACTGGGCGCGCTTCGGTGAGTTCCTTCGTGCTGGCGGCCAGGCGCCAAGCGGTGAACAGCTTGTTCCCAACCGCTGGGTCGAAGAGATGCTTGAGCCAAGTCCCACCGCGCAGCAATATGGCTATCAGATTTGGCTCAACCGCCCGCTTGGCCAGAAGGGGGCAGAATGGGGCCATCCCCTGTTTCCCGAGCGGGCGCCTGCCAGCATGTTCTCGCTTATCGGGCACATGGGTCAGTATGTTCTTGTCTCACCGGAACAGGGTCTGACCCTTGTCCGCCTTGGCCACTCGACAAGCGAAGAGCGCCCACCGATGCTTCAGGAAGCCGCCGATGTAATGGCGCTTTACCCGGTAGCAGGCGAATAGGTGGCTAAAGGTAGAAGCTGCCTTCCACCACGGTGACGCACGGCCCGCCGAGCCACGCGCGATCGCCTTCAAGCCTAAGCGTCAAATCGCCGCCACGATTGCTCGCCTGATGTGCGGTGAAGGCATCGCGGCCCAGTTTCGCGGCCCAATAAGGCGTCAGCGCGGCATGCGCAGAACCCGTCACGCTATCCTCATCAACGCCGCCACCCGGCACGAACACCCTGCTGGCGATGTCGCTGTTGTCGCCGGGCGCAGTTGCGATGAATTGATCTGCGCCCAAGGCCTCAAGCCCCCTGATATCGGGACGAAGCGCACGAACCTCCGTCTCATCACGATACAGCATGATGTTGTAGCCCAGCTCTGAACGGTGAACGCTCAAAGGCACAGCTCCCATCAAGGCCACCGCTTCAGCGTGCTCTGCTGGCTCGGTGGCAATAGCTGGTAACGCCAAGGCGTAGTCATCTCCATCCCGGCGCACTTCGAGTATGCCCGATTTCCGGGTGCAAAACGTGACGCGATCACCGCCGTCGCGGCCCAGAAGGACATGCCCGCTTGCCAGCGTCGCATGGCCGCACAGCGCGATCTCATAAGTCGGCGTGCACCAACGCAGCTCCCAATCCGCTTCGCCGGTGGCATCAGGCACGAGAAAGGCAGTCTCAGCAAACAGGTTCTCGCCGCCGATCTTCACGAGAACATCATCAGTCAGCCATTCGTCGAGCACCATCACGGCGGCCTGATTGCCGCCGAAGGGAAGCGAGGCGAAGGCATCGACATGCCAATAAGGGATTGGTTTGGTCATCAGTTCCTCAAGGGTAAAGCAGCACGTCAGTCCATCCGGTCGCCGTGCGAGTGAAAAGGCGGCGATCATGCAGGCGATTGTCGCGGTCCATCCAGAATTCGATCTGTTCAGGCTTCAACGTGAAGCCTGTCCAGTGATCCGGGCGAGGGACTTCGCCAGCCGCTTCATGCTGCGCCCACAGTGCCTCAACTCGGTCAAGATAGGTCTGCCGTTCTGGCAAGGGGCGCGACTGGTCGCTGGCAGCGCTGCCAACCTGGCTCTTATACGGGCGCGAATGGAAATATTCGTCTGCCCGCTCTGGCGAGACTTCGATCAGCGGGCCATCAATGCGGATTTGACGGCGCAAGCTCTTCCAGTGGAACAGGATAGAGGCGTGCATGTTCGAGCGGATTTCACCGCCCTTGCGGCTTTCGGCATTGGTAAAGAACGTAAAGCCGCCTTCATCTGCGCCATGCCCTTTTAACAACACCATACGTACTGAAGGCCTGCCATCGGGTGTTGCCGTTGCAAGCGCCATCGCATTGGGATCGTTCGGCTCGCTTGCTTTGGCCTCGGCAAACCAGGCATCGAACAACGCATAAGGATCAGATCCAGTGGGGATGGCGCTGTCAGCCAGCTGGGCTGCGTCGAGCGTGTTGGATTCGCTCATAAGATCGCTCCTGAAACGGCAGAAAACGGAGACATGGACCGCATGTTACACGGTCCTGAGAGAAAAATTCGCGCTGACCCATTGCGCCCGATTTTGGGTGCGAACAAGGCCTGTTGCTGGGCTAACATGGGGCTTTCATAGGCAAGGGCAAGTCGCGTAGGAAACACGGCGTTTACAATGATTACAAAGCTCCGGCTTGCCTACACCCAGCGTATCACCTAGCTAACACACGATGTCAGACCCTTATTCCACCCTTGGCGTGGCGCGCACTGCCTCTGAGAAAGAGATCAAGAGCGCCTATCGCAAACTCGCCAAGGAGTTCCATCCCGATCGCAACAAGGACAATCCCAAGGCTGCTGAGAAGTTTTCTCAGGCGACCAAGGCCTATGACTTATTGTCGGACAAGGAAAAGCGCGCGCAGTTTGACCGTGGAGAGATCGACGCTGAGGGCAACCCGCTCAACCCGTTTGCCGGAATGGGCGGAGGCCGCGGCTTTGGGGGACGAGGATTTGGCGGTGGCGGATATGCCGGCGGCCCGCGCGCCAATGGCTACCGCGATCAGGAATTCGGCGGATTTGGCGCCGACGACATGGATCTGGGCGACCTGTTCGAAGGTCTGTTCGGCACCCGCGCGCGCCAGAATGAGCCACCGCCTCGTCGCGGATTTGGGGGACGCGCAAGCCCGCCGCCCAAACGCGGTGCGGATATTCAGTACAGGCTTGCGGTGCCGTTCGTTGACGCAGCAGTCGGGCGCGATCAGCGCATCACTCTTGCCGATGGCAAAGCTATCAGCCTCAAATTGCCAGGCGGTGTCGAAGACGGCACGCAAATGCGGCTCAAGGCGAAAGGCCACGATGGTCCGGGCGGCAAGGGCGACGGCATAGTCATGGTCGAGATCGGCCCACACCCCTTCTTCCGGCGCGAAGGCGACAATATTCGCATGGACCTGCCGATCACGCTTGATGAGGCAGTCAGTGGCGGGAAGATCAAGTGTCCGACGGTCGATGGTCCGGTTATGCTCACGCTCCAGCCGGGCGCCAATGGCGGTACAGTCATGCGCTTGTCAGGCAAAGGTTGGACGAAGAAAAGCGGTCAGGGTAAAGACGGCAAACCGGCGCGCGGCGATCAGCTTGTGACTCTTGAGATCCAGATGCCAGAAGATCTGGACGGCCTGAAGGATCGGCTGGGTGACTGGACAGACCCCGCCGAACCGCGCGAGAAATTCGGGCTTTAACGTCCACAAAGGGCACGAGCGAGAGTGATCATGCGCCCTGAGCTATCCCATCTGTACGATCAGGGTCTGACCGGAAGGGAAATCCGTTCGCTTTCGCCTGAAGCGCGGCGCTTGCGTGCGCTCAATCAGAAAACCCAGTTCTTCTCCGATCCGGAACCGGCAAAACCACAGCCCGGCCTGTTCTGGTTCGTGCTTCACTATATCGGCCCCGGCACCCGTATCTATGAAGTGGTGCGCAGGACGATGGTCGGCACGTGGCAGGACGGCTTCACCCATGCCGGCAACCTTGCCTATCTTTCGATGCTGGCGATCTTTCCCTTCTTCATACTGGGAGCGGCATTGTTCGAATTGTTCGGCGGGCGCGAGCTTGCGGTGTCGCTGGTCGAAACCGTGGTCGCGGGGCTTCCGCCAAGCGCGGCTCAGGTGATCGCCCCAGTTGCCGAAGATGCAGTCTATGCACGCACGGGCTGGCTCTTGTGGCTGGGGGCTGCGGTGGCCTTGTGGACGGTGTCGAGCCTGATTGAATCCATCCGCGATATCCTGCGCCGCGCTTACGGCACGCGCGCCAGACATTCGTTCGTTCGCTATCGGTTGTTGTCGGCAGGTCTGATCCTCGGCGCGGTTGTGCTGCTGATGGCTTCGCTGTTTGCGCAGGTCGTGATCGGCACCGCGCAGCAGGTGATCATCGCCAGCTTCCCGCAGCTGTCCGACGTGCTCAGCACTCTGCGCCTGTCGCGGATCGTACCCGCAGTGGGGCTTGCGATTTCGCTCTATCTCCTATTCTTCACCCTGACGCCTGAAGAATATCGCCGCAGCGGGTTTCCCAAATGGCCCGGCGCGATGTTCACCACCGCATGGTGGTTGGGCGTCGCTATCGCGCTGCCACCAATCATGAGCGGGTTTTTCACTTATGATCTCACCTATGGCAGCATGGCCGGGATCATCATTGCGCTGTTCTTTTTCTGGCTCGTCGGGCTTGGCCTCGTTATCGGAGCGGAATTGAACGCGGCGCTGGCAGAACCAAGCGTCGAAACCGGCGAAGAACCGGATGACAAGGAGATTGCGACATGACTGGGCAGATGCAGGGCCTGATGCAGGGAAAGCGCGGGCTGATCATGGGGCTAGCCAATGACAAGTCGCTCGCCTGGGGCATTGCCAAACAGCTTGCCGAGCAAGGGGCCGAACTCGCCTTCTCCTATCAGGGTGAGGCACTGGCAAAGCGCGTCAAGCCGCTTGCCGAACAACTGGGCAGCGATTTCACGCTCGAATGCGATGTGTCGGACATGGCATCGCTTGATGCGGCTTTTGATACTCTCAAGGAGCGCTGGGGAACGCTTGATTTCGTGGTTCACGCGATCGGCTTCTCCGACAAGAGCGAGCTGCGCGGCAAGTATGTCGACACCAGCCTTGATAACTTTCTGATGACGATGAACATTTCGGCCTATTCGCTGGTTGCCGTGACCAAGCGCGCAGCCGAGATGATGCCGGAAGAGGGTGGGAGCGTTCTCACGCTCACCTATTACGGGGCTGAGAAAGTCGTCCCGCATTACAATGTGATGGGCGTTGCGAAGGCGGCGTTGGAAACTTCGGTGCGCTATCTGGCGAACGATCTTGGCCCGGTGGGCATCCGTGTGAACGCGATCAGTGCGGGGCCGGTCAAGACGCTCGCCGCCTCTGGCATTGGCGATTTCCGCTACATCCTCAAATGGAACGAACTCAACGCGCCGCTTCGCCGCAATATCACCATTGATGATGTGGGCGGAGCGGGCCTCTACTTCCTGTCAGACCTGTCATCAGGCGTGACCGGCGAAGTGCATCATGTCGATGGCGGCTACCATGTCGTTGGCATGAAGCAGGAAGACGCGCCTGACATCGCTCTATCCTGAGCAACAAACGGAAACTCTCGGACTCCTCCATGCGCACCGTCCTCATTACAGGCTCTGCTGGTTTTATCGGGTTTCATCTCGCTCAGCTTCTGCTTGGCGAGGGATACCGCGTGGTGGGCTATGATGGGCTGACCGACTATTACGACGTCGCGCTTAAAGAGCGCCGACATCAAATGCTGCTCCAGAACCCCAACTTTTCGTGCACAATCGGCATGCTGGAGGATTTCGAAACGCTCCATGCGCTCGCGATGGAGGCAAAGCCCGATGCGATCGTGCATCTCGCAGCGCAAGCCGGGGTTCGCTACAGCCTCGAGAATCCGCGCGCTTATGTTGATGCGAACCTTGTGGGAACCTTCAACGTCATGGAATGCGCCCGCGAGCTTGGCGTCGAGCACCTCATGATGGCTTCGACCAGCTCGGTTTATGGCGCGAATGAAGACATGCCGTTCGATGAGCGACAGAAATGCGATACGCCGCTCACGCTCTATGCCGCGACCAAGAAAGCCAATGAGGCGATGGCGCACAGCTATGCACACTTGTGGAACCTGCCGACCACCATGTTCCGTTTCTTCACGGTTTACGGACCATGGGGGCGCCCCGACATGGCGCTGTTCAAGTTTACCCGCGGCATCCTCGAAGGCTCACCGATCGACATTTACAATCAAGGTGAGATGTACCGGGATTTCACCTATGTTACTGATCTTGTTCGAGGAATTCAGTTGTTGCTGGAAACGGCTCCGGTTCGGCCCGAATGCGCGGATGACATTGCAGAGTGGGATTCGCTCTCCCCCGCGGCGCCATGGCGGGTGGTCAATATCGGGAACAGCGACAAGGTTCGGCTGATGGACTTTGTCGAGGCTATCGAGGCGGAGTGCGGGCGGGAGGCCATCCGCAACTTCATGCCGATGCAGAAAGGCGATGTACCCGCCACCTGGGCAGATGCGACCTTGCTGAAAGAGCTAACTGGCTACGCGCCGCAAACCGATATTCGCACTGGCGTGAAACACTTCGTCACCTGGTATCGCGACTATTACCAAGTCTAAGCGGTTGGGCTTAGGATCCGCCGTCTTCGGTTGGACCAACCGCCTCAGGCGTGGTGGCTGGGAGCTCCTGTTCACCCGGAAGCGGCGCGGCCCGTTCGCGTTCTAGGCGTTCAAGGTATTCGCGCTCGATCTGTTCAACCCGCTCCTGCTCGGCTGCAGCGTCCTCATCAATGGTCGATAGACGCTCCTGACGCGCCTGCTCGATCAGCTGGCTAAAGCGGACGGCATCACCTTCAGCGCGCTCGGCAAATGCGACATCGATCATTTGCTGGGTGCAGCCAGTGATCCCTCCAGCGCCCGTTGGGCTGCACGACATTGTGCCGAATTCACCGATATACCGAATGCTCTCAACCCGGCGTGCCCACGCGGTGCCTTCAGGAGAATCGCTGCTGCGAAGGTTGGACGGGATCCGATAACGATCGGCTTCGACAAGAATCTCGCAAACGACGATCTCGCCCTCTTGCGTGGGCTCGGGACATTCGTCCTCGCTGTAGGCGATGACCATGTTGACCCGGTCGCCGCCTGCGTCCTGCGCAGCAGCGGGTGAGGCGAAGGCGAGGGCCGCGACAGGAGCGACAAATGCGAGACGGGCAAGCGAAGTCATGGTGTTTCCTTATTTCAGCGCCTGCGGTGAGGCGCGCAAATCAACGCATGATCGCTAGATAGCACTCAGTGAACGGGTACTGAAGCGAATGAAGCGAAAATTCACACGCGTTCGCTGACCTTGATCGCAATTCGGCAGCCAAGCCGAATTGCGCCAGACAGCAAAGGATAGGCTGGCGCCTTTTCCGCCCCGTTTGCAAGCGCTGCATCACGATGTTCGCGCTCATCCTCACGGAATTCCTCGATCATTTCAGCAAGCTCGGGATCGGATTCGGTTTCAGCCAGTCGGTCAAGCTGTTCGGAATAATGCTTGTCGATCTCTTCCTCGACCGCAGCGGTGCAGGCCATCGCGGCTTCCGGGCCGAGTAGTGCGGTGCCGGCACCCAGCGCATAACCAGCGGCAGACCAGAATGGTTGGAGAGCGGTCGGGCGAACCCCGCGTTTCGCCATCATCGCATCAAAGCGGGCGCGGTGGCCTTCTTCCTGCTCTGCCATGTGACGGATTTCAGCCGAGTGCGGTCCGCGATCACCCATGACAGCAAGCTGCCCTTCATAAATGCGTGTCGCGCCAAACTCGCCAGCCTGGTCGACGCGAATCATGCGGTGAAGTTCAGCCTTGTCCATCAATTGCTCCTGAAGCTCGATTATCGCTTACTTCTTATACGCTGCGAGCGCCACTACGGCCGCACCACCGATGCAGGAAATCAGGAAGTTCCAGCCAGCCAGCGAAATCCCGAAAAGATCCCACGGCGCAACATCGCAGCGTACGATTGGCGCCGCATTTACATCCATCACGTCGATCGTCGATGGCAGGGTCGAACACCCGGTGATGCCTTCCCACCAGCCATACTCAACCCCGGCGTGGAAACCGCCGATCAGGCCTGAGGTGATAATGGCAAGCCCAGCGAGCGCTGCCCAAACCCGGTGCGGCACCATGACATAGGAAACAATCGCAAGCCCCAGCGCCGCAAAATGCGGGTATCGCTGCCACCAGCACATCTCGCACGGGAACAGGTCAAAACCGTATTGTGCGACATAAGCGCCGCCCAACAAGGCCGCGGGGAGAGCGAGTGCGAGCGCGCGCGCTTGATCCAGTCCGTTCATGCAATAGCCCTTAGGCAGGCGCGGCGCGCAAGACTAGCGCTGCGAATTGAGCGCAACCGAACTCGCAGTCGTCCGGCGCAGGGTTTCCAGTGCATAGTGCAGCTGGAAATCCTCGATGCCTTTCTCTTCCAACTCTTCGGAGGTTTGCTGGAAGCGCGGATCAGCGATCCTATCATCCTCCATCTCCTTGTCGGAAACGCCGAGCTCGTTGATCAGGTGTCCACGCAAATCGGATTCGCGCGTCTGATACCGCTCGCGCAGCGCATAGTCTGGATCGGTCAGCTGCGGGACGCGGATATCGGGTGTGATCCCGCCTTCCTGAACAGAC
Source organism: uncultured Porphyrobacter sp. (assembly GCA_964443505.1). GTDB lineage: Bacteria > Pseudomonadota > Alphaproteobacteria > Sphingomonadales > Sphingomonadaceae > Erythrobacter. The sequence goes on along the minus strand of CAYUCZ010000005.1, from coordinate 74,550 downwards.
TTGCCAAGCGGCGTGTAATAGCGCGCCGTCGTCAGCTTCAAGGCAGTGTCCGGGCCAAGCGGCAGAAGCGACTGGACTGATCCCTTGCCAAAGCTGCGCTGTCCCATGATCAGCGCGCGGCCATGATCCTGCAGCGCGCCAGCAACGATCTCGCTGGCAGAGGCAGAGCCCGCATCGATCAGAACAATCATTGGGACATCCGCTGCAATCTGGCCCATGAAGATCTGTGCCTGATCCCGGCTCATCCGGCGGCGCAGATAGTAATTGATGTCGTCCGCTTCGAACTGGAAGGTCTCACCCCAGGAACGTCCGCGCTGCGAAACGATCTGGCCCTTTTCAACGAATAGGTCTGTCAGAGCGACAGCTTCATCAAGGCTGCCGCCTGGATTGCGGCGCAGGTCAAGCACAAGACCGCTCATCCGGCCGGTCGCCTCGGTGCGAAGTTCCTGCCATGCATCGTAAACGTCTCGGCCAACATCGGCAGAAAACTCGTTCACGGAGATGACACCGATATTGCCGGTCTGGAGCTCGTAGGTGACAGGCTCAAGCTCAATCACGCCGCGGGTGACATCGACTTCAAGCGGCTCATCACGGCCGGGGCGGAAGATCGTGAGTTGAATCGATGTGCCAGCCTCACCGCGCATACGCGCAACCGCATCATCAAGATCACCGCCATAGATGAGCTCACCATCTAGGTGGGTGATGAAGTCGCCTGCCTTGATTCCCACCTGATCAGCCGGACTACCCTTGAACGGTGAGATGACCTTGACCGCGCCATCTTCCATGACCACCGAAAGGCCAAGACCCGAATAATTGCCGTCGATCAGAGTGGTAAGCCGCTCCAAGTCGCTGCCATCGAGATATGCGCTGTGCGGATCAAGCGCTGCGAGCATACCGTCAATCGCGCCGCGCACCAGCACTTCGTCATCAACCGGCTCCACATAATTGGCCTGCACGCGCTGCATGATCGTGAAGATCTTGCCGATCTCGGTTCCGGCGCGGGCATCGACCTGAGCCATCGTAACCGTCGTGGCAGGGATAAGGGCGACCGCGGTAACAAGCGCGGCGCTGCGAAGCAGGGCGGCAATTTTCATATCAGGCAAGGAGCTCCTTTCGGGAATGAATGTATAGATCAGCGCGTCTTAACGCCAGATAACATCGACCAGCAGCGTTTGGCGTCCCGCGACGGGTCAGTTGATCGCGGTGAAGTTACGAAGCCAAGTGCGCCCTGGATCCGCTGATGAAAGGCAATTAACCGAGGAAGTTAAGCGGGTTAACAGGCTCACCATCGCGCCTCAACTCGATCGTCAAGGGCTCACCGTCATTGCCCGCAACACCCAGGGGGGCGCCGCCGATCAGTTGATCGCCAACCTCGGCATCAAGCCGGGCAAGGCCAGTTACGAGACTGGTCCACCCACCGGGATGCTCAATAATGACGATCTGCCCAAACCCGCGATAAGGCCCGGCAAACGCCACCCGGCCCGAGCTTGGAGCAACCGCCTGTGCGCCCGGTGCTGGCGCAAGCGACAGGCCTGTTGAGCGAAGTCCGCTTTCGCGCATTTCGCCAAATCCTGCGATTGTTCGGCCCTGAATCGGCAGTTGAAAGCCCAGCGGGCGGGTGCTCGATGCGGTGGGAGTGGCGACAGACGCGATCCCGCGGCCAGAATCTACATCGCTGTCGATGTCTGCCGGCCGCAGAATTGGTCCGGGCAAGGCAGCCAATTCGCGGCGGAGATCAGCCACTTCGTCAATCCTCTCGATCAACCCGTCGAGGTCGCGCGCCTCTTCAGCGAGTGCGAGCGCACGTTCGCTCTCGCGCACAGCAATCCCGCGCGCTTCTTGAGATTCCAGCCGCTGGCGTGCTTCAAGAGCGGCAAGCTGCGTGCGCCGGTTGCGCAGGGTTTCTTCACTGCTTCGCAGGTTTTCAAGAGCGCTCGCTGCTGCATTTTCGAGCCGTCGGCCTTCTTCCAGCTCACCCCGCAAGGCCGCGGTCCGCTTGCGAATCTCGGGCACCGCAGAGTTGAGCACAGCTCGGACATAGACGAGATCCTTGAGCGAGCCCGGCTGCAGCGCTGAAAGCGCAAGCGGCCTGCGTGAGCTTGTCTGGAGTGCGCCTGTTAGCCTGACCAATGGCTGTTGCCGGGCAGCCAATCTGGCCGATAGTTTTTCACGATCGCTTTGTGCCAAGGAATAGCGTGCACGCGCGGCTCCAATCGCCGCTTCGGCGGCCTGGATCCGAGCAGCTAGAGCAGCCGCCTCGCGCGCAGTCTTGTCCGCAGCCGCGTTTGCCATTTCCGCTTCGTCAGCAAACCGAGCGGCGCGCGCCTCTGCCTGCTGCCCTTCGCGCGTTGCCCGCTCGAGCTCAGCCTGCGCTTCATCAGGTTCAAGCAGAAGTGGGTCGCGCTGCGCCCAGCCTTGCGGCACCGCGAATAAGAGCGCAGCAATAAAGGCACCCAGAGCCAAAAGAGTGAACACGGATACGCGCATCGCGAGACCTAGCCTGCCCGATGATAGGGGTGGCCTGCAAGAATGCTGGTCGCTCTATAGAGCTGCTCCATCAGCATCGCGCGCGCCAGAAGATGCGGCCAAGTGGCTGACCCAAAGGCAAGGAGCAGATCGGCGGTCGCGCGTTCTTCGTGGGAGTGGCCATCAGCTGCACCCAGCACAAAACGGGCTTCGCGAATGCCATCATCGCGCCATGCCCCAAGCGTTTCGGCGAACTTTTCTGATGGCATAGTCTTGCCCCGTTCATCGAGCAGAACCGTTCTGAAGGGCGTGATGGGTTCGGGGATTTTTCCCCCGGTTTCGGGCAACTCGGTGAGTTTGACGGGCCAGGTCAGGCGCTTTTCATAGCGCGCAACCAGCTCCGCCTCTGGCGAACGCGCTATCTTTCCGCGAGCGATGACATGAAGAAGCAAGTCAGAATTCCGCTGACAAAGTGACATTGCGGGCCGCGAGCGCGGCGCAAGGCGAACCGCCCGCAGGAGGCAGGGCCTGCCCGGCCCGGATCAGTATCGATAACGCCCGCCCGCCGGGACAAGCGCCGTGAAAATTACGCGCGTCCAGCCGAAGCTTCGCCGCCCTCGAACGACCACATGCGCTCAAGGTTGTAGAAGCTGCGCACTTCCGGACGGAAGAGATGGACGACAACGTCGCCTGCATCGATCAGCACCCAGTCAGCAGCCGGCAGACCTTCGACCCGCACCGGGCCAAAGCCTGACTGTTTGACTTTCTCGGCAAGCTTCTGCGCCATCGCTGCGACCTGACGGGTCGAGCGGCCGCTGGCGATCACCATGAAATCAGCAACCGAGCTCTTCCCATCAAGCGGGATTGAGACGATTTCCTGGGCCTGATCATCGTCAAGCTGGCGCATGACAAGATCGTGCAGGCTATCTTCATTGGTGTCAGCGGGCATGGCGGGTACAGCCTTGAGTGGTACGACCGAAGCCGATTGTGCCTGTGTCATAGGCAAGTTTGGGTCTCCAGATTGGTGGGGTCAGATGGGCGCCGGCGCGACCGCTCACGAGGGAAAGAGACAGGCCAAAGGGAAGTCCCTTCATACCGTACCCTCTCCCGAAATTTCGCGAAAAGTCAGCCGGTCGCGCACCACGGTGTCGCGATATTGTTCGGCCCAATCAGGGTTGTCACGGCGCATGGCCGTGGCCGAGCGTGGGTCCGGATCGAAACGCATTAACACCAGGGCCGGTGCGCTCCATTGCCCCCGTTTCCGAATTCTGGCGGCAGGCACCTTATATTGCCTGAGCCAGGCCATGGCGGGGCTCGTCATAGCATCAGCACTATAACCCGGCCTCTCGATGACTGCAATCGGCATACTGCGAGCAATATCGCGCCAATGCTGCCAACGATGGAATTGCATGAGATTGTCTGACCCCATCAACCACAAGAATTGTCGTTTTGGGTATCGCTGGGAGATCTTGTGCAAAGTCGCATAGGTGAAGCGTGTGCCGAAAAGGCTCTCGATCGCGGTGGGGACAATCGGTACACCGCGCGCTTGCTCGTGCGCTGATTGCAGCCTTGCGGCAAGCGGCGCCATGCCCTGTTTTGACTTCAGCGGGTTGCCCGGCGAAACCAGCCACCAAATTTCATCCAACCCCAATGCCTCCTTGGCAAACAGGGAGATGCGGCGGTGTCCGCCATGGGCAGGGTTGAAGCTGCCGCCAAGAAGGCCTGTACGCATAATTCTTGCCTGGATCTCTCGCGCGCCTTGGCTAGGGCCGCGCCTGCCCGTTGCCGCGCACCACCCATTTGTAGGTGGTCAGCCCCTCAAGGGCGACCGGGCCGCGCGCGTGCAAACGTCCGGTGGCAATGCCGATTTCGGCTCCAAGGCCAAACTCGCCCCCGTCTGCATATTGAGTGGAAGCGTTGTGCATGACGATCGCGCTGTCGACTTCGGCGATAAACCGCTCAGCGCTTGGTAGATCGTCCGTCACGATCGCGTCAGTGTGGTTAGAGGAATGGCGTTCAATATGCGCCATGGCAGCATCAAGACCCTCGACCACCGCTACCGAAAGGATGCTGTCGAGATATTCGGTGTCCCAATCATTGGCGCTCGCGGGGATGACACGCACATCGAGTGCTGCGGCATCTTTGTCGCCTCGCACTTCGCAACCTGCGTCGATCAACGCTGCGATCAGGGCCTTGGCATCGCCGAAATTACGATCGATCAACATTGTTTCCATTGCGCCGCAGATTCCGGTCCGGCGCAGTTTGGCGTTCAGCGCAATGTTTTGGGCCATGACGGGATCGGCAGCAGAATGGATATAGGTGTGGCACAGCCCATCCAAGTGAGCGAGCACTGGGACGCGCGCGTCGTTCTGGACGCGTTCGACAAGGCTGCGGCCGCCGCGCGGGACGATCATATCGATCAAACCTGTTGCCGTAAGCATGGCACCAACCGCGGCGCGGTCCTGTGTCGGGATAAGCTGCACTGCATCAGCGGGCATTCCAGCTTGGGCAAGACCTGCGACAAAGCTCGCATGGATCGCCCGGTTTGAATGCACCGCTTCGCTGCCCCCACGCAAAAGAGCGGCATTGCCAGCGCGAACACACAGCGCAGCAGCGTCTGCGGTTACATTGGGGCGGCTTTCGTAAATGATGCCCAGAGTGCCAATCGGCACGCGAATGCGCGACATTTGTAGGCCATTGGGCCGCGTCGAGCTGTCAATGAGGTCTCCAACCGGATCCGGGAGACTTGCGACCGCTTCGACCGCGGTGGCAATGCCTTCGAGCCGCGCATCATTAAGGACCAGTCGATCCAGCATCGCCTTGGAAAGACCATTGGACCGGCCCGCCGCAACATCCTTCGCATTCTCTGTCAGGATCGTGGCAGCATCAGCGCGGATTTGCCTCGCTGCAAACCGCAGGGCTTCTGCCCGTCGCTCACTTGTCATGGCCGCGAGAATGCGCTGTGCTTTGCGGGCAGCTGTCGCCAGCTCCTCAACGAGTTCTTCGGCGGTTTGCAAATGCGCCGCCTTGGGTGGAGTACTCAGGTCGTTCATACCTGCCCAATAGCAGCGCAAGGACGTGCTGTCAGCGTACCCCAGCGAATCACCCTAGGGTTCGATTCGCTTGATTTTTACCGTTCGGACAGATTGTATGGAAACGACATCTTCCGCCTTGCAGCGAAGATTGCTCCCATGTGAACGTTTCACCGCGATTCCGGTTCGGTTCAACTTTTCGCTTGTGACTTGGATTCGACCACTTTGCGTCACCTTGGTAGCCAAGCCGCGCAATCAGAATAAAAAACGTCGGGGCCGTTTTGTCAGATTCGAAAAGTAAACGCTCTTGGGGAGAGAGGCTGCAGGAGTGGTTTCCTGATCGTGAGTTTTTCATGCGCTCGCAGGGTCAGGTCCGCTTCATAAAGATCTCCTCGCGCATGCAAAAGGGCGCCGCTTTGTGCGCTGTTCTCCTCGCGACCGGCTGGGCCGGCTCGATGAGCGTGATGGCTTGGAACAACTACGTCGCAGAATCGAACCTTGCGTCCTTCCAGGAAGAGAAAGCCCGTGTTGCAGACCACCGCGAACGGATTGATGCCTATGGCGGCAATCTTGAGCGTGTCGTCGAAGACCTTCAGAACCGTCAGGACGTCCTTGATGCGATGAGCGAAATGCTCCCCGAAGACATCCAGACAGTTGATACAAATGTTACAGATTCATCAGCCGAAACCGCGAAAACGGTTGAACAAGTCGGCGTGATGTTCCCGCAGGCCCGCGGCCTTGCAGAAGTTGAAGCCCGTCAGCTTGCCTATGTCGAGAACATGACCCGCTACGCCGATTGGCGAGCTAGCCGGGCTGAGGCAGCATTGCGCAAACTCAATCTCGATCCGCGTGCGATGGAACGCGCAGCAAGCCGTGAAGCACGCTCCGCCATGGGCGGTCCGCTTGAATTGCTTGCGACATCTGCCGATGGTTCGATTGACCCGCGCTTTGAACGTCTTGGACTTAGCCTTTCGCGAATGACTGCGCTTGAGCTCGCGCTTGAAGGCGTCCCTCAAGTTGTCCCGGCCGCCAACCAACGCATCACATCAAGCTTTGGCTACAGGCGCGATCCGTTCACCCGGCGCGGCGCAATGCATAATGGCATCGACTTCAAAGGTGCATATGGCTCACCCATCTACGCTGCGGCCAAGGGCGAAGTGACCTTTGCTGGCTGGAAAGGCGGATATGGCCGCACGGTCGAGATCACCCACGCCAATGGCATCATGACCCGCTATGCTCACCTTGCTCGGATCGGCGTAAAGGTCGGCCATTCCATCGAAGCCGGAGAGACTCTTGGTGGCCTTGGCAGCTCAGGTCGGTCTACAGGTCCTCACCTGCATTTCGAAGTACGTGTCAATGGACGGGCGTTAAACCCTCGTCCTTTCCTGGAGACCGCCCCCGATGTTCTCAAAGAAGCCCGCGGCAACTGAAACGCCGTCACCAGTCGCACCGCGTGCACCCTCCCCCAAACCTCAAGGACGCAGCATGGCCAACGGAAACTCCACATTCTCGGTGATCGGATCGGATGTCACGATCAAGGGCGATGTGAGCGCTTCGGTTGATCTGCACATTGACGGTACGGTCGAGGGCGACATCAAGTGCGCGTCGATTGTCCAAGGTGAAGCCAGCGCAATTCACGGCGCGGTCATGGCCGACAGCGCCCGTATGGCGGGCAAGGTCGTCGGATCGATCACCGCGAAAGAGCTGGTAATCCTCAAAACCGCCGAGATCGAAGGCGATGTGCATTATGATGCGCTGACTATCGAGCAAGGCGCGCAGGTCGATGGCCGATTTGCCCCCAATTCACACCGCCAGGCTGCCGCAACTGCCGCGCCTGCGAAGAAGGAAGCAAGCATCGCTGATGATGCGCAGGCCAAGCTGCAAATTGCGACCTGATTGCTGACAACAACGAATTGGAAGACGCCGCTACCCCGCCAGGGTGAGCGGCGTTTTGTTAATCAAAGTACCTCTGCACGCAGCGCTTTACGGTCGAGCTTGCCGATGATCGTCTTGGGAAGTTCGTCGCGGATCACGACCTGGTCGACCCGTTCGTGCTTGCCGATGCGTTCGTTGAGCCAGGCTTTGAGCGTATCGCCATCAGTGCCCGCATCTGGATCATTGAGTGTGATGTAAGCGCGCGGGACTTCGCCGCGATATTCCTCAGGCACACCGATCACCAGGGCCTCTTTCACCGCGTCGTGTTTGAGGATAACATCTTCGACCACGCTCGGGAACACTTTGAAGCCGCCAACTGCGATCATGTCTTTGATGCGATCAACGATCTGAAGGAAGCCGTCTTCATCCATAGTCGCGACATCGCCAGTGCGAAGGTATCGCTTGTTACCGCGCGTGACGAAGGTATCGGCATCGGTTTCTGGCTTGTTCCAATATCCGCGCATGATCTGCGGGCCATGGATGGCAAGCTCGCCCGGCTCACCCTCAGGAGCAAGTTTGGTGGGGTCTTCCTTGTCGAGCAGCACGATTTCGGTCCCTGCAACAAGCTGGCCGATGGTCCCGCGTTTGCGTGTGCCGGCATAAGGATTGACCGAGACAACGCCCGAACTTTCAGTAAGGCCATAGCCTTCAACCAGCCGGATGCCGGTGACCTCTTCGAACTTTTCATGCACAGGCCGCGGCATGGGCGCGCCGCCGGAAATGCAGACCTTAAGCGACGACAGATCAGTTTTTGACAGGTTTGGATGATCGAGCAGCGCCTGAAACATGGTCGGGACACCGGGGAAGCCGGTCGTCTTGTATGTCTCAATCGTCTTGAGCACCTGCGCTGCTTCGAACCGCGGAACCATCGCGATCGACGCGCCCGCTGCAACGGCGTGATTGAGCAGCGAGGTGTTCGCAAAGACATGGAAGAAGGGCAGCGCACCCATGAAGACTTCTTTGCTTGGGTCTTCGAATGGATTGATCGCCGCGACTTGCTGCGCGTTTTGAACCAATTGACTGTGGCCGAGCATTGCACCCTTGGGCCTTCCAGTTGTGCCACCAGTGTATTGGAGCAGCGCTAGATCATCGGCCGTGACTTCGGGTAGATCGGTCGGCGTATCACCAAGCACCGAAGTCCACTTGCGCGTGTCCTCGCCGAGATTGATGTCCGCGATCTGACTGCGCTTCAAGAGCCTGAGCGCCATTCCCTTGAACCAGGGCAGCATCTCCGCAAGCGAGCCGACAACGAGCGTTTCGAGCTTTGAACTTTCGAGCACGTCGGCAGCGGTTGCGTAAAGCTCCGGCACGTCGAGCGTAACCAGAACGCGGGTGCCGCTGTCGCCAACCTGCCAGCTCAGTTCCTCAACCGAATAGAGCGGAGAGAAGTTCACCACGACCGCGCCCGCCATCATCGCGCCGTAATAGGCGGAGGAGTAGATCGGGACATTGGGCAGAAACAGGCCTACCCGATCGCCCGGTTTGATCCCCATCTCGATGAGGCCAAGCGCAAATTTCTTCGCTTCGGTGAACATCGCTTGATAGCTGTATGTTCGTCCCAGGAAGTGGAGAAACGGAGCCTCCGGCGCGCGCCTTACGGTGCGCTCAAACATTTGAGGCAGCGACATGGCCTCAAATGTGGTCTCCCAAGGGGTGGGATGGTGATAGCTGGCTTTATTGACATCCATGTCAGTAGCCATGGCGGATTGCTTGGATTCGCACAAGCAAATGTGCACCGAACCGGGTGGTCAGTGTAGTCGGTTCAGCGCAAATGGGGGGCATGGCGTGCCCCCTTGCGATTATCCTTCAGGGTTTTCCTCATCTGGTTCGGATTCAGGCGCCGGTTCAAAAGCTGCATCAGGCGAAGGCGTGTCTGCCGCGTCCTCACCAGCCGCCTCTGCTTCGCGCTTGGCAGCAAGCCAGGCTTCGGCCTCGGCCTCTTGCGCTGCTTCTGCCGCTGCTTTGGCGTTGGCATCGCGTTCTGCGCGCAGCTCTTCGATCAGCTTGTCCTTGTCGCTGCGGGTGTCTTCACCCTCGACCGGGGCAGCCTCTTCTGAAACCCCTGTGCGCTTGGCAGCCTTGGCAACAACCGCATCAAGCTCGCGCTGTGAACACAGGCCCAAAGTCACGGGGTCCTTGGGTTGGATGTTCTGGATGTTCCAGTGGGTGCGCTCGCGAATGGCACCAATCGTATTGCGTGTGGTGCCGATCAGCTTCGAAATCTGTGCGTCCGAAACTTCGGGGTGGTTGCGCAGGATCCAGGCGATTCCATCAGGCTTGTCCTGACGCTTTGACACAGGTGTGTAGCGTGGGCCCTTCGTACGGGTCACCTCGACCGGCGCCTTGTGCATGGTCAGCGCGTATTCCGGGTCAGCCTGACCTTTCTCGATTTCTTCCAGCGTCAGTTCGCCAGCGTGAACCGGGTCACGACCAGTGTACTTGCTGCCCGCAAGGTCATCAGCCATCGCTTGCACTTCGAGAATATGCAGGCCGCAAAACTCGGCAATCTGCTCAAACGACAGGCCAGTGTGATCAACCAGCCATGTAGCAGTGGCGTGCGGCATCAGCGGCTTTGGCTGATCCTTCTTTGCCATGGGAAATCTCCGTAAAAATAGAAGGGCCGCCCCTTTCGGAGCGGCCGCTGTATGGAACTCAGATAGGCGAAAGCGATGCTCGCGGCAAGGGAAAGGGCGCATCTGGGCGAATTGAGTGTGTCGAATTCTTGCAAGGGGTGATTGCCCACTTGATGTATCGAGGCCCTGAGGGGAACAATCATGATCCGTACTGCGACGCTCTTTCTTGCCTCTTGGGCGATGGCTCTGGCATCGCCTGTTTACGCGCAAGCCAGCTTTGCTGAGTCCGGCTGGCGGGCATCAACTCCCGAAGAAGAAGCCCTGCGAAAAACATTCGAAGACGCGCAGGATGATTGGAATTCTCGCCGCGATGGCGAGGCCGAACGATATGATTGCGTGCTCCGCTGGGCGGCATGGAGCAACTCGACGCGCAGCCTTGATGTCGACATAATCCCGGCAATCAGCGGCGAGTTGATGCATTCCTATGCGGATGCGCAGATGTCACATCACCTGAGTTCACTGATCCGCTCCGAAGGGGGAGATGCCCGGGCTGCGGGCGAAAAACTTGCCTATGCCTCTCAACGTTTTGCGCAGCGGCCAGACCAAGATGTGGAAGGCATCGTGAAATCACTGGGCAAATGCTACGTCCAGCCGCTGAGTTGGGGCATCGACCCAAATTACCGCATGACCGGTCCGCAATTGCTCGAGATGCTCGGCGACCCAACAGCTGCGGCCGTCTATCCCGTATGGACCCGGTCGCCGAAGGCTCGCGAACAGTTCGATACCTTTATCATGAGCAAGGATTTCGTCGCGGCTGCAAACCTTGGTGCGCGGCTGCATGGATCGAATGACAAGACGACTGTGATGTGGAACGAGGTGCTGCGCGCTTCGCTCTTGTCAGTCGAAGCAGGACGCGGGCTCAGCCTCAGCGATCCGTTGCTTCAAACGTTGAGCGAGGTGTGGTGGCCGCGTTATCGCCGTGATTGGGCGCGGAACCTACTGCGACAGAAACACGGCCTGCCGTCCGAGCAGGCATCGAGGCCTCCGCTTTACAATCCCGGAGATGAGCCTGGCTGGGTCAAGCAGGAGCGGCGCTGGCAGCAAAATGGCCAGCTCAATTACGTGCCCTGCAATCAGTGGAATCGGTCTGGCTGCTAGCTTTCGCGGGCCCCGCGCCTAAATCGCAGGCGCAGCCTGGAGCGAAACGCATTCCTCTTCGTCGAGCGCGACAAGCCCGGTGAGGAATTGTTGCGTCGCAGATTCCCAGGAATACCCCGCCCCATAGGCAGCGCACTCATTACGGTCGCAGTAACGGGCGGCATCAATCGCACGAGAGAGATTGTCTGACATCGCGCCGACTTTTTCGGTTACGATGTCAACCGGCCCCGCAACCGGATAAGCAGCGACCGGAGTGCCGCAAGCAAGCGCTTCGATCATGACCAGGCCGAAAGTGTCTGTCTTACTAGGGAAGACAAAGACATCTGCACCCGCATAACATCCTGCAAGCTCTTCTCCGGTCTTCTTGCCGAGAAACAGAGCATCGGGAAACTTCGATTCGAGCGAGGCGCGCGCCGGGCCGTCGCCAACGACCACCTTGGAGCCTGGATAATCGCACGAAAGGAAAGCCTCGATATTTTTCTCAACCGCAATTCGCCCAACATACAGCAGGATTGGGCCTTCGAGATCAGCGTATTCGACAGGCGGGGGTGCGTCCGGCGAAAAGCACGAAAGATCGACGCCGCGGCTCCAATGCGAAAGATGGGACAAACCCTGCTCGCGCAATTCGCTGCGGATTGTCTCTGTCGCGACCATGATGCGTTGTGCGGGACGGTGGAACCAGCGAATATACGGCCAAAACACCGAAGCGGGCAGGCCGGTACGGCGCGACAGGTAATCAGGGAACTGGGTATGGTACGCAGTCGTGAAGGGCACGGAACGGTTCATACAGTAGCGGCGAGCAGCAAACCCTAGCGGCCCCTCGGTCGCGATATGCACCGCATCAGGGGCAATTTTGGCAAGCTGACGACCAACCGAGCCCGGTGCGGTCAATGCGAGCCGAATCTCGGGATAGGTGGGTGCTGGAAAGCTGCGGTATTGTTCTGGCGAAATGATCGTCACGTCGTGCCCCCAACGACGCAACACATCACAGGTGGTTGATAGCGTGCGCACCACGCCATTGACCTGCGGATACCAGGCATCGGTGACGATTGCGATCGACTGCGGCTCAAAGCCGCGGCGTTCGCGGCTGTCACCACCTGTATCGGCCGAAATGTGTGACTGTGTGTTCACGCCGCCTCCCGAGTGGGATCCTTCTGCGGCGCATTATCGCCTGCCTGCGCCTCAGCTGCAACCGCCTCAGCCGGGAAAGCAGGTTCGAGCGTGGCTGCCTCTGCCTTTTCGCGCTCGGCAATAACATCTGGCCAGTTGATGATCTCCATCCGGCCATCGTGATGTTCAACCAGAGCGTTGCAGCCTTCGACCCAGTCACCATCGTTCCAGTATTCGATCACCTTACCGTCGAACTCGAACTCGCGGAATTCCGCGGTGTGGATATGGCCGCAAACAACTCCATCCACCCCGCGTTCGCCAGCTGCCTTGGCGACGACCTCTTCGTATTTGCCGATGAATTCAACCGCGTTCTTGACCTTGTGCTTCGCCGCCTTTGACAGCGACCAATATGGCCGGCCAAGCGCCTTGCGAACCGCGTTCACAAGGACATTGAGCTTCATCGTGGTGACATAGGCCCAATCGCCCACAAACGCGAGCCAACGCTGAGAGAGCATAACCGCGTCGAACTCATCGCCATGCAGAACCATGAGGCGTCGGCCATCCACAGTGTTGTGAAACGCAGCGCGGCGGATTTCGATTCCGCCGAAGTTCAGGCCGGTGAACTGGCGGAACATTTCGTCGTGATTGCCAGGGATATAGACGATGCGCGTTCCGCGCTTGGCGCGTTTGAGGACACGCCACACGATGTCATTGTGTTCTGATGGCCAGTAGAACTTCTTCTTCAGGCGCCAACCGTCGATGATATCGCCAACGAGATACATGGTGTCACTGTCGGTGCGGTCGAGGAAGTCGATCAGCATCTCTGCATTGCAGCCCTTGGTGCCGAGATGGACGTCGCTTATCCAGATCGTGCGGTATTTTGTCCGCTGGATTCCTTCCGGCTCCGGAGTGCCAAGCCGCGCGTTGATCTGCGAAACGGGCAGATTCGCGACATTTCCCAATTCATTGAGGTCGTTAGACGAGTCTTGCAGCATGAAGTCGGTCATAAACGCGCCTTTGCAATGCGTTGCTTCCCGAAAGTTGCATGGCAGAGCAATGTTACAACTGATTCACAGCGCGATGACGGTTTTGCGTAAATCCACAGCTACGTGACGCTTATATTGCAGCGCACAAATACGCTGTCTCGATTTGGATCAAGATCTAGCTCAGCTCATAGGGACAAAGCCCGGAAGCTCCATAATCCGAGTGATCCAGCGATTGATTGCAGGGTAGACGCCCAGATCAAACCCGCCTTCATCTGCAACATGCGTGTAGGGAAAGAGCGCAAGATCAGCCAAACTCACGCTGTCACCACAAAGAAACGCGTGATCGCTGAGGTGCTGGTCGAGCAGTGCAAGCGCCGAAGCGCCTGCACTGCGTTTGGCAGCGATTTGGCCGCTGTGTTCGCTCGACAAGTTGGCTTCGCCAACGAATTGCATCCAGAACCGCAAGGTCGCGACATTGGGCTCGTGGCTATATTGCTCAAAGAACATCCATCGAAGCATGTCAGCCTGAACAAATCGGTCATTCGGGATCAGGTGCGATCCGGATGCAAGATACCAGCACGCCGCATTGCTTTCAGGCAGGAAACGGCGCGCGCCTACGCTTGAATCGATCTGTAGAACAGGGATGCGACCGTTCGAATTGACCTGTGCGAGAAAATCGGGCGTCCGGGTTTCACCCCGCATGATGTCGTACTGCTTTTTAGCCAGTTCGATCCCGAGCAGGGCAGCGGTTAGCTTGATTTTGTAACAATTGCCGCTGCGAGGATCCTCGTGGAGAAGGTAGGTTTCACCCACCCGCCACTTCCAGCATGATCTTTCCGATATGTTCACCTGCTTCCATCCGGGCATGCGCAGCGGACGCTTGGCTAAGTGGGAATGTCTGATCCATGACAGGGGCAAGCTCACCAGTGGTGAACATCGGCCATGCGTTGTTCGCGATTTCGTCAGCAAGCGCGGCCTTGAAGGCATCAGTGCGCGGGCGAAGCGTTGAGCCCGTCAACGTCAGGCGCTTCATCATGATAAGGGGCATGAACACCTGCGCCTTTGCGCCGCCCAATACCGCAATTGTCACATGGCGGCCGTCTTCGGCAAGACATTGCAGATTGCGTGGCACATAATCGCCGCCGACCATATCGAGCACGACATTCACCCCGGCCCCGTTGGTGTGCGCTATAACCGCTTCAACAAAATCTTCTTCACGGTAATTGATAGCGAGATCAGCGCCGAGATCGCGCGCGGCCTTGCATTTGGTTTCATCTCCGCAAGTGACAATCACTTCGATGTCAAAGGCCTTGGCGAGCATGACCGCCATGGTCCCGATCCCGGATGTCCCGCCATGGACAAGCAGGCGCTCTCCATCCCGAGCGAGCCCACGCTCGAACACGTTATGCCAGACGGTGAACAACGTTTCGGGCAAAGCCGCCGCCATCTTGAGCTCCATTCCCTCCGGCACAGGAAGACAGTGCTGCCAAGGCGCCGTGCAGTAGTCTGCATATCCACCGCCCGGCGTCAGCGCTGCAACGCGTTGCCCAAGCATTTCTGCTGGAACATCGCTTCCTATCGCGACCACCTCCCCTGCTACTTCCAATCCGAGGACGGGCGAGGCGCCTGGCGGCGGTGGGTAGAGGCCAGCGCGCTGAGCGCAATCAGGGCGGTTCACACCGGCATAGGCGACCTTGATCAAGACACTGTCAGCGGGCGGGTCAGGTCGCTCGATTTCTTCGGCAATCAGAACTCCGGGACCGCCGGGCGCTGCGAAGCCTATTGCCTGCATTGTTTTGGGAAGCGTGAGAGCGTCTTGATTGACCATCCTGTGTGCCTTTTGCCCCCTATGGCCAGTCCGCGGCGTTGCTGCCCAGAAGTTTTCGACGTCCAGCCTGCAAATACCCAGCATGCACATTGACAGCAAGCCGCGTTAGTTGCGATGCTGCTACCGATGGAAGAAGAAGATCGCCCAAGGCCCAGAGGGGACGCGGCCGGCCGCCTCGCGGTTGAAGATCTGGCCCCCTATTCTCAGGATGAGCTGAGCGAACGGATCGCTTTGCTCGAAGCCGAGATTGAACGGGTCAAGGCGCACCAGGATAAGGCGGCGGCACAGAGGGCAGCTGCTGACGCATTGTTTAGCAGTCCTGGATCATGATTGGCATTACGATCCGGTTTTCGGATTCGCATTTGCGCAAGCGCGCACCATATAGTCTTAACAACGCCTTCCTCGCTCCATTCACCGGAGCATCATCCGCCCCCCAATAGAGACCCTTCTCATGCCCAGTTTCGCCCAGAATCTCGAACGGACCCTGCATAATGCGCTCGCTCACGCGTCTGAGCGCCGCCACGAATACGCTACGCTTGAGCACTTGCTGCTTGCGCTGATCGATGACGAAGATGGTGCGGCCGTTATGGCCGCTTGCGGGGTAGACCTTGCTGAACTGGGTGAGGTGGTCAAACAATATCTCGATCAGGAATATCAGTCGCTCAAGACCGAGGAAGACGCCGATCCGCAACCGACGGCTGGCTTCCAGCGCGTGATCCAGCGCGCAATCCTGCATGTTCAATCATCAGGCAAGGACACCGTCACCGGCGCCAACGTGCTTGTCGCTCTGTTCTCTGAGCGTGATTCCTATGCGGTCTATTTCCTGCAGCAGCAGGATATGAGCCGCCTCGATGCGGTTAGCTATATCAGCCACGGCATTGGGAAGGGTGGCAGGCAGCTCGAATCGAAAACGCCGCAGGGCTCCGAAGACTCGGCTGCGGAAGCTGAGCAAACTAAAGAGGGCGGCTCCAAGAAGGAAACCGCGCTCGATCAGTTTACAGTCAACCTCAATGCCAAGGCCGAAGCCGGCAAGGTTGATCCCCTTATCGGCCGCGGGCCAGAAGTGGATCGCACGGTCCAGATCCTTTGCCGCCGGTCCAAGAACAACCCGCTTTATGTTGGTGATCCCGGTGTCGGGAAGACCGCGATTGCCGAAGGTCTTGCGCGCAAGATCGTCGAAGGCGATGTGCCCGAAGTTCTTGAAGAAGCGGTGATCTACTCGCTCGATATGGGCGCTTTGCTCGCTGGCACGCGGTATCGCGGCGACTTTGAAGAGCGGCTGAAGCAGGTTGTCTCAGAGCTTGAAAGCATGCCCGAGGCGATCCTGTTCATTGACGAGATCCACACAGTCATTGGCGCTGGCGCGACCAGTGGCGGGGCGATGGACGCCTCAAACCTACTCAAGCCTGCGCTGTCTTCCGGTGCAATTCGCTGCATTGGTTCAACCACTTACAAGGAATTCCGCAATCACTTCGAGAAGGACCGCGCGCTGCTGCGCCGTTTCCAAAAGATCGATGTGAACGAACCGACCATTGAGGACACGATCCTGATCCTCAAAGGCCTGCGCAGCGCGTTCGAAGAGCACCACAAGGTCAAGTATACGCCTGATGCGCTCAAAACGGCTGTTGAGCTGTCGGCACGTTATATCAACGACCGCAAATTGCCCGACAAAGCGATCGACGTGATTGATGAAGTTGGCGCGATGCAAATGCTGGTCCCGCCAAGCCGTCGGAAGAAGAAGATCACTGCCAAGGAGATCGAAGCGGTCATCGCGACAATGGCGCGTATCCCGCCGAAATCGGTCAGCAAGGACGACAAGAAGGCGCTCGAAAACCTCTCGCGCGACCTTAAGCATGTCGTGTTTGGTCAGGACGAGGCCATTACCCGCCTGTCAACCGCGATGAAGCTGTCGCGCGCCGGTCTGCGCGATCCGGACAAGCCAATTGGCTCCTTCCTGTTCAGCGGCCCAACCGGTGTCGGCAAAACAGAAGTTGCGCGTCAGCTTGCCTCGATCATGGGGATTGAACTCAAGCGCTTTGACATGTCCGAATATATGGAGCGCCACTCGGTCAGTCGCTTGATCGGCGCGCCTCCGGGCTATGTTGGTTATGATCAGGGCGGTCTGCTCACCGATGCAGTCGACCAGAACCCGCATTGCGTACTGCTACTCGACGAGATCGAGAAAGCGCACCCCGATCTGTTCAACATCCTGCTTCAGGTCATGGATAACGGTCGTTTGACTGACCATCACGGCAAGACGGTCGATTTCCGCAATGTCGTTCTCATCATGACGACTAATGCGGGCGCCGCTGATATGGCCAAGAGTGGCATCGGATTTGGCGATGTCTCCAAGGAAGATGCCGGGACCGAGGCAGTGAACAAGATGTTCACCCCTGAATTCCGCAACCGCCTCGATGCGATCGTGCCGTTTGCTTATCTTGGCAAGAGCACCGTTGCCCGCGTGGTCGATAAGTTCATCCTTGAGCTTGAACTGCAACTGGCAGAGCAGAATGTGCATATCCAGTTCGACAGCGACGCCCGTGCATGGCTTGCCGACAAGGGCTATGACCGTCTCTATGGCGCTCGCCCGATGGGCCGCCTCATCCAGGACAAGATCAAGCAGCCGCTCGCCGAAGAGCTGCTGTTCGGGAAGCTGGCCGATGGCGGCGAGGTATCGGTGACGATGAAGGACGGCAAACCCGCCTTTGAACTCACGCCGGCTCCGCCAAAGAGCAAGCCAAAGCGAGCCCCCAAGAAGAGGCCAGCAGCGAAGAAAACGCCGCCGCCGGCCGCCAAGGATGATCAGAAGCCTGAAGAATCGGGCAGCGGCAAGGAAAGCTGATCAGGCAAGACCTATTGAAAGGGCGCGAGCAGGGAAACCTTCTCGCGCCTTTTTCGTAGCTAGAGTATGACCGCGCCGTTCTCATGGATCCGATCTGAACCCTGGGGCATTCACATTGTCCCAGCTGATGTCTGGGTTGATCCGGGCCGGGCGGTTGACACAGCGCTTGTGACACATGGCCATGCGGATCATGCGCGCGGCGGGCATGGAGTGACGATCGCCACTCCTGAAACGCTTGCTATCATGGAGCTGCGCTACAACACGCGCGAAGGAGCAAAGCCAGCCGAGTATGGCGAGACCATCAGGCTGACAGGCGGCGTCGATGCAACCTTTGTCCCGGCAGGACATGTGTTGGGCTCGGCACAGATCCTGCTTGAACATGCTGGGGAGCGCGTGGTCATTACCGGCGACTACAAGCGACGTCATGACCCCACCTGTGCCCCATTCGAAGTCGCGCGATGCGACATCTTCATCACTGAGGCGACCTTCGGCCTGCCGGTCTTCACGCACCCGCCAATTGCAGATGAGATGGCAAAGCTGCTTGCCGCGCTTGAAACCCACCCTGATCAATGCGTGTTGGTCGGAGCGTACGCGCTGGGCAAAGCGCAGCGCGTAATCGCTGAACTGCGCCGTTCAGGACACGCAGCGCCGATCTATCTTCACGGTGCGCTTGAAAAGATGTGTCGCCTTTACGAGGAGCACGACGTCGATCTGGGCGAATTGAGGCTGGTGAGTGATCACTCAAAAGAGGAGATGCGCGGTAGCATTGTGATGGCGCCTCCATCTGCTCTCAATGACAGGTGGAGCCGCCGCTTGCCGAATCCCATCACAGCCATGGCCTCTGGCTGGATGCGCGTTCGCCAGCGCGCCCGGCAACGCGGGGTCGAACTTCCGCTTGTGATTAGCGACCATGCCGACTGGAACGAGTTGACCGCGACAATTGCCGAGGTGAACCCCCAAGAGACATGGATTACCCATGGCCGCGAAGAGGCTCTGTTGCGCTGGTGTGAGCTTAACCAGAGGCGCGCGCGGGCACTCGCATTGGTCGGCCGTGAGGAGGAGGATGAGTGAGAGCTTTCGCCACCCTGCTCGATACATTGGTCTACACCACCAGTCGAAACCGCAAGCTCGCTCTTATCGCTGAGTATCTGCGAAATACGCCCGATCCTGACCGCGGTTGGGCTTTGGCCGCACTAACGGGGGAGCTCGATTTTCCCGCTGTAAAATCTTCCGCTGTCCGCAATCTGATGAAGGAGCGAGTCGATCCGGTCCTGTGGACACTAAGCCGGGATTTCGTTGGCGACACTGCGGAAACCGCCAGTTTGCTTTGGCCCGAAAGCGCGCCCGGTGAGGACGTGCCGAGCGTGTCCGAGGTCGTAGACATGCTCAGTGCCATGACCCGCAACAGTGTGGCCAAGGAACTGCCTGCGCTGCTCGATCGGCTTGATCCCAATGGCCGATTTGCGCTGATAAAGCTCGCAACTGGAGGCATGCGCATCGGTGTGTCAGCACGGCTTGCCAAGACCGGTTTTGCCCAGGCGTTCGACGTATCAGTCGAAGAGGTCGAGGAGTATTGGCACGCGCTCGACCCGCCTTGTGCGGAGTTGTTCGCATGGGCTGAAGGTCGGGCGGAGCCTCCCGATGTTTCCAACCGCCCGCGGTTTCGCCCCTTCATGCTTGCACACCCCCTCGAGGATACGCAGGTCGACCTCGCCGAATATGCTGCCGAATGGAAATGGGACGGCATTCGCGTGCAACTGGTCAGGGTGGGTGGCGAAACCCGGCTTTATTCGCGTTCAGGTGACGACATATCGATCACCTTTCCCGAATTGCTCAATGTCCTCCCGGTTGATGCGGTCCTGGACGGAGAGTTGCTTGTGCGCGGTAATGCGCAAGGCGGTGACGCCGGCGGGGCGGCGAGCTTCAACGCCCTCCAACAAAGGCTGGGCCGCAAGACGGTCTCCAAGAAGATGCTCGTCGAAGCGCCCGCCTTTGTCCGGCTTTACGATGCGCTGATCGTCGAGGGGCAAGATATTCGAGCACAGGCTTGGTCTACACGTCGCGAGGCGCTTGAGTCCCTGATGCCCAAGCTTCCCGTTACGCATTTCGATCTCTCAGCTCTCGTCAAAGCCACTGATTTCTCTGAACTGGCCGCAATGCGTGAAGCCGCGCGGGGCGATGCCATTGAAGGACTGATGCTCAAGCGCCGTGACAGCCCCTACATCGCAGGCCGCAAGGTCGGTTTATGGTACAAATGGAAGCGCGATCCACTTCTGATCGATTGTGTGCTCATGTATGCGCAGCGGGGAAGCGGACGGCGGTCAAGCTTCTATTCCGACTATACTTTTGGCTGCTGGGATGGTGATCCGGATGCCGGGGCTGAGCTCCTCCCGGTTGGCAAGGCCTATTCTGGTTTTACCGATGCAGAGCTCAAAAGGCTCGACAAGCTGGTGCGCCAAACCACACTCAATCGCTTTGGACCGGTGCGCGAGGTTGAGCGTAGCCTTGTCTTTGAGGTCGCGTTTGACAGCGTGCATTCTTCAAAGCGCCACAAATCTGGTCTGGCCATGCGGTTCCCGCGCATCCACCGGATCCGTTGGGACAAGCCCGTACACGAAGCGGACAGGATCGAAACCCTCCGGGCACTCATTGCCGATTGAGTTGCAATTCAAAACTTAGTCGCTAGATGGGTTTGCAAAGGAGAGTTCCATGACACTGCATGACCAATCGATCGCCGTCTATCGTTCACGCATCAACACCCTGATAGCGTTGCTCAACAAGGCCGAAGCGCATCCCAAAGGCGACGCATTGCTGGCAGCGCGGCTTGCCGATGATATGCACCCGCTCTCAACACAGATCCGTTTCATTGCGAACCTACCCGGCGAAGCGCTTCCAAGGTTGACGGACCGCAGTTTCACATCGCGCGACGAGGATGAAACCACGCTAGCGGCGGCCAAGGCGAGCTTGGCAGAAACAGCGTCTTTGCTCGACACCGTTGAGCCAGCGGAATTGGTCGAAGCGGATGCAGAACTTGTTCTCGATCTGCCAAACGGAATGCAGTTCACCATGTCAGCCGAACAATATGTTCAGGAATGGTCGCTGCCTAACTTCTACTTCCACCTCACCACAGCTTATGCGCTGCTGAGAATGCAGGGCCTCGATATCGGCAAGGCAGATTTCATGCCCCACATGATGAAGTATATGACCAAAGGGCCAGGCTAAGCGCCTAGCCCAAGGTCTTATTCACGGCTTGCGAGTGATGTTTGGCGTTTTCGGCATAGTGGGCGGTACCGATCTTCATTCCCATGATTGCGGCATCAGATAGGTGTTTGAGCATTTTGGCAGGTCGACCTGCCCACAATTCGCGCTCACCCATCACCTTGCGTTCGGTCAACATCGCGCCAGCTGCCAGCATGGCGTCGGAACCGATTACAGCCTTGTTCATCACGATCGCACCAAGCCCAACAAACCCGCGATCATGGATGGTGCAACCATGAACCATCGCCATGTGGCCGATAAGCACATCATCTCCGATGATTAGGGGGCAGCCCTCGGGATCATCAGGGCGCGGTGGATCGCAATGCAGGACGCTGCCATCCTGAACATTTGTGCGCTCGCCAATGCGGATCTTGAAGACATCTGCGCGAACAACGCAATTGTACCAGATTGAGCTTCCCGCACCAATTTCGACATCGCCAATAATCGTTGAACCAGGGGCGATGAATGCAGTCTCGTGAATCTTGGGCGTCTTGCCGTGGATCGGAATGATATTTGCACCGGGGTGCGCAGTCATCGAGCGTTCTCCCATTGGGTCTTGGTCAACGAGTATTGGATCAGCAGGTCATCATCTGACCCCATCTCGCCGTCCGTGAAATCGAGATCTTTGCGCCGCTGCATACCGAGCTTCTCCATAAGCTTCCAACTGCCAATGTTGGCCTTGTTGGTCAGCGCAACAACAAGAGGTGCGCCGACACGACCGAAAGCCCAGTCCAGCACTGCACGAATAGCCTCTTCGGCATAGCCTTGGCGCCAGCGGTCCTCGCGCACAAGCCAACCAATCTCGTGATCACCCTGATTTGGCGCTTTGGGGTGATCGACCCGCTTTATCCCGCAATGGCCGACCATCTCTCCCGTGACCTTTTCGATCATGAACAGGAAAGAGAACCCTTCACGTGCGAAGAGCTGCATGGATTTCGCATGTTTGGCCTCGATCTCATGTAGCTCTTTGACACCGCCAAGCTGCTGCATAACGGCAGGGGTGTTGAGCACACGGTCCTGCAGTTCGGCGTCGCCTTCATCGATTGTGCGCAGCACCAGCCGATTTGTCTCAAGCACAATCTCAGCCACTGGTGTGAATCCAATCTGCGCGATCGACAGCATAGACAATGACCCTGCCATAGCCCTCGGACCAGAGCGTGTCTTCGAAGTCGAGATCCTCGCGGCGTTTCAGGCCTAACCGCTCCATCAGACCCCAACTGGCTGTGTTGCCTTGGACGGTCATTGCAATCACGAAGTCGGCTCCGAACCGATCGAAGGCAAGATTGATCGATGCCCATGCGGCTTCCTTCGCATAGCCTTGACCCCATGCGTCTTCGCGCAGCCGCCAGCCAGCCTCCATTTCGCCGAACGGACCGTTTTCATCTGTACACCGCTTCAGCCCGCAAAAGCCGAGGATAGCTGCGTCTTCCTTGCGCTCAACGACCCAGAAAGTGTGACCAAAATCGCGTTGGTAACGTTCAAGCCGGGAGCGGGCATCGTTCATTCCCCGTTCGTCCAACACGCCAGCCAGCCATTTCATCACAGATGGCGTGTTGGTCCCCTCCCAAAAGGGTGCCCAATCCTCCTCGCGCCAATCGCGCAGGATCAGCCGTTCTGTTTCATGCCGAAACTCACTCATTCAAAAGACGCGCCGCCAAGGGGGCATGATAGGTCAGAACCCCCGAACATCCGGCACGCTTGAAAGCCATTAGCGTCTCGAGAACCAGCGCACTGCGATCTCCCGCGCCAGCAGCTGCAGCCGCTTCGATCATCGCATACTCACCGCTGACCTGATAAGCGAAGACCGGGACGCCGAACGCTTCCTTCACCCGCCGCGCAATGTCGAGATATGCCAGGCCCGGCTTGACCATCACGCTGTCAGCACCCTCGGCGATGTCGAGTTCAACCTCGTGCAGCGCTTCGTCGCTGTTGGCAGGGTCCATCTGGTAGCTTTTCTTGTCACCTTTGAGCAAACCGCCTGACCCCACCGCATCGCGGAACGGGCCATAGAATGCGCTCGCATACTTGGCTGCATAGCTCATGATCTGAACATTATGGTGGCCACCCATTTCGAGAGCCATTCGAATGGCATGCACCCGGCCGTCCATCATGTCAGAAGGTGCAATGATGTCCGCTCCAGCTGCCGCTTGGTTCAGTGCCTGATCGACCAGCACCGCTACTGTATCATCATTAGTGACATAGCCGCTGGCATCGAGGAGCCCGTCCTGCCCATGGCTGGTATATGGGTCGAGCGCGACGTCTGTCAGAACGCCAATCTCTTCGCCGCATGCTTGCTTGATCGCACTGATCGCCCGGCACATTAGATTGTCGGGGTTGTGGGCCTCTGCACCATCGTCAGATCGTCTGTCCGCCTGTGTGTTAGGGAAGAGGGCGAGGACGGGTATGCCTAATTCCACGGCCTCCTTGGCGCGGGCGACAATTCCGTCCACTGACCATCGCGATACGCCGGGTAGCGAGCCGATCGGTTCTTCGACCCCCTCACCTTCGGTGACGAACAGCGGCCAGATAAGGTCGGCAGGCGTGATCAGGGTTTCACGGTGCAGGGATCGGCTCCACGCTGTCGCTCGGGTTCGGCGCAGGCGGGTGTTGGGATAACTTCCTCTCATGCGGCGATTGTTGCCGCAAATCTGCGACCTAATCAATCTGGCATGTCAGTCACGAGTCGATGCGAGGTGTGTCAGTTGACGCGCTGTGCGAGATCGATCTTCTCGATTTCGCGTTCGGGCTCGGTCAACTCGCTGGGCAAGGGAACAAGGTCTTCAAGCGCTGCACCTGGCTCAATCTGGCGCAGATCGATAAGGCGCTGCTGGAAATCGAGCAGTTCGGTCCCTGACAGAACCGCGCGGGTTACAAAGTCGACCGAGGCTGGATTGATTGCCCGCCCATTGCGGTACATTTCATAGTGAAGGTGCGGACCAGTCGACAGGCCAGTTGAGCCTACATAGCCTATCACCTGACCGCGGCGCACACTTTGACCCCGGCGGACAGCCATTCGGCTCATATGGCAATAGCGCGTCTCCATTCCTCCGCCATGGTTGAGCTTTACCGTAATCCCGCACCCGCCCGCTCTCCCGGCAGACGTCACCCGGCCATCGGTGACCGCGACAATGGGTGTGCCGTGACGTGCGCGAAAATCCATCCCAGCGTGGAGGCGGCGATAGCCGAGAATAGGGTGACGCCTCATACCAAAGCGCGAAGTGATCGGCCCAGGAACCGGTGCAACCAGACCACGGCGCTGCTCGCCAACGCCTGACGCTTCGTAGAAGCGCCCTTCGCTGCCCCAGCGCATCAACTGGGTCTTGGGTTCACCGGCCCGGTCAATCCCGGCATAGAGCAGTTGACCGGCCTGACGTTCACCAGTTGCGGCGCGTCGATATGCGATGATGATATCGTACTCGTCGCTCGCACGGACTTCGCGGTTCATGTCGATCTGGTCATCAAGCGTGCGCAGAAAATCCTGCACTGCGCTGGCGGGAACACCGGCTGCGCGCATGGAGCGGTAAAGGCTCGACCCGACCTTGCCGCGAACGCGCAGCGGCGTGTCGTCCACACGGATCACATTGCGTGCGAGCGACAATGCACCGCCCTCGCCGGTTTCCTCGTTAGCTCCTTGCCGAGCAATTTCGAGCTCAAGGTCAAAGCGGGCGCGAAACTTCAGCGCATCAAGTGGACGCGGCGCCCCTTCTTGAGCGCGGCGGCCCAGAACAATGTCGATCTTTGTTCCGGCCTCGATCTCGGAGAGCGGCATTGCGCCGCCGACAAGGCTGCTGACATTGCCTATATCGCGGGCTGACACGCCAGCGCGGCGCAGCATGCTTGCAAAACTGTCTCCGGGCGCAAGCGTCGCGACCAGTGCAATTTGCGGGCGCTCGGGCGCGCTTTCCAGCGGGATGACATCAGCGGTAGGGCCCATGCGCCGCCCACTATCCGCTCCAAACGCCAGTGGCATAATCATCTGGCTGCGAAATTCGTCGCGAATCTCGTCGCCTTCAGGCATCGCCGCGCGCGCTTCGAGCGGCGTCAATGTCGGCCAGAAGGCCAGAGCAACCGCACCGAGTGCGACCATGGTGCCAAGCCCCCTGAACCAGCGCCGGCTTCCGATGTTTTCCGCCAGATCAGGCGCGAGATCTAGGCCGTCCAGCCACTGACCCGCCCGAAGCTTCCACTCATCATAGCGCTCACTCCAGCCGCCAACCCGTTCGAGCACCTGACGTTTGGCCATCTCGGACTTTGTAGGAGGTGCAAACTGTTTCGAGCGTTCAAAATAAGTTGCGAATTCTCTGGCGGTTTCGGTATCAATCTGCGCACCGACAGCGTCGACACCGGCCGCAGGGACAACGGCACCGTCAGAAGAAGTGTCGGTTGAACCGTCTTTTGAGCCGTCCTCAGGAAGGTCGCTTGGCTGTTCCAATTGTCCGGTTTCCAAATGCAGTCGCGTCTCTCTTTGCGCGCCCCGCCCGCTATCCATGGCCAATCAGGGTAAATGTCCACTTAACTCGCGGTCAGGCGAGTCATCCGTGCGATAAGGTGTTCTACCTAGATGCCAAGTGCAATCTGAACATGGTCCCACGACGAAGCGGCGCTGCCTGCAACTTGGCATTGCCCAGCGCCCCTTCACCTGACACAAGCGGTGCTGTGACCCGCAACATTAGTTCCCCCCACGACCAGGGCCATGTCCGAGCAGTCTTGGGACCAACCAACACTGGCAAAACCCACCTCGCAATCGAGAGGATGTGCGCGCACTCATCGGGCATGATGGGCTTCCCGCTTCGGCTGCTGGCGCGCGAA
>CAYUCZ010000005.1:0-48453 GCA_964443505.1 uncultured Porphyrobacter sp. | reverse complement strand
GTGCGCGCACTCATCGGGCATGATGGGCTTCCCGCTTCGGCTGCTGGCGCGCGAAGTCTATGACCGTGTGCGTGCGATCAAGGGGGATAGGCAGGTTGCGCTCATCACCGGCGAAGAGCGGATTGAACCACCAGACGCGCGCTACTTCTGCTGCACTGCAGAAGCGATGGACCGCCTTGGCGGTGGACACGCTTTTGTGGCTATCGACGAGGCGCAGATCGGAGCTGATCCGGAGCGTGGGCACGTATTCACGGACCGCCTGCTTCACGCCCGTGGCCGCGAAGAAACCATGATCCTGGGCTCAGCAACGCTCGAGCCTTTGGTGAAGCATCTGATTCCCCGCGCGGAGATGGTTGAGCGTCCACGCTTTTCTACCCTCACCCATGCCGGCACCGCAAAACTCTCGCGTTTGCCGCGACGAAGTGCGATCGTAGCATTCTCAACCGAGCAAGTGTACGCCATGGCCGAGGCGCTGCGGCGCTTTCGCGGTGGTGCCGCAGTGGTGATGGGCGCCCTGTCTCCTGAAACGCGCAACAAGCAGGTCGAGCTGTTTCAATCTGGAGAAGTTGATTACATCGTTGCAACCGATGCGATCGGGATGGGTCTCAACCTAGATCTGCATCACGTAGCCTTTGCCGCCCTCACGAAATTTGATGGGAGGCGCAAGCGTCGGCTCAACCCTTCCGAGATGGCGCAAATTGCCGGTCGTGCGGGACGACATCAAACGGATGGAAGCTTTGGGACCCTGACCGGGGGCGGCAGCCGGACAGGTGCGCCCATCGAATTCACAGAAGAAGAGATATACGCAATCGAGGAGCATCAATTCGCTCCGCTGACCAAGCTTTACTGGCGTGAAGCCGAACCGCGGTTTGATTCGCTCAAAGTCCTGATTGGTGATCTGGAAGAGAAGCCGCAAAGCGAGGTGCTTCGCGCTGCACCAGAGGCCATTGATCTGGCGGTTCTCAAACGGCTCGCCAGTGAACCAATGGCAACGGCGATCAAGGGGTCGGGCAGCGTTCGCCGGTTCTGGGAAGTCTGCTCGCTTCCAGATTTTCGTCAACTTGGGGTGGATCCGCATGCGCGCTTTGTCGCCCGGCTCTGGCAAGATCTTCAGCAAGGGTATATTGGCGCCGACTTTGTCGCCGCTCGCATTGCCGAACTCGACCGGATGCAAGGCGACATTGATACGCTTCAGGGAAGGATAGCCGCGATCCGATCCTGGGCTTATATCTGCCAGCGGCCTGACTGGGTGTTGGCGCGAGACGAGATGGCCGCGCGTGCTCGCGCAGTCGAAGCGAAACTTTCCGACGCGCTGCATGCGCGTCTAACAGAACGGTTCGTAAACCGGAGGACTGCAATCTTGATGAAATCGCTGGGACAAGACGGAGGGGCCTTGCCTGTGGCACTCGAACCAGACGGCAGGCTGACCGTTGAGGGCGAGGTGATTGGCAAGCTCGACGGGTTCCGCTTCAGCGTTGATCCCGATGCAGGTCTCGCTGATCGCAAGATGCTCTTGGCTGCGGGCGAAAAGGCGCTTCCGTCGATCCTTGCACAGCGGGCCGATCAACTGCTGGCTGCCGGTATGGTGGACTTGGCCATCGCAAAAGGGGAAATCGTTTGGCAGGATCGCCCGCTCGCCAAGATCGTCTTGCCGGATGATTTTTCTGCGCCGCGGCTTGAACTGTCTCGCGAAGTCAGCGCGCTTCCAGAAGATGCCAAGCTTCGGCTGGAGGCGGGACTTGCGGCGTGGCTTACAAGCCAGCTTGAACCGCTTGCTCCTTTACGAAAACTTGCCGAAGCCGCGAATGATCCAGAGGCTGGTAGCCAGGCGCGTGCGCTGCTCGTTACGCTGATCGATGCACGCGGAGTGATCGGCCGTGAGAAGGCTGGCCTTGAACACCTTCCAAAGGAAATGCGACCGTTTCTTCGTAAGCTCGGCGTGACCTTCGGCGCTCTCGACATTTTTGCGCGCGACCTGCTCAAGCCAGCCCCACGCCAACTCCTGCACAAACTCGGCCTCGACAAGCGTCCCTTGGAAGAGGGAATGCTGCCGGTCTTGGCCGAAAGCAAGAACATACCTGCCGGCTACCGCCTTGCAGGCGGCCAACTGATCCGCGTTGATCTTGCTGAGAAGATACTTCGCGCCGCTTTTGATGCGCGCGCCAAAGCGACAGAAAAGGCGGCGAAGGAGCGAAACCCTCGATTCCGCCTTGATCTGGCGCTGCCGGTTTCGATCGGACTGGAAGAGGAGAACGCGCGCCGCTTGCTGGGAAGTGCAGGATTTCGGCTGCAACGCGCACGAGCGCTTGAAGAAGGTGCGTTTGGCCCGGCCGCGCCAGACAGCTGGACCTGGCGACCACGTCGCGCAACCGAGGAGCGGCGACAAAAGCGATCCGATGGGCGCAAGGGTCAGGCGCAAAAAGGCAAACAGTCGAAGGGTGACCGCAAGCCAGATCGTGACGGCCGGAAAGGTCCGCGCGGGAAGTCCGGGTCTAGATCCTCAGGTCAAAAGCCGACCCCTCGTCACGACACGGGGCCCGCAAGGGCGCGGGGCGCCTTTGATGGCCTGGCGGATCTTCTCAAGGGATGAATCAAGGGGACAATCGCGAGGAGACCATGCGGCTAGATCGGCTGCTGGTCTTTCTTCGCTTTGCCCGAACCCGTTCAATCGCACGCTCAATGATAGAAAGCGGCCAAATGCGACTCAATTCGCAGAGGGTCACAAAGACAAGCCGGGATGTGTGCGTTGGCGATGTGATCACGCTGGCTGTTCGCGGCGAGGTATGCATTGCGCGCATTGAACAATTGCCCGACCGACGACTTTCGCCGACAGATGCGTCGCGCGCATGGAGTCGCATCAACTAGGCATTGCAGAAAATGAACTTGACCCCATTTTCCAAACCAGCCTTGACCCGCCTAGCGAATTCGCCATAGCAGGCGCGCTTTGAACACGCTCTACCAATCGGAATAGATCGCACATGACCTACGTCGTCACCGAAGACTGCATCAAATGCAAATACACCGACTGCGTCGAAGTATGCCCGGTCGACTGTTTCTATGAAGGCGACAACATGCTGGTGATCAATCCCAGCGAGTGCATCGATTGTGGCGTGTGCGAACCAGAATGCCCCGCCGAGGCTATCCTTCCTGACACAGAAGACGGGCTTGAGAAATGGCTGGAACTCAACACCAAGTTCTCAGCTGAGTGGCCGAACATTACCGGCCAAAAGGAACCGCCTGCCGATGCCGACGATCACAAGGGCGAACCGGGCAAGTTCGAGAAATACTTTAGCGCCGAACCTGGCGAAGGTGATTAACACAATTTGGTGAGCGCAATCGATTTCGCCCCTGGCGAGCTGTCTGCGCGCATCTCGAATTGGCAACAATTTATGCGACTCGCAATTTTGTTGCGATTGTGTTATATAATGATGCAACCGCACAGATTTGTCGTTGAGCGACAGTCTGCGCTGGCAAGGAAAACTAGGAAGGCCTCTCACCAGCAAACACAGTTCCGAACGGTTTCATACCGGTTCCTGCCTCTCGCCCATGAGCTGTAGGACCGGCTAGGAAGTTTTGTCCGTTCCGCGTTTGCTAAGGGTCGTTGGAAAGGAAATCGCATGGCAAGCAATGCGGACGCATTCACCGTTGGCGACTATGTTGTTTACCCAAAGCACGGCGTTGGTCGTGTGATCGAGCTGCAGAGCGAGGAAATCGCCGGTATGCAGCTTGAACTCTATGTCCTTCGTTTCGAAAAAGAGCGCATGACCCTGCGGGTGCCTGTGAACAAGGTCGAATCGATCGGCATGCGCAAGCTGTCTTCTGACAAGACGCTGAAAGAGGCCATGGACACCCTTAAGGGTAAGCCCAAAGTGAAGCGCACCATGTGGTCGCGCCGCGCACAGGAATACGAAGCGAAGATCAACTCTGGTGAGATCGTATTGATCGCCGAAGTTACGCGTGACCTTTTCCGCCCCGACGATCAGCCTGAGCAGAGCTATTCCGAGCGCCAGATTTTCGAAGCTGCTTCAAGCCGTCTCGCCCGCGAACTCGCGGCGATGGAGGAAACTGACGAGCCCACTGCTCTTGAAAAGATCCTCGAAGTTCTGCGTGAGCATGCTCCGCAATATTATGAGAACACCGAAGAGGGTTGATCCGCTCCTCGAAGTTTATCAGATTTGGGGTCGCCTTTCTGGGCGGCCCTTTTTCTTTGGTCTTACTCGGCTTGCATCAACTCACTTAGTGTATTATATCGGCAATACACACTAGCTCTCTAAGGTGGAGGATTCCGATGTTGAGTGGACTTACCCGTCAAATCGTCAAGCGCGCAGCACCCATTGCAGCCCTCGCGCTCGGCGCTGCGCTTTCCGGCTGTGCCTACGTCAACGACTGGGAAGATGTTCGCGGAGTTCCACTGGCCGAACTCGACACTTCGGGCGAGGCCCCAACCCACATCTCGCTGGCAGGGCCTGACAAGGTTGTGATTAGCGAGGGTGACAGCCTTACAATCACCTTGGAAGGAAATTCCGAAGCTGGAGAGGCACTGCGCTTTGACCGGGACGGCAACCGGCTTTCGATCGCTCGTGATCGCAAAGTTTATGATGGCTCGGACTCGGCGACAGTACTTATGACTTTGCCCGCGCCAGGCGAGCTCAGCATTGCAGGCAGCGGCGGAATCGAAGCTGCAAGCTTAGCGCGTACGGCCGAACTGGAGATCGCCGGATCTGGCACGATTTCTGTCGAAAGCGTTGAGGCTGACCGTCTCGAAGTTGAGATCGCCGGTTCGGGTGACGTTCTGGCAGCGGGTACCACATCGGTCCTCACGGTTGAAATTGCGGGCTCAGGCGATGTGCGGCTCGGCGAACTAAATGCCGATGATGTTTCCGTTAGCATCGCAGGGTCAGGCAACGTAACTGTCGCGTCGGACGGAACTGTCGATGCAAGTATTGCCGGATCGGGAGATGTTGTCGTGAATGGCTCTGCAACATGTTCCGTTTCTTCCGCTGGATCGGGTTCGCTTACTTGTCGGCCAAATGAGCAAACTGCTTCATCGGCTACCGAAGACGATGAAAGTGAAGAAGTCGCCGCAGATTAATAGCTTCCGGGCCAATCCCGGCTTGCATTCTGTGTTCGGGCGCGCATGGTGATGGCCATGCGCGCTCGTTCTCTTTTGGGCCTGGTGGCCATGTCCTTGCTTTTGTCAGGTTGTCTGGTGAAAACCGCAGCAAATGTCGTGACCGCTCCCGTCAGAGTTGGCAGCAAGGCTGTTGACCTCGCGACAACTAGCCAGTCCGAAGCGGATGAGGCCCGCGGGCGGGAGATACGCCGGCGCGAAGAGCGATTGGGAAGGCTTGAGCGCGAGTATCGCGAGTTGAGAGAGGATTGCGAAGACGGCGATCGGCGTGCCTGCGATGAAGCGCGCGAAGTCTATGCCGAGATGCAGGAAATCATGCCTACGATCCCGGTGGAGCCAAACTGATCCTATTGGCTTGCCGCACGCCGAAGCCGGTCATTGATTGCCCGACCAACTTCTCCGTAGGGGATCGGCGCGATAGCAATTTTTGGTTTCACGCTTGCAGCGCCTTTGTGGAGGCAATCGTACAAGCGTGAAGCCGCTTGATTGAGGTCACCGACTTCCGACAGATTGCAGTCACCCTCCATCGGCCCAAACCCAATGTAGAATTCGTCCGATGCTGCCTCGCCAGCACTTAATCTCATAGGCTTTCCAGGTGAATAGTGACGGGCAAGTTGGCCGGGCGCCTCGATGCCTGTACTCGCTACTTCAGTTTCCGAGCCAAGAATCCGTTCCAACGTTTCCTTGGTCACCGGACCTGGGCGAAGCAGCGACCACCCCCCCTGGTCACGCAATGCGACGATGCTCGATTCCAGCCCGCTTTGGCTGGGTCCACCATCAAGGACCGCAGGGCACTGCTTGCCAAGCGATCGGAGCACATGCTCTGCGCGCGTTGGGCTTACGTCTTCGCTTCGATTGGCCGATGGCGCCGCAAGGGGGACGCCAACATGTTTGAGCACTGCCTGCATGATCCTGTGCGAGGGTTGGCGCAAGGCTACCGTTGGCAAACCGGCCGTAACAGCCTTCGCAATCGGCGCATCTGCACGAACTGGTAGAACGAGTGTGAGCGGGCCCGGCCAGAACCGTTCGGCAAGATCGCGCGCCCGCGAATCAAACACTGCAACGTTCGATGCCTGGTCCAGATCACGTACAT
Source organism: uncultured Porphyrobacter sp. (assembly GCA_964443505.1). Taxonomy (GTDB): domain Bacteria; phylum Pseudomonadota; class Alphaproteobacteria; order Sphingomonadales; family Sphingomonadaceae; genus Erythrobacter. The sequence goes on along the minus strand of CAYUCZ010000005.1, from coordinate 42,229 downwards.
GAACGATCAACGGATTGAAGTCGGGCCGACCTTTTGCCGAATAAATTTGCGCCACGGCCTCGGCGCTGTCAGCTCTTGCAGCAAGGCCGTAAACAGTCTCGGTCGGAAGTGCGACGAGCTCCCCCTCAGCCAGAATCTGGGCTGCGCGCGCAATTCCGCCTTCATCGGGTGCTAGCAATTCCGTAGCGTTCTTGCCGGTCATGCCCGCGCGCTATATCTGAGTGAGCAAATTGCCAAGCACACTTTGGCCAATCAGACGATAAGAATAGAGGACAGGCACAAGTGACGCCCTACACACCGCCCACCCAGGACCAATTGCTTGCCATTCGCGTGAATGCCGGAATCGAGGAACTCGCCCAATCCGATTCCTTCGCTCAGGCCGAGGGCGATTTGGTCGAGGCCATTGTCGATGGCGTCGGTCAGTTCGCTGCTGGCGAGTTTGCCCCACTCAACCGCATCGGTGATCTGGAGGGGGCGCAACTTGAGAACGGCGTGGTCCGCCTGCCTGAAGGTTTCGCTGAAGCTTATGAAAGCTACGTTGAACAAGGTTGGAATGCGATTGCCAGCCCAGAAGAGCACGGTGGACAAGGCCTTCCCTTCACACTTGCCTGCAATGTGCTCGAAAATCTGGGCACGGCAAATATGGCTTTCAGCCTGTTGCCTATGCTTTCGGTGGGCGCAATTGAAGCGCTCGCACATCATGGCAGTGCTGACCAGCAATCCACATACCTTCCCAATCTGGTGAGCGGCAAATGGTCGGGCACGATGAATTTGACCGAACCATCGGCAGGAAGCGACGTTGGCGCGCTTACATCAACAGCCGAGCCGATCACAGAAGGCGATCATGCCGGGAAGTATCGGATCGCGGGTCAAAAGATCTATATTACCTGGGGTGACCACACGCTCGCCGAGAACATTATTCATCTTGTGCTTGCGCGGCTGCCCGGTGCCCCGGAAGGATCACGTGGGATTTCGCTCTTCGTGGTGCCAAAGTATCATGTGAATGCAGATGGCTCACTCGGCCCGCACAATGACTTGCGCCCGGTCAGCCTAGAACACAAGCTTGGGATCAATGCCTCTCCAACTTGCGTCATGAGCTATGGCGACAATGGTGAATGCATCGGGGAACTTGTCGGCGACGAAAACCGGGGCCTGATGGCGATGTTTACGATGATGAACAACGCCCGCATCAATGTCGGAAATCAGGGCGTTCAGATTGGCGAACGCGCAACCCAGCAGGCGATTGCATATGCGAATGACCGCGTTCAATCGGCACGTGCAGGTTCGCCCGACAAAAGCCCCGTCGCGATTATCGAACATCCCGATGTGCGCCGAATGATCTTGCGGATGAAGGCCCTAACCGAGGGCGCTCGGGCTCTGCTTTATTATTGCGCGGGTCAGGTTGATCGCGGCACGATAGGTGACCTGAATGCTAAGAACCGATCAGAGATTCTGGTCCCGCTTCTAAAGGCTTGGGGCACAGACATAGGTGTAGAGGTCGCCGGGATCGGTGTTCAGGTTCATGGCGGGATGGGGTTTGTCGAAGAGACAGGTGCAGCGCAGCACTGGCGCGATGCCCGCATTGCACCGATCTATGAAGGCACTAACGGGATTCAGGCCGCAGACTTCGTTACCCGAAAGCTTGGCCTCGATGGCGGTGAAGCCATGATTGCTTTGTTTGACGAGATCGCACGCGACGCAAGCGCTGAAGCAGGCTTGGTATCGCTCGCTCAAGATTGCGCCGAGGTTGCTCAATGGATGCAAAGCACCGCAAGCCTCGATGACAGATTGGCAGGCAGCGTGCCCTTTTGCACGATGGCCGCTGTCGCGGTCGCAGGATGGCAATTGATGAAACAGGCAAAGGCGGTGGAAGGCGGCGCTGCGCCAGCGCTCGCCGATACCAAGCCAGTAACCGCGAGATTCTTCCTCGATCGGATCGTGCCTGAAGCGGCTGGCCTAAAGGCTGGAGCCACGGCAGGCTCCGATCTGCTTTATGCGCTACCGTCTGAAAAGTTTGCCGGCTAACTGACTGTGACACGCCGCCGAGAGCCTCTTGAGCGCATTGCTGATGCGCTGGAACGGATGGCCGCTCCTGTGGCAGAGCCGATCGACTGGATGGCTTACCCAGGCTACGTCTGGGATAGCGGCACAGCACGGCCGATTGCCTCACTTGACACTATACGCCTTGATCAACTGCGCGGGATCGAGCCGCAGAAAAGGCAGCTGCGCGAGAATGTTGCGCGTTTGGCGGCGGGATCGGCAGCGCATGATTGCTTGCTTTGGGGTGCGCGCGGTATGGGGAAGTCTGCGCTCGTGCGCGCGGTTTTGCAGGATGTCCATCAACAAACTGACGGCAAGATTGCACTCGTCCAGGTCGCGCCTGGCGGGTTGGATGGGATTGCCACACTAATTGACGAACTCGCGCCGCAGGACCGGGCTTTTGTTCTGTTTCTCGATGATCTTGGCTTTGGTGCAAGCGACAAGCAGGAGAGCCTTGCGCTGCGTAGCCTGCTTGACGGCGGGGTGATTGCCCGGCCATCGCGAGTGCGCTTGGCTGTCACCTCCAACCGACGCACTATAGTCGAACGGAGCCGAGATGAGAGCGAGGCCCTGCACGAACGCGACGAGCGTGATGATGCATTGGCCTTGGTTGATCGATTTGGCCTTACTCTCGGGTTTCACCCTTGTGATCGCCAAACCTATCTGGAAATCGTGCGCGGTTATGCTCAGCCGCTTGCACTTGATGTCGACGAGGAAGAAGCGCTCGCCTGGGCGATTGCACGCGGGAATCGGTCCGGACGCACCGCATATCAATACGTCTGCGAGCTAGCCGGAAGGGCCGGCAAGGCTATTTAGTTGATTTGCTGTCCGGCCTGCTGCCTCAGATAGTCTTCTTCAAAAGTTGCGCGCGGATCGACCAGCTCACCCCTTGGTCGCAATGGCTCCCCTGTCAGGCGTTCAATCCCTGCGCCGGGTTCAGCATTTGGCGAGTAGGTGCGCCAAATGATTCCAGCCGTGTCATCGGAAACGAGCAGTGAACCATCATTCGCCCACTCGACCCAGGTGGGACGCCCCTTTGTTGTGCCATCCTCATTAAGGAACCCTGTGAGAACCGGAACGGGCTTGCCTTGAGGTTTGCCGAACTCATCAAAGGCCACGTACACGACGTCATATCCAGATGGTGGCTTGCGGTTCCATGATCCATGCCGTGCGATAAAGGCACCGCTCGCCATGTCCTCGCCCATGAGGTGACCTTCGGCGGTAAACACAAGGCCGAGCGCAGCGACATGCGGTCCCAGTGCAAACTCGGGATTGCGCGCATACTCCAAAAGGAAGCGCGGCATGGGCGGTTCTACCCGGCGGTCGATATTGTCTTTGAAATAGACCCAGGGCCAACCGTACTGCGCGCCAACTGGTACGTTGGTCAAATAGTCAGGCACTAGGTCTGAGCCAAGCATGTCGCGTTCATTCACGGTGGTCCATAGCTCTCCTGACCAAGGGCTGAAATCGAGACCGTTGGGGTTTCGCAATCCTGCGGCGAATGGGCGCGCGCTTTCGCTTTCGAGATTGTATTCCCAAATCGTAGCGCGACCTTCTTCAACAGCCATGCCGGCCTCACCGATATTGCTGACCGATCCGACCGCGATATAAAAACGGTCACCGTCAGGGTGGATTTCCATATTCCGCATCCAGTGGCCACCACCGGGTGGCAAGTCCATCAGTTTGCGTGGCTCACCCTCAACCGAAAGACTGCCCAGTTCATAATCCCAGGCCAGCACGGCATTATGGTTCGCGACATAGAGGGTGCCGTCATGCCAGCTCATGCCTGACGGTGAATCCAGCCCATCTGTCAGGATGACTTCGCTTATCTCAGCCGCGCCATCCCCGTCGGCATCTCGCAACAAGACGATTTGGTTGGGAGAGGTGCCAGCTGCACCGGCTTCTGAGAAAAGATAGCTTGCGACCCAGCCGCGGATCGTAGCCATGATCCCGCCATCGTCGCTTTCTTCTGTTGCCGGAGCACGCGTAAGAGTTACCAGCACATCGCCATTAGGCAGGGCATATAGGATACGGGGGTGATCAAGCCCTTCTGCAAATCGGCTAACCGTCAGCCCTTCTGCTGTTTGAGGCAATTGGCCCTGTTCCCAACCAACGGGCTTGGCGATCTGGACAGTTGGGAAGCTTTCGGCTTCAGGAGCCTGTAGAGTGGGATCGGTGCCAGCAACATCATCGACCGAAAGATCAGCCGTATCTCCGCGCGAGACGAAGTAGAACCCAGCGCCCAGAACGGCGATGAAAATGACAAGAGCAATTGCCAGCTTGCGTAGAATACCCATGTTGGCCGAGATAGGTCAGCGTGAAGCTGGCGACAACAGCTTAGTGTTCCAGGAACTACCATGTTCGATTTCAAACCTGATCCCGCCCTCGAAACCGCAGAACGTTATCGCCAACTGTGCGACGCAGCTGATGCTTTGACTTCAAGTGAGCCCGATCCTGTGGCCAACATGGCCAATGTCGCAGCCCTTCTTTGGGAATTTGTGCCAGACCTCAATTGGGCGGGTTTCTATCGAATGGGGACGAGCGTGAAGGAAGAGCGCGAATTGGTGCTTGGCCCGTTCGTTGGGAGGCCCGCCTGTATTCGTATCCCGATCGGGCAAGGTGTTTGCGGAGCGTCTGCAGAGGAGGGAGTTACCCAGTTGGTCAAAGACGTCCATGCGTTCCCCGGGCATATTGCCTGCGATGCTGCAAGCCGGTCGGAATTGGTCGTTCCCGTCATTCGAGATGACGAGGTCGTGGCGGTCATTGATCTCGATAGCCCGAGCCCTGCCCGCTTTGACGAAACGGATGCTGCCGGCGTCGAAGCATTGGCCAGGCTGCTGTCCCCCCGGATTTGAGCGCCTTAGCCTCTTGCGAGCAATCGCCCCGAAACGAGACAGTAGCGCCTCGATCGCTTGGCCGGCTTCGTCATCCGGTGGTAAAGTTTTTGCTAACCATGAGATGCACGCAAATGCGAGTCGTGCAGTCTGCCTTCTGGGGGTGAGTGATGACGTACAAAGCGATTTCAGGCCTGGCGCTGGCAAGTGCCCTAATGCTGCCATTTGGCGTGCAGGCTCAGGATGTGGATACCGCTGCCATGAGTGTAAGCGAAGTCGATGCCCTTCCGCCTGAGTATCGCACCGGACCTGTTGTATCCGATGTCACCGAAACCAGCGTCGATGCTGATGGCGTAGAGACCATTACTCGCATCCGCCGGATCGAAACTACCTCTCCTCACTATGGCGGCCATGCCCGCCACCCGCGTGCAGAGACTTATGCCTACCGCACAATGCCGGCACATGGATACGCTCCTGCTGCCAGCGTGTTCGAACGCGACCAATGGATTTCGGAGTGTGAGCGCCGCACTAGCGGGCGTGATAATCGCGAAAAAGGCGGGATCATCGGCGGACTGCTTGGCGCGATTGCAGGAGGGATCATCGGGAACCGCGTTGCAGATGGTGAGCGCCTTGGTGGGACGCTCATTGGTGCCGGCCTTGGCGGTATTGGCGGCGTCCTGCTCGGAAATTTGATCGGTGGCGGGCGCAACGATAGGGGTGAGTATGACTGCGAGGCGGCACTCGATAGCTACCTCTCGCAATACCATCACGGCGCACCGCGCTTTGCGTACCGCACGATCCCAGCGCCAACCTATGCCGCGCCGATCCATGCTCCTCCTGCATATGGATACGGATATGGCTACGCCCCTGCATATCAATCCTACAGCTACTCTTATGCTCCGCCTCAGCAGGTGGTCTATGTACCGGTGCAGTACGAACAGCAGCAGCGCGTGATTGTGCGCGAGACTGTCCGTGAAGAAGTGATTCCGAGTGCTACCCGCACCATTCCGGCTCCTGCACCGCAGCCAGAGACCCCCGCTGCACCGCGTCCAGCACCACCGCGCTACATCAAGGGCAATTAAGCACGCTGAATGCTGGTAGGCCCTACTCGGGCCTCGCGGCAGCGATCACGGGTCCTGTTTCGGGGAAGGAATCGGGATCATCATCAGGCGTCAGCCGGATCGTTCCGAAGCGCACAACATCTTCTTCGCGCCCGAGCGTAAACTGTGCGCGTCCATCCGATAGTGACAGTGCAGACCTCACTTGAAGCGTCTTGGCGGCGTCTTCATTTATTCGCAGACGGTACTGGCCATAGGGCACACGTTGGAAGAGGAAGAAGCCGTCAAACTCGCTGATTGCCTCCGCCACAACAGCCCCGCGATTGTCCACCAATTCAAGTTTCACACCAGGCTGTTCGATGCCCGATGAGTTGCGGATAGTGCCTTCGACCTCACCAGTCGGCGAGATTGCGAGCTCCAACTGAGCCACCACGCCAGGGCGCGGGGTGATAACAATGCCCTTGGTTGACGGCGCAAGGAACGGATCGGCCAGCGACGATTCATCGATGCCCACCAGAACCGGCCGGAATGGACGCAGATCATCAACGATGGCGCGGCCATTCTCGCCTGTAATTGCGTCGGTGCTGCGCAGACCCGCTTCGACCAGCACATCCGGCAGTACATCCTCGCCCGGATCGCGCCGCGAATTTCCATTGTCGTCCCGGAAGACGGTCACTGCCGCCTGCCCACTGCGCGCCAACTTGCTGCCGGTTACGCGCACGCCGCCTGACACGGGGTCTGGTCCAAGGCTGAATGCCAGATTCACCGACGCACCCACACCACCGCGTGACGTAACGAAGGCATCTCCGCGCAGGGAGAATTCGTCGAACCGATGAGTGTATCCCCCGGTCAAACGGAATTCATCGACTCTTGCTGTGTAATCGATCTGCCCCTGAATATCCGCGTCCTCGCCAATATCCAAGTCAGCGCGCACAGTCACACTCTCAAGGCCCTGGTCACGGCCAGCGGTCAGGAATGTGGCGTTGCCGCGCACTCGGAAATCGCGGAATCTCGCATTGGCGAGCAATCTTACGCGGGTTTCGGATCGAGCCGGAGTGAGCTCTCCTTGCGTCCGTTCCTGGTGGCTGAGTTGCGCAGACACGGCGAACCGCCCCGCGGTAAGCGATGTCGTCATTAAGAATTCGTTAACTTCTGACCCATCCCTCAGCTTGGAGTGCCTGATATCCCCCTGGATCGGGAAGATCGCCTTGCCCAAGCTGAGCGAAGTCGAGAAGTTGAAACCGCCTCGATAGTCAATCTGGCCCTCAGTGAACTCACTGGTGAAGTTTCCAAAGGCAACAAGGGCGTTTGCGCCAAAATTGAAGTTGCCTCGTCGCCCAAGTATGTTCGCTTCGGCAGCCGAACCGGCTCCAAACTCGTGCGCAGCGACAAATTCTAGCTGCATGGCGCCAAATGAACGCATAACCGCGCCCTCCGCAAACCTGCGGCGAGCGCCATCCACGACGAGACTCTGGATGCCAATGGCGGCGCTGGTTCTCTGATCAAGGCCGCGTTCGACCCCAACGCCCCACCGCCAATCTTGTGGCCCATCGCGGATACCAGTCCCGAGATCGATCAAATCGCGGTTGGCTTGGGCAATTCCGGCCCAATAGTAAGTTTGCCCCGGCTCAATCTGGTTGAAACCGACCGGAACTGATGTCTTGTCGCGCCGGATCTGTCCCTGAGGGCCGTAGAGAACGACTTCAAGGTCATTTCTGCCAAAGAAGAGTTCGACGTCGATAAATTCATAGCGCCCATCGCCACGATCATCCTGGAAGGCAATGAGCTGGCCGTTGCGATAAAGCTCCGCATCCCATCCTGCCGGCAAAACGCCGCGCAATGTGGTTGCTGAGAAGCGGGATGCTTGGCCAAGTGGACGGTTGCTGATGAAGGCTCCTCGACCAACCGCTGTTTGGCCCGTTAAACGACCAGGAATTGTCTCTACGTCACCAGCCGCGACCTGTGTGGCACCCAGAGGGCCGAAAAGACCGCCTTCCGGATCGTTTCGATAAGCGCGCACACGCACAGTTTGCGGGTTCAACCGATCGTCGGTGCCCACACGCGCAAAATAGCTCGCTCCCAGGGCTTCTCCCGCTGCATAAAACTCAATTCGGCCCTCTGCGCCGTTTCTCCCGCCCTCTCCCGTACGCACACCGGCTTGAGCGACGATATCAACCGAAGGTGTTCGCCAAGGCCTGTATTCCATTTCCGCGTTGGGGAATTGCGATAGGTCGAAATTGGCCGGTTTTGAGCGAAGTCGCGCGGCGCGACTTCTTCGTTCGATAGCCTGCATGAACGGCAGATCGCGATCTGACTCCAATCGGACGACTGCGTTGTAGAGATCAGGCCGGAAATCGATGCCGAACCATTTGGACAGGGCATCGGTATCAACACACCAGCCTTCAGGTGTGTCATAGATGTCCTGTGCCACTGGTGCACGACCCATGTTCACGTTTTGTACCGTGTTGGAGTCGCGATCGAGAGTGAATTGTTGATCCTCCGCGAACAACCAGCCAGTTGCGCGGCGCGACTCTTTGTCGATCCGGATTGGCAGGTCGAGAGACTGAATGACGTCGGCAAGATCAAGGCAAACGCCGCGATCGGTTTGGTACCCGCGCACGTCGTAGGTCAGTTTGTAATTTCGAATGACCAGCTGCAGGAACAGGAAATCATCATCCGAGGCCTGCCAGGGCTGGTTCGATGGCACGGAATCCTGCGTTGTCCCTGCGCTTTGCGCGTAAACCGGTGCTGGCGCCGCAAACGCACCAAGCGCCGCCGCGATACTCGCGACGGCGCTCAATGGTCCTTGGCGCAGCGTAATCATGTTGGATATACCGAGGCTCTAGCGATGCCCTAGCCGATGAAGCTGTCAATCGCAGCGATAAGCCCGCCGCCTGCATCAGGCATTTCACGATACTCGATCCGCACCTGCCCGCGGAAGCTTGCAGCCTGCTCGGGGGTTAGTCTTACGCGAACCTGGCGCTCGTTGACCTCGGGGTAAACGGCGACACCGCGAAGGTTCAGCAGCGGATCCTCGCGTCCTGGTTTGGTTACCTGCAGCACACCATAGGTCGAGCTGTCACCCGCACGATTGATCGAAAGTGCGAGCTCGGGACCATCCTCCCCTTGAATAATGCTCGGTTGTGTCAACGCAACCTGCGCCTCCACCCGGCCGTGGCGGACGATGATAGGAATGGTGACGCCGTAAATCGGTATCAGCTGGATCGAGACCCCTTCAGGGGCATCTGCTTGTTCTGTCACCTCGCGCGGGCGCGGGATGGCCTTAAACGACATATGCACTCTGTATTCACCGTCAGGAAGGTCAGCACCAGGGCGTGCTGCAAGCCGAACCGCCTGTGGCTGTCCCGGCGGAAGAGTGATCCGGCGCGGCGCATAGCGGATCATACCCAAAGCAGCCTCCTCGCCTGAGTTTGCGTCCGTGCGTTCGACCGGCTCCAGCCTTCCATTAGCCAGCATCCGACGCAGTTCGAGGCCAATCCGATACGTCGCCTCTTCCGAACCGATATTGCTCAGGATCACTTCCGTACCCCGCGATCCGTCAAGGATTACCCGAGTAGGTGCGACAAGAAGATCGCCTTGCGCATAGCTTGGCGCAGTCAAAGCCAGTGTCGACATGGCAACCAATGCGGCGCCAGACTTGGCGATATTCTGTAGTGTTTTGAAAGACATTGTGTTGATCGGCTCCCCATTCCGGGAACTCGGAGTGTTCATCCAAGACCCGCGTACTTTCACGGATGTTGGTAAGCAGATAGGGTTAAAAAGAGCTAAACTCTCGGCAACCGAGCGCCTCACAAAACAGTAGAGCCGCGCTCCCGGGGGGAGAGCGCGGCTCAAACCGTTGTTGCTAAAGCCACGTCAAACGACGCGGCAGGTAGCAATCTTACGAATATTCGACCGAAACGTCGAAGGTGCCTGAGAAGACGCCTGCAGCTTCAGTGCCATCAAGCGTGATCGTGCCACCAACGTCAAAAGTAGCATTGCCGGTGCCGTCAAGCGTGACTTCCGGGCCACCCGTGCCGTTCTCGCTCGAGGTAAATGCGCTCAGCACGATGGTGTGCTCAGCTGCAGTCCCCGCGGTGAAGCTGGGGTGCTGCAGATCAACAGAAGTGGTCGGCAGGTTGATGGTGACAGCCTTGTTGGCAGTGCCTTCAACCGAAAAACCAGCAACACTGGTCGTGCCCGAGCAAACAATGTCGGTTGCAGCGCAGTTCAGCGTGCCGTCAGCTGCGAGCGTAACGGTGCCAGCACCGCTTACAACCATCGCGCCAAAATCAAGCGCGGTGTCGTTGTTGAGAACAAGTGCGTCCAGAACTTCTGCAGTCGCATCTGCAGTAGCAGTGTCAGCGTGAGCCGCAGTGCCCATGCCGAGGGCGGCAAACATGGCAGCGCCAGCAGCGGCGAAACGAATAGTCTTGGTCATTTGTGGTCCTTCCAAGCGTGGTCTTTCCCGATGCAAACACGACCAATGGGCAACCCGAATCGCCCCCCGCTTGATCGCATCTACCGAACGGGATTGAGGCCCGCTCGCCACGACTAGGTAGAATTCCCAGGTTCCGCTTTCGTTTGCGGGTAGGGTTAACACCAAAGTAGGAATTGACACCAAGAGGCCCCTAGCCCCCGGAATTCCGGGGGTTTCGGACCATTTACCGATCGGGAATTCGGCTTAAATGTCGCCGCCAGTCAGGCGCTGGCAGACCATGTCGAGCTGATCTAGCGATTCGTAGCGGATCGTGATGGCCCCAGTTCTAGGGTCGCTGTCCGCCTTGATTCGCACATTGAGGCCCAGAAACTCTTCAAGGTGACGCTGGACAGCAACGATATCAGCATTTTCCTGTGGTTGGCCTGTAGGCTGCGAAGAAGCAGCCTGCGCCTTCACACCCTTTGCGACCGCACGCACCAACTTTTCAATCTCGCGCACAGACAGATTGTCGTTCACCGCGCGCATTGCGAGATCAGCTGCATCATCCTGCCCGATCAGCGCGCGCGCGTGACCCATCGTCAGCCGACCAGCCTCAACCAGATCAAGCACCGCCTCTGGCAAACCGAGCAGGCGCTGAAGGTTGGCAACATGGCTGCGCGACTTCTCAACCATGCGCGCTATCTCAGCCTGAGTCATACCCTCCTGATCACTAAGCCTCTGATAAGCCCGTGCTTCTTCAACAGGGTTGAGGTCTTCGCGTTGCAGGTTCTCGATTAGGGCAAGCGCCATGACTTCGCGCTCTGACAATTCGCGAACGAGGGCTGGGATTTCATGCAAACGCGCCTTTTGTGCCGCCCGCCAGCGTCGCTCGCCCGCAACCAACTGATAGCGCTCTTCCCCATGCGGTCGAACGATGATCGGCTGAATCACACCGCGCGCAGCGATAGAAGCCGCCAATTCATCAAGTGCGGCCTCATCGAAGTGCTTGCGCGGGTTGCCTGGCAGGGGTTCGATTCGTGAAACCGGTAAGTTCTTGAGCGGAGACTCAGCGGCACCCCCACCAGAACCACCTGTTGACGCGTCCACATCAACCTCGCTTCGCACCAAAGGTTCTTCGCGCTTTGTTTCACCGAGAAGCGCGCCTAGACCCTTGCCTAACTTCTTCTTGCGGTCAGCCGGGCTGCGTTGTGGCACTGTGAACTGGACAGGGTCAGAAGACTTGCTCATGCCGCCTGCCTCTCAGGTGGGAAGCGCCCAATCAATTCGCGAGCAAGTGAAATGTAAGCACGGCTCCCGACGCAGGCATGATCATAAACCAGCGCTGGAAGACCATGGCTGGGCGCTTCTGAAAGCCGGACATTGCGCGGAATCACTGTTTCAAAGACGAGGTTGCCGAGGCAATCCCGCACATCGTCAGACACCTGATCCGTAAGACGATTGCGGCGGTCGTACATGGTGAGAACCACACCGATGATATCGAGCGATGGGTTGAACCGCTGCTGGACCTGCTCGACCGTCTTGAGCAGCTGACTCAAGCCCTCAAGTGCGAAAAACTCGCATTGAAGCGGGACCAAAAGGCTGTCGGCTGCGCACATTGCATTTAGCGTGAGCAAACCAAGTGATGGCGGACAATCAATGAAGCACACCTCGTGACCACCGTGATTCTTCAGTGCGGTGCGCAATCGTGCAGTGCGCTCTTCAACAGACACGAGTTCGACTTCGGCACCACTTAAGTCCACCGTCGCCGGCACAATATCGAGGCCCGGAATACTTGTCTCAACAGAGGCTTCGGCAAGCGGAACCTCATCAACCAACAAATCATAACTGGATATGTCGCGCGCGGCCGCGTCAACACCAAGACCCGTTGAGGCATTTCCTTGAGGATCGAGATCGATCAGCAGGGTACGCCAACCTGTCGCAGCCATTGCGGTTGCCATGTTGATGGCAGTGGTCGTCTTCCCAACCCCACCCTTCTGGTTAGCAATCGCAATTGTCAGCATGTCGCGCTTCCCTTTTCGTCGCCGGATCGCCGGTACTTCTCAAATATCGCTGTGCCCCGCAGGTCACTTGCTCACGATGATGCCAGCCTCGGTATCGGTCAATGAGTGTTTCACGTGAAACATGTTCCGAATCGAAGCTTTTGTCTGGGACAATTCGTGCGCCGCCGAGCGCCCCTTGGGCAAGATGTAGCGCGTCGCCTTTGTGGAGAAGGGTGCGGATAACGTGATGAGTTTCTCCAATGGAGCAAATGCCCGTGCCGAAATGACCCAAGATTCAAAAGGGGTTACACGTTCAAGGCGATCACCCATCACTGTGCAATTCTCCAGACCAAGTGACTCGACGCAGGCCTCGAGGAATTCGACACGCCGCGCTCGAGATTCAACAAGAGCAACCGGAATCTGCGGCTTGAGTATGGCGATGACGAGACCTGGAAGCCCAGGGCCTGTTCCAAGGTCTAGCCAAGGGCCGGGTGCGCCCGCCTCATATGTTTCACGTGGAACATGTTCGAGCAGTTGAGCGCTATCCGCGAGGTGCCGCACCCAAAGTTGACCCTCGCTGGATTTGCTTATGAGGTTCTGCTGTTGGTTCTCAGCAATCAACAACCCAGCATATTGCTCAAGCTTCTCTATCGCCTCTGCATTGGCCAAAGTTTCGACATAGGCTCGCGCTGTTTCTTCACTTTCTATGGTTGGGGCCTCGCTCACGCCGCACGCTGCCAACGGCGAGCGTGAACCAGGAGTGCAGAAAGAGCTGCCGGAGTAATGCCCGGAACCCTTCCTGCAGACGCAAGGGTCGTTGGTGCAGCGGAGGTTAGCCGTTCCACCATCTCATTCGAGAGGCCCGGAACACTGTGATACGGAAATTCTGGTCCGAGCGAGAGGGCTTCGCTGGCTCTCAGATCGCGAAGTTCGGCCTCTTGTCGTGCTAGATACGGCGCATAGGTAGCATCCTCAGCCATCTCATCCAGAAGGTGTGGGTCGCAGTCAGATAGCTCAGGCATCCATGGGGCCAGAGTTTCGACCGATACACCGTCGTGCCGCAGCCAGTCTTCCAGCGGCTTCTCACCACCATCTCGCCGGACGTTTGCGCCATTGTCCGCCAATTCGCGGGCATGGAGCTTCTTTGACAGGGCAGCAGCCACATCGCTTCGCACTTCTTGTCGTGCCTCAAACCAAGACTTGCGCTCTTCACCAACACAGCCGGCATCAACCCCAAGCCCTGTTAGGCGTGTTGAGGCATTGTTCGCACGAAGACGTAGACGATACTCAGCGCGCGAGGTCAGCATCCGATAAGGCTCGCTCACACCCTGGAGTGTGAGGTCATCGATCATCACGGCGATATAGGAATTGGCGCGATCCAACGCCGGTGGTGCTTTGTCCAAAGCGGCAGATGCTGCTTGAAGCCCCGCGACCAATCCTTGGGCGGCAGCTTCTTCATACCCGGTGGTTCCATTGATCTGGCCAGCGCAATAGAGCCCAGGAATTGCTCGAAGCTGAAGATCGGGGGTGAGCGCGCGTGGGTCGATGTGGTCGTACTCAACAGCGTAGCCCGGAACAACCATGTCAACCTTGGCCAGGCCAGGCATCGCCCTGAGCATAGCGTCCTGCACATCAACCGGCAGCGACGTGCTGATCCCGTTGGGATAGACGAGATGGGTGTCCAATCCTTCCGGCTCGAGAAACACCTGATGGCCGTCGCGGTCGCCAAATCGATGGATCTTGTCCTCAATTGAAGGGCAATAGCGAGGTCCGGCGGCGTCAATTGCGCCGGAAAACAAAGGCGAGCGGTCGAGGTTCGCGCGAATTACGTCGTGAGCCGCCTGAGTTGTTCTGGTGATCGCGCAAAAGACTTGCGGGTTCACTCGCCGCGGCGACAATGGCGACATGGTCCATGTCTCACCATCCGACGCCTGTTCTTCCAATGCAGCCCAATCGATCGTACGCCCATCAAGCCTAGGCGGTGTGCCTGTCTTAAGCCGGGCCATTGGTAGGGCGGCTGAGCGAAGTTGCTGCGCAAGACGGGTGGCAGCATTCTCACCAATTCTTCCGCCCTCAAACCGCTCTTCGCCGCGAAAAAGCACTCCCCCAAGGAAAGTCCCAGTGCAAAGGATCACTCGCGGGGCGCTGATCGTAGTGCCATTGGCAAGCTCGAGCCCGCTTACAACTCCGCCTCGAAGAACAAGAGCTGCCGCCTCTCCTTCAATAAGCGTCAGATTTTCCTGAGCCCTTATGACCGCCTGAACCGCAGCCTTGAACCTGGTGCGGTCTGCTTGAACACGGGGTCCCCAAACCGCGCTGCCTTTCGAGCGATTGAGCATGCGATAATGGATTGCACCAGCATCTGCGGCACGACATATGACGCCATCGAGAGCGTCAACTTCGCGGACCAGGTGGCCCTTGCCGAGTCCCCCTATCGCTGGGTTGCAACTCATCGCGCCGATAGCCTCTAGATCGAAGCTGACCAGACCAGTGCGCGCGCCCATTCGGGCAGCAGCACAAGCAGCCTCTACACCGGCATGTCCCCCGCCGATTACCAGAACATCAAATTCGCGCATGGCGGGCCAGATAGGCCTTCATCAGGCGCTCGTCAAAGCTGTTTCACGTGGAACAAGGCCAATAAGGCTCAATGCTACTTCCCGATGCAGAAGCGCCCAAACAGTGCATCAAGCATATCTTCAGTACTCGCCCGGCCGATCAACCGATCAAAAGAGAGTCTGGCACGCCGCAGATCTTCACCAATCAAGAGCAGATCACTCTTGCTCTTGGCACTGCACAAGGAATCAAGTGCTTCGTTCAGGCGCGCATGCTGCCGCGCATTCAAACTTGCTTCGCCAGGCCGGGGCATGCTGGCGCGCGCATGGTCCACGAGATCGGACTTCAGCGCCATCACTCCTTCACCAGTCCTCGCAGAAATGACATGTCGAGGACCAACCTTAGCCTCATAGTCTTGTGCATCCGAGCGACTTGCAATCTCCCAACTTCGGTCCGGCCCCTCCCCTTCATACCCAAGCCACAGCACGAGATCCGCTCGATCGAGCTCTTTGCGTGCTCGGTCGATTCCTATGGATTCGACCTCTTCTCCTCCTTCGTCTCGAAGGCCCGCCGTGTCGACGAATGTGAAGGGCACGCCGGAAATCGCCACACTGCGCTCAATCACGTCACGGGTCGTACCAGCGATCGAAGATGTGATCGCCGCTTCACTCTCCACCAGCACATTGAACAGCGTCGATTTTCCAGCATTTGGGGGACCTGCCAAAACCACCCGGTATCCATTCTTCAATCGCTCCGACCGGGGTCGCTCCAGCCAATCTCCAATTGCGCTCGACAAGCTTTCAATGTTCCACGTGAAACTTTCGGGCAGTTCACTCACGTCGTCTTCATCGGAAAAATCCAACGCTGCCTCAATCAATGCGGACAAGCGCAGGACATCGTCTCGCCATTCCTCAACCTGCCTCGACAGGGCACCGCTGACATTGGCAACTGCTGCAACACGTTGAAGCTCTGTCTCCGCCTCAAGAAGGTCGGCCAACCCTTCTGCTTCGGCGAGATCAATTTTCCCATTGGCAAACGAACGACGGGTGAACTCCCCCTCCCCCGCGGGTCGCAGACCATCCATTGCCCCAAGGGCGTCGCACACTGCGCTGAGCACAGCGCGTCCTCCATGACAATGGAACTCGACCAAGTCCTCTCCGGTTGCTGTTGAGGGCCCCGGAAACCAAAGTGTAAGTGCGTGATCGAGAATACCGCCAGAACGATCTCGCAGGGCAGAATAGCTTGCTCGGCGCGGCTCAATCTCTCGACCCGTCAAACGTCGCAAGGCAGTCCCCGCCTGAGGACCACTTACACGAACAACTCCGATCGCCGCAGGCGGTGAACCACTTGAAACAGCAAAGATCGTCGACGCGTTATCGCTCATGGAAACGCCTACTCACGAAATCCTATCAGCTGTCTGAATCTTCGCCGGATCTGCTCGAACGACCGCCGGCAGCCCGCATTCCACCTTCCACGAAGCTTTGAAAAAGTTTGAGACCGACCTGTCCCATCGGTGCAAGCGCCTGAGCGTATTCCTGCATCTGCGCAGGATTGCTCACCCCTTGCATAGCCTTTGTTATGTTGTCGACGTAGACACTGTTTGCCTCGCTGACATCGGGAAGACCCATAAAGCTGCGCGCCTCTTCCGGTGTACAATCAATCTCGATATTGACCTTCATGGACTTCTTCCTCTCTTCCTGCGTCCTGCAGTGCTGGGCCCCCTATCTCAGATTAAACTGGGTTTGGCCAAGCCTCCATGCAATGGCTACGCCCAGAACGGCGCAAACACCAAGATGATTCGAAAGGATACACCCGAGATGTCAGACACTGTTTCTGTTCCCACACTCGCTGACGACGGAGATTTCGCAGCCTATGTTGCAAGGCCTCAAGAAGCGCCAAGGGCCGCAATCATTGTCATTCAGGAAATCTTCGGTGTGAACCCTGGCATCAAGCAAAAGTGCGACAAGCTTGCTGCAGAAGGGTATTTGGCGATCGCTCCGGACTTGTTCTGGCGGCTAGAACCAGGGATTGAACTCGACCCTGATGACGAAGCAGAGTTTCAGGCCGCACTTGGACACATGCAGAACTTTGATCAAGACACGGGTATCAAGGACATCCAAGCCACTCTCGACTTTATCCGTAAAGACGAGGGCGTTAGCAAAGTCGGCTGCGTGGGATACTGCCTCGGTGGCCGACTAGCATTCATGAGCGCAGCCCGGACAAATGTCGATGCATCAGTGGGTTATTACGGCGTTGGCATCGACGGTCTGCTCGATGAAAAGGACGCGATTGCCAATCCGATCATGCTCCACATACCAACTGCAGACGGCTTTGTCGGCCCCGAAACACAAACCGCAATGCACGCTGGGCTTGATGATCACCCCAAGGCGGTGCTGCACGACTACGAAGGCCTCGACCACGGCTTTGCCACCGAGGTTGGCCAACGTCGGCATGAGGAGGCTGCCAACCTTGCCGACAGTCGCACCAGCGCCTTCTTTGCGGAACACCTCGCATGAGCAGCGCGGTCAAGGGCCTCGCCAATTGGCACCGCGTGATTGAGGCTGGAAGCGATCCAGAAGCCCTAACCGCAATCATCTGCGAAGATGCCGTGTTCCACTCCCCCGTGGTCCACACACCTCAAGAAGGCCGCGCAATAACCGTCGCCTACCTTGCAGCCGCAGGGCAGACCTTGGGCAATCCCAGCTTCCGCTATCTGCGCGAAATAGTCGACGGCGATACCGCGGTGCTCGAATTTGCAACTGAGATGGAAGGCATCCATGTCAACGGAGTCGACATGATCACCTTTGACGAAGACGGCATGATCACCGACTTCAAAGTGATGGTCCGCCCGCTCAAGGCGGTAAACAAGGTCTGGGAGATGATGGGGCGCCAGCTCGAAAAGGCAAAGGCGGGTTAACCCAAAAAGGTTTCCCGCCCTTCCCTAACTGGTAACCACCGAAACCTACTGGTTCATCGTATCGAAGAAGTCCTCGTTCGTCTTCGAATCCTTCATTTTGTCGAGCAGGAATTCCATCGCGTCGACCGTGCCCATCTGCATCAGGATCCGGCGCAGGACCCACATCTTCGACAGCTTGTCCTTCTCAACCAGCAGCTCTTCCTTGCGGGTGCCGGACTTGCCGACATCAAGCGCGGGGAAGATACGCTTGTCGGATACCTTGCGGTCGAGAACAATTTCCGAGTTACCGGTGCCCTTGAACTCTTCGAAGATAACCTCATCCATGCGGCTGCCCGTATCGATGAGCGCGGTGGCGATGATCGAAAGCGATCCGCCTTCCTCGATGTTACGCGCAGCACCGAAGAAGCGCTTGGGACGCTGCAGAGCGTTCGCGTCCACACCACCGGTGAGCACCTTACCAGAGGATGGAACCACCGTGTTATAAGCCCGGCCAAGACGCGTGATCGAGTCGAGCAAGATCACAACATCATGCTTGTGCTCGACCAATCTCTTTGCTTTTTCGATAACCATTTCAGCCACTTGAACGTGGCGATTAGCTGGTTCGTCAAAGGTTGAGGAGATCACCTCACCGTTCACGCTGCGCTGCATGTCGGTGACTTCTTCAGGTCGTTCATCAACCAGCAGGACGAGAAGGAAGACTTCCGGATGATTGTCCGTGATCGCCTTTGCGATGTTTTGCAGGAGAACCGTCTTACCCGTCCGCGGCGGCGCCACGATCAGCGCACGTTGGCCCTTGCCCTGAGGCGAAATGATGTCGATCACCCTCGCGCTCTTGTCCTTCACCGTGGGATCAACCGTATCGAGGTTGAGCTTCTGCTCGGGATAGAGCGGCGTGAGGTTGTCGAAATTGGTGCGCATCCGCACTGCTTCCGGGCTCTCGAAATTAACCTGGCTAAGGCTGGTCAGAGCGAAATATCGCTCTCCATCCTTTGGGGCGCGAATTTCGCCCTCGACCGTGTCCCCAGTGCGCAGGCCCCACTTTCGTATCTGGTTGGGAGAAACGTAAATATCATCGGGGCCAGCAAGGTAATTTGCCTCGGGCGAGCGCAGGAAACCGAAGCCATCCTGAAGCACTTCGATCGTGCCGATGCCCATGATTTTTTCATCGTACTCTTCGTCTTCGGCCAGTTCCCGCAGTATCGAGAACAAGAGGTCCTGGCGACGCATGGTGGATGCGCCTTCGACGCCGAGCTCTTCCGCCATCGCCACGAGATCAGCTGGTGTGCGAGCTTTTAAGTCTTTGAGATGCATTAGTTATTTAGTCCATTGATAGGGAGTGGCCGGCGGGTCGTTACCTCTTTGGACGAGGTGCCCTGAATGTCGCGATACGCGAGTTGTCTCATCGTTGCGTCCATCGGTGTTTGGGCTATGGGCTTGGAGAAAGCAGACCTGACCGTGCTTTGGATGCGCGGTCGCGACCGGTGGTTATGCCCTCTAAAATAAGATTCGCTTGGGCCTAGGTCAATCGTTCAATTTTGGCCGAAGTCGAAGCGGATCAAAATGGTCTGACGTAAACGAGCACAACAATCAGCACGAGCAGCAGGCCTGGCACCTCGCCGATCATGCGCAGCCGTTTCTCGGACAATGGCCGTTCGCCGCGCGCCATCTTCTTGGTCTGGCCGACCAGCCAGCCATGATAGCCTGTAAGAAGCACCACAAGAGTGATCTTCGCATGCAACCAGCCCTGACCGCCAAGAGTCCCTGAGGCAATGAACAGCCCGTAAGCGAGATACAGACCCAGCGCCCAGACGACGATCATGCTCGGAGTAAGGATAATCTTGCGGAGCAAGCCCATCCGCTGTGCCCATTTCGCCTCTTCTTCAGACCCAGGCGCTGCATCCAGCATATAGATGCACTGCCGCGGCAACATGAAAAGCCCGGCCATCCAGAAGACCATAAAGATCACGTGACCTGACTTGAGCCATGGATAGATCGAAGCGAACATTTCTTGCATTACGTTGGACCCTATCCTCTTACCGCGCGCAGAAGCTCTTCCACATGCTCAATCGGAGTAAACTGTCCAATACCGTGACCAAGATTGAAGACATGCGGTCGATCCTCAAACGCACCTAGCACCGTCTTCACACGTTCCGGCAAAGCAGGTCCACCGGCTTCGACGAGCAGTGGGTCAAGATTGCCCTGCACAGGCATTCCATCCGGCAGAACATCGTGAACCCAAGCTGGATCGAGCGTTTCATCAAGGCCAACCGCATCAACGCCAGTTTCTGAAGCATATCCAGGAAGCTTTGCGCCAGCGCCTTTCGGAAAGCCAATCACAGGTATGTCGGGATGCGATTGCTTCAACTGCGCAGTGATCGCAGCATTTGGCGCAATCACCCAACGTTCAAACTCGTTTGGGGCAAGACTACCCGCCCAACTGTCAAACAATTGAACAGCCTCTGCACCGGCATCAATCTGACCGCGCAGATACTCAACTGATACCTCAATGATCCTATCGCAAATCGCCTGCATCAATCCGGGGTCACGGTATGCCAGCAATCGCGCCGGACCCTGATCCTTCGAGCCCTCGCCTGCGATCATGTATGTTGCGACTGTCCACGGCGACCCTGCAAAGCCAAGCATGGTCACGTCCTGCTCAATCTGCGCACGGGTCAGACGCACGGTTTCGTAGACCGGATCGAACCGTTCGAAGGCCGGTTCAAACGAGCTCATTTCAACATCGCTCAATGTGGGACTAAGCTTAGGCCCTTCACCTGCCAAAAATTCAAGACCCTGACCCATGGCATGAGGGACAATCAGAATGTCTGAAAACAGGATTGCTCCATCGAATCCGAAACGCCTGATTGGCTGCACCGTAATCTCGGCCGCCGCTTCGCTGTCATAAACGAGCTCCAAAAAGCCGCCTTTTTCGGCGCGAAGCTCACGATATTCAGGAAGATAGCGTCCTGCTTGGCGCATGAGCCAGACAGGAGCGATCTTCTGGCGGTTACCCTTAAGGGTTTCTAGCAAAGGACCAGGCATGCGTTCCTCTAATCAAATATAGTGTAATTTTAAAAGGGATGATGGAATCTGTTGGCTCTGTGGAAAGCGGGAATTACGCGATCCTGCCCGAATTCTCCCGAATGATCGCTCTTATGACAATTCAGCGACTCCGCGAAATCCCAGCGTCAAGCGATAACTATCCCCAATCTCCCCAAGCTGTAGACAGCACCTGTCCCGTGTCGAGAAAAACACTCGTGAGAACCAGAGGAGCGAGCATGTTTTCCCCTCCCATGCTTGTCGACAAAACTCTCCCGTGGTTTATGCCCATCACTTTCCACAAGCCGCAAGCGAGCATTCGAATCAACCCATGAACCGCCTGAATCTGCATCTTGTCTCGGATTCGACCGGCGAAACGCTTGAAATGATCGCGAAAGCGGCCTTGGCGCAGTTTGATGATCCGACGGTCAGCCGACATTTCTGGCCAATGGTCCGCTCGCGCCAGCATCTTGACCGAATTGTTCCAGATCTTGCCGAAAACCCGGGCCTTGTGCTGTTCACATTGGTCAATCCAGAAACTCGTACCCGGCTGGAGGAGCATTGTCGGCATTTGGGTCTTCCAGCTGTGCCCGTGCTCGACCAGGTCACCGCAGCGCTTGAATCTCAGCTAGGTCAGGAAGCCCACGGTAGGCCTGGCCGTCAACACACCATGGACGCTGACTATTTCAAGCGCGTCGAAGCGATCCAATACACGATCGCGCATGATGACGGGGTTGGTCACGAAGACTGGGAAGAGGCTGACATCGTCCTTGCCGGAGTTTCGCGCAGCTCGAAGACACCAACCAGCATCTATCTTGCCAATCGCGGATATAAGGTCGCAAACATTCCGCTTGTTGTCGAAAGCCCACCGCCGAAAGTGCTATTCGGCTTGAGACACCCTTTGGTGGTTGGTCTGACAACCGCGCCAGAGCGCCTCGTTCAAATCCGCCGCAACAGGTTGTTGTCACTCAACGAGGGAACCGAAACCTCCTATGTCGATGGCGATACGGTAAAATCTGAGATCCAGTTTGCCCGCCGAATGTTCGCGGACAATGGTTGGCCGGTGATCGACGTTACTCGTCGTTCCATTGAAGAAAGTGCAGCGGCGATCATTCGGCTCGTGCAAGAACGCGAGCGCAAGGATCGCCAGCTTGATGGGGTGACCAAGCCAATATGAGCTCTCCTGAATTGGTCCTCGCTTCCAAATCCGCTTCACGCCGAGCGATGCTTGACGCGGCAGGCGTGGCGTATCGGGCGCTGCCGGCAGAGTTGGATGAGCGGGCGATTGAAGAAGGCTTGATCGGCGCGCTACCTCAGGAAATTGCAGAAGCGCTGAGCGTTGCAAAGGCTGCTGCTCTGGCAAGCCACTATCCTGAAGCACTTGTGCTTGGAAGCGACTCGCTTGTTGTGGTTGAGGGCAAGCGCTTCGACAAACCAATATCGCGCGAAAATGCGGCAGAGCACCTCAGTTTCTTTTCCGGCAAGGTGATGGAACTACATAGCGCAGCCGCACTTATTCGCGGTGAAACCTGTGAATGGAGCCATGCTGATTGCGCTCGCCTTACGGTACGTGACCTCACCGATAAGTTCATCGAACACTATTTAGACTGTGAATGGCCTGAGGTCGGGTACACTGTCGGCTGTTTCCGGATCGAGGCGATGGGTGCGCAATTGTTCGAGCGCATCGAAGGCGATCAGTTTACCGTTCTGGGCATGCCGCTGCTTGCAGTGATGAAAGCCCTGCGCGAACAAGGCGTTCTGATTACATGAAGCCCCCTGCCCCAATGGCACACGTAATCGGTGATCCGATTGCGCAGTCCAAATCCCCTGCCATTCACGGTTTCTGGCTCGAGAAGCTTGGGGTTCGAGGACATTACTCCCGTTATCTCGTCACTTCGCAGGACTTGGCTGACTATCTCAAAAAGCACCGTGCTCTGAATGAGTGGATCGGCTGCAATGTCACTATGCCGCATAAGCAGGCGATAATTCCATTGCTTGATGGACTCGACCCAGTCGCCGCGAAGCTGGGCGCGGTGAATACGATCATCCGCCAAGACGATGGATCACTAACCGGGTTTAACACCGATGCGGGCGGCTTTCTTGAACCTCTTGTTCCTGAGCTCAAGAATCAACATCTGTTCCGCATGGCCCGAATTCTGGGAACGGGCGGAGCGGCTCGCGCAATCATTGCTGCGCTTGCAAACAATGGCTTTACCTTGGTTGTGGCCGGCCGCGATCCAACCAAAGCGCGGGCTCTGCTCGATGAGTTGGCTCCCAATGGAGAGCATCATGCGGTTGCACTTGCCCATTTTGCGCAACCGACCGATTTTGCATTCGATGATCGAGAGGGGTGCCTCGACTTGGTGGTAAATGCCTCGCCTTTGGGTATGGCGGGAAGCCCGCCGATGGCCTTCGATATGAGCCACGCGCCACCGCGCTCTATCTTTTATGACATCGTTACAAGCCCGGTTGAGACTCCGCTTCTCAAGAATGCCAAGGCCGCAGGACACCGGACAATTGGCGGTTTGGCGATGTTGATTGGCCAGGCAGCCATTGCATTTGAGAAGTTCTTTGGAACCAAACCTCCCCGCGAGCATGATCCCGAGCTGATGGAGCTCCTGACGAAATGAACCGTCCGATAAACATAGGCCTCACCGGTTCCATCGGCATGGGTAAATCGACAGTCGCTGCTATGTTCAAGGACGCAGGGGTGCCGGTCTTTGACGCGGATGCGGCTGTTCGTGCGATGCAGGGTCCGGCTGGCGAACTCATCCCCCTAATCGAAGCGGCCTTCCCAGGATCGACGGGCCCACAGGGGGTTGATCGCGATGCACTGGGCAAACTCGTATTTGGCGACAAGGCGAAGCTCGCGAAACTGGAGGCGATTGTGCACCCGGCTGTGGGAGAGAAACGCGCTGCCTTCCTGGCCGAGAACAAGGATGCATCGCTCCTCCTTTTTGATATCCCATTGCTGTTTGAAGGTGGCGGCAACAAGGCGGTTGATGTTGTGGTTGTTGTTTCCGCGCCTGCTGACATTCAACGAAAACGGGTCCTTGCCCGCCCTGGGATGACGCCTGAAAAGTTCGACCATATCCTCGGCCTTCAGACCCCCGATGCCCAAAAGCGCGCGGGCGCGGATCACGTGATCGATACCGGAACTTCGCTGGCGGAAACCGAAAGTCAGGTTCGCACCCTCATCACCAGATTGCGCGAAGATACCGCTTAGTTCGCAGCAAGATTGCACAGCCTCTTGCCTTGCGGTGGAGTTGGGTGAATACTCTTTCGAATGCGTGAAGTGATTTTCGACACGGAAACAACGGGCCTCGATCCAAAAACCGGGGACCGGATGGTAGAAATTGGCTGTGTTGAAATGGTGGGGCGCGTCGAAACCGGCCGAACCTATCACGCCTACTACAACCCAGAGCGCGATATGCCATCCGCTGCCGAAGCGGTGCATGGGCTTTCAAGTGCTTTCCTATCTGGAAAGCCGCTCTTCTCAGAAACTGCGAGCGAGCTGATAGAGTTTTTGGGTGATGCGCCCTTGGTTGCGCACAATGCTGGGTTTGACTTCGGGTTTCTCAATGCTGAGCTAGAGCGGGTCGGCCGCGAACCCATATCGATGGACCGGATGGTCGATACTGTTGCGATTGCGCGCAAGAAACATCCCGGCGCGAAACTGTCGCTTGACGCCTTGTGTACACGCTATGGGATCGACCGAAGTCATCGCGTAAAGCATGGCGCATTGCTCGATGCCGAATTGCTTGCACAAGTCTATGTCGAACTGACTGGAGGACGCCAGATCGGCCTTGAATTGGCATCGCAGACTGAAGTCATGGTCACTGAGACTGTGGAACTCAATGCTGCTTTGCCAAACCAAGAGACTCCCAAGCAGTTTCGCGAAGCGCGCCCCCATGCAGCCAGTGAAAGCGAACTGGCCCGCCACCGCGAATTTGTTGCCGGGATCAAGGACGCGATCTGGGCTCGATAGGGCAAAGCAATCAGGAGGATAGGCGAGGATGGACATCCGGATTTCGGGACACCAGGTTGAAACCGGCGCGGCGCTCCAGGAGCACGCGGCAGAGCGTCTGGGTGGGATTGTCGAGAAATATTTCGACCGTGCGCTGTCGTCTCATGTCACTTTCGGTAAGGCACCGGCCGGCGCGTTCACTTGCGATATTGTCACCCACGTCATGCAAGGCCTCATCCTGAAGGCACAAGGCTCCGCTCACGATGCTCACCACGCGCTCGATGATGCTGCCTCTAAGATTGAAAAGCAGCTGCGGCGCTACAAACGGCGCCTCACTGATCGACATGAGCGCGCCATGCAGGTGCGCGCCGAGGAAGAGGCTGCCTATACCATCTTTGCCGTTGAAGAGCCCGAGGAAGAGGTTGTGGCCAGCGCTCCGCCCGTGATTGCGGAAACCAGTGTCGACATACCAGAATCGAGCGTAGCGGATGCTGTGATGATGCTCGATTTGCGCGACACCAATGCGCTTTTCTTCAAAAATGCTGGAACTGGCAGGCATAATATGGTTTATCGCCGCGCTGATGGCTCGATCGGATGGGTTGAGCCGCGTTAGGACCTCGACAACCTGGAGCCGCTAGGTAACCACGGAAGCAATTAGGGGAGGTCCACCCAAAGAGCATGTTTGGCAGCGCCGCACCCCTTTTGCGGACGGGCCAACCTGTTCTTGAGGCAAACTTGCTTTGGTCAGAAGGTCTGAACCACTCGGGATTTCGTAGTTACAATGGACGTTAACATTTCAATCGTGCCTGAAGCGATTGGCCTCGCACGCCTCGCCAACAGTCACCAAGTTCTCACCCGCCTTTCGGAGCTGTATTCCGAGGTCTACGGCCTTGATGCTACAGACGTGCTCGATGGGTTGGAGCAGCGCGAAGCTTTGGGTAGCACCGGGTTTGGTCGCGGCGTTGCCATTCCGCACTGTCGAAGCAATGCGGTGAAGCGTCCAACCATGGCGCTGTTGAAGCTCGAGCAACCGGTGGATTTCAAGGCTGCCGATGCGATTCCGGTATCGTTGGTTTTTGGCCTGGTTTCGCCTGACAATGCCGGGGCTACTCACCTCCACGCGCTTGCTGCCATTTCGCGCATGGTCCGCGATGAGGCAATGTTGACCGCGTTGAGTGAAGCTCCTGATGCTGAAGCGCTTTTTGCAGTGCTGACCAACCAATTCTTGCGCGATGCCGCCTGAGCCAGACCAATCGCAAGAGGGGGCTGACCAGCACTACCGTGCGCTGGAGCGGCTTTATGCATCAGCTCCTGTCAACTCCAAGTTCGCCTCCAAACTTGATATCCTTGGTGAAGGTATTTCCCGGCTGACTTTCACGATCACCGAAGATGTGTTCCATGCTGCCGGGGCCGCGCACGGAACAATTTATTTCAAGATGCTCGATGACGCAGCATTCTATGCGGCGAATACGCTTGCTACTGATCGCTTCCTGCTGACAACGAGCTTCAACCTGCACTTCACCAAACCCGTTCGTTCAGGCGAAGTTGTTGCGGAAGGGCGCTGGGTTAGTGGAAAACGGCGCGTGTTTGTGGCGGAAAGCCGACTGATTGACGCGGAAGGTGACGAGATCGGTCGTGGCACGGGGACTTTCATGCGTTCGCGTATCGCCCTGTCCAGCCTTGCAGGCTACTCTGCCTGAAAGTTCTGAACCGTGACTGAGAGACTTCCTGCACACCTTGAGGTCTCGGGACTGATTCGCCTTGTGGAGACGCATGGCGGCACTGCCATGGTAGTTGCCAAGGGTGAACGTGATGCCGGTACAATCCTGATTGTAACCATGCATCGCGGAAATGATGCCCGTCTATTCGAAAGAATGCCGCAGCTCGACGGTTCGCGAACATTTGTTGCGACCAATAAACAAGACTCTGAAAAACCAAGAGAATTTCACGATTATCTCGAGCGGCGCAAGCGCCAGGATCCCGATACATGGATTTTGGAGGTAGATATCGATGATGCAGAACGGTTCATCGCACTTTTGCCGCGTTAACTTGACGTAGTTTCTTTTGAGACTATTTGCCCGCGAGCTTCCAGATGCGGAGGCCCTTTTGAACGGTAATTCGATCGTTTGACTGGGCACGCAGACGGGGGGCAGCCGGCAGGCACAACCAGGGCCAATCCCTCCTAGGTGAAAAATCACCAAAGGCCCTCACCTGCGTCGGAGCTCGTCCACCGCACAAAAAGTACACGTAATGAGTCGTAAGACGTACTCTTTGAGTGCTGTCGCAATTGTCGCGACCGCAAGTTTGAGTTTCTCCAGCGCCGATAGCGCTGTTGCATTTGCCCAAGATGTCGCAGCTGCGGCGCAAGCTGAAGTGGCGGAGTCGGCCGAACAATCGGTCGAGATCGTGCCCCAGCAACCGGTTTTCATTTCCGAAGAAGTCGTACAACCGCTCGAAGAAGCGGTCTCGGAAGGCGAAAAACCCCCACAAACTGACGCCTCCTCGCTGCGCGAACTGATCGGTATGATCGACAATGACGCGCAATTGAGCGAACAGATGCACTGCCTTGCTGGTGCCGTTTACTTTGAATCGCGCGGTGAGCCCCTCGACGGTCAGCTAGCTGTGGCTCAAGTTGTCATTAACCGCTCAGAAGATCGCCGTTGGCCGGCAAGCTATTGCGGCGTTGTCTATCAACGCGCGCAATTCTCGTTCGTGCGCGGCGGGCGGATGCCGAACATCAACACAAGCTCTGCCGCGTGGAAGCGCGCCAAGGCCGTAGCGAAGATCGCTCATGAAGGCTTGTGGGAATCGCGGGCTGCCGATGCAGTTTACTTCCACGCAGACTATGTCCGCCCGAGCTGGAGCCGTCGCAAAACGCGTCTCGCCCAGATCGATACGCACATCTTCTATCGTTGAGCCCGGCTCAAAACTCAATGCGAAGCCCCGCCCCAGAACGGCGGGGCTTTTCATTTTTGGTGCCTAGTCGCGCAAGATCGCCCAAGTCGGCGCGTGATCGCTAGCCTTCTCGCGCCCGCGATGATCACGATCAACGCCTACGCTTTGCAGTCGATCAGCAAGTTCGGGTGACAACAGGATGTGGTCGATCCTGAAACCGTGGTCGCGCTGCCAGGCGCCGGCCTGATAATCCCAATAGGTCCAAATTCCACCACGCGGATTGTGGGTGCGCAAGGCGTCGCTCCACCCATCCGATAGCAAGCGAGCATATGCTCCTCGCGATTCGGGCTGCATCAAGGCATCTGACGCCATCGCCTTGACAGAGAAGACGTCATCATCCTCCGGGATAACGTTGAAGTCTCCGAGCACTGCGCCCGGAACTTCATCGGCCCAAATTTCGGCCATGCGGGCGCGCAGCTTGTCCATCCAAGCGAGCTTGTAGTCGAACTTTGGTCCAGGCTGCGGGTTACCGTTGGGAAGATAGATGCAGGTGATTCTGACAGTTTGCCCATCGCGGTCGACATTGGCCTCAAGGTAACGGGCCTGCTCACCCTCCCCTTCTTTTGGACCATCTATGCCCAGTCCACGCTTGACCTCTTTGACCGAGTATCCCGCGTTGGCGTCAACGAGAATAGCAACCCCGTTGAACGCCTTTTGTCCGTGCCAGATCGGTTGATAGCCAAGCGCCTCGAACTCTGCCGCTGGGAAATCCTTGTCCTGGCTCTTCACTTCCTGAAGGCAGGCAACTGATGGGCGCGTTTCCTCAAGCCATTCCTTGAGGCGAGGCAACCGCGCCTTGATTCCGTTGATGTTGTAAGTGGCGATCTTCATACCGCCATCCATGCCGGATAGCTTAGCGAAGGTCTATCGCAAGCTTTGCGTTAAATGCCGAAGCTTGAGCCGCAGCCGCAGCCAGCCGCCGCATTGGGGTTCTCGACCCGGAACGCTGCGCCGCCAAGTGATTCGACGAAATCGACGACGCTGCCACTCACCAGATCGAGGCTCACTGGATCAACCACGAGCTTTACACCGTCGGTTTCGCTCACCGCATCATCACCATCCGGCGCGTCAGCCAGATCAAACTTGTACTGGAAACCGGAGCAACCTCCGCCCTCGACAGAAAGCCGCAAGATCGCAGGCTTGGTCTGCTTGTTGGCAATCCAGGCAACGCGCTTGGCTGCGGCAGATGTGAGGGTTAGCATCTCGGACATAGCTACGATTTAGAACTGCAGCCCGGTTTGGCAAGGGCGCGCTGACAGGTCAGGCGGTTTGAATATAGTCGCGCAGCGCCGCAGCCTCGTGTTCAACCTCGTCTATCTTGTGCTTCACGAGATCACCAATCGAGATGAAGGCGACCAGTTCATCACCGTCAACCACTGGAAAATGACGAAAGCGGCGCCTCGTCATCAGCGCGAGGGCATCATCAATGAGTGTGCTCGGTTCAACCGTGATGGCCGGCGAGGTCATAATGTCGCCAACCGTCATGTCGAGCGCATCGTGACCCTGCTCAGCCAAACGGTAGACAACGTCACGTTCTGAAATGATTCCGGCAATCTTGCCGTCTCGCATGACCGGAAGTGCACCGATCCGTTTGCCTGCAAGGATGCTCACAGCTTCGGCAACTGGGGTTGAGACGTCGCAGGCAATGATGTCTGTTGCGTCGCGGTCCCCGATAATTTTGGCGATGGTCATTCGGGCGCTCCTCTCAGACTTGGAAAATGCCATTAAATCACGAAGAATGCGAGTCCCCCTGCGCTAGTCCCTATTTGCCTCCTATTCGTCGAACGCGACGTATCTTCCCCATTGCCAAGCCCAGATTCGATCCTCATGGGAACAACATGGTCAGAAAATCCCCTCTCGACGACCCACGGAATGCTGCTCACGCATGGGCGCGTTACCGCAAGATCATGAAGCTCTTAATGGCGGTTACCGTTGCAACGGTGCTGCTTGCACTTGGCTTGCTTTATGCGTTCAACGGAATGATCTCGGTTCACTTTTATATAGCGGTCGCCATCGGTATCAGCTTCACCATGCTTTTGGGTGGCGGTCTGATGGGTCTGGTTTTTCTTTCGAACGGCACCGGTCATGACGAATCGGTCGACAATCGCATGCCGGGCCGTGACGAATTGTGGACACCGCGTGACGAAGATTAAGCTGTTGGGCTCTTGAGCCTGTATTCCTCGACCGGGTTGCCGCCGATCAGGTGTTCATCAATGATGCGGTCGAGGACGTCAGGCCGACACGAATGGTACCAAACACCATCCGGCCAAACGACAGCAATGGGGCCGTGTGAGCAGATCTGAAGGCAATCGGCCTTGGTTCGCTGAATACCGCCAGGACCCTTTTCGTGGCCATCATCCCGTTTTGGTCCGGTGAAGCCTCGTTGTTTCAGCGCGTCCTTCAAGTGCTGCCAAGCAAGTTCGCCCTCTTCCCGGGCGCAGCATTTCTGCTTTTCCGACAGTGCACAAAGAAAGATGTGCCGCTCGATCCGGCTCTCCGCCTTGTCGCCATATTGTTTCGCCAGCGCCGTTTGGGCTGCCAGCAGCGATTGATTGGTCATTCGCTTTCGTCTTCGCTTTTCAGCCAGCGGTCGAGCCACGCAAATACGGTTTCGTGCCATTGGAGCGAGTTCTTTGCGCCAAGCACCCAGTGATTCTCATCAGGGAAGACCAGGAGCTGCGAGGGGATGCCGCGTTCCTGCAGTGCAGTGAAGCTTTGCAGGCCTTGCGTGTAAGGGACGCGGAAATCTTGCTCGCCAGCGATAACAAGCATCGGTGTGCGCCAATTGTCCACGTGGTTCACCGGATTCCAGCGTTCGTATGTGTCACGCGCTTCACTGTATGATCCACCAAAGTCCCAGCGGGGGAACCACAGTTCCTCGGTTGAATAATAGAAGCTGCGCATGTCGAACAGGCCGTCATGCTGGACGAGGCAATCGAACCGGTCGGGCCAATTTCCTGCAATCCAGTTGACCATGTAACCGCCATAGCTTGCGCCCATGGCGCAGGTTCGCGAACCGTCAATCTGGGTATCGAGTTCCAGTGCTGCGGCGAGACCTTTCTGCAAGTCTACGAGCGGCTTGCCACCCCAGTCGCGATTGATCGAATCCATGAAGTCCTGCCCGTAACCAGCGCTCCCATGGAAATCGACCGAGATCACCGCATATCCCTGGCTTGCAACCACGCGTGGGTTCCAGCGCGAAGACCAACCATCGCGGAAAGATCCTTGCGGTCCGCCATGAATGTAGAGGATCGCCGGTATCGGCCCATCCTGATTTTCGAGCCGGGTGATCTGACCCCAGACCGTGTCACCGTCGGCACCTTCAAAGCTGAAACGGGTTGTCACGGTTGATGCCATTGTGCCCATCCGGCTGGTCACGGCATCGGTAAGCGGCCTCGCCTCACTCATGCCCTCAGCAAGATAGAGCTCGTTCGGCACTCCGATAGAATCGCGCGTGAACAACATTCGACCACCGGGCAGCGAAGTCAGATTGGCAATGTGCGCCTCATTGCCGGCAATCAGATTGAGTTCGGTCACATCACCTGTTTCCGGATCGATCCGGAAGGCGGGCGTGTCCAGGACATGCGTTGCGGTTGCCAGTATGTGATTTCCGTCTGCGCTCCAGCTCAATCCGCCGAAGGACAAATCCGTACCTTGTGTCAGTGCGCGCGTTTCGCCCGTTTCGAGATCGCGCAGATGAACCACCAGCGTGTCCGCTTCGTAACCGGGCCGTTCCATTGCGAGGTAGGCGAGAAGCTTGCCATCAGGTGATGGTGCAGGCGACGAATCATGCGCGGTGTTCGTGGCGGTTAACTCGGTGGGCGCGCCGCCGGATAGATCTGACCAATAGATATCGAGATCGGTCGAGATCGGCTCATCAGAACCAGCGCGACGAGCAACGAAGTAGACACCCGAAGCGTCAGGCGCCCAGGCGATGTCTTCGCCGCCGCCAAACGGCTTTGTTGGTGTGTTGCCAACGATTGCCCCCGGTGCGCTCCCCCCATCGACAGCGACTCCGTCGCCGACTGTTTCACCATCCTCAAACCCGAATACAAAGACACGGTTGTACTGGCCGGGTTTGGTCCAGGTGTCCCAGTGGCGGAAAAAGCCGCCGTCGCCTTGGTAAAGACGGCCGGTACCGGAGGTCGTTTCCTGCACCTCGCATCCGAACTGCTCGCAATCGCGGGCTATCTCTGCCCAAAGAGCTATTGCAGTGCCAGTTGGCGCAAGCTTGAAGCCAGCAATATCAGTACCCGGAATGTCCGCGGCAACCATGGGCCCCGTAACATTTCCGTTCGCTTCAAGCGCCACACGCCATACTCGGCTGCGGACTTCAGCTGTCTCGTCGGTATGATCAGAGCTCAGGAAATAGAGGAAATTGTCAGGCCCAAATGCAAGGCTGTATCCTGAAATTCCAAGATCAAAAGCAACGGGCTCGCTTCCCGGCTGGGTCAGGTCGATCAAATAGTGAACAGGCGATCGCTTTAGAGTGTCTGGATCGGTTACCGTCACCGAATAAACCGCATATCGACCGTCAACCGTAGCCGTTGGACCCCCAAGGCGCGGCATTGTGATGAGGTCGAGCGCCGACATGGGCGGTTTCTCAACGCCCGGCACTCCGGTTTCGCTCGAACTGTCCAAATGCGCCTCGGCTGCGAGAGGTGCCGAAACAAGCGATAGCGTCGCCCCAAAGGCGATCGCTGCTAGATTTTTCCGTCCCATGGAGAGGGGATTAACGGCACTCGCAATTGGTTTCCAGCGAAACCGGCGCGGCTAGGTTTAGCCGCGCTTCCCGGCAATGCGGGCAATTTCAGCCTGAACCATCTTTTCGACCATGCCAGGCAGGTTCTTGTCGAGCCATTCGGCAAGCATAGGGCGAAGCAATTCGCGGGTTAGACCTTCAAGCGAAGTTTCTCCCGAACGCACGATCTGCGGTTTGGCTGGAGGTTCAGAAAGCATAGCTAGCGCGGCAAGGTTTTCTTGCATTGCACCGCGAACTTCCTCGGTGACCAGCGGCTGAGCGCTGGTGTCCTCTTCGACCTCGACCACTTCGTCGAGCTCCATTTCGGCGAGATCGAGGATCTCATCGTCAGCTTCAATCTCGGGCTCAGAAGGGCGATTTTGGACTGCTTCAACCTTGCTTTTCCGGGCGTTCGCGGCGTTTTCGCGGCTGTCGCGCTCCATCACCTTCTTGATTGACTCAAGAATTTCCTCGACCGATGCGCCGGTCTCAACACTGTTGTCGTTCTTTGCCACGAATTAGCCCCCGCAAAACGCGTTAACCATTCGAATCACTTGGTTAAAGTCATTCGCCTGGATTCAATACCGGGCCAATGAATGCGTCTGCCGCCTCAATGTCAACGGTTCTGGTCGAATTCGGGGTCGGTTCCGGATCGCGGTCCCAATCCCAGATGCGACCGCGGACTCGCTCATAATTCACCTGCGGATCATAAAGCGGCCCGCCGGTGTCGAGATTCAGATCGCGCGCCTCAGCCCGGCCCATCGCGGCTAGCAGAGTAAAGCCAGCGACATAGGCGTTGCGCCTAGCGGTCACCAATTGCGCGCGGGCTGAGAGCAATTCCTGTTCAGCGTTGAGAACGTCGATGATTGTCCGATTTCCGATCGAATTCTCAGCGCGCACGCCCTCAAGGCTAAGTTCAGCTGCCTCAACCGCCGCTCTTGAGCTTTCAATTACCGCGTTCGAGGCCTGCCAGCTGGCATAGGCGGAGCGCGTTTGCTGGATGACGTTGCGTTCGGCCGCAATCACTTGTTCAAGCGCGGCACTTTCACGGGCGCCGGCCTGTCGCTGACGTGCGGCGGGCAAACCACCCTGAAAGATCGGAATTGTCACACGCACACCGGCATTGGCTGTGGTTTCGCTCTGCTGGAAATTCGAAGAGACCGGTCCACCAAGTGTACCGAAGAAATCGCTGTAGTCGTAATTGGCGAAAAGACCGATCGTCGGCAGGCGACCTGCGCCGGCTACTTCTGTGTCAAATCCAGCAGCTTCAGCGTTTTCCTTTGCTGCGATCAGGTCCGGATTGTTTTCGAGTGCCGCAACCACTGCATCACCAACAGTTTCCGGCAAGCCGGGCAAAGGCGGCGGCGCTTCGAGATTCATCGGCGCGCGCCCGACCAATTGGATGTAGGTCTCTCGTGCGTTGACAAGGTTGGAATAGGCGGTTCGCAAATCGCCCTGTGCGACTGCAAGCCGCGATTGCGCCTGAGCAACATCTGTCCGGGTGAGGTCGCCGATTTCAAACCGGTCGCTGGTTGACTGAAATGTCACCTCCAGAACCTCGACCTGATTGGTGGCTAGCTGTGCGAGCGCCTCAGTCCGTAAAACGTCCATATAGGCGGCGACAGTCTGAGAGAAAATCGAGCTTTCGGTCCCGCGCAGGTCCGCTTGCCCTGCCGAGACTCGTTCCTGAGCTGCATTGATATTGTTGCGCACCGCGCCACCCGAATAGATCGGCACCTGCAATTGGGCGTTCACACCAAGATTGCGTTCGGGCGCAGTGAATGAATTTCCTGACTGGCGTAAGAATTCGATATGCGTTGCAGTTGCGTTGACGCTGGGCAATCCGGGAGCGCGCGCAATCGGGACGCCTTCGTCGGTTGCACGTTGGTTGGCCCGGGCTGCTTCAAGCGTCGGGTTCGAATTGTAGGCTGCGGCAAGCGCATCGCGCAGCGTTTCTGCTTGCGCAGAACTGGCAATCCCCGCGAGTGTCAAAACGCCTAAACAGCTGGCGGTTTTCAGCAGGCGGGAGATTTGCGTCACGAAAAAGTCCAAGTCTTGGGACGATTGAATGCGGTGAGGACGGGGATTCCGAGGTCTTCAACCACAGACAAGGTCACTTGCCCCGCAATCTTGCGTCCGGAGGCCAACCGGGTGACCTGACGCAGGATGAGGCCTGAAACAATCAATCCATCATCATCAAGTGCGTCTACAAGCGCATCGGGGAGCGCTTCGATTGCACCATCAACAAGGATCAGGGTGAAATTGCCATCCGGGACGTTCCCTTGGGCGGCGTCATTGGCAGAAACAGTTGCGAGGTCGGCGACGAGCGGCCTGACGAGGTCCGCCAGATACCCGGTCCCTCCTTCAACAACCAGAACCCGGTCCTCGGGGCGAGGTGCGGCCTCTAGCAGCAATTTCCCGTAAAACAGGGGTGATGCCAGGTGAGCTTCGCCTTCAAGTGCGATTGCACGATCAATATAGGCGACCGCTGCCATATCCTGCGAGACAAATTGCTCGCGTGGAACGGCAAGCATGCGAGCGAGAATGTACTCTTCGTTCACACCGCTGGTGCGCAGCTGGCTGTCAATCATAGCCTTGCGGGCTGTGGCTGTGTCAGGTGTGATGGTCGTGTTGCTCATAGCTACTCCATGAAGCTGTATTAGTACCGCAATACAGTTCGTCAACCCTTCCTAGCCATCGTCGCGAACACTTCCAAGCAGTTTGGTAGGATATTCGGTCAAGAAAACTGCCACACAATTTTGGTGCCTGATTCAGCCAGCTTCCCTTTGACCTGTCGTATTGGGGCGTCATATGGACTTAGCAAGCGTGGCGGCCAAGATACCGGGACCGCCGGATCGACCGAAACTAGGAGGGCTTCGATGAGCGACATTGGGAAGACGACACAGAATAATGGTGAGATTTTCGGTGCCACCGGAACTGTGCGGATTGAAACCGACTCGATCGGCGAAGTTGCTTGTCCGGCTGATGCGCATTGGGGCGCGCAGAGCCAGCGCAGTCTTGCAAACTTTGCGATCGGTACAGAAACCATGCCCGCCCCGCTCATCAAGGCGCTTGGAATTCAAAAGCAGTCTTCCGCCAAAGCCAACATGGATCTCGGCGTGCTGAGCGAGGAGCTGGGCAATGCAATCGTCGCTGCTGCAGGTGAAGTGATCAACGGCACTTTGTCGGACCAGTTTCCTCTCAGTGTCTGGCAAACCGGTTCTGGCACGCAGTCCAACATGAACGCAAACGAGGTGATCGCCAGCCGTGCGAACCAGATTCTGACCGGCCAGCATGGGGGCAAGGACCCGGTTCACCCCAATGATCATTGCAATATGGGGCAAAGCTCGAACGACACCTTCCCCACCGCAATGCATATTGCCGCAGCCAGCGAGACGATCGAGCAGCTCATTCCCGCCCTCACTCATCTGCACGGCGCACTGGATACCAAGGCCAAGGCATTCGCTGACATCGTGAAGATCGGCCGCACTCACCTTCAGGACGCGACACCGCTGACGCTGGGTCAGGAATTTTCTGGTTATGCCAAACAGGTCGAGTACGGCATTTCGCGGCTTGAGAATGCGTTGCCCCGCGTTTTGGAATTGGCGCAAGGGGGCACTGCGGTTGGCACTGGCATCAACTCGAAGGCTGGTTTTGCTGAAAAGTTCGCCGAACATGTTGCAAGTGTCACAGGCCATGCATTCGTCACCGCCCCCAACAAGTTTGAGGCGCTGGCGGCTCATGATGCTCTGGTCGAACTTTCTGGCGCGCTGAACACCATTGCCGTGAGCCTGATGAAGGTCGCAAATGATATTCGCCTGCTCGGTTCAGGCCCGCGTTCGGGCCTGGGGGAAATTGCTCTTCCCGCCAACGAGCCGGGATCTTCGATCATGCCGGGCAAGGTCAACCCGACCCAGTGCGAAGCTCTCACCATGGTGTGCGCACAGGTCATGGGCAACAACACCACGGTCAGCGTAGCGGGCTCGCACGGCCACCTTGAACTCAACGTGTTCAAGCCGGTGATGATCTACAACGTGCTGCAATCGATTCGCCTGCTTAGCGACGCATCGATCAGCTTCACCAACAATTGCGTTGTTGGGATTGAGGCGAACACGGGCCGGATCGATCAACTCATGAACGAAAGCCTAATGCTGGTCACCGCGCTGAACCCGCATATTGGCTATGACAATGCAGCCAAGATCGCGAAGAAAGCGCATGCGGATGGAACCACCCTCAAGGAAGCCGCGCTCGAGCTGGGACTTCTTACTGAGGAGCAATTTGCGCAATGGGTCGTTCCGTCGGATATGATCCGGCCTAGGGATTGATCTCGAGGGCAAGCGCATCTGAGCCATGCATTTGGTCGTCGAGTGTCGAATTCCATCGACCAAGCGAGTATCTGAGCCGACGACCGGTTGGCGCTTTTTCGGTTTTGGGCCTATTTGCCACTCTAGATCATGGAAATGAGCCAACCCACCCAGGCGCCAGCTGCAAAGGCGCCACTTAGCGTACCCTTCCGCACCGTCCTGCTTTCGATGGTGGTGCTGTGGGGAACGTATTTCGTGCTGATCACAGCGCGAAGCTATATTCTGGGCATGGAGCTGCAAGGCGAGATGCTGTTGCGGCGTGGTTTGGTAACGCTGGCCGGGATCGGGCTCACAATTGTCCTTTGGGGCCTTTTGCGGCTGGTCGATCGTCAGGCGCTCTGGGTCAAGATCGGCGCGGCAAGCCTGTTCGCTATCCCGGTCGCTTTGGCTACCGGCCAAATCAACCAGATCGCGTTTGCTGATATCCAGCAAAAGCTTGAAGAGCGATATGCTGAAGAACGCGGCTTTCGCTTTGATGATGAAGGCAACCTTCTCTACGATCTCCCCGCTGGCGTTGCGATAAAAGCGCCATCGCCTGACGGTTCGGGAGGCTATAAAGTCTCCGAATCGCTGATTATTGCCCCGGCCGAAGCGCGTGATGAGACGTGGCAGGCTGTGTTCCAGATCGCATTGGGCCGATATTTTCTGTTGCTTGCATGGGCCTCGACTTACTTTGCGCTTCTTGCTGGCGTTCAGGCGCGTGCTGCCGAGCGACGAGAACAGCAATTCAGGTCCGCTGCCAAAGCGGCCGAACTGCGCTCGCTGCGCTATCAGGTGAACCCACATTTCCTGTTCAACACGCTTAACTCGCTGTCTGCACTGGTTATGACGGGCAAGGCAGAGCGGGCTGAGCGCATGATCCAGACAATCAGCCGGTTCTATCGCCACTCATTGGCTGACGAACCGACTAGCGATGTAACGCTCAAGGACGAATTTGATCTCCAAAAGCTGTATCTCGACATCGAAGCCGTGCGTTTTCCCGAACGCCTGATCCCCGTCTTCGATTTGCCTGAAGACCTCGAAGAAGCACGCATTCCCGGAATGATCTTGCAGCCCCTGGTCGAAAACTCGGTCAAATACGCCGTCTCTGCTGTAACGCGGCCTGTCACTATAACGGTGTCCGCGCGAGAGGAGTTTGACCGGCTTGTTGTCACTGTCAGCGACGATGGCCCCGGGGTTCCTGAAGGCACTCCGCACGGATTCGGCATCGGCCTTGCCAATGTTGGTGAACGCTTGGAAGCCAGGTTCGGATCGGATATTGCTTTCACGTCGGCACCGATACCCGGCGGATACAAGACTGAGATGCGCATTCCGCTATCGCGTCCGGCACGCTCCCGACCAAATGTCGGCTGAGCTTGGAAGGCGGAATACTGATGAGCGAGAATATATCTGAACCCGCAGCGCTGCGGACCCTGATCGTCGATGACGAGCCGCTGGCGGTTGAGCGAATTCAGGTGATCTGTGCCGAGATCCCGGCAATCAACGTTGTAGGCACCGCAAGCGATGGAGCAGCAGCTCTTCGTCTTGCCGACAAGCTTGAGCCTGATCTGGTCCTGCTCGACATGACCATGCCAGAACTTGATGGATTGGGCGTTGCCCGCAAGTTTGCCGAGATGGACGGTGAACCGCCAGCCGTCATCTTCGTGACCGCGCACGATCACTTCGCTGTTGAAGCTTTCGATCTGGAAGCGATCGACTATGTCTTGAAGCCTGTTTCTGCTGATCGGCTTGAACGCGCGATTGAACGTGCGATCGCCAGGCGCGGTGAACGCAAGGAGCCGCAGAGTAAGTGGCTCGATGAACTCTGGGTGCCTCATCGGAGCGAGTTGCTTCGCATAGCTGTGGGCGAAGTGCATCAGATCGATGCCGAGCGCGATTATGTGCGCCTGCATGTCGGCGACCCGGTTGAGGGGGCTGATGCCTCGCGGTCCTATTTGTTGTTGCAGACCATTGCGGGTCTTGAAGCGCGGCTGGACCCTGAACAGTTCATCCGTATTCACCGCTCCACGATTCTGCGCCGCGACAATATTCGCGGGTTGCGTCACGATGGTCTTGGGGTGTGGTCAGCCGAACTCCAGAACGGAGAGGCGCTGAGAATTGGACGGACATATCTGTCCAAGGTCAAGGCTATGGCCGGGCGTTAAACAATCGACCGCTGGCCGAGCAGCCCATCCCGCTTTCGCAGATCAAAAAAAGCGGCCCAAACCCCGGGACTGATTAGGGTTCGAGCCGCCATTGCTACGCTACGGGGAGCGCAGGATTTATACGCGGTTCATCCGCCGCGCCGTTGATCTTCGATGATCGAAGCCATCTGATTGCGAGCAGCTGCGCGTGCCTTGACGACGCAGTCTTGAGCTTCGTTCGAACGGATCAGAGTGCCGATCCGGCGCTCGTCCAATCCGCATACTTTGCGGGCAGCGCGATCGACGCGCTGTTCGAACATACGCTGACCTTCAACGGTCGAAAGGTCGAGGCCAGCAAAGCTGACTTTCTGACTGTGGAATTCATCCGAACCAGCAAGTGCAGGCGTGGCGGTAAGTGCGAGGCCAAGGGTGGCCGTCGCCAGTGCAAGGGTCTTCATGTTTTTACTCCTCCGGGCAATTGGACAGTGTTCGATCAGGGGGCGATCAAACTGGGGATGCCATCCGTTTGCCGTGATGAGAGGAATACGCCTGGTTGCCAAAACAGTCATTCGAAGCTCGACCAAACCGCTCGCAACTGTCGATTGACAGCAGCCAAAATCACCAATGTTGTACAATCCCCGATCAACCGCACCTTCAATCCGACGAGTGCATACGCCATATTGTAACCTGCGATGAGCGGCCTGATTGTCATCTTCATTCTCGGCGTAGCCAACTTTGCCATGCACAGCGCGGTGCTGAACAGCGGCCATGAACTGCTGGGTCAGATGCCCGGTTTTGTTCAGGTCCTTGGCGGGCGACTGACCTTGGTTGCGGAGTTTCTGGTTTTGCTTGCTGCCATGTTGTTGGCGGCCAATGGCTGGGGCAGTCTCGTCTGGGCCTATGCAGGCTATAGCGCGCTCAACGCTGTGTCTGCATGGCTGATCCTGTCAGGCCGAATTTAAGTTTGCAGTTGCGAAACTGATTGATTGAGGCTTGGTCATACCGGCTATGACAACACGCTTATTCCATATCAGCGATGTGCACTTTGGTGTCGAAGATCGAGCCGCGTTGGCGGCAGTCGAGCGAGCAACCCGCGACGAAAAGCCTGATGCGGTGGTTTGTACAGGTGATCTTACGCAGCGCGCTAAACACTCGGAGTATGCGGCGGCGGCGCAGTGGTTTGGGGGCCTTGGCGTTCCGGTGGTTTTGGAACCGGGCAATCACGATATGCCCTACTACAATCTGCTTGAACGCTTCACCGACCCTTATCGTAGGTTCCGCAGGCTCAACGCCGCGGTTGGCTGTGCATTCGAGACAGATGATCTCGTGCTTGTCTCTCTCAAGTCGACGGTAAGAGTGCAGCCCCGCTTTCCATGGTCGGACGGTTTTGTCACGCGCCGTGCGCTTGGGCGGGCTGTGGAGCAACTGACCGCACTTGCCGATGATCCGCGCCATGTGATTGTCACGGCTCACCACCCGCTGCTTGGCCCTGAAGACAAAGGCAGCAATCCGACAATCGGCGGCAATCGCGCATTTGCTCAGCTGGCCGCAGCGGGGGCAGATGCTATCATGACGGGCCACGTTCACCATCCGATTGACGAAGTGCGCAGTGTTGGCGGTGCTCAGGCCAGGATGATCGGTGCAGGCACGTTGTCGACCCGACTAAGACACGGGGCACCACCATCCTACCGCGTCATTACCTGCTCTAGAGGGGGGGCGCTCGAAGTCGAACTGCGCGAACTTCGCGTAGGTGCCCGGTAACCTGAAGCTCACCAATTTTTACCGTGCTTCGCTGAGCCCTGTTAGGACTTTCTTCGCCATATTCTCTGCTGCTCGGACGCCCGTGTGCGTCGCATACCTGTTGGAGATGAAGCGATGGACCTGTTGAAAGCGATGGGTTTTGGTGCACTGATCACCGGTTGTATCGCAGTCGTGATCGGAACGCAGGGCTCAAGCGGTGGCCCACTTGCCATTCATTCGTTCGAAGTGATCGACTACAAAGTCTACTGGTCCTGGCCCATGTTCCTTTCCGGAACCGGATTGTTCTGGAGCCTGCTGCTTTTGCAGCGATAATCGCGGTTCTGAAAAGCAAATGAAAAGGGCGGCTTCCCATTGGGAGGCCGCCCTTTCCTGAATGCGGAATTGATCGCTTGTGATCAGCGCTTCGAGAACTGGAAGCTGCGACGTGCCTTGGCACGGCCGTACTTCTTACGCTCAACCACACGGCTGTCGCGGGTGAGGAAGCCAGCAGCCTTTACAACGCTGCGCAGTTCCGGCTCATACTTGGTAAGTGCCTGGCTGATACCGTGCTTGACCGCGCCAGCCTGTCCAGAAAGACCGCCGCCCTTGACAGTAGCGACTACGTCATACTGGCCAGTGCGATCGGTGATGCCGAATGGCTGGTTGATAATCAGACGAAGGGTCGGACGTGCGAAGTACACTTCCTGATCCTTGCCATTAACGGTGATCTTGCCAGTGCCTGGTTTGAGCCAAACGCGAGCGGTGGCATCCTTGCGGCGGCCGGTTGCGTAAGCACGGCCCTGCGCATCAAGCTCCTGCTCACGCAGAGGTGCGGCAGGATTTTGTGCGATCTCCGCAGCGTCAGCAGCAGGAGCGTCGCCAGCGATATCCTTGAGATCCGAAAGATCAGAGACGGTGTTGTTTTCGTCAGCCATTATACGGTGACCTTGTTCTTGCGATTCATCGAAGCGACGTCGAGCACTGCCGGGCTCTGGCCGTCATGCGGATGCTCGGTGCCGGTGTACAAGTGCAGCGCTTTCATCTGCGCACGGCCAAGCGGTCCGCGCGGAATCATGCGCTCGACAGCCTTTTCGAGCACGCGCTCTGGGAAACGGCCTTCGAGTACCTTGGCAGGGGTAGTTTCCTTAATTCCACCCGGGTGGCCGGTGTGCTTGTAATAGATCTTGTCGGTGGTCTTCTTGCCGGTGAACTTCACCTTGTCGACATTGATGACGATCACATGGTCTCCGCAATCAACATGCGGAGTGTAGCTCGGCTTGGTCTTGCCGCGCAGGATGTTGGCGATGAGCGATGCAAGCCGGCCAACGACCAGTCCTTCGGCATCGATCAGGTGCCAGTTCTTTTCGACCTCGGCCGGTTTGATCGACCGGGTCTGCTTGCTCAGAGCCTTCATGGCTTTTTCCTTGATCCGAATTGGATGGTTGAAATCGCGACTCAGGCAAAACCGCCCGAGCTCG
>CAYUCZ010000004.1:0-125126 GCA_964443505.1 uncultured Porphyrobacter sp. | reverse complement strand
CTTACCCGCGCGATTGCCGATGCGGTGAGCGTGCCGGTGGTCGCCAGCGGCGGGGTGGGCACTCTCGATCACCTTGTCGAAGGGGTCATGCAAGGCCATGCAAGCGCGGTGCTTGCCGCCTCGATCTTTCACTTTGGCACACACTCAATCGGCGAAGCGCATGCCGCACTTCGCGCGGCGGGCTTGCCCGCACGCGGGGTTTGAGGGAGAAGCGCATCCCATGAGCACGCTTGAACGCCTTGAGAAAACCATTGCCGAGCGCCGCGCGGCCTCGCCCGATGAAAGCTATGTCGCCCGGCTCAACGCCAAGGGCCTGCCCAAAATGGCGCAGAAACTTGGCGAAGAGGCGACCGAAGCGGTGATCGCGGCTGTCTCTGGTTCGAACGAGGAATTGGTGAGCGAGAGCGCAGACCTGCTGTTCCACCTGCTCGTCCTGTTGCAAGCCAAGGGGGTTAGCCTTGATCATGTGCTTGCCGAACTCGACCGCCGTGAAGGGCTTTCAGGCCTCGCAGAGAAAGCTTCCCGAACACAGTAGACCCCGGAGAAGGCAATGCCGATCGACCCGACGCTGCCCTATGATGACAACAACATCTTCGCAAAGATCCTGCGCGGCGAAATCCCCTCGAACAAAGTCTATGAAGATGACTGGGCTTATGCCTTTGAAGACATCAACCCGCAGGCCGAGATCCACACTCTGGTGATCCCCAAGGGCAAATATGTAAGCTGGGACGATTTTTCGGCCAAGGCATCGGACGAAGAGATTGGCGGGTTCGTGCGTGCGGTGGGCGAAGTGGCCCGGATGAAGGGTCTGGTTGAGCCGGGGTACCGACTGCTTGCGAATATCGGGATGCATGGGGGTCAGGAAGTGCCGCATCTCCACGTGCATATCTTTGGCGGACAGCCGCTTGGCCCCATGATCTGGAATCGCTGACACGGCGGCCACGCAACTCCAGCTGGCGTGAGCAAGCTTGCCAGTTTTTCGCTTCAACCTGCCGCAAGCCAGATTCATTCTGCCGCCGTTCAGGCAGATTGGGCAAATCACACTGGCATGCGAGATTCCGCTGCGCTAATCGCCTTGCCAATGGTTAATCCAATTCCGCAATCCCTGAACTTTCCGGGCGGCGTCATTGACGGGTCGCAGCATCTGTATGCGGTGCGCGTCTATTATGAAGACACCGACCTTTCAGGCATCACCTATCACGCCAATTATCTGCGCTGGTTCGAGCGCGCTCGGTCTGACCTTTTGCGAATGCTGGAGATCGATCAGCGGGCAGAAATCGAAGCGGGCGCAGCAGGCGGCGCTTATGCGGTGTCAGAGATCAACCTTAAATATTTGCGCCCGGCGCGGCTCGATGATGACGTGGTGATCACGACCGTTTGCACAGAGCTGGGCGCTGCGAGTTGCCGGATGCACCAGATGGCGCGCCGTGTGAGTGATGAGGGCGAAGAGGACCTGTGCGAGGCGACCTTGCGTGTAGGGTATATCTCGCTCGAAGGCAGGCCCAAGCGCCAACCGCCCGAATGGCGCGCGGCTTTTCAGAATTTTATGGATCAAGAGGACAAGTAACGCGTGCAGATTGATGTGTTGAACGCTGCCCTGACAGAGGCGTCTGTGACCTCGCTTGGCCCGACGCGGCTTGACCCGCTTGAGCTGTTTCTGGCTGCCGATATCGTTGTGCAGGCGGTGATGGTGGGCCTGATCCTGGCAAGCGTGTGGACCTGGGCGATCATCATTTCCTTCCTCCTTCGCATCGGCAAGCTGAATTCGCGCTCCCGCGATTATGAGAGCGAGTTTTGGACTACGCGTGACCGTGAAGCCGTGCTGAGCCCCAAGCATCGCAGCGAAGTGCCCTCTGCACGGGTTGCTGGCGCCGGACTTGATGAATGGCGGCGCTCGACCAAATCCGCGCCGGTTGATCGTGATGCCACCCGCCAACGCATTGCCTCTGCCATGGAAAGCCAGGTCGCTGCCGAAGCGGACGATCTTGCCGTCAAGCTCAACTTCCTTGCCACCACCGGTTCCGTCGCTCCGTTTGTCGGCCTGTTCGGAACAGTCTGGGGGATCATGAACAGCTTCTTCCAGATCGGCGCGCAGCAATCGGCATCGCTTGCGGTCGTTGCACCCGGCATTGCCGAGGCGCTGTTTGCAACCGCTATCGGCCTGTTCGCCGCGATCCCGGCTGTGATCGCATACAACCGTTTCTCAAGCTCGGTGAACCAGTACGAGGCGAAGCTGCAACGCTTTGCCGACAAGGTTCATTCCGGCCTCAGCCGCGAGCTGGACAAGGGGTAATAGGGGTGGCTGCC
Organism: uncultured Porphyrobacter sp.; assembly: GCA_964443505.1. Taxonomy (GTDB): domain Bacteria; phylum Pseudomonadota; class Alphaproteobacteria; order Sphingomonadales; family Sphingomonadaceae; genus Erythrobacter. The sequence continues at coordinate 122,819 of CAYUCZ010000004.1, read as the reverse complement.
AACCTTTCCTCCCCCTCACGCCGCCGCGGCCGCCGTTCGCGCCGTGCGGCTATGGCAGAGATCAACGTCACGCCGCTTGTCGATGTGATGCTGGTGCTGCTCATCATCTTTATGGTGACAGTGACCTTGCCCGCTGTGGGTGTACCAATCGAACTGCCGGAAAGCCGCGCTAACGCGGTTGAGGAAAGCCCTGTCCAGCTAACGCTGAGCATCGATGGGGAAGGGCGCGTCTATATTGAGAACGAGGCTGTGCCCACAGGCGGATTGCCCGATGCGCTGGCCGCGATTGACCGGAACAATGCTGGCGAATTGCCAACGATTGTCCTGCGCGGTGACAGGAGCCTTGATTACGGCAGGGTGATGGCGGTGATGGGAGAGCTGGGCCGGGCAGGCTTCACATCGATCTCGCTGGTCACCGACAGTTCAGTTAACGTCCCATAGCGGTTAACCACGATGGGAGAGAACGCATTTCGCAGTGAAGATCGGGTCGGCCTTGTTGCCGCGATTGTGCTGCATGCGGCGCTTGTCGGATTGTTGGCGACACAGGTTCTGTTCTCGCCAGATCCGTTTGTCCCGCCGCAACGCGTCGCGGTCAGCCTTGCAACCGAGGTTAGCCTGGAATCGACCGCGCCCAGCCCGGCTGAGGAAAGCCGCGCCGCGATTGCACCCACGCTGACTGATGTACCTGAACCGCCCGTTGAAGAGGCGGCACCTGATCCGGTTGAAGAGGCCGCACCTCCGCCGCCTCCACGTCCGCAGGCACGCACTCAGCCGCGCAATGCCGCACCGCCCGACACGCGCGATCGCCGCAGGCCAGAGGAAACCCGCCAGCAACCTGCACGGCCTCGCAACAATTCGCGCGGTGGCGGCAGCCGGATCGGTGAGAACTTCCTCGAAGGGCAGGGCAGCTCAACCCGGACCGATGAAACGAGCGCGCCTGCTGCGACCTTTGGGCGGCGTGAACGCGCCGCGCTTGCCTCTGCCATCACCCGCCAATTGCGCCCGCATTGGAGCGCGCCAACCGGAGTCGATGCTGAACTGCTGGTCTCGATTGTGTCGTGGAAGCTCAATCCGGATGGCAGTCTGAGAGGGCGCCCAACCTGTCGAACCGAGGCGAACAGCATCACCCAAAGCAACCGCCCACAAGCACCCCTGCATTGCGAACGAGCAATCCGTGCAGTTCAACTGGCGGCCCCTTTCAACCTGCCCGAGCAGTTTTATAACCGCTGGGACGATCTCGAATGGCAATTCGACAGAAGGCTTTGACACATATGAAGACGACGTTTCTTCTCCCCCTGATCGCTGGCTTGCTGGCCACGTCAGCCGTCGCCCAGAACCAGGACCTGAGTGAGCTCAGCGATGAACCGCTGGCTGAAGGCGGCGAGGTTGAGGATATCGCGATCGAGGGTGAGGAACTCGAAGACGATGGCCCGCTGCGCGGCACGGTGACCGATGAAAGCGACTGGCGCGACCTTGGCATTGCGATCCCTTCCTTCGCGACCGACCGCGACCGGCCTACGCCTGCGAACAGCGACGGCACGGCTGCGCTGGGGCGAGAGATCGCCCGTGTGATCACCGCCAACCTTCGCAACAACGGATTGTTCAAGCCAACCGGGCCTGACCGGCTGCCAGAACCAGCCTTCCGGCAGATCACCTCGCCATCCTGGTCAAGCTGGACAGGGCGCGGGGCAGAGATGCTGGTGCATGGATATGTCCGTTCGCGCGCGGATGATCGGATCGTGGTGGGATGCTATTTGTATGACGTTGCGCTGCGCGATGAACTGATCCGCGAAGGCTGGGTTGTGCGCCCGGCGGATTGGCGGCGCGCGGCGCACAAATGCTCTGACCTGATCTATGCGCGGCTGACCGGTGAAGACCCGTTCTTCGACAGCCGCATCGCCTATATCGCTGAAACAGGCCCCAAGGATAACCGGGTCAAGCGCCTGGCGGTGATGGATTCAGACGGGGCGAACCACCGGTTCCTGACGCTGGGAAGCGCAACCGCGCTGACGCCGCGATACTCGCCTGATTATTCAAAGATCCTCTATCTGTCCTATGTCGACGGAAACCCGCGCATCTATGTCTATGACATTGGTTCGGGCCGTCAGACGCTGGTGACCGAAAACCGCAGCCCGACGCTCGCACCGCGCTGGTCGCCTGATGGACGCCACATCCTGTATTCGATGGCGGTTGCCGGCAATACTGACATTTACCGTGTTCCGGTGACAGGTGGGCGCAGCGTGCGGCTGACTAATACGCCAGGCATCGATATTGGCGGCTCCTACTCGCCCGATGGCACGCGGATCGTGTTTGAAAGTGACCGTTCAGGCACACAGCAATGCTACATCATGAACGCAGATGGTTCGAACCAGCGGCGCATCACCTTTTTTGGCGGGCGCTGCGCGACCCCTGAATGGAGCCCGCGCGGTGACCAGATCGCATTCACCCGGATTGCCGGCGACTTCAATATTGCTGTCATGACGCCAGCTGGGCGTAACCTGCGCGTGCTTACAAACGGATGGCAAGATGAGGCCCCGACATGGGCGCCTAATGGAAGGATCATCCAGTTCTTCCGGACCACCCGAAATTCGGGCCGGTCCGCCCTATGGCAAGTCGACCTGACGGGTCGTAACGAAAGGCGACTGCCAACCCCCGTGGACGCATCAGACCCCGCATGGGGTCCGATCCGGCCATAAGACTATACTTTGCCTATCAAAATAGGCCTGTTACCCTTGCCCGAGCGCAACAGCGCCCGGAATCAATACGGAGAGCAAATGCTATGACTTTCTCCCACACCAAACTGGCCACCGCCGCATTGCTGACATCGGCGCTTGCGCTGGGCGCATGTGCACCGAAGGCGCCAGAGGAACTTCCGCCTCCACCGATCGCAACGCCGACGCCAACTCCGGCCCCGGCTCCAACCCCGACCGGACCATCGGGCCCGAGCGTTGGGTCACAGGCGCATTTTGAAGCGGCAGTCGGTTCAGCCACCGTGATCTATTTCGACACGGATCGCTTCAACATCGACACCAGCGATGCCGCCTCGCTTCAGGCGCAGGCGCAGTATTTCGCTCGTTTCCCGCAATTGACCTTCACCATCGAAGGGCACTGCGATGAACGCGGCACCCGCGAATACAACCTCGCGCTGGGAGAGCGGCGTGCCAATGCCGCCAAGAATTACCTCGTCAGCCTTGGTGTGTCGCCTGACCGGATCCGCACAGTCAGCCACGGCAAGGAACGCCCGGTTGCGCTTGCTTCAAACGCGGCTGCCTGGGCGCAGAACCGCCGCGCGGCGAGCATCATCATCAACTGATCGGGAAACCATCACGCGCCCGCTCTGCCATGCGGCGGGGCGGGCGTGTCGATTATCTGTGGCTGTCGCCCTGCGACATGACCTGAGCGACAGGTCCATTATGCGAAATTTGCATATCGCGATCCGCGCCCGCCCGTGCAACGAGGCACAAGCAGACCAGCGCGAAGGCTGAAAACAGGCTGGAGAGGGTCAGTTGCTGGCTCATCGGGGTCCTGAGTTTGGAACAGTGCTTTGCACGCAGTTGGTAAAGGGTACGTTGCAATGCAACATTTCACATCGCAACTGGTTCCCACATCTTTCCATTATGCGCCAGTGGCCCTAGATTAACCTCGTGACTGGCCCGACCAACGACATTTGCACGCATGCCTAAGGCACAGCGCTCCAACGACTGGGGATTCCCGCGCTGGCGTGGCTATGGCTCCTCGCGCGAGACGACCAATGTCCGCATTTGCGATCGCCACGGCTGCGATGAGCCCGGCGATTGCCCCGCGCCAAAGGCACCCAACAGCCCGGACCGCTGGTATTTCTGCCAAAAGCACGCTGCAGAATACAATCAGAAGTGGGACTATTTCGAGGGTCTGGAAAAGGAAGAGAAAGAGCAGCGCGCCAAGGCCGAACGCCAGGAAAGCGCAGGCTATGCCGAAGCCTCGCACTATGGCTGGGCCGGATCGGGTGACGGTTCGCGCTCGGCGGACGAGATGCGGGCGCTCGAATTGCTCGAACTTGAAGCCGATGCAGACTTTGCCGCGATCAAGAAAGCGTATCGCGCGAAGGCAAAGCGGGTTCATCCGGATGTGAAGCCGGGAGACGAAGAAGCAGCGCAGGAGTTTCAAAAGCTTCAGGTCGCGTATGAAGTTTTGCGAGCCGCGGAAGAGCGGCGTGAATGGAAAGGGTGATCATTGATGCGCGTTCTGGCTTTTGCGGCGAGCAATTCTTCGGTTTCGATCAATCGGCAGCTGGTGGAGTACGCTGCCAGCCTTGCTGAAGGGGCTGAGGTCGAGACGCTCGACATCCATGATTATGAGATGCCGATCTATCGCCACGACCGCGAAGAGGCAGACGGCATTCCGCAAGCTGCGCACGATTTCCTCGCCCGGATTGGCGCTGTTGACGCCTTGATCATCAGCCTTGCCGAACACAACGGCGCTTATCCCGCAGCCTTCAAGAACCTGTTCGATTGGTGCAGCCGGATTGGGCGCGATGTGTTCCAGAACAAGCCGATGGTTCTGCTTGCCACGTCACCCGGCGGGCGCGGGGGGCAAAGCGTGCTTGAATTCGCCGTCGGCTCCATGCCGCGTTTTGGCGCGGAGCTGATCGGCCATTTGTCAGTCCCAAGTTTTTACGATGCGTTCGACAGCGAGGCGGGCAGGCTGAAGGATAGCGAGCTTGACACTCAGCTGCGTGAGCTGGTCGCCAAGCTCACGCAATCCTAACCGTCCTTTGGTCCTTGGAATGTCGGATTGGCCGCGGTTGAATTGATCGCGGCGGGCGGATTGTCATTCCACCACGGCACATCCGTCCATGGGCGAAGGTCGATCTCGTGCGACCAGCAATTGCGCGGCTGCTGCGACAAATGGAAATAGGTGTCTGCAAGATCAGCCGGGTTGATCACGCCATCATCACCTTTTGACGCCTTGTAGGCATCGAACTTGTCGCCCAGCAGCTTGCCAAGCGTGTCGGGCGAATCCACCGGACCATCGATCACGATATGCGCGACATGGATACCCTGCGGTCCAAACTCGGCGTTCATCGTCTGGCACAGCATCCGCCGCCCGCCCATGGCGGCAGCGTGACTGTGCTGGCCGGCGTTTCCGCGCACAGCAGCGGTTGCAGAAGTGACCAGCAGCGAGCCGCCACCGCGTTCAACCATCGCCGGGAACATCGCATGAGCAAGACGGAACAGTCCAAAGCAACCCAGCCGCCAGCCAAGCTCAAAGGTGCGATGCGGCGTATCGTGCAGTTTGCGGTTCCCGATCTGCGCGCCAAGGTTATAGAGCGCAGTGTCAATCGGTCCGATATCGCGCTCGATCCGGGCGACCATCTCTTCAAGCGATCCATCCTCGCTCGCATCGACCAGCATTCCGGTTGCGCTGCCGCCGCCGCTTTCGATTGCGGCAACCATCCGGTCGAGCCCTTCCTGATCAGATCGTCTGGCGAGCACAGCGTGATAGCCTTCTGCCGCAAAGCGAGCAGCCACGTGGCCGCCGATCCCGGCGCCTGCACCAAGGACGAGGGCAACCTTCTTTCTATCGCTCATGCATTCGCTCCTTGCTTGGCGAGCTTCGCCTCATGGGCTGCAAGCCATGCTTCCTCTTCGCCGGGCTCTGGCAGAATGTCTCCGCCTTCCATAACCCAGCTGGCAGGCGTGTCCGTGGTGAAGGCGTGCACCGCGCCGGGTTCAATCTTTGCATGGTGAGAGACAGCTTCGGCCATCTCCTTTGCGATCTGCGCCTTTTGCGCGTCGGTGCGGCCAGCGCGGATTTGGCCATAGAGCATGGCGGTCTTGTCACCCAAAGGCGGCATCGCTGCCTCTTCAAAGAAGAAGACATGCACAAAGGTCGGCGGTGCGTCGGTCACATCGCAGTGGATGCGGGTGACGTCGTCAGCGATCTTGGCCTTGGCATCAGCGGGCATCGCACCCGCTTTCGAATTGACGATGTAGAGTGGCATGGCTCTCTCCTTTTCAGCCCACCGGATCAGTGATGACAGACACGACTTCATCGGCTCCGCGCCCGGCATGTTCGCGCCAGATCGCTTCCAATTCGCGCAGCAACGGCTCGCGCGCAGAGGGCGCGAGCGGTCGGTCAGACCGCACGCTGACGATGACCGAGGTCGATGGCTTAGCCGCGGTAAAGCCGCTGCCTTCGGGCACGCACACCCAGTTGATCTCTCCCGCACTGCCAAAGTGGCGTTCGGCAAAGGCTCTGGTTTCTTCGCGCAACCGGGCTTCCTGCTCGGCTGTGATCTGGCCTTCTTGGACCATGCAAGTGCAGGCGGTCATGTGTCTCTCTCCTATCCCGTTGGAGAGAGTTTAGTCTGATACTCAGACTTTCTCAAGCGCCTGTTCGAAGTCCGCGATCAGATCATCAGCGTCTTCGATGCCGATGCTGATCCGCACGAGGCTATCCGTGATGCCAAGCGCGGCCTTGCGTTCATCAGGCACTGACAAATGCGTCATCGAGGCAGGGTGGCTCGCCAGCGTCTCTGTCCCGCCAAGGCTTACAGCAAGCTTGGCAATCGACAGGTTATCAAGGAACCGGAAGCATTCGGCCTCACCGCCCTTGAGGAACACGCTGAAAGTCGATCCCGCGCCAAGGCAGTGCCGGTCATAGATGTCCTGCTGGCTCGCATCCTCGATCATGCCGAGATAGCCGAGCCCGGTCACCTTCGGGTGATCTTTCAGGAATGCGCAGACCTTCGCCGCGTTTTCGCCCGCACGCTGCATGCGCAGTTCAACCGTTTCAAGCGAGCGCAGCAGCATCCATGCGGTGTTGGGATCGACAATCCCGCCCATCGTGTTGCGAAGAGCGCGCACCGGATCCATCCACTCTTTCTTTCCCGCGATCGAACCTGCGACCAGATCGGAATGACCGCCGACATATTTGGTGAGCGAATAAGCGACGATGTCCGCGCCGTGCTCCAAGGGGCGCTGCCACAAGGGGCCAAGCAGAGTGTTGTCGATCGCAATCGGGCACGGCTTTTTCAGCACTGTGTCGCGCGCGGCTTTGACCGCTTCGATATCAACCAGAGCATTGGTCGGATTGCCGGGGCTTTCGAGGTAGATCATCGCCACTTTGCCGCCGTTTTCGCCTGCCTGACATTTGGCGCGCGAGATAACCTCTTCGATCTCTTCGGGCGAAGCGCCGGCCGGGAAATCGACATAAGTCACGCCGAACTTCGACAGCACTTTGGCGACAAAGCCTTCGCTTGCTGCGTAAAGCGGGCCTGAATGGACGATCACATCGCCCTGACTGACATAGGCCATCATCAGGATGCAGATCGCGGTCATCCCGCTTGAGAATGTCAGCGCATCTTCCGCACCGTCCCAGATGGCGAGGCGATCTTCGAGAATTTCCTGATTGGGCCCGTTGAAGCGCGAATAGACGAGCCCCTCTGCGCCGCCCGGCCGCTTGCCCGTGATCCCTTCAAAGTGCCGCTTGCCATCAGCAGCGCTGGGAAAGGCGAAAGTCGAGGTCAGAAAGATCGGCGCTTTCAAGGAGCCTTCCGACAGGTCCGGGTCAAAGCCGTGACCCATCATCAGCGTCGATGGCTTGAGCGGGCGGCCATTGATTTCAGTGCGTTCAGGCTTGGGCTTGCGGCGCGGCGTGGGAGTGTTGGTGGCACCTGCAGGGATATCCGTCATGACGGAGCGTCCTTCCTAATAAGCGCTCCCAGGAAGGCAGGAGCCGATTGGAGGACTTTGAGGGCACCCGCTTCTAACCTCCGCAGAAGCGCCTCTCCCCCAAGGCCATTCAATTCGCGTTGGATATCGCGAGTTGGTTTCAAGCGCAACCGGTTTGAAGGGGCTAGAAATGGACCGCCTAAGCCTGCGATTTTTAAACTTCTCCCTTTCAATAAAACCCTGATTTGCAACAATAATCAGGCATTTCAGCGCAAAAAGGTGTGACCTTTCGCATTGCTCACTTTTCCTCAGCTTCAGCTCCCGAAGGGCAGTCCTCATACCTCAAGCTCGCCGCTGTAGGACAGCGACGAGCCTGGGTGCGATTCGAAGGGCAGGGTGTGATGGTTATTCGACTTCGGGCGGGGTTTCGCCGGGGGCGTAGTCACCGTCGCCATAGATCACCATGCCGGTGCGGATGCCTTCGCGGCGGGCAATCTCAAGCTTTTGCGCACGCTCTTCCATCAGGCGCACAATGGCGGGGTTATACCGGGTGCGCTGTGGCAGCGCATTGCCCTGATTGATCATGTCCTTGGTGCACGTGCCGTTGCAGTCGACGACGGCGATATTGGAATAGATCGGCTCAAGCTCACCCCGCGCCAGATCGGCGATATCATTTTCGAAGCCCTTGAAGGCGACCTGCGGGGTCCGGGAAACAAGGTCGCGCACGTCTTGCCTGCCATATTGCGAAAGATGCGACCGCAACGCCTCATCATCGGCAAAGTAGAACCCTTGCGCTTCTTCATAGATCGGGCTGACCCTTAGCGATCCGCCCCAGCGTTCCACCCCGCGCAGCGAGTTCACAAACTCCTCTGCTGAAAGCGCAAGCAAGGCGTCCACATTGCCGCCCGAAAAGGCCAGCCGCTGGATCGAGGGGCCACCAATGATGCCGCGCCAGAAGCCATAGATCACCTTGGGATCGCGCCAGTTGGGATAGACAATCCCTTCGCGGATATCGCGCGGGCTGAGCGCAACGCCGTTGACTGTGACAAGCTTGATGTCGTCAACGCTCTTTTCTTCGTCGAGTTCGGTCAGCGGATAACGATCCGCTACCGCCTCAATCATCGCGACATTGTGAAGGTTGAGCCAATAAGCGAGCTGCTCGTTGCGCGGCAGGCTGGTGATATCGAGCTGTGTCCCGACCCGTTCGAGATCGGCCCGATATTCGCTCAAAGACAGTTTCATCTGCGGCGTAAGGAACGAGAACGCCACCCGGTTCCCTTCTAGCCGCAAACGCGATTCATGCCCGTAAATGCGGCGCGTGCCTGTGCCTGGTTGCACCCGGCTCGATCCATGGCGGATCGAGGGGCCCATCGGCACGACCATCCATGCAAGCGCTTCGTCCCAATGCTGGTAATCGATGCGATGTTCGCGGCGTTCGGTTTGCGGGGCAAACTGAGCAAGCGGGCTTGTCGCGCTGGGCGCAGAGCCAGCCTGTGTGGCGGCGGCCGCAGTGTAAGGCGCGCTTTCCGCAGCGATGGGAACCGCCGCTGTCGAGGCAAGCCCAGTTGAAACCAGCAGCGCTGTCACGAAACGAAATTGCGACCGAGTTACCATTTAATGCCTCCACCTGACAAAATATGTCGAACTATCAGGAGTTTAGGCGCAGCGGCTGGACTCAAGCTGAACGAAAAGCGCGAACGCTATTCGACCGCGTTCTTGTTCGGGGGATCACCCGGCAGATCGATGTTGGAGAAAATCACCCGGCCAGTGGGCACATCGTCGCGCTGAAGCTGTTCAAGCTTGCGCTGGCGCTGAACCAGAAGCGAGGCGGCGCCCGGAGGAATGCCAGGGCGCGCGGATTGCAGATAGCTTGCCCCGCGTGATCCGCCTGCGAGATCGGCGATATCCTGTTCGGCGATCGAGGCCCGAATGACGCTGGTCTCAGCCAGGATCTCGGCCACTTCCTCATTCGCATATTCAGCCAGATGCGCGCGCAGGTCTGCTTCGAAATCGGGGAAGTAGAACGGGGCGGCCTCGGTATAAAGGCGCGAGACGTCGAGCCGGCTGCCCGACTTTTGAGTGCCGCGCAGCGAGTTGATGAAATCTTCTGCCGCAATATCAAGCAGCGAACTGACATTGCCGCCGGTAAAGGCGCTGCGTTCAAGCGCCGGGCCGCCAATCTCGCCGCGCCAGAAGCCGTAGATCACTTTGGGGCTGCGCCAATTGGCAAAGACGATCCGCTCGCGAATATCCTTAAGGCTCATCGCGACACCGCGGACCGTGATGAAGCGCGCGCTGTCGAGCTGCACGCCGTCGACATCGATCGTGTGCGGTTGGCGAACGGGCCATTCGGCCGCGATCTTTTCCATCAGCGCGACATTGTGGAGATTGATCCAGAAAGCGAGCTGTTCGTTGCGCGGCAGCGTGGAAATATCGAGCGTGTCACCGACGCTTTCCAGATCGCGGCGATATTCGGCAAAGCTGGCAATCGTCTCGTTCTCGAAAGACGAAAACGTCACCATCGACCCTTCCAGCCGATAGCGCGAATTGTGGCCCTGCCGCATCCGTGTGCCGAGCGGCGATTGCACCGCATAAGGCTGCGAACGGGTTGAGGGGCCCATCGCGATGACGATGTTCTTGAGAGCGAAATCCCAGATCTCATAATCGATCCGGTGGCGGATCGGATCGTCAGTGGGAATGAAGATCGCGAAAGGATCGCTTGCCGTTTCGCTTGCTGGCGCACTGGCACTCTCATCAGGCGAGGGCGGCGCATCCTGCGCGGCAGAAGCGGGCAAAGCTGCAAAAGCGGCAAGGCTGGCTGCGGCAATGAAACGGGCGGTCTTGCTGTGCATCGAGGGGTCCTGCGCCATGCTTGGGATGCAGGGTGACATGCCGCAAAAAGGCTCTGACTTCAATCGCGTCCGTCTTGCGCACTCGCAGGAACGAAAAAGGCCGCCGAACCGATCCGGTTCAGCGGCCTTACGCTCTTCGAGGGGGATGAAGAGGCTTTTACTCGACCTCGCCCTTGTCGTCAGGATCGCCGGGCAGCGAGATGTTCGAGAAGGTCACCGTGCCGGTGCGGCCCTGGCGGATGATCCGCTGGAACTTCTCTTCGCGCTGCTGCAGCAGGCGGGTCATCGATTGCGGGATGCGGAAGCTGGTCGACACGCCATCCGATGTGATGTTCTGATAGCTTGGCTCACGCACGCCGCCGGCAAGGTCAGCGATGTCGTATTCGCGCACTGATGCTTCCATGCGGGTGGTCTCGGAGAGGATTTCAGACGTTTCCTCATTGGCGTATTGCGCCAGGTGAGCGCGCAGGTCCGCTTCGAAATCAGCAAAGAAGAACGGCGCTGCCTCAGCATAGAGTTCCGAGACGTCGAGGCGCGATCCGCTCTTCTGGGTGCCGCGCAGCGAATTCACGAAATCGCGTGCGCCGCGATCAAGCAGGCGAGAGACATTGTCAGCGTTGAACGCCTCGCGCTGGATCGACGGGCCGCCAATCTCACCGCGCCAGAAGCCGTAGATGACCTTGGGGTTGCGCCAGTTGGCATAGACGATCTTCTCACGGATATCGCGCGGGCTAAGCGCAATGCCTTCCACGGTGATGAAGCGGGCATCGTCAAGCGGAACGCCGCCAACCTTGAGCTCGCGCGGCTGGCGTACGGGCCAGGCGTCAGCGATCTGTTCGATCATGGCGACGTTGTGGAGGTTGATCCAGTAAGCCAGCTGTTCGTTGCGCGACAGCGACTGGATGTCGATCTGGTCAGCCACGCTTTCAAGGTCGCGGCGATATTCGGTGAAGCTTGCGCGGATGTCAGCATCAAGGAAGCTGAACATGATGCGCGAACCTTCGAGGCGATAGCGCGACGTGTGGCCATATTGGCGGCGGGTGCCGAAGCTGGCCGGCGGTGAACCGGCGGTTTCACGCAGGCTCGGCCCCATCGAGATCACGAGGTTCTGCATCGCTTCGTCCCAGATCGAATAATCGATCGTGTGGTCGATCGGCGAACCGCTGGGCGCGAAGGTTGCAAACTGGCTGTCACCTGCTGGTGAGCCAGCGTCCTGGGCGAGGGCGGGGGAAGCCGTGATGGCAAGCGCAGAGGCTGCCAGCGCAAGGGCCTGAATGCGGGGCATCGGGTTCTTATCCTTCCAGAAAAAAGCCGGCCCTTCTTGCGAGGCCGTTCAGGGGGATGGCCGGGGGTGGATGGCCAAGGGGATGTTTCATGTCGAGGCGGTGGACTGGCCCGGCGGGGATGGCCGCCGGGGTCGCAAAGGTTGCCGTCCGGGCCAGTCCTCGCCTCTGAGCAATCGTATAACTCAGAAGGGCTTACGGATGTTCCCGGCAATCGGATGCGGTGTGTTATTCGTCGAATGCACTTGTCGTTTGTCGGCTTCAGTCAGCGCGTGGCGATTTGGTCGGTGCGCACCACCGGCACCGCATCGCTCCACTGCGTGATCCGGCCCTGCCTGTCCGTCAGCGCGAGTTCCAGCCGCTCGCCCGTCTTGGGATCAACGAGGTCGAGCGGCGACTTGTCCTTTGCAAGGTTTGCATCCGCCCATTCCATCATCGCCCACAGCACCACGCCAAAACTGCGCCCCTTGTCGGTGAGCAGGTACTGCGCGCGCGGGCGCGATCCTTCTTCGCGATATTGGCGCTTTTCCAGCATGCCGATCTCAACCAGCCGCGCCGTGCGGTTGGAAAGCGTCGCGCTCGACATTTCAAGCTCGCGTTTCAGATCATCGAAGCGTGTGACGCCATAGAAGACCTGGCGAAGGATCAGCAGCGTCCACGCATCGCCCAGCAGCTTTGCCGCATCGGCCATGCCGCACATGTCGAGCGGGACGGGCGAGGTCGGCAGCCCGGTCAGTGCTGGCGGTGAACTATCTGAGTTTGACATTTGAAGTCAGCCTATCTAATGCTGGGTTCACAAAACGGAGTTAGCCATGACCTACCTCGATCTCATCCTGATGGCAAAAATCGCGGGCACGGCGCTGTTCGTGGGACTGCCCTTCCTGCTTGTCCCGGCGCCGCGGCTTGTCGCGCTGCTCCAGATAGAGGGGGCTGAGGCGGCCATGCCGCTGATCCGGCTGTATGGCTGGGCCGTGATCGCGCTGCTTGTTGGCTACAGCTTCGGGTTTTCCTGGGTCATCGGCGATATCTTCCCGCTTGGGGTGGTGACGATGGGCCTTGTCTCCAATGCGGGGGCGAGCGTCCTGTTGGTTCTCACAGGTGCGTGGCGCAAGGCTTTGCCCATGACGGTGTTTCTGGGATTGATCGCGACCTCGCTTGCCTTTGCCATGATGCAGCGCGATGCTGTAATGCAAAGCCTGTGAGAGAAGATCGCCCTATCGCCCCGGTCGGTCCGGATGAGCACCCAAGCCGGATAGCCGCGACATTGGCTGATGCGTTTCAGGATGATCCGGCCTTTGCCTATATCCTGCCCGATCCTGCTGTGCGTCGCCGCGTGCTGCCGCTGTTCTTTCGGGTGACCGCGGCCCAATCCCATCGCCATGGCGAAGTGCTTGCCTCACCCGATGGCGGCGCTGCCTCGCTATGGTATCCGCCGGGCGCGGTGAAGGACGGGTTTGTCCGCGATCTTGCTGACAACCTGGCCATGCTGCGCGTGTTCAAAACCGCATTGCCGCGCGCCTTGAGTGTCGCAGAAGAGCTTTACGCGCGCCATCCCAGGCCGCAGCCCTATGCCTATCTGCGCTATGTCGGCGTTGCCCCTGATGCCCAAGGCAAGGGGTGGGGCGGGGCGATTGTGCGCGCCGGTGCCGCACGCGCGGCGCAGCAGGGCATTGGCGTGCTGCTGGAAACCGCAACGCCCGATAACGTCGCGATCTACACGAGGCTCGGCTTTGAGATCATCGAGGAATGGCAAGTGCCCGGTGGCGGACCGCAATTCTGGACCATGGTCCACCCGGCGCCATAAGCATTACCTGTCTGCGCCATTGTGCACACGGTAGGAGCGTGACAAGCAAGCTTCGCCATCTTCGCCATCGTTTTCGAGAAACCAGCGGCTGTCGGTTGCGTTAAGATCCCCCATGTCTTTTTGAGCGTCCGCGCTGATGCAGACATTGAGGCTCACGACCCTGCGGCCGATCAACTGCCACTTGCCATCCCCATCGCGCCGAACGTGAGCAAGCAGCGCGATATCGTCGCGATAAGCGGAATGCTGAAGGACCCGAAAGGTCTGCCTGCCGACACCGGGATGGCCTGCGACGGTTTCAACCGGTTCAAGCGTCAGATCAAACAGCGCGCTCAGGCAGATATGATCTTCGGGGCAGGGCGGCAGTTCGATAAAGTCCATATCGACAATCCGCGCGACATAGATCGCAAAGTCAGCCTCTTTGTCGATCGGGCTTGGGGCATAGTCATCAGACGTTGTCGCACACGCGCCGAGCATCAGCCCGCCAAGCAAAAGGGCGAAGACACGCAGTGCCTTCGCCCTCAAATCATGTGCGGTGATGCGCGCCATGGCTTACTTCGGTGCGAGCACCATCAGCATCTGGCGGCCTTCGAGGCGCGGAAATGCCTCCACCTTGGCGATCTCTTCAACATCTTCCTGAACCCGCTTCAACAGATCCATACCAAGATGCTGGTGCGCCATTTCGCGACCACGGAATCGAAGCGTGACCTTCACCTTGTCGCCGTGTTCGATGAACTTGTTCACGTTGCGCATCTTCACGTCATAATCATGCGTGTCGATGTTGGGACGCATCTTCACCTCTTTGATGTCCTGCGTCTTTTGCGTCTTGCGCGCGGCATTGGCCTTTTTCTGGGCCTCGTACCGGTATTTGCCAACATCAAGGAATTTGCACACGGGCGGGTCTGCGTTGGGGCTGACCTCAACCAGGTTCAGGCCCTTATCATTGGCCTGCTCAACTGCTTCGCGGGTGTACATTACGCCCAGGTTCTCGCCTTCGTCATCAATAACGCGGACCTTGGGAACCTGGATAAACTGATCGTAGCGAGGGCCGCTTTTAGTAGGCGGGGCCATCGAACGCCGAGGTGGACGGGCTATGTGTGTTCTCCTGTAATAGCCGGAATCAAGGGTGCTTATGTAGAGATTGCAGGGGCAAATTGCCAGATGAGTCTCAGGCCGCCGCGCGATAAAGCGGGAATGTGGCAAGTTTGCCCTTTGCGGGGAGGTTGGCTCCTAAAGCTGCACACCCCAAGAGAGCCTAGGAAAATCAATCAGACCAAAGCCCATGATGCGCGGGAAAAGCCAAATGCAGAACGCGTTGAAGTTTCCTGCAATCACCACCCCAGCAATCATCAACCAGATCGGTAGATCCTTTGCTTGGTCTGAGATCCTAGATTGCAGAAACGCAAGCATTGCGAACAGCCCACCAATCACCATGCCGCTTGGCCATATTTGCATCGCTGAATAATTTGCACCGAAGATTTGGCCGATAATGAGAGCAAATATTGCAAACAGTAGTGCCAAGCTTGCAGCAGCTAGCGGGATCCAGGAAAGAGGTGGCGATTGATTTTCTTTGCGTCGCAGGAAGAAGAACAATGCGAGTGTGACCCCAATCCAGATGAGCAAATGCCATACAGTTAAACTGCGCCACAGGTAACCGAGCGGTGCAAACTCCATCACGCTGCCGCGCGATAAAGCGGAAAGCGCACCAATTTGCCCTTGGCAGGCAGCACCGCGTCGATCTCTTGTGCGGGGCTGAGCGCGCTCAATATCTCCGGCGCGCCTGCATCCATTCCGCCGGTATAGGCCCCAAAAGCGGGCAGGATCATGCGATCTGCGCGATTGCCGGAACGGCTCACCACTGCACAGGGCCGGGCGATATGCCGCTCTCTCACCCGCACGCGCATCTTGGGGTGATAATGGCCTGAAAGCTCTGCGCGGGTTTCCCCCGGCTGGGCCTCATGGCGAAGGATGATGCCGTTGATCTCAAGCTCGTTGGTGAGATGCGCGCCAAAGCTGCGGGCCATCTGCTCATCATGATTGCCGGTGATCCACACCCAGTCGAGCGCGCGGGTCAACGCCTCAAGCATGCCGGAGGCAAATGGATCGAGCCGGCTTGTCCCTTCATCATCATGGAAATTATCGCCCAGCGTGATGACCCGCCGCGCACCGGTTGCCTTGACCGCATCAGCAATCCGTTCAAGCGTTTCGCGGCTGTCATAAGGTGGGAGCAATGTCCCGCGCTGCGCGAACCAGCTGCCCTTTTCCAGATGCAGGTCCGCCACCAGCAAAGCGCTTTCACGCGGCCAGAACAGCGCGTTTGATTTGGTAAGCACGAACTCCTCGCCCGCAAGCTCTAAGGGAGCGCCAGAATCAGGAGAGAACGAAACGGGAACCATGCCTATTCTCTGACGCCCCTGACGCGCTTTGGCAAGAGGCGATACGATCGCAGGCGGACCTGGCTGAAAAGTGTCAATTCCCGTTGACAGCGCGGCTGTATTAGCCATGGTCAGCGCCAACGGGAGATAAAGCTGTGAGTCAATGGGAAAGCCACACAGGCAAGGCGAAGCAATGGTTCGAAGACTTGCGCGATCAGATCTGCGCAGCCTTTGAAAGTATCGAGCGCGATGCCGGTTCTGATGCGAGCTTTGAATACACGCCGTGGCAGCGCGAAGAAGAAGGCAATGATGATCCCGGTGGCGGGGTGCAGGGCCTGATGAAAGGCAAGGTGTTCGAGAAAGTCGGCGTCAATGTCTCGACCGTGCGCGGGGCCTTCTCCGAACAATTTGCAGCGCAGGTTAACGGTGCGAGCGTTGAACCCCGAATTCACAGCAACCGGCATCAGCCTTGTCGCGCATATGCACAACCCGCATGTGCCAGCGGTGCACATGAACACGCGCTTCCTCACCACGCAGGCGGCCTGGTTTGGCGGAGGCGCTGACCTTAACCCTCCGCTGCCTTATGAAGAAGACACAGAAGAATTTCACGCCAGCCTTCGCGCGGCCTGCGCGGCGCACAATCCGACCTATTATGAACGCTACAAGAAGTGGGCGGACGACTATTTCTACATCCCCCACCGCGAAGTGCACCGCGGTGTTGGCGGGATATTCTACGATCACCTTGAATGCGATGATGACCCAAGCTGGGATCGCAATTTCGCTTTTACGCAGGACGTCGGCAAAGCCTTCCTCGACATCTATCCCAAGCTCGTTCGCAAGCGGATGGAGAGTGACTTTAGCGATGCCGATATTGCCCAGCAGCTCGAATATCGCGGCCGCTATGCCGAGTTTAACCTCGTCTACGACAGAGGCACGATCTTCGGGCTTAAGACAGGCGGGAACATCGATGCGATCCTGATGAGCCTACCGCCACGCGCGACGTGGAGTTAGGCAGTTAGCAGGCCGTAGACGCGGTAAATTGCATCACCGAAGGCAACAACGCAAAAGCAAACGGTAATTGGCCAATGGCTTAACGAATCTCCGTCTCTTGCGCTTACTCTAAATGCAGCCTTTAGGGCATTAATAAAAATTCCGCAAATTGAAATGATAATTTGGACAATATTTATAAATATTGAGGATGTTGCGTTGAATGCGGAAGAAAGTACCATGGCTGACATCAATACTGTCAAAATTTCAACTGTGGCCCGATTTAGATCAAGGCTATGCTCTAACCAACGATAATTCTCCGAATTATTGAAGTTTTGTACGTCTCCTGTGATTAAAAATACGACTAGTAATATAATTGTATTGGGCGTAAGTGATGTTATTATGTCAAATAGAGATAGCATCAAGAATCTACTGGTCGTGTGGTGCTTGAAGTAAAATATCTTCTTCGAAATCCAAATAGAATAGAAATCAAAGGGCGTGCATATTATTGTAAATATGATTAGGCCGGTGAAATCTCCCGCAGTTATTGATCTCTCTCTTGAAAAAGAGAATATGATAAACAGAGATATGACGGTAAAGGATATCAAAGGCACTCTAAGCCACGAGATTCTATCGATATCTCGCCGTCTCATGAAAAGCCCGATCAACCCCGTCATAAGGCTCGACTCAAACTCTCTGTGGGTCACCACTCGATCAAGAAAGATGTATTTGGAAATCGCGAGCTTTTGCTCTTTCGGGAAGAAAGCATCGAGTGCCACGCCGACGGTGAGGAATGAGATAAGCTGAAAGATGTAGGTGGAGTTCAGTGACTCGATCATCTTTGGCTGCCCACCCCCTTAGTTCACAAGCATGTATCTCTATTACTAGCAGGCTTCTTTATCCCGCCAATACAGAAGTTTGATTGTTCCTGATTGTACTCTTCGTTGCTCATGTTTAGCGAGCAGTATCGATTGGTTGAGTGGCAGTGAGATTGCGGTAGGAGTGGTCGTCACAATGACCTGCAATCCATCAAACAGCCCCTTCACCTCGCGCCCTAAAAGCATCGACTACGCTGCGATCGATGCACTGCACTACCTCGGCAATTACACCCGCCCGCTTCCTGTCAGTCTCACCCGCATGATCGAAAATGCGTATGATTGGGAGCATCTCCCGTTCGTTCATCAAAGCTCGTTTGGTGCAATCCGGTTGGTGGAAGAGGGACGCTGGGGCTGGCGCTGTATCACTGACCTGCCCAATAATGGCGGCGAGCAGGCGATAGAATTGCTGGTCGATGCTGAGCGGCATTATTGGGCCACCACTGTCGTATCGGGCTTTGGCGAGGGCGCGCAAATCCACACGCAGGCGAGCGCGCGCGAGGATGGCGGGATTATGGTCGATGTGCGCTTCTACTCGGCCCAAAAGCTGCCATCGAAAGAGTTTGAGCAGGCGGCGCTTGCCGGCCTGCAAACCCAATATGCGCAGCTTTATGATGAGGATGAGGCGCTGATGCTGGGCCGACAGCACGCGCTAGACCTGCAAAAGGAGCTGCGCAGCCTGCCGCCGCAAGAGCGCAGGGCGCGGGTCAATCTGGGGCCTGAGGCGAGCCTTGATCGCGAACAAACCCACGAGATTGAGCTTGAACGCGAGCGGTTCTGTGTGCGCATGATCGATGGCAAATGGACAGGCTATGCCGCGCAATGCCCGCATATGCTCGCACCGCTTTCAAAGGCCGGGGTCGCAGACGGAAAGATCGCCTGCATGTGGCATGGCTATATCTTTGATCTACACAATGGCGAAGAGCTCAAAGGGCGCTGCGGCAAACTTGCGCTGGCCCGGTGCGAGGTCGATGCGTCCGGAGATATGGTCGTTTCGCTCGGCTGAATAAGTTTTGATGAACCGGCAGAAACACAGGGCGTGAAGCAGACTTTTGGTGTTGGGTCTCAAACAGTCGACTTTGACGTCAGAACCGTATTAGGCTTAAATAATGGCGATTTTTACTTCGCATGGGGGATGCAGAAGTGACAGACGAATACCGTGTACGTGTAACTGGTTTTCCCTATCCAACTGAGCCAGAAGAAGAGAAGACACCCGAAACTTGGCTCGAACGGCTTGAGGTTTTCGTTGGAACCAGAATTGGCGGTGCGCTGCTGGCCTTTGTGATGACAGCTGTGTTGGGCAGCACCGTTTCGGTCTTGGTCGCGAACTACCAAGCCGAACGAACTGCCCGATTGGCTTCAGCTCAAAGAGAGGCTGACCAGCAGGCCGCTGCACAGGCGATCACTGGCAGCTATCTGGAAGGAAGATTGACTAGCCTTAGCATGTTGACCTCTGCTTTGGCTCGCGAACTGCCTGATGAGGTTCTGAACCGTCGTCTCGAAGCCTATGAAGAATCATACAGAGAATCCAAGAGCGGCTTTGCCACTTTCTCGATACAGTTTGCTGAGATCAAGAAGTACAAGTTTTCTGGAGAAAACCACTTTCAAACGGTGCTGAGCGAATACATTGTCCCGTCCTTCGCGCGCCTAGATGCTTGTGTGATAGATGCTTATCAGCTGCGTGTATCCAATCGGGCGCGCCTTAGACGGAACGACGATCGATTCCCTAGGATATCAAGCTCCAGCACGGGATCACTAATCTGCGGTGCCCAACATGAAGGAGGTCTTTGGGACACTCGCCTCGAGGTTAATCGACTTGCCGGTTGTATCGGAACATTCAACGCGGTGCTTAGAGACCGATTGCGACTTTTGAGGTTTGCGAGGGAAGAAAGGGCCCGTGCATCATTTCTTCTTATTTTTCCGCCGTCGCACAAACTCAATCGCTGGGAAGAAGCGATGGACCCAGGTTGGGATGCTACCGAGGGCAAGTTGCTCGAAGGCTGCGCAGCATTGGCGAGCGAGCAGTACGTCGACCGGGAACCGCTTGTAGATGGCACCAGAAGCGACGAGCAAGACCTTGGCCGAACAGGCAATTCTTGGATCACAGCCTTTTAGCCACCGGTGTTGGCACTCATTTGCGGCCAACGAGTCTAATACGGCTTGCTCCGCCCGCGCAGACAACACATATTCACGTCAATGCTGCGCCAGTATGAACTTGTTGAAAGGGTCCTTGATTATGACCCGGACGCCGATGAGGCGGCGCTTAACCGTGCCTATGTCTACACGGTGCAAAAACACGGCAGCCAGAAACGGGCGAGCGGGGATCCGTATTTCTCGCATCCGGTCGAAGTCGCAGGCCTGATGACCGATTTGCAGCTGGATCAGGAAACGATCATCACCGCGCTGCTGCACGATACGGTCGAAGACACGCTTGCCACAATTGAGGATATCGAGGCGCATTTCGGGCCAGAGGTCGCCCGGCTGGTCGATGGCGTGACCAAGCTGTCCAAGATCGAGGCCATGCCCGAAAACGAACGGGCGGCTGAGAACCTGCGCAAATTCCTGCTCGCCATGTCGGAAGATATCCGCGTGCTCTTGGTCAAGCTGGCGGACCGGTTGCACAATATGCGCACGCTGCACTTCATCAAGAAGCCTGAAAAGCGTCAACGCATCGCGCGAGAGACGATGGATATCTATGCCCCCCTGGCCGAACGGGTGGGCATGTATGAATATATGCGCGAGATGCAGGCGCTGTCGTTCAAGGAGCTTGAACCCGAAGCCTATGCCACGATCACGGATCGGCTGGCAGCTTTGCGCGGTTCGGATGGCGGGCAGGTCGATGCCATCGCGCTCAAAATCAAACAGGCGCTGGCAGAAGCCGGGCTTCAGGTTGAGGTGACCGGGCGCGAAAAGCATCCCTATTCGATCTGGACCAAGATGTCCGAACGCCACGTCTCGTTCGAACAGGTGACGGACATCATGGCGTTTCGCGTGCTGACCGATGATGTGGCCGATTGTTACCGTGCGATGGGCGTTTTGCACACGACGTGGCAGTTCCTGCCGGGCAAGTTCAAGGACTATATCTCGACGCCCAAGACCAATGGGTAT
Organism: uncultured Porphyrobacter sp.; assembly: GCA_964443505.1. Lineage (GTDB taxonomy): Bacteria > Pseudomonadota > Alphaproteobacteria > Sphingomonadales > Sphingomonadaceae > Erythrobacter. The sequence continues at coordinate 101,883 of CAYUCZ010000004.1, read as the reverse complement.
CGCTCGCTTCACACCAGCTTGATGTATGAAAATTCGATGCGGGTCGAAGTGCAGATCCGCACACGCGAAATGCATCATCGCAACGAATTCGGCCTCGCTGCGCACTGGGCTTACAAGCAGGATGACAAGGCCGATGGCGAAGTGGGCTGGCTGCGCGATCTGATCGAGATCGTCGATGCCAGCCATGATGCCGAAGAGCTGCTCGAACACACGCGGCTGGCGATCTATCAGGACCGCATCTTCGCCTTCACGCCCAAGGGCGCGCTGTTCCAGCTGCCCAAGGGATCAACCGCAGTCGATTTTGCCTTTGCAGTTCACACCGATCTTGGTCTTGCCTGTGTGGGGGCAAAGATCAACGGGCGCCACATGCCGCTGCGCACACAATTGGCAAACGGCGATGTGGTCGAAATCATCAAGGGCGGCGATGCCGAACCGCAGCTGTCATGGCTGGGCTTTGTCGTCACCGGAAAGGCGCGGGCCGCGATCCGGCGCGCAGTCCGCCTGAAAGAGCGCGATGAGATCGCGGCTATCGGTTCCAAGCTGTTCGATGCGATTGCAGCGCGCGTGCCGGCACGGATCGGGAAGAAGGCCGTGCGCGCCGCGATTGAACGGCTGGACATGGATGAACCTGACGACCTGATGTTTGCGGTGGGCGCTGGCAAGATCACTGACCGCGAAGTGATGGAAGCGCTTGTGCCGGGATGCACAGCCGAGTTTGACGAGGATGAGGAGTGGTCCAAGCACGAACGCCAAATCTCGATCAGGGGGCTGACGCCCGGCGTCGCGTTTGAGCTTGCCGAATGTTGCCACCCTGTGCCCGGTGACCGGATCGTTGGCTTGAGGCGCAAGGGCGAGCGTGTGGCGGTCCACACGATTGATTGTCTGGAACTTGCCAATGGCGTTGACACCGATTGGCTTGATCTCAACTGGGGGCGCCGCTCGCACGGTGCGGTCGGGCGGCTGTCCGTCACGATCTATGACCGGCCCGGTACGCTTGCCGAAATGGCAGGCGTGTTTGCGCAGAACAAGATCAACGTCACCTCGCTCACCCAGTCGCAGATCGACCACCCTTTTGTGACCTATGAGATCGATGCCGAGGTCAACGATTTGGCGCATCTTACCCGCATTCTGAGCGCCTTGCGCGCAAGCGATGCGGTTGCACAGGCAGACCGGATCTAGTGGCCGTCCTTGGCCTTGATCACGTCCAACTTGCGATACCGGCAGGCGGAGAGGACAGCGCGCGGGACTTCTATGCAGGTGTGCTCGGCATGCGCGAGGTTGCAAAGCCTGCCAATCTGTCGCCGCAAGGATGCTGGTTCGAAAGCGGATCGCTGAACCTGCATCTCGGCGTTGATCCGGATTTTCGGCCCGCTCGCAAAGCGCATCCGGCTTTGCTGGTCGATGATCTTGCGCAGGTCGAAGCTGCGCTTGTGAAGGCGGGCTATCCCATCAAATCCGACAAGCCGATCGAAGGATATCAGCGTGTCTTTTCGCAAGACCCTTTCGGAAACCGGATCGAATTGATGCAGAAAATGCGCTGAGGACCCGCCTAAACCCGCTGAATATCTTGGTTAAATTAAGGTTTACCTCGATTTAACAGCTCTCACGCTATCCCTGTTCGTCTGGGAGACCCCCGCGCGGGGCCAAACAAGGGGTTTTGGGTAAAGTGAGTGTACACGATCACCGTTTCGAGCCTGAGGGCGGCGATACGCAGTTCGGCGAAGCAGAGGCGCGCTCGCAATCTCGCGGTGGCTGGTTTGCGAACCTGCCCGTTGCGCGAAAGCTCAATCTAGCCGTGTTCGGAAACACCATCCTTCTTGCCGTGCTGGCGCTGGTCATGCTGGGAGGGACCTGGCAGCTGGGACAGGGCGGCAATGCGATTGCTGTCCTCGCTTCGATTGAGGTTCGCTCCAACAATGCCGCGATTGCCTTGGTTGATGTCGTGGATGCGCTCGAACAGGCAGAAGGGGCGCAGACCCAGCGCGCACGGACAGGCAGTCTCGACGATGCCAGAGCCGCGCTTGAAACCGCGTATGCATCAATTTCGGACCCGATCAATTTTGCAGGCGATGCAATGCCAAGCGAGCATGGCCCTACGGTCGAGGCGCTGCGCGACAGCATCGTCGGGCTGCGCGATGATCTTGGCGCTGCCCGCGCCGATACGTCGAACATCCCCGCCCTGCGCGCCAAGGCGCAAGGCGTTTATGATGAGGTCAGCACCTTTGCCATCGACTTTCACACGATTGCGACATCGCAGTCAGACGCTCTGTTCAAGTCGATCACCAATTTCCTCATCTCCTTTGTCATCATCACGATTGTCGGGATTGCGATCTCGCTCTTGTCAGCGCGCCAGATCATTGGCGATCTCACCGGCATGATCCGCCGCCTCACCGCTTCGATGGAACGGGTTGCAGCGGGCGAGTTTGAGACCACAATTCCGGGCGGTGAACGCCAGGATGAAATGGGCGCTATGGCGCGTTCGCTCGGCGTGTTTCGGGCGAGCATGCTCAAACTGCGCGATCTTACGCAAAGCCGGGCGCGCGAGATCGAGGAACAGCTCGCTCAGCAAAAACTGGTGTCCGATCAGATGCGCGATCTGCGCCATGACAAGAGCCAGCTGCTGGAAGACCTTGCCAACGGTTTTGAAGTGTCGGTCGGCGAAGTCATCACGGCGGTTTCGGCTGCGTCAGAGCAGCTCAAGGCCACATCCAAGCAAATGGTCGATGTCGCAGACGGTTCGAACATTCAGGCTGACAGCGCGAGCGGCGCGATGGAGAACACCACTGCCAATGTCACTGCCGCAGCCGCTGCGACGGATGAATTTGCTCTGTCGATCAGCGAGATCAGCCGTCAGGCCTCGGCCTCGGCCTCTCTCGCCCGCGATACGACTACATTGGTCACAAGCGCTAACAGCCGGATGAGCGAGCTATCGCAGGCAGCCGAGGAAATCGGCGAGATTGCAGGTCTTATCCAGACCATTGCCCAGCGCACTAACCTGCTCGCGCTGAACGCGTCGATCGAGGCAGCGCGCGGCGGAGAAGCAGGGCGCGGCTTTGCGGTGGTCGCGAGCGAGGTCAAGGAACTCGCCATGCAGACCAGCAATGCGACCAGCTCGGTCGCAGAAAAGATCAGCGCGATGCAGGATTCCACCCGTTCAAGCGCGGGCGATCTCACCTCAATCGTCGAACAGATCAGCGAGCTTGAACAGGTCGCGGTGATGATCGCCTCTGCTGTCGATCAGCAGTCTGTCTCGGGCGAAGAGCTTGCCCGCAATATCGACACGGTCGCTGAAAGTTCGCAGCAGGTGAGCCATCGCCTCAAGGCGCTGCGCGAAGCAAGCGAGGAGACAGGCGCAGCCGCAGATGATGTGGTGGCGAGCGCAAGAGCGCTTGGCACGCATGCCGATGAACTGCGCGAGAAGGCGGGACGCTTCATCACCGATGTGCGCCGTTCCGCGCGCGATCTCGAAGCGGGTGGAGATCAGTCGGATCAGGCCGCCTGACCCGCTTGATCTGATACCGGGTCACAGCGGGGTGACACTCACCGCGATTTCGTCGCCTGGCGCCAGATCTTCAGCGCGCATCACCTTCTTGCTGACCAGCAGGATCCATTCGGACTGCTTGTTCTGAGGAAAAACGCTCGTCTTCCATTCAGTCTCGCCAATCGCGGCCATCACCTTGATCGAGCCGAACCCGCCACGTTTGCCGAATTCAAGCCTGTTCATCAGCGCATGCCCGGCAAGCGTCTCTGCATCTTCCCCGGTAAAGCCGACAAGATGATAGGTCGCTTTCTCTCCCTGCCATCGCCGCAGGGGGAGCGTGGCTGAAACCGTCTCACTCACTCGTCATCCGCATACTCAAACGGGCGCACGGGGACAGGGATATTGCAGATATCCGCGCCGCCTGCTGGCACAATGAAGAACGGATCGCGGCGATTGGCGCGGGCGTCTGCATACCGCGCGAAGGTGCCACCTTCGGTGGAGAGATATTCGAATTGCGGCTGTTGATCGGCAGGCAGATCGCTGGCGACCCGGATCGAGCGGATCGGCGTGCGCAGGTCCGCTTCTTCTTCGGTGTAAAAGCCAAGCACGCCAGTCCCGCGCGGCAGCGAGGACAGGTGCTCCATGCCGCTGATAATCCGGCCCACGAGCGCGATGTTGCGATCCAGATGGCGCGGTGCATGACCGATGACTGTGTACAGCTCTGCGCCAGAGCCCGTGTCTGGGGAGTAGTTTCTGCCAACCCCGACCATGCCATAACAGTGGATGGGCCAACCAGTGCCTTCCCCATTGCCGCCTTTGCCGTCGCCGCTGTCAAACGCCATTGGCCAGCCGCGATACCAGCCATGGATCTGCGCATACTGATCCCCCAAAAACGCCCTGCGAATTTGCTCTGGCGTTGCTGACGAGGGCCTTGGCGGATCGTTTGGGGCGTATTGGCGAGCGATCCATGCCCGAAGGTTTTGCTCAATGGCGTGTATGCCGTCATCGCCCTCGCGAACGACGTAGTCGTCCTCGCTCATCACATTCAGCCCCTCGGGCAGCGGCTTTGTCTCAACCTCACCGCTTTCCGGATTGTCGTGCCCCGGGTCACCCCATTGGACGACGTAATTGTCCTGCACCCGGTTGACGCTGATCCCGTCATACCATTGCGCGCGGGCGAGGGAGCGAATGTTCTCGACCCAGCCTTGTGAGAACGGCGCAGGCATAAGCTGGATCACCACCTTTCGCTCATTCCCGTCGCGATCAGGCGCAAGCGTCATGACCACCATGTCTTCTGGCGCAATCACCACCCATTCCTCAGCATCGGCCGAATTGACGATTTCGTTGGGCGAGGGTGCCGGTGCGGAGGTGGGTGCCTCTTCCTCCTGCGCAGACAGCGGAAGGGCAAGGGCGAGCGCGGCGGCAGTGCCAAGGATGATCTTTTTCATGGGAAGCCTGTGTGCCATCGCAACGAGCCTTGCGAAAGAGGAACCTTGCGTCTATCCGCCCCTCTCTGGTCAGCGACCACCTACCGCCCGGCGCTCAATCAGCGAAGCGGTAGCGCGACCGGAAACACGGAGCAGTGGCCGAGTGGTCGAAGGCGCACGCCTGGAAAGTGTGTATACGGTAACCCCGTATCGAGGGTTCGAATCCCTCCTGCTCCGCCACCTACCCCCAGCGCTTGTCTCTGGATGCAGGTCCTCTTGTAACCCGCCGATATCAGGCGAGTTTTTGCAGGCCAATCCGTAACACCAGCATCATTGCGACGGTCTCTTGGGCCGTTTTGGGCGCTGTTTGGATCAGCCGTCTCTGCGCCAACGAACATCGGTTCGGTTTCCCTGTTGAACAGGGAAAGAACAGGGAATTTTGCAAATTTGAGGCTCAAAACAGGCGATTTGAGGCGAACTTAGGGCAAGTCACCCAGATAATAATCCCTCTTTTCCGTGGCTTACGCGCCCTAAAACGGCGTTTCCCTGTTCTTGGACGGAACAGGGAATTTAGTCGCCCGTAACAGGGGCTTTGATCGCTGGTATCAGGGTATTCGTTCGACCGATCAGGGAGCGTCGGGTTCGGCAAATCCAAGCGCCTTGCGCTGCTTCGACCAGGCGAGGGGAATGTCGATCTTCTTCAGCTTCTCAAGATTGAGATGCAAGGGCTGGCGGCCATCGAGTAAGGCGCGCTGGATGTCGGGCGCGAGGAAGGCCAGCCTGAGGATGTTGCGGTCGTAGGGCGAGCCGGGCGCGGCATCAATCAAAGGCAGCCCGCGCTCGCTCCGCAGCATGGCGTGGGCCTTGCGCAAGGTAGCGATCAGCACTGGATCGGGCTGCGGCGGTCGCGATGTGGCCGGGACGATCTTCTGCTTGCTGCCGCGCGATGCGAACCGGATCGGCAACAGGACGGTGGTCATGTCGCCGGTGCAATCGAGGATGGTCTCGTCATCGGCAAGCCCCGCGGAGAGGCGGACGGCCTTGACGCCTGTAATGCTGATCTGAAGCCCGCGCTCACTGAGGCAAGCCGAGCGGATGATCGCAAACGGATCTCCGATCTCAGGTGCCCATCGTTCAATCGCCTCTGCAATGATACGTTCGATCTCAGTCGCAGATAGCCTCTGCACGAGATCGGAGTTTGCCGGTCGCACTCCCTGCTGCAGCGAAGCTGATACGTAGTAGCGATAGGTCCGTCCTGACTTCCCACGTGAAGTGGTCGGGCTCATGGGTTCGCCAGAAGCATCGAAAAGCTTGCCGGTCAGCGGAGCCCTGATGCTACGGCTAGCGGCTTTGGTGCGGTGCCGCCGCACTTGTGCATCGAGCCGGGCCTGCACCTCATCGAACAACTCACAGGTGACGATGTGCTGATGCTCGCCTTCGTGCACCTCGCCCTTGTGTGTGATCTGGCCAAGATAGATCCGGTTCCGCAGCAGGTGGAACAGCGCCCCGCGGCTGAACGGCTTGCCGCCGATCGTGCGCCATTTTGCGGTGACCCGCTGCTTTGAGACGATGCCGCGTGATATGAGATCGCGCACCAGGACATGAACTGAGCCAAGCTCGAGGTAGCGCTCAAAGATGAACGGCACAGTGACTGCTTCGACCTCGTTCACTTGAAGCTTGCGAGTTCCATCTCGCGGAGCGTCATACCCCAGTGGTAAGTTACCCCCCATCCACATGCCCTTTGCCTTGGAGGCTGCGATCTTGTCGCGGATCCGTTCTCCTGTGACCTCGCGCTTCATCCGACGGTCAAGCCGGTCGCGATGGTTGCCGATGCTTACTGCGACGTGACGAGGCGGGGTGAGCTGGTGCTCGACATCTTCCTTGGCTCCGGCACCAGCCTAATTGCAGCCGAGCGAGTGGGCCGGCGGTTCCGAGGTCTGGATATCGATCCTGCCTACGTTGACCTTGCGATGCAGCGTTGGAGCGATCTGACCGGCAAGGAGCCCGAGCTGGTGCACCGTGAGCCGCGCGCGGAGGAGGCAGCATGAGCAAGGACACCCGGTTCAAGCCTGGCCAATCCGGCAATCCGAAGGGGCGTCCACCCAAACCTCGCCGCCCGAACGTCTCTGCGTTCGAGATCGTGCTTGATAAGCGCATGACTGCAACGGTCGGCGGCAAAGAGCGCGAGCTGACTGTTGAGGAGGTGCTGCAACAGCAGACGCTCAAGGACGCGCTCGCAGGCAAGCGCATGGCCATCCGCAAGGTCTTGAAGATGATCGAAAAGCGCGAGGCGGCGCTCGCCAAGAAGAACACACAGCCTCGAACTCCGGTCAAGACGCTCACCCATTACAGCTCGGACAATGCCAACGAGGCCATGCGGATCCTTGGCATTGCCGACCGAGATCCTAGCCACCCCAATCGCTGGAAAGTGAACGCCTGGGCTACCCAAGCTGCTCTTAGTCGGCCCGGACGCAAGAAGTTTAGCCGCAGGGATGTCGATAGCATCAAGCTGTTCACTGCACACTCGAGTGAATTAACTTGGCCACCGGGACGCATGGAATGAGCGAGCAAGCAATCGGCTACGGACAGCCCCCCAAATCCACGCGGTTCAAGAAGGGTCAATCGGGCAATCCGCGCGGTCGCCCAAGGAACCGTCGACGCGAAATCCCTTATGACACCGTCCTTGGTCAGATGGTGACGATCCGTGAAGATGGCCGTGAGCGCCGGGTCACCGCTGCTGAAGCGTTCCTCCTGCAGCTCACCCAGAAGGGACTGGCCGGCGACAGCGCTGCAGCTCGCGCTTCGCTAGAGGCTATCGAGGCGGCGCGCGCAGTCCGGCAAGACACACAACACCGCATCGACGCAATCGTCTGGTCAGTTGTGAAAAGCGGCGCAGACTCAATCATCGACACGCTCTGGATCGCAAGGCTTAAGTACCCGACCGACAAAGCTCGCGTGCGTTGGGAGCTCAATCCGTGGATCGTCGAGGCCGCGCTTGCGCGGCTTTGGGACGGGCGTCTAACGGAAGCTGAGCAGGCAGAAGTGTGGGATGCCATCCGCACACCGCACAAGATCCAATGGCCCGAGTGGTGGCGCCACGTTGGGCGATAGCCGTTCGCGCTGAGGATATCCTTGAATTGATCGTTACATATTGCTTCGATCAGCCTGCACTGAGTGGCTTGCTAATCGCCTAGAGTCACGGCGGGAAAGACTCACGTTTGTCATACCAATGTTGCGAATAGCACTGTTGATTTCCTGACCAATTGGACTAACATTTGCCGCGAAATATCTGTTGGGCAGGGATCGGACATTGAAATTCACGCGCTCCACTTCGACCGTGACTGTAGCGATACTCTCGGCGGCGCTGGGAGTTGGATGCGGGGGTGGAGGAGGGTCTCCTGCCCCGAGTCCAATCGCGGCACCGACTCCTTCTCCAACACCAACCCCGACGCCAACTCCCACTATGTCATGCAGTGGCATGGATCTGCTCGACATTGTTTCAGCAAGCGCCAGTCAATCGGTTGGAGCTGGCTTCGAAGGCGGCCAGGCTATCGACGATGATCTGGCCCCCAGTTCGCGCTGGAGCGCAGGAGGCACTCCTGCGACGTTGACCCTTGATCTGGGCGAACAATTCCTGATCCGCGAAGTGGGTTTCGCGTTCCATCTTGGAGATGAACGCACATCGTCGTTTTCCTTGGAAGTGTCTGATGACGGCACCAATTTTGCGACGCTGCAGAACACGACCCAGTCAGCTGGCGATACACTGAGTTTTGAACGCTTCGATGTCGTAGACACCGCTGCCCGGTTTGTTCGCGTTTCGGCCGAAGGAACTTCGGACGCCAATCCTTTTGGGATTGTCGAAGCCGCTCTTTTCGGATGCTCCGGAAACGCGCAAGCACCTGTCTCTGTGCAACCATTCGATACGAGTGTGTTCGGGCTCGATCCCAGCGTCACACCGGGGCGCAACTTTGATTTGCTCAGATGGGCACTTGATACACCAGCTACCGACCCAGCAGACGGTTTTGCCCAGCGAACACAGGATCGTGACCTCGAAGATTTTACGGACGAGTTCTTCTTCACCGCTACGGACGGCGGGATGGTCTTCAAGTCGACAATTGAAGGCGCCACAACATCCGCAAACTCGCGTTTCACGAGGTCAGAGCTGCGCGAAATGCTGCGCGCAGGAAACCGAAGTATCAGCACTCAGGGCGTGAACCAGAACAACTGGTTGCTTGACTATCAGCCTGATCCAGGTGTGCCGGTCGGGGGACGAGGAGGCGTGTTGAAAGGGACGCTGGCGATCAACAACGTCACTTCATCCGGAACTGATTTTCACATCGGCCGGATGGTCTTTGGCCAAATCCACGCATCCGGTGATGAGCCCATCAGACTCTATTACCGCAAGTACCCCGAGAATGACCGTGGATACGTCTATTTCGCGCATGAGATCCGCGATGCTGACGACATATTCTTCATGGTGGTTGGGCCTGAATTCGATGATCGGGATAGCCAGCCGCAAGATCGCACAGACCCCTTCAACGGGATCGCTTTGGACGAAGTGTTTTCATACGAGATCACCAATGCCGGCTCGCGTATCGACGTCATAATTCGCCGTGGCGACCAGGACGGAGAGATCATTGGCCACAACTTCGTGGACATGGTGGTCGAATACAGCGGCTACGACCGCACCGATGAGTGGAACTATTTCAAGGCTGGCACCTACACCCAAAACAACACGGGCGATCCCGCCGATTTTGACCAAACGACATTCTACCGCCTGGAAAACACGCACAACTGAGCCTCCTTGCTTGAAAGAGACCCTCTCTGTCACCTCGCACCGGCTGGCCTAATCCCAAATACCTACCAATCGGTATGATAAAATGGTTGAATTGGTCAGTCAAAACTGCATAACTGCTTGCCGAAGTGCGCGTCAACCGCGTGCATGGAAACACGTCTGAGGACGACAGACCGCGCCGCAAAGGCAGGCTGAAACTGAGGGGAAGACGGATGGGTACCAAGGCTACGGCAAAAACCGGTGTGTTCGGTAGAGCGGACTCTTCATTTGGGAGCGCGGGAGTGTCGCGACGTTCTTCGTTTCCAGGACTGCTGATCGGAGCTTCGGCTTCGAGCATTGCGCTGGCTACCCTGTTCGCCTCGCCCGCTCAGGCACAGATCGTTATTGTTGACGATACGCCGGTTGAGAACCCCGGCGGACAAACCGTCACCTCGGCCGAAGGCGTGACGCAAACTGTCAACAGTGGCGATAACATCGAGCTCGAGAACAACACGAACGACAACACTGAGATCACGCTCGCCGGAACGCACATCAACAACGATGGCGATGACGAGGATGTGGTCATCTTCGTCGACAACTCCGAAGATGATGTGATCATCAACATCACTTCAACCGGCGTATTGCAGGGACTTGATGGCGTAATTTTCTACGAGGGCGATGCGGCAGTTATCGTCAATGATGGGCTGATCGAAGGCACTGGCGAAGCGACTGAAGCGGTAGTCTACTTTGACCGTGATGCCGATGGCGGGCTCAATTCGCTGACCAACAACGGCACGATCACCAGCGTTGGCGGTGCTACCGTTGGCGTGGATGCTCTGCTGGGTACTGATCCGTCATCTGGGACCGTGGGTGATGAAGAGGGCATCGCCCGCTTCCGGCTCATCAACACGGGCACAATCTCAAACACGGGCACGGATAGCGACGCCGATGCGGTGCATTTGAATGGCGATCCTGGCACAACCGGTGGCGAGGCGCGTGGATGCCGCGAAGGTGATCGTCTCAATTGCGTTATCGAAGTCGACATTACCAATTCTGGTACGATTTCCGCCAGCAACGAGAACACTTCAAACGCGGCGATCCGGTCGGAAAGCGATGCGGTTCTGCGCGGCACTATCGTCAACGAAGCTGGTGGAATGATCACGGCTGCGACGAACGCAATCCGAATCAATGGCGCTCACGCTGATCATAATGTGACAATTACCAACGCAGGCACGATCAATGGTCAGGCCGAAGCAGGCATTCTGATCGGCGGCACTGGTGTTGCGGTCGTCAATCAGGCTGGTGGTATGATCACCGGCGACGATGAGGGTGTCCGTATTGACGGTGACTCGATCAGTGTTCGCCTTTTCGGTGGCAGCGACATTTCAGAAGACACAACTCCAACCGATACTGCAATCACCAATTCGGGCACGATAAGCGGCAATTCCGATGGCATCCTCGTCAACTCTGATGCCGTTGGCGCGATCATCACCAACAACGTCGACGGAACGATTTCGGGCAACGATGGCATTCAATCAGCAACCGGCGGCACGCTGGTCAACAATGGAACGCTCACCGGTGCCGATGGCGACGGCGCTCGCTTCCTTGGCACGCAGGATGCCACGGTCACTCTTGGCGCCGAGAGTACTACCAGTGGCACCAGCCAGGCGGTGGAGTTCGCAGGGTCGGGCACCAACACATTGAATGTGGTTGCTGGCGCGATGATCCTGGGAGACTTGCAAGGCAGCGCAGAAATGGGGGCTGTCAACCAGCTCAACTTGAGCGGGGATGAGGCAAATTCGACTGTGCTGGACGCTGTAAACTTCGGCCAGGTCACTGTTGAAGGAGGCGTGTTCGACCTGTCAGCCGATTCTTCAGACATTGGCGCGATCACGCTGAACGGCGGCACCCTGCTGGTGAACACGACCGAGACTGGGGCGATCACCGTGAACGATGGCGGTACTTTGGGCGGTGACGGTAACGGCGGTGCAACCACAGTGGCGAGCGGCGGCGTTCTAAATCCAGGTGCCGCGGGCGCCGCGGGCGCTTTGACGTTGGATTCGCTAACGCTCGCTGACGGTGCGATCCTTGCATTTGACCTTGGCACTCCAGGCGTTGCCAGCGCCAGCGACACGATTGCTGTCGACGGGGATCTTACGCTTGATGGCACGCTTAACGTTTCCAATGCGGGCGAGTTTGGCTTGGGGGTCTATAGCTTGATCACCTATGGCGGCGCGCTGACCGACAACGGCCTTGAAGTCGGCTCTGTGCCCGAAGGGTTCGAAGTTGCTCAAGGCGAAGTGCAAACTTCAGTCATGGGTCAGGTTAACTTCGTTGTCTCTTCGCTGACCAACGTTTCAGATGATCAAATCCTGTTCTTCGACGGCGCGGATGTTGAAGCCGATGGCGTTATCGATGGCGGTGCGGGCGTCTGGGATAACGCTACTAACAACTTCACCAACGCGGAAGGCGACGAAAACTCGATTTGGAACGGCACCTTCGCTGTGTTCGGCGGCGAAGCGGGCGGCGTTGTATCGGTTGAGGATGTAGTTGAGACCATTGGCCTGCAGTTCCTCGTTAACGGCTACTCCATCGAAGCGGGCGAAGGCGGCGAGGCCGGCGCGGCTATCCAGCTCGTCGATGAGCTCAACAATGTGCGCGTTGGCGATAATGTTTCTGCGACGATTGCGGCCCAAATCATAGGCGAGGGCGCCCTCCAGAAGGTGGAAGGCGGCACGCTGATCCTTGCCGGCGACAACACATATACCGGCGCGACGACCGTGGCTGGCGGTACGCTTCAGCTCGATGGATCAGTGATGAGCGAGACGGTGGTGAACGCAGGTGCGACCTTAGCGGGGTCGGGCACAGCGGCGGCGGTGACCGCAGCCAGTGGCGCAACCGTTGCGCCTGGAACGGACGGCACTGTTGGCACGCTGACCACCGGTGATTTGGCTCTTTCTGAAAACTCGATCCTGGCTTTCGACCTGGGCGCGCCAGATAGCGAAATGGGTAGCGACTTGATCCAGGTGAATGGCGATCTCACGCTTGATGGCTTGCTAAACGCCAGTGACGCCGGGGGCTTCGGCATCGGTGTGTATCGCCTGATCAACTACACCGGAGCGCTTACAGATAATGGCCTGCTGGTTAACGCTCTGCCTGAGGGCTTCGATCTGGAACAAGGCAGCATTCAGGTCACAGCGGATGGTCAAATCAACTTGATCATCGACCGCGCGATCCCGGCGATCCAGTTCTGGGATGGTGCTGACACTGAAGGCGACAACACGATCGACGGCGGTAGCGGTAGCTGGAATCTTACTGACCCCAATTGGACCGACGCCAATGGCGAGTTCAACGCGGGCTGGAATGAGAACTTTGCTGTGTTTGCGGGCGCCGCCGGCGGCACTGTCACAATCGATGATGCGATTACATTCTCGGGCATCCAATTCGTGACTGATGGCTACACATTGGAGTCAGGAAGCGGCGCGCTAACGATCTCGGAAGACGACACCGCCTTCCGTGTTGATGCTGGTGTATCTGCAAGTATCTCCGCGCCCATCGGTGGAGCTGGCGGTCTGGTCAAGCTTGACCAAGGAACGCTCACGCTTGCGGGACCCAACACCTACACCGGAGACACCGTCGTGGAGGGCGGCCTCCTCGTCGTGAATGGCAGCCTCGCTTCCATTGTGCTTGTAAATGCAGGGGGGGCACTTGGCGGAACCGGCACAACCGGTGGTCTCAATGTGTTGGGCACGCTTGCGCCAGGCAATAGTATCGGCACGATAAACGTCTCAGGCAACGTGACGTTTGACGCAGCGTCCGTGCTTGAGATCGAAGTCACACCAGTCGGCACAAATGACCTTTTGGCGGCCACAGGAGATGTCAACATCAACGGTGGCACAGTCAGTGTTCTGACGAGCAGCACGCTTTTCACTTTTTCGACCGACTACACAATTGTGACAGCGGGTGGCGAAGTGACAGGGCAGTTTGATGACGTCGTGACGGACCTGGCGTTCCTTACACCGTTCCTCAGCTACACTGACAATTCTGTCCTCCTGACCCTGCGTCGCAACGATGTGGACTTTGCCGCCATCGGCCAAACACCGAACCAGATCGCAACTGCGATTGCGGTGCAAAGCGCCGTTAGCGGCGAGCTTGGAAATTCGGTTATCAATCTGGACGCAGCTACTGCAGCCAGCGCTTTCAACCAGCTGTCTGGCGAAGCTCACGCAACCGCTCGCACAGTGCTGACCGAAGATCAGCGCCTGGTCCGCAACGCAGTCCTCAACCACCTCGCTCACAATGAAAAAGGCGGCCATGTCTGGGGTAAGGCATGGGGCTTCACCGGTGACAATGATAGCGATGGCAATGCTGACGGAGTCGACCGTGATGGTTTTGGCATTTTGATGGGTGCAGACGTAGGTCTGGGTGAGAATGCGAGCCTGGGTATCGCCGGCGGCTATCAGGAAACTGACTTTGAGCTGAGCAACATCGCACTTGGTGCGGGTACCGTCGAGACCATTTCAGTGCTGGCCTACCTCGGCGTCGATGCGCTCGGTCTTCGGATCCGAGCTGGTGGTGGATACGGCTGGAGCGAAGTCTCTGCCGCGAGAAGCGTGGCATATGGCACATTCTCTGACGCCTTGGTTTCAGATTATGATGGATCAGTCACCTTCGGGTTTGTTGAAGCTGGCTATCCGCTTGAAATGGGAAGTGGCCAGCTTGAACCTTATGTGGGGTTGAACTTCGGTGAAGCGAGCACGGATAGCTTCATCGAATCAGGCGGTGCAGCGGCGCTACGGTTCGAAGACGCCATTGAAAATTCTGGCTCGGCAACAGCGGGCGTGCGTTTCTCAACGTCAAATGAAGGCTCGTTCCAGTTGCGGGGCAATGCCGGATATCAGCAGGGCTTTGGCTCACAGGAACCGGAAGCCGATGCTCGCTTTATCGTAGGAGATGCGTTCACAGTCTTTGGCGCACCACAATCCCGCAGCGCTGGATTTGCTCAGATTGAGGCGAGCTTCAAGCTGTCTGAAAACAGCTCTATTGGGCTCGTCTATGACGGTTTCTTCGGCGATGAATCCCAAACGCATGCAGGCGTTGCTCAGATAACCATCGGTTTCTGATCCACTGTTCCGAAGAAACGAAAGGCCCGCGTCTCTGCCGAAACGCGGGCCTTTCTATTTGGCTATTCGAACGCTCTTACTCAGGCGCCGTTGATGGCCCAACGGTCAGTTTGGAAAAGCTCGCCTGCGCGTAGTTTCCATCTGCGCGATCGGTTTCCCAATCGCCAGTGCCTGGGCAACCAGCGTACCACATTGAGGTGCCGCTTCGGGTGCTGCACTGGTTGTAAATCCCGGCCTTGAAGTAGAGAGAGTCGCCTCCATAGGCATAAGGATTGTCCTTTGCGTCAGCACCTCTGACAAGGCTGCGCGTCTGGCGCACCGTGCCATGCCTTTCGTTATGGAACGTCAGATACATCGTGTTGCGATGCACGTTGATCGTATAGCTAAAGTCCTCTCCCAGAGCGATGCCAGCTTCTCCTGGATCTTCGCTGTTGTCCCAGCCGTTGCCAAAGACGGGAACGACCAGATCGGTACGATTGGGATCGTCCTGCGCAAGATTGCGCTCATAGGTCCAGAAGACCGAACCGTATGCGTGATCGGGAAACTTCTTGAAGTAGATCTTGATCGGTTCATTGCCGTAACCAAAGCCGCTTCTGGTGCTGTCATACTTTACTGCGTGGATCTGGCCCACAACAGCAGAGTAGGCCGGGCGCTTGCTAGGATCGCCCGCATTCACAGAGACGTGATCAACACGCAGAGTGGCATCAAGCCTCCCGCCAATCGAGGCGAACATGTCGGAGCTTTTGCGTGCTTCGACCGCAAAGTTATTGCCCGGATCGTGTGTTCCAACTCGCGTGTTTGTGCCGCGGAGCATTTGCCGCAACTCGCTGCGCGTGTTGGTCGAATTGGCAGTGGTCGGCGCTTTGTTGGGCGCCGCAAACACCATCCTGCCTTCTTCATTCAAGTAGAAGAAATCACTGTGCGCAAAGTCCTGTATTGCGCGCACGCTGATTTCATCTGGC
Organism: uncultured Porphyrobacter sp.; assembly: GCA_964443505.1. Lineage (GTDB taxonomy): Bacteria > Pseudomonadota > Alphaproteobacteria > Sphingomonadales > Sphingomonadaceae > Erythrobacter. The sequence goes on along the minus strand of CAYUCZ010000004.1, from coordinate 86,116 downwards.
TTGCCGTCTCTGTTGTTGTCGGAGGGCAAAGTGATCTTCCAATGGGATAGATCAAAGGCACCGCCCGGCGCAGTTGAATGATCATCGGCGGCCATGACGGCCATGGGTGCTGACACAGCAAGGACGCTGCCAGCAATGGCTAATTTGCGCTCCCTTAGTCGCTCGAAAATAGACACTTTGATCGCTCTCCCATTTGGTCAACAGTTTTTATCAGACTTTGCTCAAACCTTAGCTGAACGGCAGGTTCGCGCACCTCTGAATGAGATAGGGCGCCCCGCCGAAGCGAGACGCCCATCCTCGGGTGGTCGCACACCCTTCTCCGGAGAGGAGAACTAGAAGCGAGCCGTCGCGCCAAAGGTGATCCGGCGGTCCGGAAGCCCTTGGAAGCACAGTAACGCATCGTCGTTGACGCAGAACTGACTTATCCTCGACTTGGTCAGGTTCACGCCTTCAACGCCTACGCTCAGGAAGTCCGTGACATCGTAGACAACGCTGGCATTCAGCTGACCGCGCGAAGACGTCGTCACTGGGAAGCCAAGCGTCGAGTTGAGCGAGGCGCCGGCAGCGGTGTCGAGCGTGCGGAACGCATCACGCCAAGTGTAACGAGCGCGAGCCGACAGACCGAACTTCTCATAGTAGAGCGTCACGTTGTACGCGTTCTCGGAGAAGTCTAGCAGGCCCTGGACCGCTTCAACCGGAACTGAGATGCCCGGATTGATTGCCTGGAAGATGTCTTCGCCCCGGCCCGAGTTGGAGTTGGTTGCCTGACCACCACCAAAGTCCTGGTAGGTGTAGTTGGCAATCACACCAAAGCCCGAGAAGAAGCCCAGTGTGTCTTCATGCTGGGACAGGTCATACTGGAACGCGATCTCAATACCGGTCTGGGTTGTATTCGCCGTATCGTTGATGATCGTCTGAAGCGGCACACAAAGTCCGTTGCCCGGCACGTCCGAAAGCACGTTGCGATCTGGCACAGGGTTGAAGATACCGCCGCCTTCACACGGATCCGTGATGTCGCGGAAGCCGTTTGCATCCTCAACAGCATCTTCAACTTGAGTCACGAACAGGTTCGTGCGGTCCTTGTGGAAGAAGCCGATGCTGACCAGCGACGATGGCGCAAAGTACCATTCGAGCGATGCATCATATGACTGTACAGTCTCAGGTGCTAGGTTGGGATTACCAAGCGAAACCGCGTTGTTCGGACCGGTTGGGAACGACACAGACAAGGACAAGTCGTCGAAGTCGGGCCGGTTGATGTCTTCCGTGAAGCTTGCGCGGAAAAACAGGTCGTCCGCGAGCTCAGCCGTCAAGTTCACGCGTGGCATGAACTCGGTATAGCCGCCACTCGATGTCACGGGCGAAGCTACGCCGTTGGCGATCGCATTCCCGAAAGAGTCAATCGAAGTGTCGACCCACCGGAAGCCGATATTGCCGCGCACGGGGCCGCTTTCGAAGTTTGCCTGTGCGTAGAGCGCGTGGGTTTCTTCTTCGACGCGGAACGATGCGCCCAAGTTGCCTGGCGCGTTTGGATCCAGATCGGCAAGCAAGCGTGAACCATTTGCAATGCGATCTTGTCCCCCGGGCGTCGCATCAAGCGCGGCCTGCAGTTGGGCAAAGACGGCATCTCGTTCAGAGAATGAACGGTTCGGGTCGATGACGACGAAGTTGCGGAACGCTAGCGTTCTTCCGTCAAATGAGCCGAAGTTATCCGGGCCCTGAACGATCAAATCGCCGAGTACCGAACCGCTTGGGCTGTTGTTGATCGAGCCAGTACCGAAAGTGGAACGCAGCTGATCGAACTGAGTCGAGCTGTCGTTGTAGCGATAGCCAGCGTCAACCGACGTGATGAAGCCAAGCGCGCCATCCAGATCGAGCGTGGTGTCGATGCGGAATGCATCCTCCTTGTTCTCAGTCCGGTTGTTGCTGTTCGTGACTGCATCCAGAACGGTGTTTGCAGGGTTCAACAAGTCCTGAACTGTCGGCGCAAACGGTGATGCGAAATCAACCCCGAAAGTCAGCGCGCCATTACGAAGATCGTAAATGAACGGAACGCTGTTGTCGTTGCTGGAACCATCGAGCGGCGTCAGCGGGTTCGGGTTGATGAAGTTGAGCGTTGTGCTGAGGTTCGGATTCGACGAGTCGGAAGTTGAACGTGCAAACTCTACACGAGTGGTGAACGGTCCCGTTTCGAATTCGGTGCCAAGCCGATAGAGTTCACTTGTCGTAACGCGTGCACCCGTATCGCTTGAGAAACGAAGGTTTGGATCGTCATCGTCGCGGGCAAGGTTTGGCTGAATTGTACCAAACAGCGCCGCTTCGATGCTGCCAAGCGCTACGCCGTCGAGAGAGCCGAAATTGACCGTCTCAAACCCGTCCGGAACGTTGACCGTGTCGACCGCACTGACGCCAGAGCCCTGAATACGCGAGCTGTCCTGGCGACGCTCTTGATCGTTGTAGATCACGTCGAGGAAGAACATCAGTCCCGGATTGGGAGCCCACTCGAGCGACCCTGCGAGGTTGATCGTGTCGTACTCGAAGTTTTCGCGTTCCTGGTTGAGGAACTGGATGTTCAAGAATGGGAAGTCCGGTCCCGGAGCACCCGAAGCGGTAACCGCTTGGCCCGCCAGAATCGGATTGTCGCGGTCAACACGCGGACGGAACGAAGTGGCTTCTTGCTCGGTGTAGCTGCCGCTGATCACCAGGCCGATCTCACCATCACCGGCTGACCAGACATTGCCGAAGCTTCCCGAAAGGCGCGGCTTTACGCTGTCCGAAAGCTCGCTGTACTCGCCTTGAACACGGACCGAAAGGATCGGGTCAGTGATCGCGAGCGGACGAATGGTGCGCAAGTTGACCGTGCCGCCGACAGACCCCTCGATCGTCGATGCGGTTGGCGCCTTGATGACCTCAACGGCCCCGATAATAGCCGGGTTGATGTCTTCAAAGCTGATACCGCCACGCCCAGTTCCAGCAGAAACTGTCTTTACGCCGTTGATCAGAACCTGGTTGTCGTTCGTACCGCGAATCTGCACGCCAGTGCCGACGCCGGCGGTACGCGTAATCTGCACGCCGGTGACGTTTTCGAGGACTTCTGCGAGGTTTTGGTCAGGCAGTTTACCGATGTCTTCTGCCTGGATCACCTCGATGAGGCTCTCTGCATTCCGCTTTTCCGAAAGCGCGCTTTGGAGCGAGCTTCGAATGCCGGTAACGACAATCTGGTTGTCTTCACCCTCTGCCACCGAACCGTCACCCTGGTTGTCCTGTGCGAGTGCAGTTGTCGGCATCAGTGCGACGGCTGATCCGGCGAGCAGGCCCGCTATCAGACGTGACTTGTTGGCGCGAAGGCTGGCGCCCCTCTTTTGATTTCCCATGATCCTCTCCAATCACCAATTTGTTTTGGTTGACCGATCGGGAAGCTACGCTGGCAGGCAATATAGTCAACCAATATAACAGTCCTATATCTCCAAATCTGTCATACCAATTAGGTGTGATGCAGGAAATGCGAGCAATACCAGTGTGTTAGATGCAGAATGAGCACCCTCGTTTTCAACAGTTAGCGGTTGTTTGGCGGGGCGTAGTCACATAATTGCACCACTTGCGCCGACAGTTTGTCGCAATGCTATTCACCGGCTGCGGGTTGATTTTGTGCTGGCACAAGTCTCTGAAAATACGAGCTAATTGGGGTCAATCTGGCGTATCCATCTAGCTAAGCACCCAAGATCAAGGCGATTCGCGCAATTGGTAAGGCCAATTTTTCCAATTTGGTATGATGTAGAGGTTGACTCGTTCTGACTTAGGCCTAAGCTCTCGCACAATAAAAGGCCTTTAGGGAGGGGTACATGGCATTTCGTTTATCTCATCGCGGCGTCGCTTCGTGCATTTCATTTTCTGCTGCATTGCTTGCAGGCGCGGCATGCGTAAGCACCCCGGCGCTAGCGCAGGACGACCAGGCAGATGTAGCCGAGGGCGAAGATGACGGCATCATTGTCGAGGGCTTCCGGGCGGTTGTCCAAAGCTCAATTGACGAAAAGCGCAATGCCACAGAGGTTTTCGACGCACTCTCAGCGGACGAGATCGGCGACATCCCGGCACTTTCAATTGGCGAGGCACTTGAGACACTAACCGGCGCGGGCTCACACAGAGAGAATGGCGGCGCTACTGAGATCTCTATTCGTGGCCTTGGCCCGTTCCTTAGCTCGACGGTTATCAACGGCCGTGTTGCGACCAACGGTAGTGGCGACCGTTCGGTCAACTTCAGTCAGTTCCCGTCGGAGCTCTTCACAAAGATCGGTATCTACAAGACGCAAGCAGCGAGTTACATTGAAGGCGGTGTTGCCGGACAAATCGTTCTCGAGACCACCCGTCCGATCGATTATGGCAAGCGTCGGATCCAGGGCGAGATCAAGGCTGAAATCAACCCTGACAACTACGATATTAATTCAGATCAGCGCTTCAACGATCTCGGGTATCGTGGATCGATCAGCTACATTGATCAGTTCGCAGTCGGCGATGGTGAGCTTGGCATCTCGCTCGGTTACGAACGCCGCGATTCAAACAATCCAGAGCAAGAGGTTCGCGTTTCCAACACGATCCGTGCTTGCGTCGTTGATCCGAGCACCACGAGCGATGGTGTGTTCGATGACGGCAATTGTGACACGAGCAGCGGCACAATCGACGGTCTTCGGGATGGCAGTGTGAATCTGCCATTTGTGATCGCGCGAAACAGCTACGCTGTGCGCCAGAACATTACGGCTGATGAGCGCAATGCGTTCTTCGCGGCGATCCAATACAAGCCTAGCCCTGACGTCGATATCAACGCTGACTTCCAGTATTCTAGCCGGCTCAATCAAGAGCAACGCTCTGACCTGAATTTCGCCGAAGGTCGCCGCATTGATGAACAGAATGCAGCCAATTCGATTCCTGGCTTTGACTTCCTATCCACCGAATCCGGCGCTTTGCGCCAGTTCACCAGCGAGCAGCGCATTGAGGCCGTTAGCGAGTATCTAGAGCGTGACGAACAATATTACGGCGGTGGATTGTCTGTCGACTTTCGACCTGCAGATCGACTGACGATTTCGCTTGATGCGTCCTATTCAGAAACGCGCCGTATCGAAGAGGCGGTGCAGATCCGTTTCCGTACGGAAGATGACGAGGATATCTTCGGCAACACCGGTGCCTTTACTCCGAGTGTGGAGAATGACGGCAGCACTCAAGATGACCGCGTCGAGAACGTGATTCAGATCTTCCAAAATGGGTCAGAGGGTCTGAACTTCGTCGTACAGGACTTCGACGTGAACAATTATGATCTGTTCGCGAACGATCCGCGCCTCCGTGCGGACCTTGAGCAAGATCGGTTCAATCAGGTTTGGGCGGTTCGCGGCGATGTGGCTTATGAGATGGACGGCTTCTTCAGCCTGTTCCAGGCGGGCACGCGCTATCAGGAGCTAGTCTATCGCGATGTTCCGGGGGCATCGAACGGCACCAGCCGCTTTCAAAACACCTATGATGACGAATCCACCACTGGGGCGTTGGCAATCGCCAACCAGGAGTGCCGGACCTCGTTCCCAGAATCAGGCTTCCTTACCTCGGTCCTCGGAGGAAATCCGCTGATTACTCAGGTGGATTCATCTGGCGCAGTCGTGAACACCACAAACACGTTTGCGACTTTCGATGCTCTTTGCATCGCACAGGTTCTTGAGCGTGAGGATCCATCGGGCCTGGCATTCGATGAAGATGGAATTCCAATTTTCCCGACAGGCGATTTCGACTCCATCCAGAACACCGATGTGACTGAGAAGACCTGGGCCGGCTACATCCAGGGTGACTTTGATAGCATGCTTGGTGGAACGCCTATCCGCGGCAATGTTGGTCTGCGCGTGGTGAACACCTCCGTGAGCTCGCGTGCATTCCGTACCGCGCTCAGCATTCAGATTATCGACCAGGATGGTGACGGCACGGATGGCTTCGCGCTCGTTGAAGATCCGGGCCAACTTCAAATCAACACTACGACCGAATCCTATACCGAGTTCCTGCCTAGCATGAACCTGGTAGCGGAGTTCCAGCCTGACTTGCTCGGAAGATTCGCGATCTATCGTTCGCTTTCGCGACCAGACCCGTCGGAACTCGGCGATGGCCGGATTCTCAACATCAATGACAATGATGATTTCCTTACGCCAGAGGAAGCCTTGGTTGGCGGCGTTAATAACGTTTCAGCAACCGGCAATCCGGCGACTGAACCACTGATGTCATGGAACATCGACGCCGGTTTGGAGTGGTATCCCAACGACGACACCATCCTTGCTTTCAATGCCTACTACAAAAGCTTCAACGGCGGATTTGAAACCGTAGGAATCTTTGAACCGTTCAATGTTGGCGGAACAACTGCAGATCTGCTTGTGACATCGATCAACACGTCTGATGACACGAGCACAATCTATGGCGTCGAAGTTACTGCAGCGCATCGCTTCAGTTATCTTCCATCTCCGCTCGACGGTCTCGGCTTCAAGCTCAGCTACAACTATGCCGACTCAGATTTCGAATTTGAAGATGACGTACTTGGTGCAATCACCACCCTGAACGATGATGGTTCGACCAGCCAAAGCAATGGCCTTATCCCGCCATCTAACCTGTTTGGCTTTTCAGAACATGTCTTGTCTGCGCAGGCCTATTACGAGCTCGGTGATTTCGATTTCCAAGGCATCTACAAATATCGCAGCGACTATTTCCAGCAGTTCGTTTCGACGCCAGGACGCATTCGCTACGTTGACGACGTGAGCGTGTTTGAAGCTCGCATCACCTACACTCTGAACAACAATGTTCGCTTCAGCCTTGAAGGACTTAATCTGTTCAACGAGCCTCGTACCGATTTCCGCGGCGCGCCAGACGATTTGGGTCAGGTTCTTGTCTATGGACCACGCTTCTTCGCCGGCGTGCGCGCGCGATTCTGATTTGGTTAGGGCCGCCGCCTTTGAGGGGTGGCGGCGGCCCGCCCTTTTGACTGGGAACTCCCTCGAAACTATGGGGTTAAATTGGTATAGTATTTCGTGAAGGTTCGATCGGAGTTATTGCATGAGCGGTAAGCGACTTTTTCAATCTGTAGCCGAGCAAATTTCGGAGCTGATTGACGCAGGTGCCTTTCCTCCGGGAACACGCCTTCCGGGCGAGCGCGAGCTGGCTGAACGGCTCAATGTTAGCCGGGTGACGATCCGCGAAGCCGAGATCGCGCTCCAGGCGATTGGACGGCTGGAGATCAAGACTGGGTCCGGCGTTTATGTCAGCGAGGCGAAACAAGAAGGCTCAGCTGCGCTACCTGCCGCCAGCGCTTTTGAAGTCACAGAAGCAAGGCTGCTTGTCGAATCCGAAACGGCGGCGCTTGCCGCGCACAACATTACTGACGAAGCCGTCGAGCACCTGTCCGGCTTAATTGAGCGGATGCGCCACGGCGACGAAGACGAGGCAAATAGCGCGGACGAAGAATTTCACCGGACCATTGCAGAGGCATCTAATAACGCAGCCATGATCCACACGGTCAGCACCTTATGGCGGATGCGTGAAGAGATTCCAGAGGTGAAGAAAACCCACGCGGCTGTTTGCGTAAACGATTCTGAATCGCGCACCGCTGAACACGAGGCGATCTTCTTTGCGCTGCGCGATCGAGATCCGTCGGCTGCTCGCAATGCCATGCGCGAACACTTCCATCGGCTGATCGAAGCAATGCTCGATGCGACAGAGCGGATGGCGATGGAAGAGCTGCAAGCGCAGGCTTCTAAGAGTCGCGAGCGCTTTGCTGCCGCCTCCAAGATTGGCTAACCAAATTGGTTTGACAAAAAACCCTCAAATAATATGCCAGATTGATTGACACTGTTCAGGTCTGGTCTATAGTCAGTCCAAGAGAGTTTGGATGAGGGGAGTATTGCATGCTGACAAGGCTGAGCCTTGTGATCGGGACCGCGTGCCTTGCGGCTTCCCCAGCGCATGCAGAACGCTTCCTTGTGCATACGCAAGACGAATACTCACAGGTGCTGAGCGAGATTGAAGCGGGCGATGTAATCGAGCTCGCGAGCGGTGAATGGCGCGATTTCGACTTGGTCGTCAGCGGTGCAGGCAGCGAACTGGCGCCAATCACAGTAAGGGCCGAAGAGCCCGGTACGGTGATCCTGACTGGCCAGTCTAGTCTGCGAATTGGCGGGCAATACATCACGGTAAGCGGTCTCGTGTTCCGCGATGGCTACAGCCCTCGCGGTGAGGTGGTCTCGTTTCGAGTTTCAAAGGAAGATCAGGCCAGCAACAGCCGCGTTACGGAGGTCGTGATTGACGGCTTCAGCAAGCCCGACCGTTACGAAAGCGATTACTGGGTTGGCATTTACGGCAAGAACAACCGCTTCGATCATAACAACCTGTCAGGCAAGACCAACAAAGGTGTGACACTTGCTGTGCGGCTCGACACCGAGGAGAGCCGCGAGAACGGGCACCGCATCGAGTACAACTATTTCGGTCCACGGGCTGTGCTGGGATCAAACGGCGGAGAGACGCTGCGGATCGGGACCAGCCATTACTCAATGTTCAATTCGAACACGCTGGTCGCTCACAACATCTTTGATCGCACCGGCGGCGAAGTTGAAATCATCTCTTCCAAGTCTGGTGGCAATGTCTTTCGTGGCAATGTTTTCCTTGGAGCACGTGGCACACTGACTTTGCGCCACGGCGACAACAACGTGGTCGAGGGCAATGTCTTCCTCGGCAGAGGTGCCGATTACACAGGTGGCATCCGCGTCATCAATCGCGGCCAAACAGTGCGAAACAATTACATGGAAGGCCTGCGTGGGGAGGCTTTCTCCAGCGCACTCGCAATCATGAACGGTGTGCCCAACTCGCCAGTCAATCGCTACGTCGAAGTCGCCGATGCGCAGATCGAAAACAACACAATTGTCGATAGTCGCCGGGTCGCTTTCAATGTTGGCGCTGATGACGAGCGCTCGGCGGCCCCCAGCGGCAGCACATTTAGTGGCAACCTGTTGAGCGGGCTAGAGGGCCAATCCTTCGTTGAAGTCTATGGCGACGTGTCTGGATTTGCCTTCAGCAACAATCGCGTCGCACAGGGCGGTGTTGCAGATGAACTTCCCAACTTCGACACCTCGCCTGTCGAATTGGCTCGCGGCGAGAACGGGCTACTTTACCCGGTGGATCCAGCGTTTGCGGGGCTCGGCGCTTCGCGCGACCTCCGCGTGGTGACGCTCGATGAAGTTGGTGCACCGTGGTACGCCAAGCCGGGTGAGCAGGTCGCCTTTGGCTCTTCGGGCAGAACGATTGAGGTCCTTCCAGGGCAGGGCACGCTTGCGGAGGCCGCGATCCAGGCGAGCCTCGGTGATGTGCTGGCGCTGGCGCCCGGCGAGTATGTCGTCGATCGATCAATCCCGATCGAGACAACGCTGACAATCCAAGGCGCAGGCGCGGACGAAACGACGATCTTTTTTACTCGGCCTTCTCTGGTCGAGCTGCGTGAGGGCGGCAATTTGCGATTGCAAGACCTTGCAATTGACGGCGCGCGCGCTCCTGACTCGGTCGGGAACTCGATGATCCGCACTGGGGTCTTCCCGATCCAGTCCAACCTCCGTGTCGAGCTGGACGGGACTGAGGTGCGCAATCTGAACGTTAATCGGTCGTTCAACGTCCTCACGCTCGGCAAGAGCACGCTTGCTGACCACGTCACAATCACCAGAAGCAGCTTTGTCGATATCACCGGGGCGGTGGTCTCTGCGGCAGCCGAGACTGAGGATTATGGCCAATACAATGTCGAGTATCTGACCGTTTCAGAAAACGTCTTTGCGAACATTGGCGGGCCGATAGCCGACATCTATCGTGGTGGACGCGACGAGAGCACTTTTGGACCGAATGTCACAATCCATCGTAACGCGGTGACGAATGTCGGCCTCGCCACGTCCAACGGCACAGGTGGATCAATACACCTCCACGGCGTGCAGATCGCTGAGATCAAGCACAATGCTCTGCGCGAATCTGCGCCGCTCCGGGTGGTCCACACAGTTGGTACGCCCAAGACTGCCATCATCGAGAACGCGTTTGACGATACAGGCGCGCCAATCCTCGAAGAGCTCAATTTTGAAGGCGAACATCGCGCTCAGCTCATCAACAACGCATTTGATGCTGTTTCGGACGAGTGGAGCAGCGAATGAGCCGCACTCATTTTCTCGCAGCAGCGCTTATTGCGGGCACCATTCCGCATTCTCTCTCCGCTGCTGTATCCCAAGAGGTCGCTTCGCAAGTTCCAGGCGAGGCGACCTCGTCTCTTCCCGCGCTCTATGCGCAAGAACTGGATCGAGCCCGCGAGTTCGTCGACATGATGATGACGAATGGTCCAGTCGTGCCAATCCCAACCGACCCGGGTGGCGGCTACACTCACGAGCAGCACAAGCGCAATTTTCGCGCGATCTACCAAGGTGGCCAGCTTTACCGGATTACCGGTGAAGAGCGTTATCGCGACTATGTCCGTGACACGCTGCTAGAGTATGCCGCCTTGTACCCGACGCTCGGCGAGCATCCTGCCAAAGCCAACCAATATTCAGGCCGGATCTTCTGGCAGGTGCTGAATGATGCGATGTGGCTGGTGCATGCCGTCCAAGGCTATGCCGATATCCGGGACTCACTGAGTGACGCTGACCGCCAACGGATTGACGAGGACGTGTTCCGCCGGGCGGCACATTTCCTTTCTGTGGAATCTGTGGAGACCTTTGACCGCATTCACAACCATGCAACCTGGGCCACTGCTGGCGTTGGAATGACCGGTTTCCTGCTTGGCGATCAAGACATGGTCGAACGGGCCTTGATGGGCTCAGACAAAAGCGGTTCGGCTGGCTTCATCCGGCAGACAGAGCTGCTGTTCTCTCCGGACGGATACTACACCGAAGGGCCGTATTATCAGCGCTTCGCCCTTCTGCCGTTTCTCGTTTTTGCGAACGCCATTGAGCAAAATGATCCGGAGCGCGGCATCTTCCAACATCGCGACGGAATTCTGCTCAAGGCCCTGCGAACCACGGTGCAGCTGAGCTATCGCGGGTACTTCTTCCCGTTCAATGATGCGATCCGCGACAAGAGCCTTCGCACAGCCGAACTCTATGAAGGCGTCGCAATCGCTTATGGGCAGACTCGTGATCCTGCGCTGCTGTCTGTGGCGCAGTTTCAGGGGCGCACCGTTCTCACTCCCAATGGCCAACTGGTCGCGCAAGATCTCGCCGCTGGCTTGGCAGAGCCCTTCCCATTCCGCTCGTTGCTGCTCTCAGACGGACCAGATGGCGACAAGGGTGCCGTGGCGGTCCTGCGGCAAGGCGGTGCCAATCTCGAAGGTGAACCGGCAACTGCCCTGATCGCGAAAAACAGCTCGCAAGGCATGGGTCACGGCCATTTCGATAAGCTTGCATGGCAGCTTTACGATAACGGCAATGAGATCATCCGCGACTACGGCGCGGCGCGCTTCCTGAATATCGAAGCCAAACGCGGCGGACGATATCTGCCTGAGAACACGAGCTGGGCCAAAAGCTCTGTCGCGCACAACACACTTGTCGTTGACGAGACGAGCCATTTCGATGGCGATGCGCAGCGCGCTGACGAGTTCTCGCCGACACAGACCTATTTCTCGGACGCGCCCGATCTGCAGGTTACAAGTGGTTTCATAGGTAGCGCGTATCCGGGCGTGACAATGCGCCGAACGCTGCTCATGCCAAGCATTCCGGGTCTTGAGGCCCCGCTGGTAGTGGATCTTGTGAGCGCGACCAGTGCCGATGCACACCGATATGACCTTCCGCTGCATTACTCAGGGCACATCATGGAGCTCGACTTTGAAGCGCAGGGAAACATTGCCGAGCGCCCGGTTCTGGGAACCAGCAGTGGCTATCAGCACATTTGGGTCGATGCCGAGGCTCGGCTGGACGATGGTAAGGGCGCGCTTACCTGGATCCTTGATGGGCGCTTCTACACTTATCGCTTTGCAAGCGATGGACCTGTCACCGCGATCCTCGGCGAAAGCGGTGCCAATGATCCGGAATTCAACCTGCGGCGCGAGCCCTTGTTGCTGCTGCGTGCCCAACGAGAGAGCGCAGTGAGCTATGCCAGCCTGTTGGAGGCGCATGGCAGCTATGATGGAGCGGCCGAGCAAACACTCGACAGCCGCAGCCGTGTTTCTGACCTCGATCACCATAGGATTGAGGGAATGGATTTCGTTCGCGTGACCCTAAAATCAGGGCCGCAATTTGTGATCGCAGTATCGCACAATCCCGATCCTGACATGGCGCATTCTGCCATGCTCGAAGGCGAGCGAATCGCCTGGACGGGTTTTGCCGCAGTGATTGCACTTCCTGGAGGGGATAATTGACAATGGCTACGCTTGTTGAGGCGCAAAGCCCGCCGTTCGTGATGGCAAAGGATACTCCTAAGGAGGATCTTGGAGGCGGGATTACCCGTCAGATTCTAGGCTACGGTCCAGAAATCATGATCGTTCGTGTCTGGTTCGAAAAAGGCGCCGTCGGCCAGGTGCATGCACACCGGCACAGCCAATCCTCATATGTCGAAAGCGGCAAGTTTGAGGTCTTTATTGACGGGACGAAGCGCGTTCTTGAGGCTGGTGATTGCTTCTACATCGCACCGCATCTCGATCATGGCGCGGTGTGCCTTGAGGCAGGGGTCTTGATCGACACTTTCAGCCCACTGCGTGAAGACTTCTTCGGCGAGGAGGACTGATCATGCAGATGAAAGGACTGCGTTGGTGGGTTGTTGGTCTCGTCGCGATTGCAACCATCATCAACTACATCGACCGACAGACGATCAACGTTCTGTGGCCTGAGAACATTGCGCCCGATCTGTTTCCCGACATGGATGCGGACGGCCACAAGTACATTTTGGGCGTCATCAGCACGGTCTTCATCTTCGCTTATGCGGCCGGTCAAGCGATCTTCGGTAAGATATTCGACTGGATTGGCACGCGGCTTGGCTTTGTGCTGTCCATCGGCGTGTGGTCGCTCGCAACGGCTGCGCATGCTCTTGCACAAGGTGTATTGAGTTTCAGTTTCTTCCGGGCCGTTCTAGGCGTCGCTGAAGCCGGTAACTGGCCTGGCGCGACCAAGGCCAATGCGGAATGGTTCCCAACCAAGGAACGCGCTCTGGCCCAAGGCATCTTCAATTCCGGAGCCGCAATTGGCGGCATTATATCGATCCCGCTGATTGGTTACATGGCGGTGTTCCTCGATTGGAAGATCATCTTCATTCTTGTCGGCCTGGTTGGTTTGCTTTGGCTCGTGCCGTGGTGGTTCATCGTAAAGGCGCCGCCCCAAGCCCATGATTGGCTGACTGATGAAGAGCGCGAATACATCCTGACTGGCCAGAAGGTGGAGACTGACGCGGACGGGCAAGAGCAGGAGCGCTACAACCCGCCGACCGGCGAATTGCTAAAGCGCAAGGAAAGTTGGGGCGTAATTGTCGCGTCCGCCGCAATTGACCCGATCTGGTGGCTCTTCATCGTTTGGATCCCGACCTATCTCGTCGAGGTTCATGGCTTTAATGTGAAAGAGATTGCGGCGTCTGGCTGGTTACCGTTCGTCGGCGCGATGTTTGGCGCGTGGTTTGGCGGATTGCTAGCGCAGAACCGCTTGAAGGCCGGCTGGAGCATCAACGCAACCCGGAAGCTAACGATCACGCTGGGCTGCCTGATCATGCTCCCTGCGTTGCTGTCATTGTCCGCCGCGTCCGGACCGTGGACGGCTTTGTGGCTCATGTTCACGATCCTGTTTGGTTTCCAGACCGCGATCGGCAACGTGCAAACTTTGCCGAGCGATCTCTTCGGCAAGCGCACCGTTGGTACGCTGTCGGGCATCGCTGGCATGGCTGCGAAGCTAAGCGCAGCTGCGCTGACTTATCTCGTTCCGATCATGACGGCTGGCGCGAATTACTACTCCGTCTTTGCCCTGGGAGCAGGGCTCGCACTCACTGCTATCGCAAGCGTCTGGCTGCTTTGCGGTGAAATCAAACCTTTGAAACCGAATACGGCCGCTGGCCAAGCACATTCCTAATAGGGGGAACGATCAATGAAGTTTGCAGGTAAAGTGGCGGTCGTCACTGGCGGGAGCCGAGACATTGGCCGCGCGGTTTGCGTCAAGCTGGGCTCTGAAGGGGCAAGTGTTGTTGTGAACTACAACAGCAATCAGACGGATGCTGACACCACCGTTGCTGCTGTTGAAGCGGCAGGTGGAAAGGCAATCGCTGTCAAAGCGGACGTAACCAAACCCGCTGACGTCGATGCACTGATTGCCGCAACCCGCGAGGCTTTTGGCGATGAGATCCATCTTCTCGTCAACAATGCTGGCGGACTGGTGGCGCGAAAAACGTTGGAGGAGATGGATGAGGAGTTCTTCAACTTCGTCATGCAGCTCAACGCGACCTCTACCTTCCTCGCTTGCAAGGCTGCCGTGCCGCTCATGTCCGAGGGTGCGTCCATTGTGAACCTGGCATCACTGGCTGGCCGTGATGGCGGCGGCGGCGGTGCCATCGCTTATGCAACATCGAAAGGCGCGGTGATGACAATGACCCGTGGTCTTGCCAAGGAGCTTGGTCCCAAAGGCATCCGCGTAAATGCACTGTGTCCGGGGATGATCGCAACCACCTTCCACGACAAATTCACGCCAGATGCTGCACGCGAGAACGTCGCCAACTCCACGCCGCTGCGCCGTCAGGGAAATGCCGGCGAAACCGCCGACCTTGTCGCTTACCTCGCCTCCGATGAAGCCACTTTCATCACTGGCGCCAATATCGACATCAATGGAGGATTGGCCTTCTCTTGAGGCACAATCAGACGAGCAATCACGATGAGTGAAGACCTTTCTGAACGACTAAGTGCAGCCCCGGTCGTCCCCTTAATCGGCGACAATGACGCCACACGCGCCGTCGAGACCGCAAGAGCACTTTCAGCAGGCGGCCTAAGTGTCATCGAAGTGGTGATGCGCAGTGATGATGCGCAAAAGGGTATGGAGGCGATCCTTGCTCAAACCGAAGGCCTGATCGTGGGGGCGGGCACTGTGCTGACATTGGATCAAGCAAAGTCCGTCCGGTCGAGCGGCGCTGAATTCATCGTGTCGCCCGGACTGGTGGACCAGATCGCGGAATATTGCCTCTCGGAGAGCATCCCCTTCTTTCCCGGTACGATGACCGCTAGCGAAGTGCAGCGCGCTTATGCGCTAGGCCTTCGTGAGGTGAAATTCTTCCCCGCCAGCCTTGCCGGCGGTGTGCCAATGCTCAAGGCTCTGAGCTCTGTCTTTCGCGAGATGAGCTTCATGCCGACAGGTGGTGTATCGGCAGGCAATCTCGCAGAATTTCTGACCCTTCCCAGCGTGCTCGCATGCGGCGGCAGCTGGCTAACGCCCAAGGAAGCGGTCGCAATTGGCGACTATTCCCGGATCACCAACCTTGCGAGCGAGGCTGTTGCCATCGCACAGGCCGCTCGCTGAACGAAAGCTCCTCCCCATGGCTGAATTTCTCTCCTTCGGTGAAATCATGCTCCGGCTTAAGACGCCGGGCCATCAGCGTTTTTTCCAATCGCCTGAATTTGAAGCCACCTTTGGCGGCGGCGAAGCCAATGTAGCCGTTGCTCTGTCCAACTACGGATTGGACGCCGGCTTCGTCAGCGCATTGCCTGACAACGACATTGGCGAGAACGCCATCATGGAACTGCGCAAGTTCGGCGTTGATACTGCCCACGTCAGCCGTTCTGGCGACCGCGTTGGTATCTACTTTCTGGAAACAGGTTCAAACCAGCGCCCCTCTAAAGTCGTCTATGATCGCGCCAACTCTTCGATCTGCAATGCAGGTCTTGATGAGTTTGATTGGCCGACGATCTTCAAAGGCGCCAAATGGCTGCATATCACTGGGATCACGCCAGCGCTCAGCCAATCGGCCGCAGACCTTTCCATGGCATGCGTCAAAGCCGCCAAGGAAGCTGGTGTAACGGTTTCTTGTGACTTCAACTTCCGAGGCAAACTCTGGAAGTACGGCAAGAGCGCGCCTGAAGTGATGCGCGAGCTTGTTAAATATGTCGATGTAGGCATCGCCAACGAGGAAGACTGCCAGAAGTCGCTCGATATATCGGTAGACGTCGACGTGGAAAGCGGCGAACTCGACACCGCGAAGTATGAAGCTCTTGGGCAGAAGGTGCTCGACATTTATCCCGAGATGCACACCATCGCCATCACTCTGCGCGAGAGCCTTAGCGCGGATCGCAATAACTGGTCCGCATGCCTTCGAACCCGCGATGATGGGTTTATGCTCAGCCGCAAATATGAGCTCACTGACATAGTGGACCGTGTTGGCGGCGGCGATAGCTTCGCCTCAGCGCTGATCTATGGTCTTAACGCTTATAGGGACCGGCAGCAGAGTCTTGAGTTCGCAGTAGCCGCCTCAGCGCTCAAACACACGATTATGGGCGACTTTAATCGTGTGACCGTTCCTGAGGTCGAAAAGCTGATGAGCGGTGACGGCTCTGGCCGTGTACAAAGGTAGTTGCTGCGATGCGGTATCTGCGAATGCATCTGGTCATGGGCAGCGAACCTGGCATCGGTTTCACTCAAAAAATGCCCTGTGCGAACGACAATTTGTCGAAGGAACAGGATTGGTTTGAACAGGCTGTCAGGCGAGAGCTTGTCGAGGACTGCGATTGATCCAAAGTGGGGCCGCAACGGCGCCGGTTTGGCGCTAGTCTTCGTCCTGGACCACCGTAACACGTGCGATGTGATTAGTGCCGCTCTGGTGGATCAGGAGCGACCGCCCATCCAGGCTGGTTCGCATATGGCGTAGAATGCCAGCATAGAACGTGCTCGAGGGTATTGGCCAACTCTGAAAACTCTCGGTTTGCGGATCGAAGCGAACGAGCATGTCTGGCCGCACGCCGCTTTCATTGTACCAAACGGCCCCGTCAAAAATCGCGATCGCGTAAGGGTGAGAACTGGGCCCACTGGGTGAGGGCCATTCGGTAATCTCACCGCTTGCGGGATCAAGACGTCCCAAACCTCCCAGTGCCGAATTCACCCACCAGATGTTGCCTTCGGCGTCGATGTCCAGCCTTCGCACAGTTGTGGCTTCTCTAGGCAATCGTACTTCGTTGACTGCCATCGTTTCTGGATCAACTTTGAGCAGACAATTGGCGCCATTGCAGGCAACCCATATCGTGCCATCTGCGGCAATTTTCACACCGTAAGGGCGTGATCGTTCACGCGGGCTGCGCACGAGTGCTATAACTCCGGAGTCCGGATCCAACTTCCCGATCATATTACTTCGTTGCAAGCTGAACCACAGCTGCCCGTTCGCATCAAATTCTGCCGTGTGAGGGTCAAGCGCCTCGGGATCCGGCATTGCAAATTCGGTTATGGCTTCGGTCGATGGATCGAACCGACCGATCGTTGCGTTGCGATTACCGGTATACCAAGCCATCCCGTTGGGTCCGATCGTGACCGAGTGTGGTTTCGCACCAGCAGGCAGCCGGAATTCGTCCATTTTGCCTGTCTCCGGATCCAGCCGTCCGAGCACATCAAGCCACTGACCAACCCACCAGATTTTCCCGTTTGGTGCTTCCACAGGATCGCGAGACCGCTGTCCGAGCGTCGGAACCAGCCATTCCTCGAATTGAATCTCGATGGACCCAGACACTGGCGTTGATGCGCGATTGTCGCTCGGTGGAAAAGCACTGGCGAGGTAGTCTAGAGTTTCGCTTTCAAGCTTGGGGTCGCCAGACAAATCGATCATGGTGGCGACCAGCGCACGCCAATCTTCGCGTGAATATCCCGAGCTGCGTTCGATCACGCGCGTTCCGTGGCACGAGCTGCAAATCGTCTCGACCATGTCACGGCCTTGGCCAGGTGGCAGGGCCATTGCTGACGACGGGAAAAGCACAAAAATAAGCGCAACTAGGTTGCGAGATGCCCTCACGATCATGATCCGATTCCTTGCATGGCTATTGAGGCATGGTGCTCGTACGAAGCGTGCACTGACTGCGAGAAAAAGCCAAGTAGACCTTGTTGGACTAAGCTCTGCTAGCAACGGAGACCAGTTCGCACCTGACTGCCTCCACCGCCACCCACCCGACGAACTCGTCTCTCATTTCAGGTGCATCGCTAAGGCCCGCGGGACTGGCTGCTTTGCGCGGTTGAGGCCGTAACAGGCGCATCCTTTCCAACGTCTCTTTGGCGTCTATTGGCGCTAGTTTTGCGCCCCGTCTCTTGGGGCAAACGAATCCGTAGGCCCTTGCCTTGGAGCCTCGTGCGGAGCCTCCTTGCCTGCGTTAGTCCAATTCTTGCCGTTCACGGAGCGTCCGTTGTTGACCGTTGGATTCTGAGAAGCTGACGTGCGCTTTTCGGCCCAGATGGGGTCGCGCGATCAGCGTAGGCTAATGGAGTCTTTTGGGGGTGAAAGCAGACTCTCCGGCAATATGAAAATTTGCGTTCGTGCTGAATGTGCTTCTGTGTAAGCTGCGAATTGGCAATTGCCTTGGCAATCATGAGAAGATCGAATGGATCAATGGACTGAAATCAGGTCCGCTTACTACGTGGCCAAGTTCGGTACGCTCAGCGGCGCTTCTAGCGAGCTTGGGTTGCACCGAGCGACTCTTATGCGTCACATCGACACCTTGGAAGAACGCCTCAGCGTGAAGCTCTTTCAGCGACATCCTTCCGGATACACACCGACCGAATTTGGCCAGAATCTCTTTGATGCGGCGGAGGCCGCTGAGGCTTCTTTTTCTGACTTCGAAAATCGGATGACTCGACAGTTGGAGAGTCCCTTAGGCAACCTCATTGTGACGACTACGAACATGCTGCTGTCTACCGTTATCCCGGTGATTCGACAGTATCAGATCGCGTATCCTGACGTGCGCGTAGAGCACAAGGTGACAGAATCAATCGCGCGTCTAGAGGTGGGTGAAGCGCACATCGCGCTGCGAACGGGCCCTTACGAATTGATGGACGATACCGTCATGCTACCTTTCGCAAGTGTGCGGACCGGCTTGTACGCGCACAAGCGCTATATCGAGCGCTATGGTATGCCGACGAGCATCGAAGACCTGCGCAACCATCGCTTCGTTTCGCGCGTTCTTGGCGAAGAGCGCTTTCCTCCATTTGTCTGGCTCAGAAAGCACATTGATGAGAGCAATGTCGTCTTTATGAGCAACGACATGAATGCAAAGTTCACAGCGACACTGGAAGGTGTCGGGATCGGCTTCATGCCCATCGCCAAAGCGAGTGTTTGGGAAGACATGGTGCAGGTGTTTCCGCACAATCCTGCATGGGACGTCAATTTCTGGCTGGTCACCCATGTCGATGTGCATCGAACGCCTAAGGTCCAAGCGCTAATCTCAACCTTCCGCGAGCATGGCTTTCTGCAGAACTCGGATGAATTCGCCGACCTTTTGCCCGCTCGCTCAGCGTTCTAGCCTATCAAGTCGGCGCAATCCGCCGCCACCGCTTTAAGCAAGTCATCTCTTAGACCAGCGTCTTGGATCGTCTTTGGCAACTTGCGTCGCTTTCCCGATGCAATGAGCATACCGGACCGCTGGTCAAAATTGGCTGGATCGGCCGCGAGGATGATCTTGCGTGCTTGTGCATCCGGTTCGGAAAAGAGCAGCGGCACAAGCCAACGCAGGAAGAACGGCATCGCGTCATTGTCCGATGTCATGGGAGTGCGCGTTGCCCCGGGATCAATCGCGCGTATCAATATGCGATCATTGGCAAGGTCCGGTGCAAGTTCGGCAGAGATTGCCGTCAAAGCGAGCTTTGTATGGGCATAGGCGCCCATCAAACCACCGATCTCTTGCGGGTTGCGAAGTTCATCTATTTCAAGTGCCTTCACCCGTCCGATTGCGCTTGAGGACATCGTCAAGACCATGCTCTGCGCTTCTCCAGGGCTACGTCGCAGAAGCGGACGCAATCCGGCCACGAAAGCGTAGTTTGCAAGGACATTGACAGCGTAGTTTGACTCAAAGCCTTGCTGGCTGATCCTGCGCTCCGAGGTGAGCACACCGGCGATGTTATGAAGCGCATCGACCTTGTCACAAAGTCGAGCGACTTCCGCACAGGCCTTTGCGATATCAGCGAGATCCATAAGGTCGGCTCGGACCAACTCGACCGAGGCTGACGGGACCGCCTGTAGCAGTTCCTCGCGTTGCACCTTTGCTTTGTCTTGCGACCGATTGACGAGGATCAGCGACCAGCCTGCTTGGACGAGCTGCAATGCAATCGCGGCACCAATCCCTCCGGTGGATCCTGTGACGACTGCTGTAAGATTTGATGTCATGCCACCCCCTTTTCATTGGTCGCGATTGATCCAGCACAGCGCTCCAAAGCTGCGACCCAAGACGTTGTTGGAGGATCGCCCTTCGCATCGGAACGTGCTGAGGATTGGATAGAGGAGCCGCGTCACTCGCTTAATGCGCAGAATTGCACACCCCCATGCGCGGGCCCTTATGTCGACACAAATCGAGCAATCTGAGATCACTTGCCAGCCTTGACGGAGGCCAATTCTGTTCGGTCGTTTAAGGGGTTGGGCGTGTGAGATTAGTCGTATTTGCTGCCTTATGCGTGGCCCTTGCCAGCTGTGCTGGAGAGGGAGAAGGCCTAGAGGAAAACCAACCGCGCTCGGTAAAGCTCGAGCAGGTTGAAAAGGCCAGTTCCGGGCGCAGTAACTCCTACCCAGCTTCCATCCGCTCTGTTCGAACAACCGACATCGCCTTTCAAGTCTCAGGCCGGATCAACCAATGGGGCGCGCTTGAAGGCAAAAGGTACAGGCGCGGCGACGTAATCGCCCGGCTCGACCCACGGACTTTCGAAAACGCGGTCACACAGGCTGAGGCAGAGTTTCGCAACGCGCAAAGCGAATATGAGCGCGCGCAGCGCCTGATCGAGGAGGATGCGATCTCGCAAAGCGTCCTTGAAAGCCGTCAGGCATCGCGTGATGTCGCAGAAGCTGCTCTGGATTCGGCGCGCAAAGACCTTGCTGACACCGTCTTAAGGGCCCCATTCTCTGGTGCGGTCGGCCGCACCTTTGTCGAGCAGTTCCAAAGTGTCCAAGCGCAGAGCCCTGTGCTCTCGCTCCAGAGCACTCAAGTCGAAGCCGTGATCGATGTGCCCAGCACCTTCGTCGTGAACATTCCAAGAATGCGCGCCATGGAAGCCTATGTTGAGCTCGACGCTGCACCTGGTCAGCAAATCCCTGCGACCTTTCGAGAAGCCTCAGGGCAAGCCGACAGCTCGACCCAGACCTTTGAGGCAAAGTTCACTTTCCGCCCTCCTGCTGACCTTCTCGTTCTAAACGGCATGACCGCGCGCCTTGTGGCTAGTGCTGAGCCTTTCGGCGACGACAGAGATGAGGGCGATGCCCTTTCCGTCCCACTCTCGGCGGTCTTTGAGGATGAGGGAAAGACCTTCGTCTGGGTTGTGAAACCTGTTGAGCGCACGGTCTCTCGCCGCACGATCCAGACCGCGCCGAGCGTCGGGTCGAGAGTGCTCGTCAGCGAAGGGCTGAGCGAAGGGGAAACAGTCGTCGCTTCCGGCGGAGCCTACCTCGATGAGGGGGATCGGGTGCAGCCATGGCAGCGTTGATGATGGAACGTACGCGTTCGGAAACCCACCAATGAACATCGCAGAGTTCAGCATAAAGAACCGCCTGATTATGTGGCTCGTGATCGCTCTGTCGGTTGCGATGGGTTACCAGGCTTATATGGAGATGCCCCGGTTCGAAGATCCGGAGTTCACCATTCGGGTTGCTCAAGTTCTCACCCCCTATCCCGGCGCCAGTCCTGAAGAAGTTGCGACCGAGGTCACAACTCCGCTCGAGACCGCGCTGCAAGAAATGTCTGAAATCGAGGAGATCACTTCGACCTCTTCCGACGGGTTTTCCGAAATCGAGGTAGAGATCAAATTCGACGCAGCCCCCGACAAATCAGCGCTTCAGGAAATCTGGACCAAGCTGCGCAACAAGGTGAATGACGCCCAGGGCAACCTGCCATCAGGCGCGGGACCTTCGTTCGTCTACGACGAATATGGCGACGTCTTTGGCATTATGTATATGCTCACAGGCGATGCGTTTTCCTACGCGGAGCTCGACAGCTATGCCTCGCAATTGCGGCTCGAATTGCTGGCGGTTGACGGGGTCGGCAAGGTCAACATCACTGGCGACCTTGATGAGGTCATCTACATTGAGATCCCAAGCGAGACGGTCGCATCGCTTGGACCATCGATCGATTCGATATTCTCACAGCTTTCCAATCAGAATGCGATTGTCCCAACCGGCAGCGTCAAGCTTGATGACCGGCGTCTGGTAGTCACCGCAACGGGTGACGTCGATTCAGTAGAAGCGATCCAAAGCCTCTTGGTTTCCTCCCCTAACGGAAGCATCACTCGGCTTGGTTCCATCGCCAACGTCACGCGCGGCTATGAAGACCCGGCGAGCCTTGTCACGCGCTATGATGGCAAGCCTGCTCTGGTGATCGGAGTGGCAGCGGTTGCAGGGTCCAATGTCGTCGCGATTGGGGAAGCGATTGATGCGCGCTTGGCCGAGCTCGATGCCAGCCGTCCATTGGGAATGGAATTGCAGCAATTCTACCACCAAGGTCAGGTCGTCGATGCATCGATCACCGACTTTGTGGTCAATCTGGCCACGGCGCTAATCATCGTCATTATAACTCTGCTGATTTTCATGGGAGTGCGCTCTGGCATCATCATTGGGTTGGTGCTGCTGATCACTGTCGCCGCAACCCTAGCGACCATGTACATTGCCAACGTGCCCATGCACCGGATTTCGCTCGGCGCCTTGATCATTGCGCTGGGCATGCTGGTCGACAATGCGATCGTTGTGACGGACGGTATCATTGCCGGCATGAAACGCGGTCAGACATTGCTCGAGGCCGCCAAAAGCGTCATCTCAAAGTCGCTTTGGACCCTGCTTGGCGGCACGGTCGTAGGTATTCTGGCGTTCTCGGTCGTCGGCTTTGCCCCCGGAGCGACGGCCGAGTTCACCGGGGACCTGTTCTGGGTGATCCTGATCTCGCTCTTGTTCAGCTGGCTCTTCGCGGTCACTCTTACTCCATTCCTGTGTGATCTTTTGCTCAAGCACGAGATTGGAGACGGGTCGGAGGAAGAACAAGATTCGCGTTTTATGGCGGCGTTTAAACGCGCTGTCGCTGCGCTTATCCGCGTTCGCTACATCACCGTGATTGTTGCGGTCGCAATGTTTGCCGGATCGCTCTTTGGCTTCAACTATGTGAAGTCGGGCTTTTTCCCCGCCACGACATCACCGCAAGTAGTGGTGGACTACTGGGGCCTTGAAGGCACCGACATCACGGTCACTGATGAGCGGCTGAGCGAACTTGCGCAATTCGTCGCAACAATCGACGGCGTCAATCACGTCAAATCCGTGATCGGCGGCGGCACACAACGTTATATGCTGATCTACACCTTTGAGAGCCAGAACAGCGCCTACGGCCAGCTGTTGGTGCGGGTGGAAGATTCAGACGAACTGGACCGGATCATACTTGAGATCCAGGACCACATCGACGCCAATGTCGACAATGCCCTTGCGCGGGCATGGCGGTTCTCGATGGGCCCTGGTGGCGGCTCCAAGATCGAGGCAACCTTTCTTGGCCCTGATCCCGAGGTCTTGCGAGACCTCTCTAATCAGGCGCAGGCGATAATGAAAGCGACGCCAGGCGCCATGATGATCAAGGACGACTGGCGTGAACGGGTTCCGGTGGTTCAGATTGACTATGCCGACAACCGGGGCAGGCGTGCTGGTGTATCACGCACCGATCTGGGTGCGTCGGTGGCGCGCGCCTATGGTGGCTACGAAATTGGCACCTACCGCGAGGGTGACGACCTCATTCCTATCGAATTTCGCGCCCCAGCGAATGAACGCAGCAATGTAACCGATATCGCCAGCCTGCCGGTGAGCAACTCAGCCGGTGATGCGGTTCCGCTGATCCAGGTGGCCGACGATGTCGACACAATTTTTCGCGATAGCCGCTTGAAGAAGATCGACAAGGTTTACGCGATCAGCGCGCAGGCCGATCCAGTGCCCGGGGTGGTCGCCGGCGATCTGCAAAGCGCAGTCGAAGACGAGATTGAGGCAATCGAATTGCCGCCAGGATATTCCTTCGAATGGAACGGCGAACTGGGAGACAGCAACGAAGCCAATGAAAACCTGGCGAGTATCATCCCCTACAGCTTCGGCGCGATGGTGCTGGTCGTGATCCTGCTGTTCAATGCGCTGCGCCAGCCGTTGGTGATCTGGATGACCGTCCCATTTGCTCTGGTCGGCGTCACGGTGGGGCTATTGGTAATGGGTGTCCCCTTCGAGTTCATGGCGATTTTGGGCTTCCTTTCGCTTGCCGGATTGCTGATCAAAAACGCCATTGTCCTCGTCGACGAGATTGACCTTCAGATCGACGAAGGAAAGCCGCGATTTGATGCGCTGGTCGACAGTTCCGCGAGCCGCTTCAGCCCGGTTCTGCTGAGTTCTGGCACGACCATTCTGGGCCTCATCCCGCTCTTCACGGATGCATTCTTCCAATCGATGGCGGTCACGCTCGTCTTTGGACTCAGCTTTGCAACGGTACTCACTTTGGCGGTTGTGCCGGTGTTCTATGCGATCTTGTTCGGGATCGGGAATGACGAGGTCGCCTCAGCTGGTCCGGCCTTGCCACATGGAGAGCCAGCATGATTCGCACGTCGGCTCTCATTTTAGGCGCGATTGCGCTTTCGCTCGCAGGTTGTGCGGCGCGCAGCAACGACGCGGATGTGCGGCAGGCGGTTCAGGCAAGCGTTCCAAACCTACCCCCTGTTTGGCAAGTTGATGGCGCGCTTCCCGGCGATGTCGAGATCGGCTGGATCGAGAAGCTCAACGACCCGGTCCTCTCCGCCTATGTGCGTGAGGCGCAACTGGCCAATCGCGACATTCTTGCCGCTGCTGCAAATGTTGAGGTCGCCTACGCGCTTGCAAGGCAGGCGCGGTCGGGTTTGTTACCATCTGTCGATGCGAGTGTAACAGCGCGCGATAGCGACCGGTTCGATGATCCGGCGGCGGGTGAAACAAGCGCGGTTTTCCTGCAGCCCGACTTCGATTTCTCGCTCCAAGCCAGCTGGGAAGCCGACCTCTGGGGGCGCGTACGGGCTGGCCGAAACGCCGCCTATGCAAGCGCGGCCGCGGTTGAGGCGGATTTTCGGTTTGCACAATATTCGCTCGCTGCCGCGGTTGCGCAATCCTACTTTGCGATGATCGAGGCCGAGCAACAAATTAGCGTCGCGCAAGACACCTTTGATGCCTACACCGAGATTGACCGCATCGTGCGAGCAAGAGCGCGCGAAGGTTTCGCCAGTGCTCAAGACGTTCGAACCTCCGCTTCTGACCTTGCCAGTGTGCGCGAGAGCCTTGAGCGTGCGCGTGGATCCAGGCGGACAGCAGCCCGGGCCTTGGAGGTCCTGATCGGCCGCTATCCCGGCAATTCCATCTCCGCACCAAACACCCTCCCGGCGACCCCCCCGGTGCCTCCAGCAGGTCTGCCCTCTGACCTGCTGGAGCGCCGGCCGGACGTGATTGCAGCGGAACGCGAAGTCGCCGCGGCCTTTGCAGAGCTCGATCAAGCCAAGGCGGCGCGGCTTCCCATCTTGAACTTGTCAGGTAGCCTGGGAGGCTCCTCGAACGAGCTCGACAGCCTGCTCGACGGGCGCAATCTGTTTTGGTCAGTGGTCGGCAGCGTGCTTCAACCGATCTTTGATGGTGGCGTTCGCGCAGCGCAGGTCGATGAGGCCGACGCATCAAAGCGCGCGGCGGTCGCCAATTACGCGTCGACTGCGCTCAATGCCTTGAACGAGGTCGAGGACAATCTCGATCAGGTCATGGTCTTAAGGTTGCGCGAGGAGGCCTTGCGCGATGCGCGTGATGAAGCGGCTGGGGCGGTTGGGCTTGCACAGCTGAGCTACAAGGAGGGCGAGACTGATCTGATCGATGTCTTGAGCCTGCAACAGCGCCAATTCGCGACCGAGCAAGACTTTGTCTCGATCCAAAGAGCCCGCGTTGATCAATGGGTAACGCTCAATCTAGCACTTGGTGGGTCGTGGAGCTCGACCCCGAATGACAAATGAGCGTAGAATGATCGCCCAGCTCTTGATTGGCACGGCGATGTTGACGGTGACGATTGGGATTGGCGCATTTGCAATAATCCTGTGCGCCAAACTGCTTGATGCGGCTCTGCCTCAGGATACCACTCCGCTTGGGATCGTATCGCACACAACGCTCGTTACTTTGATCACAACCACCCTTGCGATCGTGCTGCTTTTCATCATGGCCTTGTGGGCTTTGTTGTTTCAGGCGCTGGGCGTTTTCCAAGGTTTCGAGCCCGCGCTCTACATTGCGATGATATCGGCAACGACACTGGGCTACGGCGACGTGACTTTGCCCGATGAATGGCGCCTGCTCGCAGGATTTATCGCAACCGACGGCTTTATCCTTTTCGGACTGGACACCGCTTTCTTATTCGAAGTGATGCGCAAACTTGGACAGGCCGACCTTGTGAGGGAAGGACATGTTCAGGCTCTTACCAAGGATGAGCCTTAAGCGAGCACCCGGGCTTTCATGCGCACGCGCCTAACAGATATGTTCGGCACTCTTTTGTCAGCGGGCAAAGACAGCCTGAGCTGCAACGCCACTTCAGTCCAGGGCATGCATCCGATGTCGAAATCCCTAAATCGCCTCCACAAAGAACGTCCGTAAATGGGTCGTAAACGGAATGACCGCTCTTGGTTAACTGTAGCTCAGACGCCGACAGTCCGCTTACGACCCATTTGCGGACGCTGCCGAAACGAGGTCCAACTGTCCTAAGACTGTGTTCGGCTGACAAAGGTCGAACAGGCTATTTGCATTCAAACAAGGGCCTACCGTTGGCGCGAGTTCCGCGCCGGGTGCATTGGTCCGGCCAGCCGTATTTTTCCCAGGCACGGACCATTCCTATCCGTTCCGCAAAGGCCGGGAATTCAGGGTGCCGCCTTAACGCAGCGTAGGGCTCACCCGGCAACCAGATCGAGGCCAGTCCGTTCGCATTCAGAGGATATGGGTCAGAAACGAAGCGTTCCATGTATAATTCGGGTCTGCGCAGACCGATCAGCATGCCCATGGTGTACCCATTAATTGTCGGGTTCTCTTGCGCCAAGAAACGGTCCAACACGTCCAAAGCCGCGGTTCGCGCCTGCTCGTCGCCCCTGACCAGGGCATCCCCGATCAATTCCCATTGTTGGTCCACTGAGAACGGCGGTTCATAGCGCTGCCGAAAAGCCAAAGGCAATTCCATCCAGCAATCTGTCGCTGCGCCCTCACCTTCGGTATAGCGCAGCAGGATGCATTTCCATCCGGTTGCGGGCGTGAATTCGAGATCGATACTGCGATCGAGCAGCTCGAGTACCTTGGAATAATCGCCGCGAGCTGCCTTGACCCTCGCGAGATTGAGCAAAGCGACCGAATCCGTTGGATCACGCCGAACCCCCTCGGTCAGGAACTCGTCAGCTTTCTTGATAAGCCCGATATTGGCGTAGTGGTGTCCGCGGCGACTGATCACGAGCGGCTGATTCGGATCGGCCTGATAGGCGCGCTCCATTGCATCTTGCGATGCCGCGAGATCGAGATCGTAATCATGCAGCAGAGCCTGCACGTAATGCGCGATTGCAAGTTCTGGATCGATGGATAGCGCTCGGTTCACGGCCGACCGGGCCTCCACTATTAGCTGGTCCCTCTCTGCGCGATCGGATGAGACGGCCTGGAGCATACCGCTACGCCCGATCCACGCCCATGCGAGCGCGAATTCGGGGTCGATCTCGGTCGCCTGCCGCAGCAACCTCAGGCTGGCCTTCTTGTTGTCGCGCCCGAACTGCCGCGAAAGGTAGCGTCCCTGAACGAAGAGGTCGTACGCTTCTTGGCTTTTTGTCAGTCCCCGAAGGAGCTGCCCTCTAGAGGCAATGGCGACGTTCAGTTCGCGGGCGATTGCCCTCGCTATGCTCTCCTGAAATCCGAGCAGGCGATCGCTGTTTCCGTCATAGGTTTCGGACCACATGACATGCCCGTCTTCGATCTGAACGAGCTGAGCGGTGACCCTCAGCTGGTTCTGCTGCTTGCGCACGGAACCGGTCACGACAAAGCGAACGTTCAGGGCTTCACCCACCTGGTCGAGGTCGGAAGCATCCTCGCGAAAGCGAAATGATGAGGTTTGGCCAATCACCCGAACGTCTGGAAATTTGGTAATCGCGTTGATCAGTTCCTCTGCAAGGCCATCGGCGAGGTAACCCTGATTGCCGCCGGGGCTTAGGTCACTGAACGGCAGGACCGCAATCGAATTGTATTGATCAGGCTGAACTGCTCCGGCTGAGGACTGCACGGCATAGTTCGCCCCGCCGGGAGCAAGGCTGCTCCAGCTTACGATGGTTGCAATGACTAGCACGACCGCGAGCCCAAGCCCTGTCATATACACAATTGGACGGGGCGTTGTCCCTTGCGTCACCGCCTTGACCGGCTCTGCAATCGCACGGTCGCTGGCGGCGTCCTCTATGCAAGCAACCAGGCGATAGCCACGTTTGGGAATTGTCTGGATATAGCGGTGATTGCGTGCATCATCGCCTAGCGCTTTGCGCAGAAGCGAGATCGCACGCGAAAGTCGCTCGTCCCCGCCATAGGAAACGCCCCAGACCTCGTCGATCAAGGCCTCCCGCTCGACCAGCTCACGATCATGCGCGATCAGCAGTTCGAGCACCTCGAGCACCTTGGGCTCGACCGAAAACTTGCCAGCGTCACCTTCGATGGTGAGCTGTGCGAAGTCTACGGTCGCATTTCCAATTCTGCGCACGGTCATCAGCAGGCTTGTCCAGTCGGCAACTTTGGCCAGGGTTCACGCGAAGCAGTAGCGCAAAATTGTGGCGAAGTCAGAGCCTAAGAACGACCTAAGAATTTCCTCAGCTGCGCCACAGGACATTCTTAGGCGTCCGGTGCAACGTCTCCTGACCGCCAATCACGGACAGTGGGAGAGGGAGAATGATCATGGATAACAGCGTTCCTGTAGCGGGATCGAGCCAGTCAGCAACGGCAGTCGACCACGGCGTCCTTTTCGGAGACGGGCCGACTGTCGCGACTAAGCCGCTCCGCGCGGAAGTATCCAGAATCCCCCGCTCGGTTGAGGACATTACAACGCATTGGCTCAATGCTGTGCTCAAGCCACATCTTGCCGGCTGTCAGGTTCTTGGCAGTCAAGTCAAACCTTTTAGCGAACCAGGCCAAACCGCCGATATCGTCGACATATCGCTCGTCTACGACAGTTCGTGTTGCACCTTGCCCACGCGGATGATCGCAAAGCTGGCAGCCAGCGATCCCGATACCCGCGAGATGTGCCGGACATTCCGCCACTACGAACGCGAAACCGCGTTTTACGAAAACTTTCGTGCAGAGGATCTGCCATTCGCTCGGTGTTTCCACAGCCAGTTCGATCCGGAAAGCTATGACGCGGTGATCCTAATGGAGCATCTGGAGCCATCCTATTCACCATCCTATTCGATTTCGCTCGATCAGGTTCGCCTCGCCGTTCACGAGGTCGCCAAGCTCCACGCACGCTGGTGGAATGCCGACTTCGTCAAACGGCAGACCGCGCTGGTGCAGCTCGATGACCGGAATTACTGGCGTAGCGCAGCGGATGGGGGCGAGGCCGCGATCACCCGTGTTGAGCAACTGGTTGGGGACGCTTGCCCCGCGAGCGTCAATGCGATGCGGATCTTCGCAGAGCACTGCGAGGACATTATGACCTTCATCATGGCCAGGCCGTTCACGCTGATGCACAGCGACTATCACGCCAAGCAAATGTTCTTCCCCAACGAATATGACGAAGGCAAGTTCGCGATAATCGACTTCCAGTTCTCGGTTGCCGGACCCGGGGCATTCGATGTCTCCCGCCTGGTCAATCTTGGCATGACAACTAGCGCCCGTCGCAAGAACCAGGCACAAATATTCAGCGATTACCTCTCCCAGCTCGAACGGCTCGGTGTCACGGATTACGATCTGGGGGCCTTCCTGATCGACCACAAATTGGGTGTCTTGTTCACTCAATTGATCAACTTTATCGCCATTGCGCAGACAGACGAAAAGCTGCTCGACCAGGAATGCCGCGAGCACGGGCTCGACTGGAAAGAAGTCTGGCTAACGCGCGGCGAGGCCATGATGCGGGAGCTGGATGTGCCAGACTTTCTTCGAAGCATTCATCCGACTTAGCCTTGGCTTAGCAAGAGGAAAGACCTGTCCGCTTTCACCCCCAGAAGCTGCCACATCCTGGCATTTCATTGGTTGACTGAAGCAGACGTAAGCCGGAGACCGGTTCGCGCCGGACTGCCTCCACCGCCACCCTCTTTGAGCACTGGCCTTTAAGCTGTAGGCACTTGCTCGCACAGGTGTGCGGGTTCGGGTTAGTTGCCCTGATGCTTTTCGATATGCGCTTTGAGCGCCGCGTTGACGGCGCCGCTTGCTTCAAACTGCGGCGCGTGACCGACGCCTTCTAACCTTATAACCTCTAGGTCCGAACTGGTTTGCTCCACCAATTCGATAAAGGCAGGGTCGAAGACTGTGTCATCTTCACCCCAGATCAGCATTGCCGGGATTTCCAGCCTTGCGCTGCGCGAGGGCCAGAAATCATCTTCGGTGATCGCATCGGGTGCAGGAAGATTGGCTCGATACCAGTTGATGTGCCGGTCAATCCGGCGAAGGTCGGAAGTTCGCGCCTTTAGCACTTGGGCTTCTTCCAGGCTCATACGGCCTGCATTGAAGTGGTTTTGAGGACCAGACGAGATGCGGTTGCCTGCGCCCGATAGCCATGCGAGCGCGACAGATGACGATTTGAGCCGTTCGACATATTGGGAGATCTGCCGCTGGCGTTCCGACACCTCCAGCATTCGCACAGCGATGTTCTGGGGCGGTGCGCTCATGATTGTCACACTTTTGAGCCGGTCTGGGCGGCTTTGCGCATAGGCTCCGGCAAATGCGGCGCCCCAATCACTGCCAACCAGGTGCACGCGTCCGGCACCCAGCTCATCAATCAGAGCATCGAGATGATCAGCCATAGCTGCGAGCTTGTATTTGCTCACAGCATCAGGCGCATCGGACCCTCCCGCGCCAAGTCCGTCGATTGCAACCACCCGGTATTGAGAGCGCATATGCTCCATCGGGCGGATCATCGAATACCAGATCGTCGGGAAGCCATGGATGAAGAGCACAACATCGCCTTCTCCCGCCTCAACCACATGCAGGCGGTTGCCCTCATGCTCGTGGCACCAGTCGGAATAGATATCGCCTCCAGCGCGTTTGTTGGCGAGCGCCACTGCCGGATCTTCGCCGGCGACACAGCCTGATGGCGTGCTCCAGCTCCAGACGTACAGCGCAGCCGCACCCAATCCCAGCGCCACGACAAGCACGATTGCAAGCTGGGCGATCCGTTTGATCACTGCATCGCTCCTTGTGGCAGGGCATAGGCGATCACATAGCCGCCCTTGCCATCACGCGGTGTCGCGGAATCGAGATATTTGCCGGTCGTCGCGTCGCGCGGATATATCCAGCTTGGATTGGGCACAGTCACGATCAGCATTTGGCGGCCCGATGCATCGGTAAAGGTCATGGGGGTGGACTGGCCATTGCCGGGAAGACCAGCAGCCCATTTCTCCTCGCCAGTTCGCACATCATAGGCCCGCACACTGCTATCCATGGTCGAGCTGAGGAAGGTCAATCCGCCGCGGGTGGTGATTGTTCCGGCACGGATCGCGGTCCCTACCTCTATGGGCAGCCCGCTGCGAATGCCGAACGGGCCGGAATTGCGCATGTCACCCGCCGGGCGGCTCCACAGCAATTCCTTGGTGTTGAGGTCAATCGCGGCGATCTGTGACCACGGCGGTTCAAAGCACGGCACACCGGTTCCAAGCACTGACATAAACGGCATAGGCAGGCCGTAATAGGCGATCTGTTCGTAATTGAAGGGATCGGACGGATCGACCGCGGGCGCCTCAGCATCCTCGGTCATGCGCACTGCGGGATGTTGCCCTCCAAGCAGAAGCGCAGCCTGCGGCCCGGCATCGGCAACCTGTTCAGGTGTGACCAGCAAAAGGCGATGCGCGAGCAGCATCGGCGCTGCGATCAGCAGGCCATTGTCAGCATCGACCGAGACACTGCCCCAGTTGAAACCACCAAAATTGCCCGGAGCGATCAGAGTCCCGCTGCGCGTTGGCGGGGTGTACATTCCCTCATAACGCATCAGGCGATATTCGATCCGGCACACCATCTGATCGATCGGGGTGAGCCCCCACATATCCGCTTCGTGGCGATAAGGGTGGAAATTGGGGAGAGGCGAGAACGGCTGCGTCTCGGCAAGATATTCACCCAGTTCCGGGTCTTGGGGTACGGGGCGATCTGCAATCGGGAAAACCGGGCTGCCATCGCGCCGGTCAAGCAGGAACAGCTCCCCCATCTTGGTTGGGATAACGATTGAGGGGACGCGCTCGCCATCGCGTTCTACATCGACCAGAACCGGCTGGGCAGGCACGTCATAATCCCAGATATCATGGCGCACGGTCTGGAACGTCCAGCGCTCCTCTCCGGTGGCCGCATCGATGGCGACCACGGCAGAGGAATAACGGTCATCGAATTCGCGCCGAACGCCGCCAAAATAGTCGGGATTGGCATTGCCGGTGGGCGCGTAAACAAGGTCGAGCTCGGCGTCATAGCTCATAATCGACCAGACATTGGGCGTGCCCGGAGTGTAGCGCTCACCCTCTGCTGGCAGGCCGCGATTGTCCGGATTGCCAAGGTCCCAGGCCCAGGCGAGCTCGCCGCTCGTCGCGTTAAAGGCGCGGATGACCCCTGAGGGGAGGCCAAGGTCCTGGCGGTCTGTGACCAATCCGCCGACGATCAGATTGTCACCCGCGACTGTCGGCGGAGAGGTGTGGTAATAGTCTGACGCCAGATGCTCTCCCATGCCGACGCGTAGGTCGACCACGCCGCTTTCGCCAAAGCCTTCGCACAGCTCGCCCGTCTTTGCGTCAAGCGCGATCAGCGTTGCGTTTATGGTCGCGGTGAGAATTCGGGCAGGGCAGGGCCCCTCATAACTTTCATCAGCCGCATGATAGGCGACGCCGCGGCATGTGATCGCATATTGGTGGTCAGCAAGCGGTTCGAGGCCCGGATCAAACCGCCACAATTCCTCGCCATTTGTGCCATCCAGCGCGATCACGACATTGGCAGCGGCACACAGATAAAGCTTGCCGTCGATAGCCAAGGGCGTGGCTTTGAAGTCTTCTTCAACGCCCGTTCGATAGCGCCACACCTCTTGCAGATCGCTGACATTGTCGGCGTTGATCTGTTCCAGCGCGGCAAAGCGCGATCCGCCGGCATTGTTGCCATAATGAGGCCAGTCGCCTGATGGATCGGTGGCGGCAAGCTCCCGGACAGTCCCGGTTCCGTTCTGTTCGTATCCGCCCATCGCAGCAAGAGCGATCAGAGCAAGTCCTGCAAGCACTGGCCCGCCGATCAACCAAGGACTGGGAGCAGCCGATTGTGCGTCTTCAGGCCCAAGCGAGGCGCGATACCACGGGGTCAGGAAGTACAATCCCACCACCATCCATGCAGCCAGACGCGGCAGCAGTGCGAACAGGTCCAATCCGGCCTCGTAAAGCGACCAAAGCACGGTCCCGGCCAGAATGGCAGCGAATATCATAAGCGCTTTGGGGGAACGCCGGATCACGAACCACGCGCTCGCCAAAGTCATCAACCCGGCAACGAGGTAGTAGAAGCTGCCGCCAAGATAGATAAGGAACCCGCCAGGCACCGCGAGCAAGAGCCCGATCAGCACAAGCAGTGCGGCAAAAACCCAGTGAACGATACCTTGCATGATCCCTGCCCAGATTCCGCCAATTTACAGGGGGTGGATCGTATGGCCACCATCAAGAATGAGGCATCGCCCGGTCATGAAGTCGCTTTCCTTGGAAGCGAGGAAGACAGCTGGACCTTCCATATCTTCAAGCGTGCCGATCCGCCCGATGGCAGAACGTCGGCGCGCCGCATCCTGAAACGCCTGCGATGTGTCGAGCGACATTTCCGTCTCGATAAAGCCCGGCAGAATTGCGTTTGCGCGGATGCCTGCCGTGCCCAGCTCCACAGCGAGAGCCTGAACCAGACCAACGACCGCGGCCTTTGTGGTTGAGTATCCTGCCGCACCGCCAGTTCCGACCAGCGATGCAACAGAGGATGTCACGATCAGGCGGCCCCCTCGCTTGCGCGCGAGCATATGGTCGGTCGCGGCAGAGAAGGTGTGAACGACGCTCATCAAATTGAGGTCAACCGTCCCCAGCCAATCCTCGCGGCTGGTCTTGTGCGAAGCGCCGCGAAAGCCGCCTCCGCCAGCATTGGCAAAGACGCTGTCGATATGTCCAAAGCGTTCGAGCGTGTCGTTGAAGCGGGCTTTCACTTCGGCTTCTTGCGTTACATCGCAAACCCAGGCTTGGACATCGCCGCCCAATGCGCGCAATTCTTCGGCGGCGGCTTCGTTCTTGTCCGCGTTTCGTCCCCAGATCGCGACCTTGGCCCCAGCTTTCACCAAGCCGCGACCAAACGCCAATCCCAGTCCGCCATTGCCGCCGGTCACCAGAGCAACCGTGCCTGTAAGATCAAACATGCAAATTCCCCTTAGATCCCTTGATCGGCAAAGTTCTTGGCCGAATAGATCGAGCTTTGTGGAAGAGATTGGAGGCCGATCAGATTGCCATCGGGATCGCGTCCAAAGATGATCGACGCCCCATCAAGAGAGCTGCTGGTCCCAACAACAGAACCACCTGCGCTCAGCAACCGCTCGCGCGCGGCATCAAGGTCAGCCACGTCAAAGACCACGATATTGTAGCCGGGCGCGTCAAATGGTCGCGGCTGTGCTGGAAGAGAGGTTTGGTGGCTGTGATATTGCGCGATTTCGATTTCGAGATTGCGCAGTTGGAACCATGCCATCTCGATCTCGCTGCCCGGAAGGCCGGACACTGCGTCGACATTCTCCCCCGAGATGGCGAACCAGCTTCCGATACGGCGCGGTTCCTGACCCCCCAGAAAGGCCGACCAGAACGAGACCATGCGTTCCAGATCAGGAGTGGCGAATGCGACATGTCGCAACCGGATCGCGTTCTTGGGAGGCTCCGGCAGATCGAGCTGCGAGATATCGACTTCCTCGACTTCGGTGACGATGCCGTTCGGATCGGTGATATAGCCATACTTCACGGGATTCCGGCTGCTGAGCGCTACCGGTTCAGGATTGCCGATGGTCGCCGCGCCCGCTTGCAGAGCGTGGGCATAGGCGTTCACTTCCTCGATGGCCTGAAAGCACACATGCATGATCCCTGGCCCTTCGACAGGGACCGCAACGACGCCTGAAGGGGCAGAATATGCATCGCCCGCAAACTCCATCAGGCGAATTTGCGCATTTGCGCTGCGCAGCAGAAGCGAGCTTACCGCTTGCGCGCCACTGGGCTTGAGCGATTCCGGGATCTGTTCAAATTCAAGATCGTCCGCGCCCATGCGTTCAACGTCAAAGGCCGATTCGTAGAAGCTTGCCGAAGCTTCAATATCGGGCACGCTGACGCCGACATAGTGGACGCCCGTGATAAGATCATCGAGTTCCTGATCTGGCTCGCTTCCCAGCATTCCGCACCCTGAAAGCGCCACAGCGCCCGCCAGTGCCAGCATTCCCCTGATCATTGTGATTCCTCTTCGCCAAACCCAGCGGCTGTGTGCTCGATAATGCGCTTTACTGAAATGATAGTCAATAAGGATCGGAGAATCCCGCAGATATAATCCTCAAACGGGCGAATTGCATATCAGTATTGACGATTAGTACAACAAAGCGTAAATGACAACCAAACAACACGTCAGGGTGAGGGAAAAATGAGGACAACCAATCTTAAGCTGCGCCAGCTGGCGCTGTGCTCGACTGCCGCAGCAGCGATCACGATTCCGACACAGGCATTCGCGCAGGATCTCGAATCAGAAGAAGCGGCCGAAGCGCCCTCCAACATCATCATCGTGACCGCATCGAAGCGAGAGGCCACGCTTCAGGAAACGCCAATCGCGGTTTCGGTGACAGATGCGGAGCAGATCGCCAATTCACAGGCGCGCGACCTGCTTGACCTTCAAACGCTGGTGCCTTCACTTCGGGTCAACCAGCTGCAAAGTTCAGCCAATACGAACTTCATCATTCGCGGCTTTGGCAATGGGGCGAACAATGCCGGTATTGAACCATCGGTCGGCGTGTTCATCGACGGCGTTTATCGTTCACGCTCAGCTGCGCAGATCGGCGACCTGCCCAACCTTCAACGGGTAGAGGTGCTTCGCGGTCCTCAGTCGACCTTGTTCGGAAAGAATGCGTCTGCCGGCATCATCAGCATCGTGACCCGTCCGCCGCAGTTTGAATTCGGCGGTTCGGCAGAGCTGTCTTATGGCAATTTCAACGCGGTCGTTGCGCGGGCTGATATCACTGGCCCGCTGAGCGAAAACATCGCCTTCAGCCTTGCTGGCAACGTCAACAAGCGCGATGGCTATGCCGAAGACATTGTGCAGAATGTCGACAACAACGAGCGCGATCGCTGGGGCGTGCGCGGCCAGCTGCTGTTTGAGGCATCGCCCGATCTCAGCTTCCGGATGATTGGTGACTACGACAAGATCGACGAGAATTGCTGCTCGGTCGTGAACATCGTGGATGGGCCAACCGGCAATGCCATTCGCGCCTTGGGTGGTCAGATCATTTCAAACGACCGCTTTGGCACGATCAACGCGCTCAACTTCGTGTCTGAAAACGAGATTGAGAATTACGGTGTCTCGCTGCAGATGGACTGGGCCATCGATGCTGTCGATGTGACCGCAATCGGTTCGTATCGCGGTGTTCGTTCCTTCGCGAACCAGGACGTCGATTTCACCAGCGCCGATATCGTTGGCGAGAGCTCCGGTTCGGGTGCGATTGACACCTTCACCATGGAATTGCGCGCCGCGTCTGACTTTGATGGCCCGCTCAACTTTCTCGTGGGTGCATTCTACTTCAACGAGGATATCGAGACCAACGGCGCATTGACTTACGGCGCTGACTTCAAGGGCTATGCCGACTTCCTGACAGGCGGTGCCTATAGCGCGCTTGAGCCCACTTTGCGTGCGCTTGTCCCCGGCATTCCGGCCGGTACGTTCGGCGGAGAAGGTCAGGGCCGCATGACCAACTTCCTGTTCGACAACGAAGCGATCTCGCTGTTCGGCCAACTTGATCTTGAGATCATCGAGGGGCTGACCTTCACAGTTGGCGGCAATTACACGAACGACAAAAAGGCTGTGATCCAGAACAACATCTCAACCGATGTGTTCTCAGGCATCGATCTGGTGCAGGCTGGTGTGAATGCTGGCGTGCCGGCAGTTGTTGCTGCTGATCCTGCATTCAACCCGTTCCTTGCGCTGCGCGGACTTCAGTTCATTCCGCCCTTCCTCAACTTCCCGAATGCGGTTGAAGACGGACGCACGGAAGACAATGACCTGTCCTACACCTTCCGCGTATCTTACGATTTCCCGGACAATATCAGCATCTATGCCACCTATGCGACGGGCTTTAAGGCATCGTCATTCAACCTTTCGACTGACAGCCGCCCGTTCCCGTCAGACTTTATTCCCGGTTCGCCGTTCCAGTCACCGCCGCCTGCCTCTTCGCCGATCCGCGATGCCGGGCTTGCTGTGACCAACCTGTCAACCGGCACACGCTTTGCCGAGCCGGAAGAAGCCGAGGTCTATGAGATCGGCGTCAAGGGCCAGTGGGAGGGCTTTGCCTTCAATCTTGCTCTGTTCGACCAGAAGCTCGATGGCTTCCAGGGCAATGTATTCACCGGCACTGGCTTCGTTCTGGGCAACGCTGAACGCCAGTCGGTCAAGGGTATTGAATTCGACAGCTCTATCTCGCCCATTCCAGAGCTGACCTTTACCGCGGCGCTCACCTATCTTGATGCCGAGTATGACAGCTTCACCGGTGGTACGGCCTTCAATCCTGCCACGCTGACAACGCGCCCGACAGACCTCACCGGCTTGCGCCCGGCTGGCATTCCTGAGTGGAGCATGACCTTCGGCGGGACGTATAATCTTGAGTTCGATTCAGGACACATCCTCACGTTCCACGCAGACTTCCTGCACGAGAGCAACACTCAGATCGCCGAGGGCTTGCCGCAGTTCAAACGCGAGGTGAACCAGCTCAACAGCACGATCAGCTTCAAGCTTGAGAACGGTCTGGAGTTTGCGATCTGGGGCCGCAACCTGACCGACGAAGTCTACAACACCACCATCTTCCCCGGTGTTGCGCAGGCTGGCACGCTAAACGGCTATCGCAACTTCCCGCGCACCTATGGTGGTCTTGTGCGTTTCACTTTTTGATCCGTTCCTCATATCCGGATCAAGCAGGGGGCGGGTGGAGCAATCCATCCGCCCTTTTTGCGTCTGCGAGCTTAAGTCAGGAGCGCCGCAGCCGGGTCTTGTTGATCGTATAGTCGGTTTTGATCGCGGTGAAGGTGCCGAGGATCATTGTGACCGTCAGGTCTTCGATCTCTTCAAGCGGAAGCCTTCGCCTTAACAGATACATGCCGGCCGCTGATGGAATGCCGAAGCTGATATCGGTCGCGGCCCGCGCAATTTCCGGAGGCAGATCGAACAGGTCCTGCGTCAATTGAGCGAGATATTCGACCGCTGCATCGCGGCTGAAATCGGTCGGATCGTGGCTTTCGCTGACGGATGGCTCTGATTGCAAGCGTTCGATGATGAGCCCGCGTTCATCGATATAGGTCAGGTATGCATGAGTGACGCCGCGCACGAGATCTTCAAAGGTCTCGGCTGCTTCTGCGGCATCCTGTTGCGCGCGCCGCAAATGTCTCAGCTCACGCTCCAACAGGACTTTGAGCAGATCATTGAGATTGGGAAAGTAGTTGTAGACGAGCGATTTGCTGATCCCCGCCTCGCGCCCGACCTGATCCATGGAGAGGTTCGCAACACCTTCGCGCGCGACAATCTCAGCCGTCTTGTCGAGGATCAACCTGCGGCGTTCTTCTGGCGCAAGGCGTGTGCGTTTTCTTTGCGCTGTTGCAGTCATTGGCGGGACCTTATCACGCTTCGGGTGAGCGAGTCAGGGCAAACCAGCGCATTTCCTCTATCGAATACTCTGCATTATGCTGCTGGAAAGCGACAAGGTTGCCTTCAGGGTCGCGGGCATAGGCAATTTGCCATCCGCCTAGGTCGAAGGGGGCGGTCGCAAAGACCATGCCTTCGTTCTCAAGCCGAGCAATCGTGCCAGCGAGATCGCGAACCTCAAATGTGAGGCTGTTATAGCCGATCTCATCCAGCATTCGCGGCGCCCGGCTTAATGGGGTTGCTGGCTCGGAATAGTGCCACAGCTCCAACTGGATATTGCCGACATCGAACCAGCTTGCCGCAATCTCGATATTGTCGATATCGACCACTTCGTCGAAGGTTGAGCGCCGCGTTGCCGGTATTTCCCGCTTGGGTCCGTAGCTAAGGATCGTGCGGTAAAAGTCGACCATTACAGGCTTTTCGGCGGTCACATTGGCAACATGGGTGATCCACGCGTCGTGCTTGAGCCGCTGCTCGCCCATAAAGCCTGCGCCTTCGATCAGCGGGCGATCCACCTGCTCCATTTCGATCATGATGCCATCTGCATCAAACCCATAGGCATAGGTGACACCATATCCGCCAAGATCAACAGGGCCGTCGCCGCGTGACAAGATGTCGAGGCCAAGCTCTTTAAAGCGATCATATTTCGGCGCGTCGCTGGGGGATTGGAAACAGATATGCGTGTAGCCGGGGCCCGTCGCAGGTCTGAGATTGGGAGCTTCCTTGGTTTCGGGATCAATATCGATCAGACGCAGAAAGATGGTGGGCGTCCTGACCAGCGCGATCTCGATCTCGCCGGTGCGCTTGCCAAGGATTTCTGCGGGTATTGCGCCCGCGCTGATGCGTTTTCGCTCAACAACGTCATAATCGACCGCAGCGCCGTAGAATGCGAGCGTGTCATCTATGTCGGATACGGTGATGCCGACATTGTGCACTCCGCGGATAGGCGTTTCATCCGGGGCTGCGGCGGGGGCCTGTCTATCCTGCGCGGCAACCACGGCGCCGACGAGCGATGCTGCGGCCAATGCTCCGGTCAATGCACAAGCGAGTATCCCTGTTCGCATCACGATCCTCCCTTGCGGTAAACGAGCAGAACGTTGCCTGGAATCTCGCCGAACTTGTCATAGCCTGAATTGACGATGACGAGCCCGCCCGCAATCACAACTCCGGCGCTGTCGATCGAGCCGCCCTTGGCCTCAACGCCATTTATGGTTTCAA
Organism: uncultured Porphyrobacter sp.; assembly: GCA_964443505.1. Taxonomy (GTDB): domain Bacteria; phylum Pseudomonadota; class Alphaproteobacteria; order Sphingomonadales; family Sphingomonadaceae; genus Erythrobacter. Next base: position 45,631 of record CAYUCZ010000004.1, on the reverse strand, counting down.
AGGTGCGATTGGTTTCCTCGCTCCACAAGACACTGCCATCCGCGCTCGAATAGGCGAGCAGGCGGCCATTATGCGCGCCAGCAAAGACCGCGCCCGGAATAGCGGAGAGCGGTGCGCTGAGAGCGGTCATGCATTTGTATGCCACTTCATCGCAAGTGGGAGGTTCGATCCGCGACCAGAGCGGATCGCCAGTCCTGGGATCGAGCGCGTGAATGCCGGGGCGCGGCGGGCCTTCAGCAAACTTGTTGCCCGGCGTGTCTGCAATCCCGACCCAAAGTGTCTTGCCATCACTCGCCATGCCCCAGTGAATTCCGCCGTTAAACCCGCCCATTCCCACGCGCCGCCGCCATAGCAAGGCGCCACCATTGTCTGGGTCGAGGCCAAAGACTTCGCCCGACTTTTGACCGGCAAGCAGGATTTGTCCGCCGCCTTCCAGGTCGACCAGCATCGGCGGCGCGCCAAAGTCGAAGTCGGGACCATCCTCGCTCGGACAATTGGGTTTGGGATCGCGCCCGCATGCAGCGTTCCATGCATCATTGGGGGTAGCCTGAAACGCCCAGCGTTGGCGTCCGGTGAGAAGGTCGAGAGCGACGATCGCATCGCTCAGATCGTTCGCAGGAGAGGAGTAGTTTTCACCGGTCCCGACATAAAGCAGCCCGCGCTGCGCATCGATGGTTGGCGTTGACCACACGGGCGCTCCGCTCGGCGCGATGATGTCTGTGCCCACACTGGTCTGTCCGACCTTTTTGGGCTGAGCAACCGTGTACCAGCGCCATTTTGTCTCGCCGTCCCGCGCATCGAGCGCGGTCACTCCGCCGCGGAAGGTGCAGCACGCATAGTCCTCCAGATAGGCACTGACGATTTCGGTCGATGACATGGGCACGAACACAGTGCCTTCGTGCAGAGCAAGGCTGCCAGTGATCGTGCCATCGGGGTGGTCCTTGACCGACCGGCTCCAGCGTTTTTCGCCTGTGCGGGCATCAACCGCATGCACAACCGCGTCAAAGTCGCCGAAATACAGCGTTTCGGGCGTTCCGTCTGTGCTGACTGAAAGCAGCGGTGCATTGCGCACTTCCGCGCCCGCTTCATACGTCCACCAGGCGCATCCAGTTTTGGTATCGAGCGCATAGACGCGGCCGGACTGGCTGCCGGTGAAGATCGCCTTAGCTGTAACGGCAGGTTGTGACCTGGCACGCTGGGCCCCTGGAAAGCCGAACGCCCACGCGAGTTCAAGCTTTGGTATATCTTCAGGATCAAGTCCTGCATCATCGCTGGATTGGAAGCGCGTGTTGCGCGCGTTTGATCCCCAGCGGTTCCACTTGGGCGTGCCTGCTAAGGTCAGTTCGCCCTCGCAATATTGGATGGCAACATCAGCGCCCGCTGCTTCATTGCCGATATGCTGAGACAACAGAATTCGGTCGATCCGGTCGAGCAGCGCGCCCTGTTCCATCATCACTCCGCTTTCAAGGGCATCGGAAATGGCAGCAGGGCTAAGCGCGGCCAGAGCACTGCGCGTCGGCGCGCCCGCTACACCATCGTCATGACAGCTCGCACAGTTTGCCGCGTAAAGCGCTTCTGCATGGGCCGACCGCCCACTTTCGCCTTGTGAAAGGGGCACAACCTCTTCTTGCGCGGTGCACCCGGCAAGCGCGAGAGCCGACAGAAAGGCAAGGCGGCGGATCATGTCTCTCCCTTATTGACGAGTTATACAATAAAGGAAATTGTCGCCATTGCAAGCGGGGCAATTGAATTGTCAAAGGGTATCGAAAGCCATGACCAGCAGCGCAAGACAGCCCATGATGGCCGCGCGTTATTCTGAAGTCACATGCTCGCTAAGGCGCGCATGGCAGATCACTTTTCAGCTATTCACTGACCCAGTCGCGGCGCAGGCTTGGGCCGGCGAGCGCCATCAGCACGGCGGCGATGGCATAGAGCCCCAGAGCATACAGCATCGAGTAACGCAGAGCTTCCTCGCCATAGATCGGAGCGAGATAGTCGGACAGCGCGCCAAGCGCAAAGATGCCCCCGCCAAGGCCAATCAAATTGTTGATGAGCAGGAACAGGGCCGATGCGGTGGATCGCGCTGATGGGACTACAAGATGCTGGATCGCTGACAAGACGGGCCCGAGCCAGACGTAGGCCAAGGCTTGCGGCAGGAGGAACACGAGGAAGGCCACTTGCGCACTCGAACTGAGGATGCCGATCGCGAAGAGCGGCGCGCCAAGGAAGAAGGCAAGGCCAGGCAGCCACGCGTAAAATGCCCTGTCGCGCCCGCCCAGCCTGTCTGCCAGCATCCCGCCTGCCATGACGCCTGCAACGCCGCCGATGAGCAGAATCGCGCCAAAGAATTGAGAGGCTTCGACAAGGTCAAAGCCGAAGCTTCGGATCAACAGGCTCGGCAACCAGAAGGCAATGCCATAGCCCAGCATGGAAGAGGATGCAGCGCCAAAGGAAAGGAACCAGAAGGATGGCTTTTGAGCAAGCAACGCGGCGGTTTGCATGAACGTTGGCGCTTGCGGGGTTTCGGCAATGTCCCGCGCCGGTGCTTCGAGCATGTCCTGCGCTGGGGCCTCGGTCTTGGCCTTGTCGCGCACGAGCAGTTTGAAGATCGGCGCTATCACAACACCGGCAAGACCCACCGTGAAGAACGCGGTGCGCCAATCGACGGTCGCCGCGATATACCCGCCCATCAACACGCCAAGGCCCGATCCGATCGGAATCCCAAGCGAATACACCGATAGAGCCGTGGCTCGTCGTTCGCTCGGGAAATAGTCGCCAATCAAGGCATAGGACGGGGCAACGCCGCCAGCCTCGCCAATCCCAACGCCAAGTCGAGCGAGAAAGATGTGCCAGAAGTTCTGGGCAAACCCGCAAAGGGCGGTGAACCCACTCCACGCGGTAAGCGAGACTGTAATCACCCAACTCTTGCTCGTCCGGTCGGCGAGTGCGGCAAGCGGCACAGCCATGGTCGAATAGAGCAGGGCAAAGGCAAGCCCTCCGAGTAGGCCCATCTCGGAATCGTCGAGCTTGAGATCGGCTTGAATGGGGGCGGCAAGGATCGACAGGATCTGCCGGTCTACAAAGTTGAAGATGTAAACGATTAGCAGCATCCCCAGCACCGTGTTGCGGTGAGGATCGCGCTGTGCGTCGGCTTGCTGTGTCATTTACCCATACTCGTCGAGGAAGGCCCTGATTGCCGATACCGCTTCGGGCTCATCCAGCAAGGGCGCGTGGCCACGGCCTGGGATTTCGACGCTTGTAAAGTCATCCGGGTGGCGGCGGTGCATTTCCGCGACAGTTTCTGCAGACAAAAGGTCGCTCTTCGCGCCGCGGATAACAAGCAGTGGCAGCGCGCTCAGGCTGTCCCAAACCGGCCAGAGGTCGGGCGGCACAGCGGTGGTGTCTTCTGCCGCCATGCCGAGCGCAATGGCCGGATCATAGGCAAAGCGCACATGACCATCGGCTGTTTCCTCGCAGGTTCGATCCGCAAACGCGCGCCAGTCTTCGGCCCAAAAGCCATCAAAGGCATCCTGATTGATCTCACCGCAACGATGTGCGGCAGCCTCCCAATCTTTCATCGGATCACCCCCGCCGACATAGGAGCGTATCCGATCAAGGCCCTCTTCATTGACCAGTGGACCAATGTCGTTGAGCACAATGCCGGCAATCCGTTCGGGTTTTTGTGAGCCCATGAGCATCGACATCAATCCGCCCATCGACGTGCCCACGCAGATGAACTTTTCCAATTCGAGCCGGTCCATCAGCTTCCACATGTCTTCGACATAGACATCAGGTCGATAGCTTTCGAGCGATGGATCGTATTGCGATTTCCCGCGCCCGCGTTGGTCTGCAACGATCATCCGGCGTTCGGGGGCAAGCGCGTGAATGAGCGGCTCGAAATCGGCGCTGTTGCGCGTCAGGCCATGCATCATCAGCAGCGGGCAGCCTGCCTTTATGCTGGGAGAAACCGGGTAATCCCGTGCGAACAATTCAAGCCGATTGTCCGCACTGGGATAACGCACCTCGTCATAGTGACGCTTTGTCATTGTGAGGCCGCCCGATCAGAAACGGACCTCACCGGTGACATAAAAGCGCCTCGGGTCCCCGTAGAAGCCTGTCAGCGTGCCTTCGAGGCCGAGGGTCGGTGCAAACGGTGCGCCGCCCGTGCCGCCGGCCACGAAGTTGTATCCGGCAACGATATACTCCTTGTCGAGCAGGTTCTTGCCGTGAACGCCAATCGAGAAGCGGCCTTCGTCGTCGGTGTAGACGATGCTTGCATCAACCAACACGAAGCCATCCTGATCGAGGAACGGATTGGGTGTTTCGAACTGGCTGGCATCGCTGCGCAGAGATGCGCTGCCTAGGAAATCCACCATGCCATTGCCTGTCGGTACGCCAAGCACAAACCCCATATGCGCGGTGATATCGGGCGTGTTCTGGAACACGCGCTGATCGGCAACGTCGTTTCCGAAGGCATCGATGAATGTGTCAAACCCTGCATCGAGATAGCCGAGCGACCAGTTGACATTAAGCCGGCTGCCAACGCCCAGGAAGTCTTCGCCAACCAGCGCGTTGCCTTCAAATTCAATGCCGTTCACATCCGCGCTCGCCGCGTTGGATGTGATGCCGATGAAGCTGTCATTGATGCCGTCGCCATTTGTGTCGAGGCCGACAGAGCCGGGGATCTGCACGTCGTTATATTGGCCAAGGAAGGCCGCGATGCTGACATTCAGGCGGTTGTCGAGCAGCGATCCTTTCCAGCCCAACTCGTAACTATCGACCGTTTCGGGCGCAAAGCGCAGGAACTCGAACTGATCATCGAAATCGATATCGCCATCGCCATCGAGATCAGGCGCAGCGGTGGTTTGTCCGCGCGGATCGAACCCGCCGCCTTTGAAGCCCTGCGAGTAGGTGAAATAGATGTTGTGATCAGGGTTGGGCTGCCAGCTGATCGAAGCGCGCGGGTTGAAATCCTCAAACGTCTCGCTGCCTTCAAAATCGCTGGTCACTGCGATTGCGATGGCTGGGCTGTTGGGGATGAAGAGGTCCGAGAACCCGCCGATGAATGTGGTGCGCAGCACCCGGCTCGACCGTTTGTCATTGGTATAGCGACCGCCCACCGACACGCTGATTTCATCAGTCAGATCATAGGTGAAATCGCCAAAGACCGACCATGTTTCGGTATCGACATCGCCCAGCGTTTGAGCATTGAGGCCCGGCAGGCCGATAAGGTCTCCGGTCGTGAACAATGCCACATCGAATGCGGTGAACGCATTGGCGTTGAGGTAGTATGCGCCCAGAATACCCGAGAGGCGATCGCCTTCGTAAATGAGCTGCAATTCCTGGCTGAATTGGTCATTCTCATAAATCGCAGGCACGTCGAGGTCGGCAGCGGGCAGGCTGTCAAAGTCAATCGGTGTGGTTGAGCTGTCCTCGCGATAGCCTGTGATCGATTTGAGGCTGACGGTATCAGACACCTCGATCGAGATGTTGAGCGCGCCGCCATAGGCCTCGACCTCCTGATCGACGATGGTGAGCCCGGCGCGGGTGTCGAACACATCGTCAAGCACCGGGGCGCCTGAGAACAATCCGGGGATCAGGCGGCTGCCCTGCCGCGCTTCGCTTTCATCGAGGACATAGTCGCCAGACAGCCGGATGAAGACCGGGCCATTGTCAAATTCGAGCGTGCCGCGAGCGGCCCACACGTCCTTATTGTAATTCTCAGTGCCCAGATTGAGGTTGTCGCCGAAACCACCGCGTGAGAGACGGGCGCCGCTGGCCCCGAACTTCAAAGTGTCGGAGAGCGGCAACGAGCCTGAAATGATAAGGTCCGCCTGATCGTATGAGCCATAGGTGCCGCGCACTTTGAGGCTGGGATCATCGGGAAGGCGCGCGGTCACATATTTGATCGCGCCGCCGATCGTGTTGCGGCCATAGAGCGTTCCTTGCGGACCGCGCAGAACCTCGATCCGTTCAACATCGTAGACGTCGAGCACGGCCGCCTGCGGGCGGTTGAGGTAGACATCGTCGACATACAGGCCAACGCCCGCTTCAAAACCGGCGACCGGGTCTTGCTGCCCGACGCCGCGGATGAACGCGGTGAGGGTGGTGTTGGTGCCGCGGCTCACTTCAAGCGTGATGTTCGGAACCTCCTGAGCAACCTGGGTGAGTTCCTGAATGCCGCGCTGTTCAAGCTGTTCGCCGCTCAACGCCGTGACAGACAGTGGAACATCGATCAGACGCTCCTCGCGGCGGCGCGCGGTGACCACGATCTGATTGCCGCTTTCGCTCGCTTCTTCGGCATTGTCGGCGACCCCGCCCGCCGTGTTCTGAGCAAAAGCCGATGGCGCGAAAAGTGCAAAACCAGCGCAACCGGCAAGAAGCGTGGCACGTGTGCAAAGCAAGCGAACAGTCATGATTTTGTTCCTCCCAAGAATCCTCTCACTGCCGCAGATACTGAAAGTTGAACCAACTTTCAAGTTGCAGTCTTGCCACAATAGCAATCTAGCCCTAGGCCTGAGAACTCACAGGGGGACAAATGGCCGATTCCAAAACAGAATTGAGCAGCCCGGCAGCGGACAAAACTCCTCGCTCAGAGCGAGGGCGCCGGACCTTGCGCAAACTGCTCGACGCGTCTGCTGAGGAGTTTGGTGAAAAGGGATTTCACGAAGCGTCGGTCAGTTCGATCACGCGGCGCGCGGGTGTCGCGCTGGGCACGTTCTACACCTATTTCGACAGCAAGGAGGCGCTGTTCCAGGCGCTTGTCCAGCATATGAGCGGACAGGTGAAGGTGTATGCGAAGGAATCGGTTGAGAGCCTGAAAGAGGAAGGCGAGTTTGACGCTCTCGATGTGGAGGAGGCAGCGCTGACGAGTTTTCTGAACTTCGCCAGCGAGCATAAGGAAATCTACCGCATCATCGACGAATCCGAATTCGTCGATCCGCAGGCCTATCGCGCTCACTATGAAGGGACCGCGGAACGCATCCTTGCGCGCCTGCGCGAAGGAGCGGCACGCGGCGAATTGAGGGGCGATATCGAAGAAGCTCACGCATGGGCGATCATGGGCATGAACGTCTTTCTGGGTCTGCGCTTTGCCGTGTGGTCCGATGAAAACAGCAGTTCACGCGTGGCCCATGTCGCGCGCGCTTTGCTTGAACAAGGCATAGCCAAGCGCCTTTGAACCGGGTCGAAATCTTTGGCGCGCCGGGGTCTGCTGCGCATGCATTCAATCGCTTGAAACGCGCACTGTGAGATTTTTGTAGCCAAGCCGCCTACGTACCGTGCCGATCTGTTCCATCGCGGGTTCCATTTCTAGCAACTGCATCTGGCTACCTATCGGCGCGAGGCGGGCAAACAGAACGCGCAGCAGCGCCCGTGCATGCGCTGCACCAAGGCAGGCATGCCTGCCGCTGCCAAACCCCATATGCGGATTGGGCTTTCGATCTGGGCGAAACTCTTCGGGATTGGCGAAGACGCCTTCATCATAGTTCGCTGACAGCCAGCAAAGACCCACGCGCCCATCGCGAGGCACTTCGTGGTTTTTGATCCGCGCGCCATCGGGGCACACGCGTCCAATAAAGCTGAGCGGCGAAACCCAGCGCACCAGCTCTTCAACCGCGCTGTGGATGGCAGATGGCTGAGCGGCCACCTGCTCTGTCAAATCGGGCCGCTGGGCGACAATAGCGACCAACTCCGAGATCGCATTGATCACTGTGTCCCGGCCGCCTGCAAATGTGAGGTTGGCGATCCCTGCCAGTTCGTCATCGCTCAGCGGTTTGCCGTCGATTTCCAGCCGGGTGAGAAAGGCGAAGAAGTCTTCGGCTTCGGGTTCGGATCGAGCGCGCTCAATCTGCGCTCGATAATAGTCATCAAGCTGTTTGCCTTTGGCCTCTCCATCGCCCTCACGGTAAAGCGAGTTGCCCCATTCGATCCAACGCTCTGCTTCGCATTCGGGCATTGCCAGAAGGATCGCCAAAGCGCGCGATTGCATTGGCAATGCAAAGTGGTTGGCAACATCCACTTCGCTTTGCTCGCACAATTCGGCGATCATCCGGGCGACCAGACCATCGAGTTTCGCCACATAATCAGGGCGCGTGGGGCGCAGGAACCAGGGTTCGATCAGCTTGCGATATGCGGCATGCTGCGGGGGATCGAGTTCGATGGGGATTTGCCGGACCCGGCGCACCTTTTCTTCTGATGGAATAGGCACGCGAAAGGGGGCGTCCGAGCTGAAGGTTTCCCAATCCTTTGCCGCTGCACGCACGTCACGGTGACGCAGGATCAACGGGATGTGTTCACCATCGCTATGCTCAACAAGCGCCGGCGATCTCTCCCGCGCGCTGGCAAAACCATCGCGCGAGATTGAGCCATCAGGCTTATTCAAACTCCTGCCTCCAGGCATTGATGTCTGCCTTGAAGCCTTCGATCAGAGCAGCGTTGGCTGCGCTCGCATCTGAGAGCTGCCCAGGATCATTCACGAGGTCATACAACGCTGTCTCGCCCGTTTCCGGCAGCCAGACGAAATGCCAGCGCGTATCGCGGCGGTAATAACCGGACAGTGCTGCGCCCATATGATCTTCTGTCGATGTGTCAGGCTCTCCGCGAAAGTTGGTCCCAGCGCGGTGCTGTGTCAGCCTGCCGATAAAATGATCGCGGGATTTGGTCAGGGTTTCTCCCTCGATCGCAGCGCGCAGCGAGTGTCCCGGCAGGCCAGCAGGCGGCTCAACTCCGACATAGTCGAGGATCGTAGGCATCACGTCGATTGCACTGGCGAGCGTCTGCTGATCCCGGATCGCGGTGATCTTGCCCTGCCAATAGAAGATGATCGGAGTGCGAAAACCGGTTTCGAAAAACGATCCCTTGCCGCGCGGTCCGCCATTGGCAAAGGTTACGTGATCATCGGCATATTCAACATCGGCAGCTTGCTCCCAGCCATTGTCGTTGATGTAGATGATGAGCGTGTTGTCGAGCACGCGTTGTTCCCGCAGCTCGTCAATCAGCTCACCCACACCCCAATCGAACCAGGCGATATTGGCGTAATAGAGCTTGGCCGATTCCGACATGCCCTCGCGATTTTCAAAGTATTTGTAGAACTGATCAGGCGGGTTCAGCGGGACGTGCGGCAAGGCTGGACCATACCAGACGAAGAACGGTTGATCGGCATTGTCAGCGATGAAATCGGTCACCGGCTCCATGGTCTCGCGGCCGATATCCATGCCCTGGCCGCCCATGAACGTGAAGAACCACTTGTCGCCCAGATCAGCGGCATCCTCCCAACTCCAACTGTCGGTCATGCCATGAGTAAACCCGCCATGGGCGTAGCTTTGCTCCCACCATTTGCCCGACTGGTGCGAAACATAGCCTTCCCCGCTGAGCAATCGCGGGAGAGTGGCGAAGTCCTCAATCGCTTCGGTCTCATACTGGCGGTGGAGGACACGGCGTTCCTGATCGGTGTCGACGGCATCAGGCACGTCTCCCTCCCCGATCCGGCGGTCAGCGATTGCGGTCGCCTGCTTTTCGTATTGGACCGGATACAGCCCGGTGATCAGCGATTGCAGAGTAGGGCGGCAGTGATTGGCAGTCGAATGGCCGATCTCAAAGACGGCACCACCATTGCCGAGCACATCCATATTGGGCGTAATGACGTTTTCATCGCCAAGGAAACCGAGATAGGGCCAGCCAAGGTCATCGGCGATAATCAGGACGACATTGGGCGGGCCATCGGGGCGTCGGGGTACGACAGTCCGGTCGATTTCTCCGGCATAGGTTTCATCGAACACACCGCCAAAGTCATAGCCAGTGTCATCTGTTTGCTCGGCAGTCTCAGCGCAACCGGCAAGCAGCACAGCCGCAGCAAATGCCATGAAATGCAACCGCATTTGTCCCTCTCCCAATGCTCTCCCAACGCTGTGTAGCGAATTGATTGCCCCATTCCAAACCGATGTTGATCGGTCGCCCGGTCCGGCAACTTCTTCTTCCGTCGAGAGTCACTGCAATTGACAGATGGCCTCTAATTGCATATTTCATGAATTATGCAATTAGAGGCCATGGAACAAACCGCGACGCAAGTCAGCGCCTTGCTCAAACTGCTTTCGCATCGCGATCGGTTGATGGTGCTGTGCCATCTGGCGCAAGGTGAGATGAGCGCTGGCGATCTGGCAGACGCGCTGGGGCGAAAGGCACCCGCCATGTCTCAGCAGCTTGCCGTTCTGCGCCGGGAAAGGATCATCGAAGCGCGCCGGGAGGGGCAGTCAATCTTCTACCGTATCGTTGACGAAGATGCCGTTGCGATCATGGGTTTCCTCTATGAAAGGTTTTGCGGCGACGATGCGCAAAGCGGCGCAGACACGGACACCATTGAACAAGGAGAATTCGCGTGACCGTTCCGATTGTCACGTCGTTCTTTGACAGCGCGACGAACAATGTCAGCCATGTCGCGGCTGATCCCGACACCGGCAAATGCGCGATCATTGACCCCCTTCTCGACTATGACCCTGCATCCGGACGGACATCGACCAACTCGGCAGTCGCGATCATCAATCACGTCAGATCAAACGGGCTTACGGTCGAATGGATTATCGACACTCACATCCATGCAGACCATGTGTCAGCGGCTCAATATTTGAGGCAGGAGTTGGGCGGAAAGCTGGGCATTGGAGAGCACATCTCTGCGATCCAGACAGTGTTCGGCAAGTTATTCAACGTCGAGGCCGATTTTCGGTTTGATGGGTCGCAGTTCGATCACCTTTTCCGCGATGGGGAAATCTACACGATTGGCAATCTCGAAGCGCGGGCGATCCATACGCCGGGCCATACTCCGGCCTGTGTCACTCATCTTATCGGTGATGCGGCATTTGTGGGCGACACACTTTTCATGCCTGATTATGGCACTGCGCGCTGCGACTTTCCCGGCGGTGATGCGCGCGCGCTTTTCCGTTCGATCAAGCGCATATTTGAACTTCCCGATGACACGCGCATCTTCCTGAACCACGACTATCTTCCGCCTGAGCGTAGGGAGTTCTGCTGGGAAACCAGTGTGGGTCAGCAGCGCCGCGAAAACATCCATGTCCATGACGGCATTGAGGAAGAAGGCTTCGTCGCCATGCGAACGCAGCGTGACGCCGCTTTGGCAACGCCGCGTCTGATGATCCCTTCTGTGCAGGTCAACATGCGCGCTGGGGAGTTTCCGCCTGCCGAAGACAATGGCGTACGATATCTCAAAGTACCGGTAGATGCCCTATGATCTTGCCCGGTTTTCCTAATGCCATGCCGCTTGAAGGACTTATTGGCGGAATCCTGATAGGCCTTGCCGCAGCGCTGTTGTTGCTGGGCGCTGGCAGGATTGCAGGGATAAGCGGCATCGCGGCGCGCGCGCTTTCTCTCAGCAATTCGAGCCTTCCCCTTTCGTCTGCCTGGATGTTTGTTGGCGGCCTGATTGTGGGTGCGTTTGCAATCCACACGCTGGTTGCGCCAATCCAGTCGAGCTTTCCACCCTCGACCGCCCTGCTGGTTGCAGGAGGGCTGATCGTCGGGTTTGGCACGCGGCTGGGCAGTGGCTGCACGAGCGGGCACGGCGTATGCGGCATGTCGCGCATGTCGCCTCGCTCGCTGGTCGCAACGCTCACCTTCATCGTCAGCGGAATGGTGACAGTCGCCTTTGCCAATGCGCTGGGATGGGGGTGGTGATGCGCCAGATGATTGTTCCGCTTGCCTCAGGCGCACTGTTTGGCGCAGGGCTTGCGATATCGGGAATGATGGATCCCAAACGGGTCAGGGGCTTTCTCGATATCCTCGGAGATTGGGACCCGACTCTCGCCTTTGTCATGGGTGGCGCCTTGCTGGTGATGGCGGCGGCCTGGTTGGTTCGCGACAGAATGGCCAAGCCGGCTTTCGCAGACAGCTTCAACCTGCCTGACACGAGGTTGATTGATCGAAGGCTGATCACAGGGGCCATCCTGTTCGGCATCGGCTGGGGCCTTGCGGGCCTGTGCCCGGGGCCCGCTCTTGGCGCTGTTATCCTTGAGCCTGTTTCTGCTGGGATCTTTGTTGCAAGCATGGTCGCGGGCATGGCTGTCCATCGCTTTGCCAAACTGTAGGTCTTGATGGCGCAGCAATCAGACAAAGAGCGCACGAAAGCACCAGCAAAGCTCGAACGCTATTTCCCCATTCTCAGCTGGGGCAGGACCTACAACCGCTCATTCCTAACCGATGATCTAATGGCGGCGGTGATCGTTACGATCATGCTGATCCCGCAAAGCCTTGCTTATGCGCTGCTTGCGGGATTGCCTCCGGTGGTGGGGCTCTACGCCTCGATCCTGCCGCTCATCCTTTATGCGATATTCGGCACGAGCCGCACGCTCGCCGTCGGTCCGGTTGCGGTGATTTCGCTGATGACGGGAAGCGCCGCTGGCGTAGTCGCTGCGCAGGGGACAGCGCAATATCTCGAAGCTGCGATCACGCTAGCGATGCTCTCTGGCGTGATGCTCGGTGTGCTTGGCATTTTGCGCGCCGGTTTCCTTGCTAACCTGCTCTCGCACCCGGTGATCAGCGGCTTCATCACCGCATCCGGCATCTTGATCGCGACCAGTCAGATCAAGCACATTGTGGGTGTCGAAGCTGGAGGTGACAACTGGCCTGAAATGCTGGCCTCGCTGGCTGCAAGCATCTCGAACACCAATGCGTGGACCTTGGCTGTTGGCATCCCGGCGACTCTATTCCTGTTCTATGTCCGCCGCGATGGCAAACGGGCGCTGAAGGCAGCTGGCTTGGGCGAGAAGAGTGCCGACATGCTGACCAAGGCCAGCCCCATTGCCGCAGTCGCGTTTTCGATCATCGCCGTCATCGCATGGGACCTCGGCGGAAGGGATGTCAGTTTGGTGGGCGCTATTCCCCAAGGATTGCCGCCCTTCGCACTGCCCACCCCAAACCTGTCCCTGATTGAACAATTGTGGGTGCCTGCGCTGCTGATTTCGATCATTGGCTTTGTAGAAAGCGTCTCTATCGCTCAGACGCTTGCTGCCAAACGACGCCAGCGTATTTCGCCGGATCAAGAGCTTATCGGGCTTGGCTCTGCGAACATCGCCAGCGCGCTTTCGGGCGGCTATCCAGTGACCGGCGGCTTTGCGCGCTCTGCTGTCAACTTCGATGCCGGTGCCCAGACGCCTGCGGCTGGCGCGTTCACCGCGGTCGGGATCGCGCTTGCGACCGTGTTCCTGACACCTTTGCTCTTCAACTTGCCGATTGCAACGCTCGCCGCGACCATCATCGTTGCTATTCTGGGTCTGATTGACCTTCGTACCCCGATTCAACTGTGGCGCTATTCGAAGACCGATTTCACCGCTCACATTGCAACGATCCTTGTGACCCTTTTTGCAGGGGTCGAAGCGGGCGTGATCGCGGGCGTGGTGGTTGGCCTTTTGCTGTATTTGTGGCGCGCCAGCAGGCCGCACGCCGCGATAGTGGGGCGCGTGCCCGAGACTGAGCATTTCCGCAATGTTGAGCGCCACAAGGTCTACACGGTCCCGCACGTGCTCTCGATCCGGATTGACGAAGCGCTGACCTATCTCAATGCGCGCTGGCTTGAAGAATATATCCTCGAAGAGGTCGCAGATCGGCCCGAAGTCAGGCACGTGATCTTGATGTGCAGCGCAGTGAACGAGATCGATTCCTCCGGGCTTGAGAGCCTAGAGGCGATCAATCACCGGCTTGGCGATGCCGCCATCGGATTGCATCTGTCCGAGGTGAAGGGTCCGGTTATGGACCGGCTGCAGCGCACGCATTTTATCGAAGAGCTCAATGGCCGGGTCTTTCTTACCCAAGACAAGGCCTTTGCCGAAGTCTCGCTCGACACTGGCGAACCGCCGCCGCCAGTGGATCACTATCTGGCCCGCGGCCTGATCTGATCCGCTTGGCGTTTGCCGGCACACCCCCATTTTTGAGTAGTGCGTTCAAAAGCTCGCCTCCGCTATTCGTTGGTCCATTGGAATTCAACAAGGAGAGGCGGCAATGGATCTCGGACTAAAAGGCCTGAAAGTCATCATGAACGGCGGCGCACACGGGCTGGGCCTTGCCTCGCTCAAACTGTTTGCAGCAGAGGGCGCTGACGTCGCCTTCTTCAGCCGCAAGGAAGACAAGATCGAAGCCGCCAAGGCAGAAATTGACGCAGCCGGACCGGGCAAGGTTTTCGCTGAAGTGTTCGACATGAATGACGGCGCAGACGCCTATAAAGGCTGGCTGGAAAAGGCAGCTGGTGAACTGGGCGGATGCGATATCTTCATCCACACCGCTTCAACTTCCGGCACGGGCGGCACAGGTGATTGGCAAAGCACGCTCGACATGGACATCATGGGCGCGGTCAACGGTGTTGAAACGCTGACCCCGCATCTTGCCAATTCATCGAACGCTTCAATCGTGTTCATGAGCTCAACCGCAGCGCTCGAAACCTTCATCGCTCCGCAGGCATTCAACGCCATGAAGGCGGCGCTGATCACTTATAGCTCGCAGCTGTCGCAGGCGCTCGCGCCGCAGGGCATCCGCGTGAACACCGTGTCGCCGGGTGCGATCTATTATCCAGGCGGAAACTGGGAAGTGATCGAAGGCGCGATGCCGGAACTGTTCCAGGGCACGCTTGCCAAGATGCCGATGGGCCGTTTCGGCAACGACACCGAAGTGGCAAACGCAATCGTCTTCGTCGCGAGCCCGGCGGTCCCGTACATGACCGGTTCGAATATCGTGGTCGACGGCGGCTTTACCCAGCGCGTCCAATTTTAAGCTCAGCAGCACTCATAAAGACCCCTCACAGGAAGGCCCAATCTCATGGCTGAAATCGACCGCGACAAGCTGCTCGATATCTACACCCGCACAATGAAGGTGAACCGCACCGACGAGAAATTCCGTGAACTGCTGATGCAGGGCAAGGTCGCGGTGATGTATTACTGCGTGCGCGGTCAGGAACTGGTTTCTGCCGCAGCGATGGCTGCGCTTGAAGACGACGACTATGTCGTGTGCACCTATCGCGGGCAGGGCGAGCAGACGGCCAAAGGCATCCCGATTGAAAAGTGGTGGGGTGAATGCCTCGGCAAGGCGACCGGCACCTGCAAGGGCAAGGGCGGGACGATGCATATCACTGATCCTGACACCGGGATCATGGTGACGACGGGCGTCGTCGGGTCGGGACTTCCGATCGCCAACGGCCTTGCGATGGCGAGCCAGAACAACGGCGATGGCCGTGTCACTTTGGTAAGCTTTGGCGATGGCGCAGCCAATATTGGCGGCTTCCACGAAGCGATGAACATGGCTCAGCTTTACAAGCTGCCCGTGGTCTTCCTGTGCCAGAACAATCGCTATGGCGAACACACCGCCTATGCTGACCACACTGACACCCCGCAGATGAGTGATCGGGCTGCTGGCTATGGCATGAAGGGCGTCACCGTGGATGGCAATGATGTCAACCAGGTCTATCCTGCGGTAAAGGAAGCCGTGGACCGTGCCCGCGCGGGCGAAGGCCCAACGCTGGTCGAGGCCATGTGCTACCGCATGATGGGCCACTTCTTCGGTTCGGATTTCTCCTACATGCCTGAAGAGCACCTTGCCGAAATGCAGGCCGAAGATCCGCTGCCCAAGCTGCGCGCGGTCATGCTTGAACATCAGTTCACTGAAGATGAGCTCGATAAGATCGTTGCAGACATCGACGCGGAAATCGAAGCAGCGGTTCAGCATGCGCTCGATGCGCCGCTGCCAGACACAGACGAAATCTACAAAGACGTGCTTGAGGAGACCGCATAATGGGCGAGATCACCATGACGCAGGCCCTCAATCTCGCGATTGATGAGGCAATGGCCGAAGACGATGGCGTGTTCTGCCTTGGCGAAGATGTTGCCGCGAAACAGGGCGGAGGCGTGTTCAAGATCACATCTGGTCTGACAGAGAAATATGGTGAGCATCGCATCCGCGCGACGCCTATCTCGGAGACCGCGATCATCGGTGCTGCCGTTGGTGCAGCGCTTGCCGGACAGCGGCCGATTGCCGAGATTATGCTGATGAACTTCGTCGGCGTGTGTATGGACCAGATCGTCAACCACGCGGCCAAGCTGCGCTTTATGAGCGGTGGCCAGACCCCTTGCCCGATTGTCATTCGCACCACCACTGGTGTGGGCGTTGGCTTTGGCGGGCAGCACTCGGACATGCTTGAAGCATGGTTTGCTCATGTCGCGGGGATGCATGTCGTCACACCGTCGAATGCAGCTGATGCGCGCGGCCTGATGCGCTCTGCGATCGATGCAAACGACCCGGTCGTCTTTATCGAAAACATCCTGTGCTATGGTCTCACCAGCGAAGATCCTGGCCCGGGTTACCGCGTCCCACTTGGCAAAGCGGCGGTGCCCAAAGAGGGTTCTGACATCTCGCTCATCACTTATGGCCGCACCGTGCTCGACGCGCTCGAAGTGGCAGGCGAGCTTGAGAAGGAAGGCATCAGCGTTGAGGTTGTCGATCTGCGCACCATCGCGCCGTATGACGAAGCAACCGTCCTTGCCTCGGTCAACAAGACCGGCCGCGCGCTGACCCTTCACGAAGCGGTTCGACCGTTCGGAACTGGTGCAGAGATCGCCGCGAACATCCAGGAAAAGTGCTGGGACAACCTCAAAGGCCCGGTACGCCGGATTGGCGGCACGTTCTCTGCCGTGCCGTTCGCGACTCATCTTGAACAGGCATGGATCCCGACGAAGGAAGAAATCGTGGGCCAGATCAAAGCCTCTGTCGGAAAAGCGTAAATGGCTGAAGAAATCCGCATTCCCAAGCTCGGTATGAGCGCGACCGAAGTGACGCTTTCCGAATGGATGTTCGGCGATGGGGAGGAAGTCGCAAAGGGCGACATCATCTACACCGCCGAAACCGACAAAACGACGGTCGAGATCGAAGCGCAGGCCGCCGGTACGATCCGTCCGACAGGCGAAGAGGGCGTCAAGTACAAGGTCGGCGACGTAATCGGCACGATCGAGTGAGCACTGCGCGTTCCAGCAGCGAAGCGGCAGCGCAATCGAATGCGACGCCTCGCGAGCTTTTGTCAGCGGTCTATGCTGCAGCCGGAGCGCGCGATTGGGACAAGGTTGAAAGCCTGATCCATCCCGAATTTGTGCTCTATGAAGCCGAATGTCTGCCTTTCGGTGGCGAATGGCGCGGGAAAGACGCATTGCAGCGCTGTGCTGCGGCCATGTACGGGACCTGGGCAGAAGCAAAAGTCGATATTCACGACATCACCGGCGGCGATACGCACGCTGTGACAGTTCTGACCTTGACCATGACGTCAAAGCGAACGGGCGAGACCTTCAGTCAGACCGTCAACGAATGCGGTGCGTTCGAAGACGGCCTGCTCAAGGAACTGCGCATCCATTATTTCGACGCAGCTGAGGTGGCCGCCAAGGCCTAGCTCACCGTGAGCTAGGCTGGCAGTTCGCCATCGATATATTTGCGCAAAGTCGTCTGGAAATGGCGCACGCGGCTGTCCTGATAAGAGCCAAGCTCCATCATCCCGTCGCGCATTGTCTTCATACCCGTCTGAACATGCGGCAGGTTGGCCATGTCCTGGTCGAACACATTGGCAAGCTGCGGCCCCATGATGTCGGCTGCCCATGCGAAGGGTTCGTCGTCCGGGATATAAGTCATCTCGACCGCGCGTGGACGCTCCTCTCCCTTGGGTGTCGGGAACAGGAGGCGGATTTCCATGATACACCAGTCAGGCGTGTCACCCGGCAGCCAGCGATAAGTCAGCGTCGGCAGGAAACCGATCCACGGCGCAAAGTTCGGAAAGATGTTGTATGTGAAATTATCGAGCAGTTCGCTGTCCGATGCCTCCGAATAGTCATGGCCGTATTGCTCGGTGAAGCCTTGGCGGCTCGCCTCTGCAAGCACGCGGCGCGCGCTAAGCGGATCGGCAGCGTCGAAATCATCATTGCCTTCGCCAGCGGCGAACCGGCGATTGGTGTCAGCATCTTCACCACCGGAAAACGCGTTCATCTTTTCAAGGACGTAACTCGAATCCTTGCCCTTGAGGTGCGGGCTCAGCACGCCTGAAGGAGTGATCGCCCGGTTGAAGTGGTCGCCAATGTGATCATAGCGCGTGTTCGCATCGCCCAGGAAAGGCAGCAATTGCGGGTGAGTGACGATCGAATGCCAGGCTTCCATGAAAGCCTCTGCTGTCGCCTTCCAGTTCGCCGGTATCTTCTTCTGAACCCACATACCGGTGTAGCGATTTTCAAAGTCATAGCGTTCATAGTGCGAGGCCGCAGGGCCCAGCCATGTCTTGAAATCGGGCAGGTCGTGGTTCTCAGTGACCATCACAAAGCCCTGCCAAAGTTCAACTCTGACTTCGGGAAGCGACAGGTCTTTGCCTTGCAGGTGCTTGAAGTCCCACTCAGACGGGATTTCCTTAAGCGAACCGTCATTGCGCCATGTGAAACCGTGGAATGGGCACCGCAATTGCGTGGTCGTGCCGCAGGTCGTGCGCAGCTTGCGACCGCGGTGGAGGCAGGCATTGTAAAATCCGCGCACCGATCCGTCTTTCTGACGCACCAGCAGGAAGCTCTTGCCAGCGATATCGAAGACGACCGTGTCGCCTGCATCGGGCATTTCATCTTCGCGCGCGGCGAACAGCCAGACGTTGGGCCACATCTTGTCGCGTTCGAGCTGCGCAAACTCCTCAGAAATGTACGGCTCGACCGGAATCGGGTCGTCGTTCATCTCGGCAACTGTTTCCTCAAAGAGGTAATCTGGCGGAGTGCGCGTGTCCCCTTCGAGCATGTCGGTATAGCTGATGCCCGGGCAACGGTCCGCTGGGCTGACTGTCTTGGCTTCGTTCATGTGAGGCCTCTCTCGATCCCTTCCTCGCAATTTGCGCAGTGTTCGCGGCGCAGAATATCACACAGGTTCGCACTGTTATCACACTAGCGGATTGGAGAGGGAAATGGGCACGAATTCGGGAATCGCGGCGCTGGGCGAGGTGATGCAGCTTGCCTATGTTCCGGATGACTTTGATGCAGCCGTCCAACACTGGACGCAGGTCATGGGTGTTGGGCCGTTCTTCCTGATGGAAGGCATCCACCTTGAAGGCATGAAGTACAAGGGCGAGCCCACCGATGCGGTTTTCGATCTTGCGCTTGCTTATTGGGGCGATCTGCAGATTGAACTGATCAGGCCGCGCGACAACCACCCTTCGATCTACACCGGGGAATACGGCGCGGTCGAAGGGCTGCACCACGTTTGCATCCTCGTTGACGACATTGAAGAGGCCTACCGCGTGTGCGGCGAACAGGGCGCTGAAATCGTAATCGAGGGATCGCTCGGAGATAGCCGGGTGATCTATGTCGACCCAGGTCCCGAAAGCGGCGGGGGACCAGGGGCCTTGGTTGAGATTTTGCAGCAAGGCGAAGGTGGTCCTGACCTGTTTGCCATGATCAAACAGGCCGGTCAGGACTGGGACGGATCGGAGCCGCTAAGGAAACTGGGCTGATACGATCAACCGCCCGGTGTCATCAGCTGCTGGCGCCCAGATACCCCAGCTGTCCTGCCTTGAAGATCGTCTGACCGCGATTGACGCTGTCGAGTTTCTCGCCGGCACGATGGATATGATAGCGGATTGTCGCATGCGAGCGGTCAAGGATCATGCTGATTTCCTTGTCGGTCTTGCCGATCGCCGCCCAGCGCAGGCACTCAACCTCGCGCTTGGACAGGACGCAGTCTGACGGGATGCGGCGTTTGGTGCGCATCGCCTGAACATAGCCAGCGACAAAGCGGCGCACGACCTGCGCAAACAGCGATCCATACCGGCCGAACTCTTCGCTAAGGTCCTCCTTGTCGCGATCCATGGAGATGAAGCTGTTGGCCGAAATCTGGCCGAACGGCAGATGCACCGGGATCACAATCGCCGCCTTGCACAAAGAACGCTTCTCGAAATCGACAAGGTCAAGCTCATCGAGATAGGAATTGCGCCACTGGGTGTTGAAGCCATGCTGGTTCACCCAGAACGGCTCGCTTTCATACCGGCAAGCGCGCGGAAGCGGTGAGTGCAGCGCGAGACGGTGATCTTCCCACCAGCGCGTGCCATCTTCGAGCCACTGGAAGATGTCAGCGTTGAGGATCGTGCCGTCGGCATCAACCATGGGTTCCTTAGACGAAATGTCATCGCATACGGCGACCTGCATCCCGCGCTCCTGGGCGATGCGCGCGAGGTTCACAGCTGCATCGTGAATGTCCTCGGTGCATGTGATCGTCACCTGCTCGAGCAATTGCTCAAGGTTCTCGGTTCCATTGGGCGTGCGCAGTTCAACAACGTTGGAAGCCATTTTGGGCTCGCTCCTCTCCTGGTCTTTCCCGTCCTAGACAGACTATCCCAGATCTGTCGCAGTAACCCTTAATCTATCCAGACGAACTCCTTGCCTCATACTTTACGTAGGGGCATCCGAAATTCGTGCTGGCTATGCGAGCATGGAAGGAGA
Source organism: uncultured Porphyrobacter sp. (assembly GCA_964443505.1). Classification (GTDB taxonomy): domain Bacteria; phylum Pseudomonadota; class Alphaproteobacteria; order Sphingomonadales; family Sphingomonadaceae; genus Erythrobacter. The sequence continues at coordinate 25,142 of CAYUCZ010000004.1, read as the reverse complement.
TTCGGGCAAAGATGTGGCAGGGTTGTAATTTTGGTGTCGCGTTAAAGGCTCTGGCTAGTCGAATCGAACCTGGGCGACCGGCTTTGGTCCATGGCGAACGGGTTGTGACCTGGTCTGAATTGGACGCGCAAAGCGATGCAATCGCAGCCGGTCTGCGCGCACGCGGATTGAAGCCGGGCGACATTGCGGGGCAGATGTTGCGCAACAACCCAGACTACATGCTGGCCTATTTTGGCTGCATCAAAGCCGGTGTCGTCCCCGTCAATGTGAACTACCATTATACCTCGCGCGAACTGGCTGACATCTTCGACCGTTTCGGACTGAAGGCGCTGTTTACGGAAAGCGACTTCGCCGAAATCGCCCGCGATGCGATGGCCGAAACAGCATTGGTGGTGGACATCGGTTCAGATGACTGGACGCAATTGCGCGCCAGCGAACTGCCTGCTGATTTCGCAGTGCATGATGACCCTGGCGCACTGTTCCTCACCGCGACCGGCGGCACCACAGGCATGCCCAAGGCGGTGATGTGGCCGATGGTCGAAGCGTGGCAAGCGTTCAGCATTTCAACTTGGCAACGCGGCCCGATGGAGCCGCCCTTCCTGGCGACATCGCTCGAAGCGCAGGTTGAAGAAGCAGCCGCCATCAGCCCTGAACATCCTGCCAGTTCTTCACCGCTCCTGCTGTTAAGTCCTTTGATGCATGGGGCAGGACAGTTCTCGGCCGTTATCCACCTCATGAAGGGGGGCACGCTTGCCCTTCTGCCGGCGGCCAAATTCGATGCCGACCTTGCGCTTGATGAGGTTCGGCGGATCGGTGCGCGCGGAATATTTATCGTGGGTGATGCCTTCGCGCTGCCATTGGCCGACAGGCTGGATGAGCGAAGCGACGCGGCAGCGCTTGTTGCCGGTCTGCGCTCGGTTACGAGTTCAGGGGCGGTGTTCTCTGAGCATGTGAAAAAGCGGCTGATCGCGCACAATCCTGCGCTGATTGTGATCGATGCACTGGGCTCATCGGAAAGCTCGGGCACCGGCGTTGTCATTACAACGGCGCAAGGTTCAACCGGCGGAGGCAAATTCCAGCCGCTGCCAGGACGAGAGACCAAGCTGTTTGACGAGGATCTCAACGAGATTGCGCCGGGCAAGGATGGCGTAGGCATTGTCGCGCGCACGGGACCCTTGCCACTTGGATATCTGGGAGAGGACGAGAAGAACGCTCAGACTTTCCCGACGATTGACGGCAAGCGTTGGCTGATGACCGGTGACCGCGCGCGCTGGTCACCTGATGGATCGATGGAATTCATCGGACGCGACAATATGTGCATCAACACTGGCGGTGAAAAAGTCTTCCCCGAAGAGGTTGAGGCCGTCCTGCTCGAACATCCCGGCGTCAAGGATGTGCGCGTTGTCAGTCTTCCTGATCCGCGCTTTGGCCGGAAGGTTGTCGCGGTTGTGCAGCCCGAAGGCGAAGTAGAGGAAGACGCGCTCGATAGCTGCGCTCGGGCAGGGCTGGCCGGTTACAAAATTCCGCGCCTTTACGTGATGGCTGACCAGTCCTTGCGGCTCAACAATGGCAAGCCTGATTACAAGACGGCGCAGCGATTGGCGGATGAGGTCGGCGGCTAGCGAAGCGACCAAAGGCTTTTGCGATTGGAAGCTTGAGTGCCCATGCGATTGAGATAGGTTGCGCGCAAACCGATCAAGATGTGAGAGGCTGAATGTTCAAGAAGATCGCTATTGCCCTTATCGCTGCGCTGATTTTGGGGCTGGGCTTTGCCTATTATTCCTACGGATCGGTCGCCCGTGCGGGCAGCGGCTATGCCGCCAAGAACATCTGCTCGGGCTACTTTCTTAGCGGCTTCTCTGCTGAGGACATGACCAATCAGGCGCTCAAGGGTGCTTCTGATGTACTCACCAATGTGTCCTCTTCAATCGATGAGGAGGAGGGGCGGGTCACGACCTCGCTGTTCGGTCTGTTTCAACGAGAAGCGATCTATACGCCCGGAATCGGCTGCACCGTGCTTCCCTCAGGCGATGAAGATGTGACAATGCCTGTGACTGCGCTTCCGGCATTGACCATTCCGGTTGATGAGGCTTGGCCCAAGGGCAGCGCTGCGCCGCGCCCAAATCCGCAGCTTGCCGCAATTGTGCAAGAAGCCTTTGATGAGCCTGACCCTGATCAGCCCCGCTACACAAAAGCGGTCGCGGTGGTTCACAAGGGTGAACTGATTGCAGAACAATACGCGCAAGGCGTTTCTGCCGATACGCCGCTGATTGGTTGGTCGATGACCAAGAGTGTGACTGCGCTGCTGGTCGGAATGCTGGTCAAGGATGGCGCGCTCGACATCAATGATCCCGCTCCTGTCCCCATCTGGAGCCAATCGCCCGATGACCCGCGCGCCGCGATCACGCTTGATCAGCTCCTCAGGATGAGCAGCGGGCTGGAGTTTGAAGAAACCTACACAGCAGCAACCGATGTCACGCGGATGCTTTCGGTTGAACCGGACGCCGCTGCATTCGCGGCTTCAAAGCCGCTTGCCGGGCCGCCCGATACAATCTGGTCGTATTCATCAGGCACAACCAACATCATTTCAGCGATTGTCCGGCGAAGCGTGGGCGACACTTTGCAGGATGCCTATGAATTTTCGCAGACGCGCCTGTTCCGACCGCTGCATATCCGAACCGCCACAATCGAAGCGGATCGCAGCGGCACCTTTATCGGATCATCTTACATGTATGCATCTGCCCGCGATTGGGCGCGCCTTGGCCAGTTCTGCTTGCAAGGCGGCGAATGGGAAGGCGAAACCCTCTTGCCTGAGGGCTGGATGGAATACCTTCTGACGCCGACCAAAACGGCTGACGCCAACCTTTACGGAGCGCAGTTCTGGCTTAACCGCGATCCGAGCGACACGCAGCAAGAACGGCTGTTCCCGAGCCTTCCCGAAGATTCTTACTACATGGGCGGATATCAGGGGCAGATCGTGCTGGTGATCCCGTCAGAGGAACTCGTGATCACGCGTTTCGGCTTTACCGCAGGCGGCAATGAAGGTGTCGAGGAGATGGCCGCAAAGATCATCGCCCATCTTGGCAGCGAGGCCGATGCCAGCGAGGCTGAGGCTGAATTGGAGGCTGCCTAGGCTGCAAGCAACGGCCATGCTCAACCGGTTGACCGGTCGGCCTTGTCCTTGTCGTTAGTGCCCTTGATCATAGCGCGCATCTGATCCCACTCGGCATCGCCAAGCCCTTGCAGCATTGGATAAAATGTTCCGCCATTGGCCTGATAGCCTGCCCCATCAATGGCAATGGTCTGGCCGTTCACATATTCCGCGCCGGGGCCCATCAGGAACACCGCGAGGTTGGCCATCTCGTGCATTTCACCAGCGCGGCCCATTGGGTTCATCGAATTGTTCGAATTGCCACCCGCTCCGCCGGGGTTGAGCCTCGCGCTCATTCCCTTGGTCGGGAAGAGCCCAGGGGCGATCGCGTTGAAGCGCAGGCCATAGCGACCCCATTCGGTCGCAAGGCTTTGTGTCATTGCATTGATAGCGGTCTTGGACATCGCGCTTGGCACAACAAAGGCGCTGCCTGACCAGACCCAGGTGGTCAGGATCGAGATGAAGCTTGCTTTCTTGCCTTCCGCGATCAGGCGCTTGCCAACATCCAGCGTCACATAGAACGTGCCTCTGAACACGATGTCCGAGATTGCGTTGAAGGCATTGACCGACAGGTCTTCCGTGCGGCTGATGAAATTGCCCGCGGCGTTGTTCACAACGCCTGTCAACGCACCGCCATCGGCCCAGATCTTGTCGACCATTTCATGGATCGCGTCAGCATCGCGGATATCGCAGGCCATGGCGACGACCTTGCCGCCATGCGCTTCCATCAATTCGCTGGCGCATTCGTCGAGCTTGTTCTGCCGCCGGCCACAAATATAGACCGTCGCGCCCAGTTTCAGAAAACCTTCGGCCATCTCGCGGCCAAGCCCGGTCCCGCCGCCGGTCACCAGAATGCGCTCGCCTTCCATCAGGCCATCGCGGAACATGAGCTTTGATACGTCCATTAAGAGCGTCTTTCCTGCAAGTTGGTTGAGCCTAGTCGGTCACAGACCAAGAACAGTCTTGGCGATGATGTTCTTTTGCACTTCGTCCGATCCGCCGAAGATCGTCGATGCGCGATTGTTGAGATACTTGCCCATGGCGATCTGTGCGACTTCGCTGCCAACGGGCTCTGGCGCTTCATTGCCATAAAGCGGGCGTTCCAGCGGCAATTGCATGGCATCGGTTCCGAGCAGTTCGAGCCGCAAGGTATCGATCTCTTGCCCGATATTCGAGCCAAGCAATTTCACCAGCGACGTTTGCGGACCGGGCGCGCGGCCCTTGGCGAGTTCTGCGAGGATACGCAGTTCGGTAAACTCAAGCGCTTCGGCTTCAAGCTTTACTCGCGCCAGCCGGTCACGGAAACGCGGGTCATGCGCCATTGCGCCGTTCACGCCCGACGGCTGCGTTTCGGCAAGTTCCTCAAGCCATTCGATGCTTTGGATAAGCTTCGGCGCAAAGCAGCCGCCGCCGCGCTCATTCTCAAGCAGGAATTTGGCGATGGACCAGCCAGCGCCTTCTTCGCCGATGCGATTGTCCACTGAAGTGCGCGCATCAGAGAAGAACACCGCGTTCACCTCATGATCGCCCGACATCGAATGGATCGGTGTCACCTCGACCCCTTCCTGATCCATCGGGAGGAGGAGAAAGGTGATGCCTGCCTGCTTCTTCACGTTGGGATCGGTGCGCACGAGCGCGAAGATCCAATTGGCGTGGTGCGCGTGCGTGGTCCAGATTTTCGAACCGTTGACGATGTACTCATCACCTTCGAGACGAGCGCTGGTCTTGAGCGATGCGAGGTCAGAGCCGGACCCCGGTTCTGAGTAACCCTGGCACCAATAATCCTCGCCCGACAGGATGCGGGGCAGGAATTTTGCCTTTTGCTCTGGCGTGCCGAATTCACAGATCACCGGACCGACCAGTCGCAGACCAAGGATCGCCAATGCTGGGGCGCCGGCGAGAGCGCATTCCTTTTCAAAAATGAACTTCTGTGTCGGGGTCCAGCCCGTGCCGCCATCCCCCACGGGCCAATGCGGAGCGACCCAGCCCTTGTCATTGAGGATGCGGTGCCATTCCATGCCGATGTCCGGCTCGACAAAAACGCCAGGCGTCTTGCGCGCGCCATCCCTGATCCTGTCTGGCAGGCTGGTCGCGAGGAAATCACGCACTTCTTCGCGAAACGCGAGGTCCTCGGCTGAAAAGGTCATATCCATGGCTGTATCCCTAGTCTTCTGCCCTCATCGCCCAGCCAATCGAGCGGCGAAGCAGGTCGTAGTAAACATCATAGTTCCACGCGCACATTTCCTTGTGCGGGTAGAAATCCTGCATTCCCGGCAGGTCATAGTGGCCGCGACAATGGCCCAGCGTGTTGTAGACAATCTGGCCCTTGCCGATGTCACGGGTGTAAAGGATCGGCACCGCAGTCTTTTCCCAGTCGGCGTCAACAAAGCCGGTCGCCTCACCTTCAAAGGTGGTCTGCATCAGCGTGTCGATTTCTGCGGTCGTTTTTGACAAATACAGTTCGTCGACCACTTCGAAATCATCGATACCGCGGGTGAGTTCGTGATCCTTGTTCACGACCTCCACCTCGAACGGTCCAATCGGGGGGTGGGCCTTGAACTGCGTGCCGAGCATATCGAACACGTCGGGCCTGTTCTCTGGCGCATCGACCAATCCATCCTCAGTGAAAACGAGGATCGAGTTGGTGCCGTGCAAGGCCAGCCATTTGCCGCCCGCTTCAAGCCACGCGCGCAGCTGCTTTGCCTGCTCTTCGCTTGGCATAAGGTCGCAGGTATAGGTGATCAGGAAACGGCATTGGTCGAGCCGTTCAAGCCCTGAGTAGTCGCAGGCGACGGTGGTGCGGATATGCGGGTGCTCTGCAAGCAGCTTGAGCACTTCAAGGCGCGGAAAGTCGATATCGTGGTACTTGCCTGCCGCAATGAAATGCGCATCGATGCGGGTTGCTGGTTGCTCGCCCATGATCCTAGCTCCTGATCGATCCGCCGCCGTCTACGGTAAAGTCGCAGCCCGTGGTGAAGCTCGCTTCGTCGCTTGCAAGGAAGACCACAGCCTTGGCGACTTCCTCCGGCTCTCCGATCCGGTTCATCGGGTGCGTTGCGGCAAAGTTGGTTTCGATGTTCTCCGGCGTGTCTGCGCCTGAATACTTATAACGATCATACATCGGCGTGCGGATTGCGCCGGGGTGGACCATGTTCGCGCGGATCGGAACGCCGCGCTCGGCACAGTCGAGCGCTACCGATCGCGTAAGGCCAAGCAGACCTGCCTTGGAAGCGCTGTACGATGCGACAAAGGCAGCTGCGCGCAGGGCAATCATCGAACCGATATTGACAATCGCGCACTTCTCGCCGCTCGCTTCCATCGCGGGGATAGCGGCGCGCATGCCGTAAAACGGACCTTCGAGATTGATGTCGATCGTGCGGCGCCAACTGTCGAGATCCACATCAACGACATTGCCGGGTTCTGAAATGCCGGCGATGTTGCACAGTACGGTCAGCTTGCCGAACCTCTCCTGCGTTGCCTTTACCGCTGCGTGCCATTGGTCAAGCTCGCGAACGTCAAGTTTCAGCGCCTCGGCATTCTCACCCAGCTCATCGGCCAAGGCCTGTGCCTTGTCGATCTGAATGTCAGCAAGCATGACTTCGCCGCCTTCTGCGACAATCATTCGGCCTACTGTTGCCCCGATGCCCTCTGCGCCGCCTGTGACGAGCGCGACCTTACCCTGCATCTTGCCCATTTAACGCTCCAGAATTGCTACAGCTGACAGGCCAGGCGCGCCATAGACGTGGCTGTAACCCGTCTTGGGGCCAGTGCCATCAGCGCCTTGAACTTGCCGTTCACCTGCGCGTCCACGCAGCTGCTCAACGTTTTCGTAAACTTGCCTCAGACCCGATGCGCCGATCGGCTCGCCGCAAGCGATGCAACCGCCATCGGTGTTGATCGGAAGCTTGCCGCCGCGCTCGGACCAGCCATTGGCGAGCCATTCTTCCTGTTCGCCATCCTTGCAAAAGCCGTTTTCGGCCATGTGCATGATTTCCGCGCCGCTTTCAGTGTCCTGCAATTGCGCGACATCGATGTCCTCAGGTCCGATCCCGGCGCCCTCAAATGCGGCTTGTGATGCAAGCACTGTAGGCTTGCCGCCTTCCTTGATGCTGACGCCGGCCTGGAACACCTCGAAACTGTCAGGTGGACGGGTGCGCACTGCGATCTTGGATACCTTGACCCCGTCTGCACCAAGTTCGCGCATTTTCTTCTCGCTTGCCAGGATCAAGGCAACGCCGCCTTCGGCTGGGGCGCAGAACATGAATTTGGTGAGCGGATCATTGATCATCGGTGCGTTCATGATCGTATCCAGATCAATCTCGCTGCGCCGCCAGGCATGCGGAGTGATCGCGCCATTGCGGAATGCCTTTTCCGCGACCCGGCCAAGCGTTTCGCGGCTGATCCCGTATAGCTGCATGTACCGCTGAATCTTCAGCGCAAAGAACTGCGTGGTCAGCATCATTCCGGTCTGGCCATACCATTCAGGCAACCCATAATCGGAAGGCTTGGCGTTGAACGCACCGCGCGGATGTTTGTCAAAACCCACTGCGAGCGCAAGATCGTACATTCCGCTGGCGATAGCCATCTGTGCAGAGACCAGCGCACTACCGCCGGTCGCGCAGCCATTGGCGACATTGGTGAAAGGCAGCGACGTAAGGCCAAGCTCGTTGACCATGATATCAGCATTGCCAGCAGCGGCAGAGCCGCCATAGGCGCATTCCATATCAGACCATTCAAGCCCTGCATCTTTCAGCGCCTTGCGAACGGCAAAGACCCCTTGTTCGCGGCCGGAACGTTCATCGGTTCGGCCAAAGGGATGGATGCCTGCGCCAATAATATAGACGTTCTCGCTCATGCAGCTTGTTCCCCTGTTGCAGCGCCCGGTGCTGACGCAATCGGGCGGAAGGCAAATGTGTCGTGGGTTGCGTTGAACGGGACCACGCAAAATTCGACTGGCATATCGATATGCAAGTCTTCGAGCGCAGCGCCCACTATTCGGCTTTCAACGATGACTTCGCCGGGCAGTTCAACATAGCCGAGCAGGAACGGTACAAAGTCAGGCGGGCCTTCATCGGGTCCAGAGCCGGGACCGACATAAGGTTCCTTGGGAAGAAAGCCCTGCGTGGTCCACGACCAGAGCTTTCCCTGACGCGACAGCTTGTATGGCTCCACGTTCCTCGCTGCATCGCCTTGCGGCATGGGGAAGACAATTTCGCCGGATGCAAGGCGTCCGCCCATCAGATGCGGCTCGGCATCGTCGCTCCACAGGTCAGGGTCGATCTTTTGTCCCATCTCAAATCCTCTCAAGCTGCCTGAGCGTATTCAGCAATTGCGCTGTCGGTGTCGCCAAACAGCCGGATGAGCACCATTACGCGCTTCATCGCGTGGCCGATTGCCAGTTCATCGGTGATTCCCATCCCGCCATGCATCTGCACCGCTTCGCGGGCGACAGCATCGACATTCTCGCCAATAAAGGCTTTGGCCCCGGCACTCGCACGCGCCCATGCGCCGGAGTTCGTAGAATCCGTGAGCGCTGCCCGATACAGCATGGAGCGGCACTGCTCGATGCGCGCATAGCATTCGACAAGGCGGTGCTGGAGAGCCTGGAATGATCCGATGGCAACGCCAAACTGTTCACGCTCTTTTACATAAGCAAGCGTGTCATCGAGCAGGCGCTGGCCAAGTCCCAGCATCTCACCGGCGGCATATAGCCGTGTGTCGCTGACAGCCGCTTCGATAGCGTCATGATCGAGGTTGAGCCGTGCGCCTTCGGCGAGCTCAACACGCGTGAGCTTCAATTCTCCGGCAATGCTGCCATCGGTCAGGCGATAGGCGCGCACCTCAAGGCCCGGCATATCTCGCGGGATGAGGAAGCACGCGGTCTCATTTTGCAGGTCTGCCGTCACGATAAACTGGTCTGCCAGCAGCGCGCCCAGAACGAAGGTCTTCTCGCCTGTCAGGACATATCCTTTGGATGATGCTTCGGCTTTCATCCCCGCCGGTTTGATATTGTAACGCTGTGATCGTTCAGCCCAGGCGAAGCTGACAATCTGCTCGCCTGTGATGACAGCCTCTAGCGCCTCGTTCGCGCCAGCCCTGGCGAGCAAAAGCGCCGGAATAACCCCATGTTCGAGCCATGGATCGGGTGAATTCGACGCGCCGATTGCCTCTGCCACCAGCGCCAGATCAACCGCAGAGCCGTCCATGCCGCCTGCGGCTTCGGGCGCGGCAAGGGCGATCAAACCCATTTCAGCAAGTTCGGCCCAACGTTCGCGGTCATAACCGGTGGGTGTCAGCCGCAATTTGCGCCGGGCCTCGACATCGATCGGCGCACAGAAGCGCTCAACCGAGCTGCGGAACATGTCCTGTTCTTCGGATAGGTCGAAATTCATCGCGCTCAGCCTGCCTTGCTGAAAGTGATCGGCAGACGGGTGACACCGCGCAGCAGAATGTTTGGCAGGATCGAGATCCCGTCTTCGTCAGCAACGGCAAAGTTATCGAGCCGCTCAAGCAATTCATCGAAGGCAACCAGCATTTCCTTGCGGCTGAGCATGTTGCCAACGCACATATGCGGTCCCTTGCCAAAGGCCTGGTGCGCACGCGCATTCTTGCGTTCAATGTCGAACGCATCGGGGTTTTCAAACTTCTTCGGATCGCGGTTCGCAGCGGCATAGCGCAGCTGAACAATTGCACCTGCCGGGATCTTGGTATCGCCCAGCTCAGTATCGGCCTTCACGATCCGCCACATGCCAGCGGTAGGTGTTTCATACCGCAGCGCTTCTTCGACAAGATTGCCGATAAGCTTTGGGTCGCGTCCTCCGGCTGCCGCTTTCGCTTTTGCCATCTGATCGGGGTTGCGGATCAGTTGCAGCAAGCCGCCAGCGAGTGTTGACGTGGTTGTCTCATTCCCGGCGACCATGAATTGCTGCATGATTGACATGATCTCAGGATCGGTCAGCGGAGTTTCGCCTTCGACCCGAGCGTTGACGAGGTCCGCCAACAGATCATCGCCGCCATTTGCCCGGCGATCATCGATCTTGCCCTTCATGAAGTGCTGGTATTCCACCAGACTGCGAGCGCATTCCTTCTTGCGCTCATGATCGACCATCTGGCTGAAACGGTCGACTGCGGCATCGGACCACTTTTTCACCTGCTTGGGATCGTTATCGAGACCGATCTGGCCTGCGATCATGTAAACGGGCAGCGGAATGGCGAACTCTTCGACGAACTCGCATTCACCCTTGTCAGCAAAGGCTTCGATCAGGCTGATGCTCTTGGTCCGCATCGTGTCTTCGATGGCGTTCACGCGCGGGGCGGAAAAAGCGAGGTTCACAAGCTTGCGATTGCGCGTGTGCACCGGAGCGTCAGCCGTCAGCAGCGTCGGTTCATCGGGCCAGCCTTCAGCGAGAATGGCGCTGATTTCTTCGTCTTCTTCACGGCCCATCAGCACGCTAAAATCATTCGAGAAGATTTCAGGCTTGGTGTTGGCCTCGCTACACAGGTCATAGCTGTAGACCACGTAGGTGTTCATCTCGGGCAGATGTTCGATCGCGATGCCAGCATCGTGGATCGCACGATAATAATCGAACGGGTCGAGCAGAGTTTCAGGCGCGAATACGCTGGTGTCCTTGATCGCTTCGGGCTTGTTCATGTGAGGGCTCCGATCCCATGGAATTCCGAGCCTGTGATTTAGCCGCAGCCCGGTGCGAGGCGCGATGCGCGAATGTGTTAGGGTTGGGGCCCTTTGGCCTTATCGTTTTTGGCAGGGGTGAACCCTTATCCTTCGGCCAGATCACCAAATTCGCGGGCGAACTCTGCGCTGTCGAAATAGTCGCGCCAGCGCGCGATCTTGCCCTCATCGTTGAGCTCGAATGTGCCCATGACCCGGATCGTTCTCTTGCGACCCTTCATCTGGAACCAGTCGGTCCTTTCAGTGAGCACCACATTGCCATTGGCCGCGATATGGTGGTTCTCAAACCCGCAAGCTTCCACGCCGGGAAAGGCAGCCATCTTGGCGCGGACTTGATCGATGCCCTTGACGGTTGAGAGCGGGACATCAGTCCACTCGATATCATCGGCCATGAAGGAATATATCTTCTCAAGGTCGAATTCGTCCCATGCGGCGATAAAGGCCTCGATCGTCTCTGCTGGCGTCATGAAGTCTCTCCTGAAAGATTATCAGCCGGCAAATTCGCGCTGGAATTCGGCCATGTCAAAATAGTCGCGCCACGCTGCGATCTTGCCGTCCTCGTTGATCTCGAAAACGCCCATCAAGCGCAGTGCGGCTTTGCCGCCCGTTTTGAGCATGAAGCCATCGGTGCGCTCTGTCAGAACCGTATTGCCATTGGCCGCGATCGAATGGGTTTCCCACGCGCAGGCTTCGACATTGATCATGAACCCGGCCACTGCCTCTCGCATCGCAGCCTTGCCGCTGATCGGATCCATCGGGATATTGTGCCAGACCACATCTTCGGCGCACATGTCGAACATGGCGTCCATATCGCCATTGTTCCAATGATCGATGAACTGGGTGACGGTTTCCATAGGTGTCATTGAGGGTCTCCTGATGTGAAATGGAGCGCGTTCGACAAGAGTCTTCGGACATGCGGATTGGCATAGGTTTGTGGGCCATCGCCAAATTGCAGATAGATGATCGGCGCTTTGAGAGCCGTGCATTCCCATGCGACACAATTCGATTGTGGAGGGTGATCCCATCCGTCCTGGCTAAACATGTCGCCCGCTACCGCATTGGCTGCTGAGTAAAAATTGTCGCGTTCAAATGCAAAGCCCTCTGCACGGATCAACGGAGTAAGGGCACTCTCATCAATGGGCGCGAGGTAAAGTTCGTCGCACACGGTGAACTGATCCGGCACTCCGTCGAGAACCGGATGATCAGCGACCCGATTTGCCGTGTATTCGACATCGTGCCGATAGCCCGAATCCGGGACGGCCGCGCCTTGCCATTCGCCCGGCTGGTAGAAGAACTTGCCACCTAGCCATTCGTGCCACTCGGCCCACTCGGCCCAGCCAGCTATTGCGTGGTGCATGGCAACCGCGCCTTTCCCCGACGCAAATCGCTGCGTTACCGCCTTGCGATAAGCGGGCGAGGGAGGGCGGGATATGACCTTGCCATCGGCGAAGGTATAGCCCGGCATATCGTAGAACAGGACGGCATCGGCCTTGTCCATTGCGCCATTCGCGACCTCTTCCTCTGCCTCTGGGTGGACGAGGTGCGCGACCTGCCAATCGCCAAGCGAATGGATAAGCTGCTCGAACTCGTCGGCCTCGTAGGGGTGGCCGCCAGACAGGACGAGCAGTCTGCGCGTCATGCAATCTTCAAGATCATCTTGCCGTCATTGGTCCCGGCAAACAGACGCATGAAGCTGTCATATGCGGTGTCGAGACCTTCATCGATATGTTCATCGATTGTGAGTTTGCCTGCCGCTGCCCATTCGCCCATCTTGACCGCCCCTTCACCGAAGCGTTCAACATAATCAGCCACCAGCAGTCCGCGGATCGAGGCACGCTTGACGATCAATTGCCACAGATTGCGGCAGCCGCGCGGGGCCGTGTTGTATTCGCTGATAAGGCCGCACAGGCCGACGCGGGCATACAGGTTGAGGTTCATCAGGCCCGCATCAAGGATTGCGCCGCCCACGTTTTCAAAGATCACGTCCACCCCATCAGGGCAGGCCTCAGCGATAGCTGCGGTCAGCGCGGCCTCATCCTTGCCGCGATAATCAATCGCCGCGTCATATCCGTACTTTTCGGTAAGGCGCGCGCACTTTTCTGGACCACCAGCGATCCCGACTGCGCGGCAGCCATGTATCTTTGCAAGCTGCCCGACAAGCGAGCCAACAGCTCCCGCCGCGCCCGAAACTAGCACGGTGTCACCTTCCTTTGGCTCGCACACTTCGAGGAAGCCGAAATAGGCAGTCATGCCGACCGCCCCGAAGATCGAGAGGTAATTGGTGACGCTTGGCACAAGGCCGGGATCGATAGGCTGAGTGAACCCGCCTGCTTCGCCGATCGAATAGTCTTCAAGCGCGTTGAGGCCCATGACCCATTGGCCTTTTTCAAAGCCTTCTGCCCGGCTTTCTTCCACCACGCCGATTGTGCTCGCGCGCATCGACGCACCAAGCGGGACAGGCGGCATATAGTTCCCGCCAGCATCCATCCACCCGCGCATTGCAGGATCAAGCGAGGCATAATGATTGCGGATCAGGAACTGTCCGTCTGAGAGCTCAGGCGTGGGCTCGGTGACGAGTTCGAAATCATCGGGAACAGGTTCGCCATCAGGGCGACGCTGGAGGAGGAAGCGCCGGTTATCGGGCATGGGAAATCCTTTTCGTGTTCAGTCAGGCGGTCAGGCTGCGACCAGTTTGACAGGAATAGCGCTTTGCAGGCTTTGACCCGTGATCGGATCGAAATCGACCACCTCGCTGGTCAACCGGTTGGTAGAGGATCCGCGCTCGCGAACGTCCTGTTTCGATGCATCGGCATCGCCGTAAGCATGCGCCATAGACACAAGCCCGCGCCGCACGCGATCGCTCGCCTTAACCACGCCGTGGATGGTTGCGTGCGGCGAAGTGATCTCGACGATCCCGCCTTCTTCAAGGCCAAGAGCCGCAATGTCATCAGGGTGGATATAGGCCGGATTCGTGGTGGTCTTTTCCTGCAATTTCTTGAGCGGGTGCCCGATCGAATTGAACCGGGTTTTTGACCGGCGGCTGATCAGCTTGAAGTCAAAACCAGCGCGTGTCGGCGCATCATCGGCATAGCGCGTGATCGCAGCAGGCATGTCACCGACTGACAGGTCGAAACGGTGGAACTCGCTTTCGTCAACCGGTCCCACTTCAGGATGCAGATGGTCATAGACGACCGCGGCGCCGCCAGCCGCCTGCACATCCTTGCGGACCTGACTTGGCGCGACCAGGCAGCCCTCGACCATCAAATCGAGGAATTCTTGCTTGCTCGGCTTGCGATCCATCGGCAGCGGCCCACCGGCAAGCTGCATCGTAATCCCAAGGTGATGCGCCAGCGTCCAGAACATCTCATATTCATCGATCACGTCACCCGGCGGGGTCGCAATCGCCTCGACATAGCGGGCATAAGGCGTTTCATGCCACCACTCTGACAGGTTGGTGATGTCCTCACGCTCAAGGCATTGTGATGGTGCAAGCACAACATCAGCCCGCTTGGCGCTAGCGCTCATCCATGGGTCGATCTGGACAAACAGTTCGAGATCGTCGAGCGCTTCGACCATCTTGGCCTGATCAGGGAAGCCAACCACCGGGTTACCACCGACCGAGATGAATGCGCGAACCTGACCCTCGCCCGGCGTCAGAATTTCATCGGCCAGCACGTTGCAAGGCATTTCCCATCCAAGGTGCCCCAGATCGCGGAACCGGGATTTCGGCATGCCCTCTGCGCCAAACATCGGCACTGGCGGGCCGACCTGGGCGCGGCGCGGTCCATTCGTGTTCGTAAAGACACCCGGGATCGCCGCCTTTTCGCCTTCCTGTTTGAAGCGCGCGCAAATCGTGTTGAGGCATGTGACCAGATATTCTGTCAGCGTGCCATTGCCTGCCATTTCAGGGCCAGTGCCAGTGACAGCGCAGCCCTTTGACCCAGCTGCAAACATGCGCGCTGCTGCGACAAGTTGATCGGTTTCCACGCCTGCTCGTGCCGCTGCCACAGCAGGTGTCATGGGCTTGACCGCTTCAGCAAGCTCGTCAAACCCGTCGACATGGGCAGACACGAAATTGCGATCATAAAGCCCTTCTTCGATGATCACATTCAGCATGCCTGCGAGTAGCGCGGGGTCTTCGCCGGGCTTCACCGGCAAATAGATATCGGCAAGCCTTGCAACATCGCTTTCGCGAGGGTCTGCGACAATCAGCTTCATGCCTTCTTCCTGCCGGTCGCGGATGCGGCGTGACGGGCTGAAGGGCGGGACGCCGCCAACCGGCGCATAGTGCGAGACGATGGGGTTGTTGCCGATGAAGAAAGCGACATCGCTTTCACTGAACGTGTTGGGCCCGGCCATCCACTTGCCATAACGAGCAGTGGTGAAGACCTTGGCCGGCTGATCGAGTGTGACCGAGGTGTAGAAATTCCGGCTGCCCACCGCTTGAGCAAAGCTGAGCGAGGCAGCCATCGCCGCGCTGTTCTGAAATCCGCCTGACCCCATGAAGACAGCAACCGAATTGGGACCGTAAGTGTCGATGATCCGGCGCAGTTCGCTCGCCACATGGGCTAGCGCCTCGTCCATCGGAGTTTCCTGAAACTCGCCGTTGGCATCGCGGACCAATGAATGGTGCAGGCGGTGCTCGGCATTGTGCGAATCCGGCAGCTCGCGCCCCTTCATGCATGTGTATCCGCCATAGGCCGGGTCATCAGGATCGCCGCGCACTTCGAGGACCTTGCCGTCCTCTACATCGACCAGCATCGCGCAATTGGCGTGGCAAAAACGGCAAAACGTCTTGTGAGTCTGAACACCCATGGCATCTCTCCTTGTCACACAAGATACCAGAGCGCCGGACAGCTTCGACTGATACTTTTGTCCGTAGAGAGCAGGGGGAAGCCTGCGCAATAGGGGGCAAAAGGAGATTCCATATGCCCACTACCACGCGCCAATGGCTTTTGAACGGACACCCCCGCGGCCGCGGCATTGCCGAAGACGACTTCAAGCTGGTTGAGACCGAGCTGCCACCGGCAGGCGAAGGCGAAATGGTGCTCGCGACGCGCTATCTCGGGTTTGACCCGGCCCAGAAGGGCTGGATGGAGAATATCGCCGATTATGTCGCGCCCATGGCAATTGGCGACGTGATGCGCGGCAGTGGTATCTGCGAAGTGATTGAAAGCAATGGCGGAAGGTTTGCGGTTGGCGATATCGTGTTCGGCACAACCGGCTGGACCGAACACCTCGTGCACGATGGGGAGGGGCTGACCAAGGTCGAAACCGCGCTTTCACCCACAGCCGTGCTGTCCGTGCTCGGCACAACCGGCCTCACCGCATATTGCGGGCTTTTCAAAGTGGGCAAGCCAGTTGCAGGAGACACCGTGCTGGTGTCAGGCGCGGCCGGTGCGACAGGCAGCATCGTGGGGCAGCTTGCCAAGATCGCAGGATGCCGCGCGGTCGGCATCGCTGGCGGCCCTGACAAGTGCAAATGGCTGGTCGAAGAAGCCGGCTATGATGCTGCGATCGATTACAAGGCTGGCAACGTCAAACAGCAGATCAAGGAGCTGTGCCCGCGCGGTGTCGATGTCATCTATGACAATGTCGGCGGCACAATTCTCAACGATATGCTGGCGTGTATCGCGACCGGTGCGCGCGTGGTCATTTGCGGCGGGATAAGCCGCTATGAGACAGGCAATCTACCAGCAGGGCCTGAAAACTACTTCAACCTCGTGTTCCGGCGCGGAACCATGGCGGGCTTTATCGTGCTTGATTGGGCGAGCGAGTTTCCTGGCATTCGCAAACGGCTCGAAGGGTTCGTGCAGGATGGCAGACTGAAATATCAGGAAGACATTCAGGAGGGGTTTGAAAACGCCCCCGACACTCTCCAGCGTCTGTTTACCGGCAAGAACCGCGGCAAACAGATGCTGAAACTTTAGCGGGCGAAATTCTCTGAGCTATTCGAATGCTTCGGTCGCAACGCCTTTGGCGTTGTAGACCGGGCCTTCGGCATCGACGCGGTATTTCTTGCTCGCAGCACCGGTAAGTCCGAAGGTGCCGATGTGATCGCGCATCCCCGCATAGGCTGGGCCTGCGAAATGATTGGCCAGCGCTTCTTCGCTTTCCCATTCCTCGAATACGTTGACGCGTGCCGGATCGTTTCCGTCTGCGCTCCAATCGTAAGCGATGCAGCCATCCTGTGCGAGAGCGGCGTCAATATGGACCTTGGCGCTGGCGAGAGCCTCCGCCCGTTGCGCAGGGTCAAGGTCGATCTGTGCGGCGATTACGATTTTGGCCATGATGGATATCTCTCCAGTTATTGAGCCGGTGCGGGGTTGTATTCAGCGACAATGCCGAACTTGCGGTGAGTGAAGAGCCACTGGCCGTCAATCTTCGCCAGTTCGTCTTCATAAAGCCCGCCAACGACACGGGTGACGCCATCTTTCATGTGCAGGATTTCTTGTGTCTGGACCCGCGATGTGGCGGTGTCGCCGTCAACTTCGATCATGCACGGCACGCAGTGGAAGCTGACCTTTTCGATGCCGCTCATCGCTCCGCTCCAGAACCCAACGATCGCCTCGCGCCCTTCGTGAATCTGGCCGAAAAAGTCCCATGTGGCATCCTTTGCCCAGACCGAGCCCCAGGTATCAGCATCGGCAAGCACGACGCCATCGGCATAGATTCCGTTCAATTCAGCAATTTGCTGCCTGTCTTCTGCGGGTCCGGTGAACATGGTTGTCTCCTTTGATGTAGGCACGCTTTGCCGTGCCGGTTGGATTTGCCCAATGCGCACTTTTGGGAAGGGAAAAGCGCGCCCTTCGCGTGCTAGGCACCTATGCATCAGAGGAGATGAGTGATGGGCCAATTGGAAGGCAAGAGCGCAGTTGTTCTGGGAGCGGCAAGCCCCGGCAATATGGGACAGGTCATCGCACGGCTCTTTGCCAGCGAAGGCGCGAAAGTCATGGTGGCCGGTCGCAAGGAAGAACCGCTTGCCGCTATCGCCAGCGAAATTGGCGGGGCCTATGCTCTGTGTGACATCACCAGTCACGAACAAGTCCATGCCCTTGCAGACAAGGCCAAGGCAGAGTTTGGGCGCGTGGATGCCGCGATCAATTGCGTTGGCTGGGGCCTTTTGTCGAACCTGCTTGAAACAAGTCAGGAAGATCTCGACGCGATCACTGATCTCCAATTCAAGGGCACGCACCACTTCCTGCAGGCATTCGTGAAAGTGATGAGCGAGCAGGACCCGACCGGCGGTTCGATCATTTCGCTGTCTTCGGCCACGACCAAGGCGCTGATCAACAACCACGCCGCTTATATCGGCACCAAGCGCGCTGGCGAGGCGATGATTGAATGCGTTGCCAATGATTTCGGCCATCTCGGTATTCGCGCGAACACGGTTTCTCCGGCATTTACCGAAAGCCCGATGACAGCCGAAAGCTTTCAGGTCCCCGGCCTAGTCGATGCTTTCCTGCCGAAATACCCGCTGGGTCGGCTCAACACGTCTGAGGATGTGGCTCATGCCTGTTTGTGGCTATGCGGTGACCACGCTTTTGTGACGGGTCAGAACATTCAGCCGAACGGAGGCGTCACCATCCGCGGCAATCCGCAGGCAAAGGATATCGAGGCCGCAGTGGGTGCCGCTATGGCGAAAATGCAGGAAGGCTAGGTGTCGAGCCAGCGCTCTGCTGCGGTGCGCGTTTCGAAATAGCCGAACTTTTCGTTGCGTTCCGTTACCCGCTGGACCTGCATCTGCTGTGTGATGCTGGTCATCACATTGGCAGATTTTCTCAGCCCGTTTTGAACCAGCCAATCCGACAGGGTTATGCTGTCCTTCGCAATTGGCTGAGGCATTACGATGCTTTCGGTGAAATCAGCCAGCATGTCGAAATGCCGATCCGCAGAACGAACGCTCAACGCGGCTTCCTGTAGATCAACGATAAACTTGGTCCGGTCATGGTCCGCATAGCTGTCGAACTTGATCAGAACCCTGTGCTTTGAAGGCTGTCTTTCAATCTCGTACATGTGTTGCCGCGTCTCGCCGATCATTGGTTGCTGATCGCGCGATGCCACAGGCTGGTAAGAGATTTTCAGGCGGCGCCCTCCGCCCTAATACTGAGCCGTTCCGCCATCCACGCTGAGCATGGCGCCGGTGATCCCAGCGCCCTCTGGCGATGCCAGCAACAAGGCCATCGCGGCGATTTCTTCGACGGTATTGGGGCGTTTGATCGCGGCTTCCTGCGCGAACATTGTGATCATCTCGTCGAACTCCATGCCCATCGCCTTGGCGGTTTCAGGGCCATTGTTCTTGATGATGTCAGTCACGACGAGACCGGGGCAGATGGAGTTCACCGTCACACCAGCTTCACCCACTTCGCGTGCAAGGCTTTTGGTGATTCCGTTCACTGCATGCTTGGCAGCGGTGTAAGCGGTGAAGACGGGTTTTCCGTGTTTGCCTTCCATCGAAGAGATATTGATCACACGTCCATCGCCCTTTTCCAACATTGGCGGCAGCGCACGGCGCGTTGCCCAGAAGGTTGAATAGACATTCCATTTCATCGCTTCGTCAAAAGCTTCATCCGACAGGTTGACCATGGGTTGAAGGTCACCTGCGCCGCCTGCATTGTTGACGAGGATGTCGAGCGTTCCGAAGTGGTCGATCGTGTGATCGATGAAACCTTCGACATCTGACTGGTTCATCACGTCGCCCGCAACAAAGATCGCGCGCTCTGCTCCCTGGCGGTCGACATGCAGTTCCTCGATCACGCGCGCGCCTTTCTCCGGATTGCGCGCAAACAGAGCAACCTTTGCGCCTTCTGCCAGAAAGGCCTCGGCTATGCCGCGCCCAAGCCCAGCGGTTCCTCCGGTGATTGCCGCAATTTTTCCTTCGAGTTTCATGGCGCGTCTCTCCTTTGTGCCAATGGTTAGCGCCAAGCCGAATTGTGCGCACCTTCCCAAAATGACGGGTTGCCGAGATTGGTGGGCTGATCATGATGACGAGCATGAGTGATCCAGACGTGATTGTCCTAGGCTGCGGGCCTGCCGGAATGACCGCCGCGCTTGCAGCTCATGATGCAGGGGCCAAGGTCACTATCCTTGAACGCTCCGATCGGATCGGCGGAACCGGTGCGGTGTCGGGCGGAGTTATCTGGGTCGCTGACAACCCGCGCCAACGTGCAGCTGGCATGTCGGAAAGCCGCGAAGAGGCTCTTTCATATTTCCGGGCGCTTGATCATGGCGATCTGGTTGACGACACGCTTGAGGCCTTCGTTGATATGGGGCCTGAAGCGCTCGCCTTTCTTGAGGAGGCAGGCGCGCTCAAGGTCGCTTTGCTCGAAGGCTATCCCGATTACTATCTCGACCGCCCCGGCGCCAAGCCTGAGGGTGGGCGCGCGCTCGACCATGATCTGTTCGCGCTTGGTGAACTGGGCGATTGGGCGGAACGGATCACCGCGATCGAAGAGATGAAGCCGATGATGCTGCGCGAGACGCCCCTGGGCGGCGGCTCGGGCGTGGTCCCACCAGAGGAACTCCAGCGCCGGATCGCTAACGGCGAGCGAGGCTTTGGCCAGGCCATGGTCGGCCGGTTGCTCAAAGCCTGTCTTGACCGGGGGATCGAACCGCAACTGGGGGTCGAAGTCACGCGGCTGGTCAAGGAGCGCGGAAAGGTGACCGGGGTTGCCGGTGTGCGCGGCGATGAGAGTTTTGCACTGTCAGCCCATGCCGGAGTGATCATCGCCACCGGCGGTTTCGAATGGGATGAAGAGATGCGGCAGGCTTTCCTGCGAGGGCCCATGGATGCGCCAGCAAGCCCGCCCACAGCGCGCGGTGGCGGGCTAAAGCTCGCGATGGCAACAGGCGCGAAACTGGGCAATATGACACAAGGCTGGTGGGCGCCGACACTGGTGATCCCCGACAATCCATGGCCGGGCGGCGAACAACGGGCTGCACCGGTTCTGATCGAACGCACAGTGCCGCATTCGCTGATGGTGAACCGAGCGGGCGAACGATTTTGCAACGAAGCCGCCAATTACTCAGCGCTTGCAGGCGCATTTCATCAGTTTGATCCTCAGTCCTATGATTATCCGAACATGCCAGCCTGGTTGATCTTCGATGAGAATTACGTCGAACGCTATCCGATTGGGCCGCGTCTGCCTGGTCAGCCTGTCCCTGATTGGGTGAACCGGGCCGAAACGCTGGAGGCGCTGGCCGAGAGCTTGGGCCTGCCGGCGGGCGCACTGGCCGAGACTGCGGTGCGCTTTAACGCCCATGCCGAGGCCGGGCACGATCCCGATTTTGAGCGAGGCACAAGCGCCTACGATCATTTCTACGGTGATCGCTCACGCGAGGGGGCCGCAGTGACGCTCGGCAAAGTGGAAAGAGCGCCGTTCTATGCGGTTGAAATCCGCATGGGGCTTCTAGGGACCAATGGCGGCCCCCGCACCGATAGCTCTGCTCGCATTCTAGGGCACGATGGGGAGGCTATCCCCGGACTCTACGGCGCCGGCAATGCGATCGCTTGTCCAACGGGCGGCATCTATGCAGGCGCGGGTGGCACTCTGGGGCCTGCGCTCACCTTTGGCTATATCGCCGGGCGTACAGCCGCCCGCGCCAATACCTGACGATCAGCGCGATTTGGGCTCAAACTCGATATGCAGTTCCTTGAGGCTCCGCAGCAGGAAGTGTGGGTGATAGCTGAAATCGTTCTTGCCCTCGGCAAACCACATATCTTCAAACCGGTCGACAACAGCGGTGAAGCCCCAGATCAATTCGCGCCTTGCGAGTGGAGCGCCAAGGCAGTGGTGCACGCCTGATCCAAAGCCCATATGCGAACCTGCTTTTGGCCGGTCGAGGTCAAGTTTCTCCGGGCACTCAAACGCGCGTTCATCACGGTTGGCTGCTGCAAAGCGAACGTTGATCATAGCCCCTGCTGGCACGCCGACCCCGGCGATTTCAGTGTCCTCAGCGACAAAGCGCATCAGCGATTGCACCGGGCTTTCAAGCCGAACGACCTCTTCCACAAAGGTCTTCATATACTTTTCGGGATCATTCTTGAGCTGATGCCATACGTCTTTGTTCTCAATCAGCAATTTCATGCCTGCGGCCAGAGCATTGGTGGTGGTTTCCGAGCCGCCAACGAAAGTATCGGCCATCATCTCTGCGTGGAGTTCATTGTCGTTGAGCGGGCGGCCCCATTCCTCGATCACGGTGTTGACGAGAACGCTGATCAGCGAACCGTCGGGCTCCTTGCGCAACCGTTCAAAGATCGGCTGGAAGTAATTCTGCGCCTCAATCTCGCGGTCGACCATTTCCATATGCTGGTCTTCCGGCAGCATCAGCGAGATGCGCTGGAAGAAGGCATCTGTCCAGCGCTTGATCCGCCACATATCCTCGCGCTTTGCGCCCATCTGCTCACCGATGATGAACAGCGGCAGGGGCACGCAAAACTGCTTGACCCATTCGCAGCGCCCCTCCTCGATAAAGCCGTCGATCAGTTCATAGGCGAGCGTTTCGACCTCCGGATCAATCTCCTTGATCTTTGACGGTTTGAAAGCCTGATTGAACATGGCGCGCATCTGTTTGTGATTGGGATCATCGCGCCCATTGAGCGTTGCCGCGGGAACCCAACCTTTTGCCTTGAAGCGTTCTTCGACCAGCTTCCCGCGCTCCAGGTCGCCCGCGCTCGCACGGAAGCGATCGTTGGGCGCAGAGCTGGGAAACCTCTTGGGGTCCATCAGCACTTCGCGCACGTCTTCATAGCGGCTCACCACCCACATTTGCGTGCCGGGAATATTGTAAAGCGGGGCCTCGTCGCGCAGCTGCTTGTAAGCGTCATAGGGACATTGCTGCAGGTCCGGATCAAACAGGTTGATCTGTGGTTGCCCGGTGCTGAGCTCGTTCATGGTGTCCTCCCCAAACTGCTTATGGCTTTTGCGTAACCATCTCCGCGATAGTGAGGAGCATCAACTGGCGGATTGGGGAGGAGCGCGACGATGGACGCGAGATTGCAAGAGCTGTTGGACAAGCAGGAAATTGGCGATGTTATCCAGCGCTATTCGCGCACACTCGACTGGCTCGATGCGGATGGACAGGCTGGATGTTATTGGCCCGATGCGCATATCGAATATGGCTTCTTCACCGGCCAGGCTGAAGACTTTCTCCCGGTTGTCATGGAAACCGAACGAAACCTCGCGCGGCGCTGGCACATGCTTTCACAGCCGCTGATTCGATTCCATTCGCCCAACTCGGCAAGCAGCGAGTGTTATGGCATTTTTGGAGGAGGGCGCTGGCAGGAGGACGGCACAATTGCCGGAGATATGATCGGCGGTCGCTACCTTGATGAATGGGAAAAGCGCGGCGAGGGCGAAAACGCACAGTGGCGGATTTCGGCACGCACATACATTGTCGACTGGAAAAGCCCGCTTTCCAATCAGCCGATGTTTGAACCTGACCCAGCCTTCCCGCTGCCGACCTTCCAGATCGATGCAAGCGGGCACGAAAAATATCGCAAGCTATAACTTGATGCTGTCACTCGCCTTCAAGCGGAGGGTCCATATAGTCGCGATAATAAGTGAGCTGACCGTTCGCGACCTTGTAAATGCCGACGCCGCCACGCGATCCTTCGGGTGAATGCATGGTCCAGCGCGCCCATACGGCATGATCATCGCCGCAGATTTCGTCGACCGTAAAATGGACCTTACGTTCGCCCATTTCCTTGACCATTGTGGTCATAAATCCAAGGATCGCATCGCGACCTTCATGACGCCCCCAGATCGGGTCTTCAAGCAAGGCATCTTCTGCGAACAGAGGGGCAAGTTTGGTGTAGTCGCCTTCGTCCTGGATTTGCCAGAATTGTTCTATCACACGCTGCGCTTCGCCGGGCATGGCCGTATCTCCTCTTGCTGATTGAAGGTGTGCCACGAAGTGGCTTGGATCAGCCCCTGCGAAAATGCGCAGGGGAGTGAGACCGTCGTTGAAGCTATTATAACTGGCAAAGGAGACGCCCATGTCCACCATTCCCCGCGTATCTTCGGCCATCAAAGGAGAGCCAGCGCACTTCGGATCGGTACTCGCGCATCAGCCGGCAATCGCTGCGCGTTTCTCCGAATTGTACGGCGCATTCTGGGATAGCGACGTGCTGTCTGCCCGGCTCAAAGAAGTCGCACGCATGCGCAATGCGCGGGTCACCGAATGCGGGTTCTGCCGCAACGTCCGGTTTGACAAGGCGCTTGGTCAGGGCCTGGGCGAGGCAATCGTCGATGACATCGATTGGGGTTATGAAACCTCAGACAAGCTCACCCTTGCAGAAAAGGCGGTGCTCAAATTCACCGACGCGCTGATCCATGATCATGAACTGTTGACCGGGGACGCCGAAGCCGCGCTCAAGCGCCATCTTTCGCCTGAACAGATCGCTGAACTCGGGCTTGGGCTCACCCTGTTCCTCGCGCTTGCCAAGGCACTGATTACGATGGGGCTGGAGCCTGAGGTGATGGAACGCACAGTCCTGCCAACACCAGCGCCAACGGAGCAGCCAGCATGAACGGACCGGTTGCAGGCGCGCTGTCAGGCAATCCCGATCTCGGCGCGAAGTACACAGCGTTTCGCAACGCCGCACATGATGCGCTTGGTGCGTTGATGGTTGCGCAGATCCGCCATGTGGTGGCCAAGGTCCATGGCATCGACACGCCTGCGCCTGAGGGGCAATTGCCACCAGCAACGCTCGCCTATGCCAAGCGCATTCCGTTTGAACACACAGCAATCAGCGACGAAGAAGCCGCCGCCGTCGTCACCGAGCTTGGCGAAGATGGCTATGTCGCTTTTTCGGTTGTCGCAGCGCTTGCTGATGCGGAATGCAGGGCGGAGAAGGTCGGACTTGCCGACCTTGCAAGCTAAGCCGCGCGTTCAGGGTGGCGCTCTGCCAGCGTAAAGCCCGGCTGAACCTGCGTCGGCTCCTGATTGTAGACTGCCGTGTCATAGAAATCGTGCAGTCTTGCGATCTTGCCGTCGCGGATTTCGACCACGCCGCAAATATGCGGGGTCATCAGGTCGCGTCCGTCGGCTGCCCAATGGTGATCGACCCTTTCGGTAAAGACCGTGTTCCCGTTTGAGGCAATGTGCACCAGATCGGCAGTGAAGTGAGTCATCTCTGCAAGGATCGGTATCTCGTTCGAGAACCCGCCAGCCATGAGAAGATCAATCACCTCTTGCTGACCATTGAGATCAGGCAGGCCGCTGTTCGACCATACGAAATCGGGTGTCGTCAGCTCTGGGATCGCTTCAAGGATCCGCCCGTCATCCATTGCCTTGAAT